>DAINDE010000019.1:17439-67509 GCA_036732025.1 Rhodocyclaceae bacterium
GGTTTTATTGACCAGGTATCGCTGCTGCGTGCTGTCTTGGCTCATGGCCTTCTCCCGATGATTGACTGGCGGGTGCGTTTCTTCCCGCCAGCGAAGAGTATAGTATGCTGCGATGCAGCAAACAATGTGCCAGCGTGGCCGCCGTCTTCGCCGACTTCAAGCGGAAACATCGCTCATAGGATAATCTCGGCCCGGGCATGGAATGTGCATCCGCAGCAAGGCCGCCGCGCCGCCGGCGACCCAACCCAACAACAAGGAGTTTCAGCATGACCGCGACACCCGCGCAAACCGGCACTCTGCCGCTTCCCCTGGCCGGCAAGAAAGGCCTCATCACCGGCATCGCCAACGACAAGTCCATCGCCTACGCCGTGGCCAAGGCGGTGCGGGAGCTGGGCGCCGAAATCGCCCTCACCTACCAGAACGACAAGACCGCCAACTACACCCGCCCCCTGGCCGAGGCCCTGGGCGCTCGCGTCTTCGAGAAACTGGACGTCTCACAACCGGGAAGCCTGGAAGGCGTCATCGAGAAATGCGGCGCCGAATTCGGCGAAATCGACTTCGCCATCCATTCCATGGCCTTCTGCAACGCCGACGACCTCCACGGCCGGGTCATCGATACCTCGGAAGCAGGCTTCGACGCCGCCATGAACGTCTCCTGCCACAGCTTCCTGCGCATGGCCAAGGCCCTGGAACCCCTCATGGCCCACGGCGGCTCCCTCATCACCATGTCCTACCTGGGCGCCGAGCGGGTGGTGCGCAACTATGGCGTCATGGGCATCATCAAGGCGGCGCTGGAATCCGCCGTCCGCTACATGGCCTACGACCTGGGGCCCAAGGGCATCCGCGTCTTCGCCGTCTCCCCCGGCCCCATCATGACCCGGGCCGCCTCCGGCATCGCCAACTTCAACCAGCTCCTGGAAGCCGACGCCGTCAAGGCGCCCCTGGGCCGCACCGTCACCATCGAGGAAGTCGGCGCCCTCACGGCCTTCCTGTGCACCCCGGGCTCCTCAGGCATGACCGGGCAGACCATCTACGTGGACGCCGGCGCCCACATCGTCGCCTGAGCGCGGTATCCTCGGGCTTTCCGTTCCCCCCGGAGGGCGGCCCGTGACCATCGCCCAAGGCTCGATCATCCCCGACCCGGTCCCCGACCACCCCCTCCTGCGGGGGAGGCAGGAGATCGGGCGCGGGGAGAACACCATCGTCCTGGAAGCCGGCGAGGTGGACGGCCAGGAGCGGGTCTACAAGCTCCTCTCGTCCCCCACCGACTACGCCTACTACACGGCGCCGGACCGTCCCGCCGGCACCCATTTCCCCGTGGTCTATGCGGACCACGGCACCGTCGGCCGCTCGAGCCGGGGCTTCCCCTTCCACATCGTCGAGGTGGAGCGCCTCTACCCGCTGCCCGGCAGCGGCCAGGCGGCGGATGCAGCCACCAAGATTTCCACCGCCTACTTCGACGCCTGCCTCATGTGGCGCAACCTGGCCCAGGATATGGGGCGCATTGCCCTGCACCATCTGGTGGTCACCCCCATGGGCTGGACCGAAACGGTGCGCGAATCCCTCCAGGCCCTGGAAGCCTTCGCCGGCGAATACGGCGCCCTGCCCGACCTCATCAAGGCCGACAACCTGATGATGCGCAAGGACGGCACCCTCGTCTTCTCCGACCCCGTGTTCATGGAATAAGGCCGTGACCATCGCCCAGATCCACTTCACCTCCCGCGAGCACGCCGAATCCCTCAAGGGTGATCCGGCCATGGCGGTCATTTCCATCACCGACCCGGGGGCGCCGCCGGCCCGGCTCGATCCGCTTTTCCTGCACGTCCTGCGCCTGGCCTTCTTTGACGCCGTCCCCGCCGACGAATACATGCCGGCGCTGCCGGGCCTCTTCGACCTGCCCCTGGCCCGGCGGGTGGTCGAGTTCGTCGGGCGCCTGCATGGGGCCCCGGAGGTGCTATCCCTGCTGGTCCATTGCGAATACGGCGTCAGCCGCTCGGCGGCGGTGGCCCTCTTCGCCGAGGCCTGCACCGGCGCACCGCTGGCGGCGCGGGAATACACCGGCGAAGCCAACCAGTGGGTCATCGACCGCCTGCAGCAGGCGCATCCGGGCCTGGAGATCGAGGTGCCGCCGCCGGCGGCCGCCCGGGAACGCCGGCTGGCGCCGCGCCCGTTCTAGTCCGCGGACCGAATGCCCCATCCCGCGGCCGGTTGACCGAGCGCAACAAGTCGTAACGCAAGGGTGCTAGGCTATGCCCGTTGAGTGATCACGGAGGGCATCCAAGTGGCCATGAACGCATCCCACCCGGAAGCGATCGCCGGCATCGTCGACCGCGTGGCCGCCCGCTACCGGCGCGACCCCACCTGCATGGTGCAGATCCTGCGGGAAATCCAGGAGGCCTGCGACTGGCTGCCGCCGGAAGCGATCGACCGCCTGCAGGCGGTCCTCAATGTGCCCCGCACCAAGATCGAAGGGGTCGCCGGCTTCTACGCCTTCTTCTACCTGCAGCCCCGGGGCCGCTACCGCATTCTCTTCTCCGACAACATCACCGACCGCATGGGCGGCAACATGGCCCTCATGGAGCGCCTCTGCGCCGCCCTCTGGGTGGAGCCCGGGAAGGTTTCCGAAGACGGCCTGGTGAGCGTGGACAAGACTTCCTGCACCGGCATGTGCGACCAGGGCCCGGCCCTGCTGGTGAATAACCTCGCCGTCACCCGGCTGAGCGAGGAACGCATTGACCGGATCGCCGATCTGGTGCGTGAAACCGTGCCCCTGGCCGAGTGGCCGGCGGAATTCTTCACGGTGGAAGACAACGTGCGCCGGGCCGACCTCCTCCTCGGCTGCGCCATGGCCCCCGGGGACGCCCTGCGCGCCGCCCGCGCCCGGGCGCCCAGCGAGGGCGTGCACGCCACCAACATGCGCTCCTGGCGGGAAGGCCTGCCCTCCGGCCTGGGCGGTCCGGCCGCCATGCTCGACGAGATCAAGCGCTCCAACCTGCGGGGCCGGGGCGGCGCCGGCTTCACCACCGGCCTCAAGTGGGAAGCCTGCCGCAACGCCCCCCTGAAGCCCGGCCAGCAGCGCTTCGTCGTCTGCAATGCCGACGAGGGCGAGCCCGGCACCTTCAAGGACCGCGTTCTCCTCACCGCCCACGCCGACCTCGTCTTCGAGGGCATGACCGTGGCCGCCTACACCGTCGGCGCCCGCCGGGGCTTCCTCTACCTGCGGGGCGAGTACCGCTACCTCCTCGACCACCTCAACGCCGTGCTGCAGCGCCGCCGGGAGCAGAAACTCCTGGGCACCGACATCCTCGGCATCCCCGGCGCCGATTTCGATATCGACATCCACCTCGGCGCCGGCGCCTACGTCTGCGGCGAGGAATCGGCCCTCATCGAATCCCTGGAAGGCAAGCGGGGCACTCCCCGCAACCGGCCGCCTTTCCCCGTCACCAACGGCTACCTGGACCAGCCCACCATCGTCAATAACGTCGAGACCTTCGCCGCCGCAGCGCTGATTGCCCTCAACGGCGGCGACTGGTACGCCGGCATCGGTACCAGACAGTCGGCGGGCACCAAGGTCCTTTCCGTCTCCGGCGATTGTCCCCGGCCCGGGCTTTACGAATACCCCTTCGGCGTCAGCGTCCGCCAGGTGCTGGAAGACTGCGGCGCCACGGACGTGCAGGCGGTGCAGGTGAGCGGCCCCTCCGGCGTCTGCCTGGGGCCCGACGAGTTCGACCGCAAGATCGGCTTCGAGGACATCCCCACCGCCGGCGCCTTCATGGTCTTCGACCGGAGCCGGGACATGTTCGAGGTGGCCCGCAACTTCGTGCATTTCTTCCAGCACGAGAGCTGCGGCTTCTGCACCCCCTGCCGGGTCGGCACCTCGCTCTTGAAGAACCTCATGGACAAGCTCCACAACGGCCACGGCTCCCCCTACGACTTCGCCGAGATCGAGCGCCTCAACCAGTTGCTCCAGTCCATGAGCCACTGCGGCCTCGGCCACACCGCCTGCAACCCGGTGCTGGACACCATCGCCCGCTTCCGTCCGGCCTACGACCGGCGCCTGGAGCACCGCGACTTCACCCCGGCCTTCGACCTCGACCGGGCCCTGGCCGCCGCCCGCCAGATGACTGGCCGCGACGACCCAGGCGCCCACATCGTTCCCGAAGAATTCGGCGAGGAAAAGACATCATGAGCCAGACCTTCACCCTGGACGACAAGACCATTCCCTTCGAGGACGGCCAGACCATCCTCCAGGCCGCCAGCCAGGCCGGGGTCTTCATCCCCCACCTCTGCTACCACCCGGATTTCAAGCCCCACGGCTCCTGCAAGCTGTGCACCGTCAAGGTCAACGGCCGCCAGACCGCCTCCTGCACCATGCGCGCCGCCGCCGGCATGCGGGTGGAGAGCAACACCGACGAACTCAATGCCGAGCGCCGGGCGCTCACCCAGATGCTCTTCGTCGAAGGCAACCACTTCTGCCCCTCCTGCGAAAAGAGCGGCGACTGCAAGCTGCAGGCCACCGCCTATCACCTGGGCATGATGTCGCCCCATTTCGACCACTTCTTCCCCAACCGGCCGGTGGATGCCTCCCACCCCGAACTGCTGCTCGATTTCAACCGCTGCATCCTCTGCTCCCTGTGCGTGCGGGCCAGCCGGGACGTGGACGGCAAGAACGTCTTCGCCCTCTCCGGGCGTGGCATCAAGACCCACCTCATCGTCAACGCCAAGTCCGGCCGCCTGGCGGATACCGACATCGCCATGACCGACAAGGCGGTGAGCGTCTGCCCGGTGGGGGTGATCCTCAGGAAGCGCCGCGGCTTTGCCGTGCCCATCGGCGAGCGTACCTTCGACAAGGCGCCCATCGGTGAAGTCCTGGTCAAGGAGGAGAACTGACATGGACGCCCCCGTAAAAAAGAAGCTTCGCGTCGCCACCACTTCCCTGGCCGGCTGCTTCGGCTGCCACATGTCCTTCCTCGACATCGACGAGCGGCTGTTCACCCTCCTCGACCACATCGAGTTCGACCGCTCGCCGCTGACCGACATCAAGGAAGTGGGGGAGGGCACCGACATCGGCATCATCGAAGGCGGCCTGTGCAACGCCGAGAACGTCCACGTCCTGCGGGAATTCCGCAAAAACTGCCGCATCCTCATCGCCATGGGCGCCTGCGCCATCAACGGCGGCCTGCCCGCCCAGCGCAACCACTTGCCCCTGCCCACCATCCTGGAAGAGGTCTATCACACCAGCCCCGGCCTTTCCAACGGCCTCATCCCCAACGACCCGGAACTGCCCCTGCCGCTCAACAAGGTGCACCCCATCCACGAGGTGGTGAAGATCGACTACTTCATCCCCGGCTGTCCGCCTTCCGGCGACGCCATCTGGAAGGTGCTCACCGACCTCCTGGCCGGCCGCGAGCCGCAACTGGGGCACGGCCTCATGCACTTCGACTGAAAAAGGTGGCCCCATGACCTACCAACTGGAAACCGCCCAACACCCCGAAAAACTCCGCCGCGTCGCCATCGACCCCGTTTCCCGGGTGGAAGGCCACGGCAAGGTGACCCTGCTCCTCGACGACCAGAACAAGGTGCACCAGGTGCGCCTGCACATCGTCGAATTCCGCGGTTTCGAGAAATTCATCCAGGGCCGCCCCTACTGGGAAGTGCCGGTGATGGTCCAGCGGCTCTGCGGCATCTGCCCGGTGTCCCACCACATCGCCGCCTCCAAGGCCATGGACGTCATCGTCGGCGCCAGGAAGCTCACCCCCACCGCCGAGAAGGTGCGCCGCCTCATGCACTACGGCCAGATGCTGCAGTCCCACGCCCTGCACTTCTTCCACCTGTGCTCGCCGGACCTGCTCTTCGGCTTCGATTCCGACGTCACCCGCCGCAACATCGTCGGCGTCGCCCAGGAACACCCGGAAATCGCCAAGCGCGGCGTGCTTCTGCGGAAGTTCGGCCAGGAGATCATCCGCGTCACCGCCGGCAAGCGCATCCACGGCACCGGCTCCGTCCCCGGCGGGGTGAACAAGTCGCTGACCGTGGCCGAGCGGGACGGGCTCCTCAAGGAGGTCTACCAGATCATCGCCTGGTCGCGGGAAGCGGTGCACCTCATCCAGAAGGTGCACATGCAGGACCCGGGGCTCTACAACAGCTTCGGCATCTTCCGCTCCAACTTCATGTCCCTGGTCGGCACCGGCGGCGACCTGGACTTCTACCACGGCGCCCTGCGGGCCCGGGACGACAACGGCAGGATCATCTTCGACGACGTCGACTACCAGCAGTACGACAAATACATCGAAGAGGAAGTGAAGCCCTGGAGCTACATGAAGTTCCCCTTCCTGCGGGCGATCGGCAAGGAAAACGGTTGGTACAAGGTGGGGCCGCTGGCCCGGGTGCAGAACTGCGACCAGATCCCCACTCCCTTCGCCGAACACGAACGCCGCGAATTCGTCGACTACGCCGGCGGCACCCCCATGCACGCGCCGCTCGCCTACCACTGGACGCGCATGATCGAAATGCTCCACGCTGCCGAAGAGATCAAGGAACTGCTCCACGACGACGACATCCTGGGCAGCGATCTCATGACCCGGGGCGAACGCCAGACCGAAGGCGTCGGCGTCATCGAGGCCCCCCGCGGCACGCTTTTCCACCACTACCGGGTGGACGAGAACGACGTCGTCACCATGGCCAACCTCATCGTCTCCACCACCAACAACAACCAGGCCATGAACGAAGCGGTACGGCATGTCGCCCGCCGCTACCTGCACGGCCGCGAGGTCACCGAGGGGCTCCTCAACCACATCGAAGTCGCCATCCGCGCCTTCGACCCCTGCCTCTCCTGCGCCACCCACGCCCTGGGCAAGATGCCTCTGGAGGTGGAACTGGTCGATCCCGATGGCTCCCTGGTCCACAGCCTGAGCCGGGCATCGGACCAGCCATCAACACCGCCTACCTCCGTTCGGGCTGAGCCTGTCGAAGCCCGGGATGCACCGCCCTTCGACAGGCTCAGGGCGAACGGGCCATAGGAATATGAAGCCCCCAGTCGTCTTCGCCATCGGTAACCCCAGCCGCGGCGACGACGCCCTTGGCCCCCACCTCCTGGCCCGACTGGAGGCGTGGCTAGCGGAGCAGGGCAGGGCAGACGAGGTCGAATTGATCGAAGACTTCCAGCTCAACATCGAGCACGCCCTCGACCTGGAAGGCCGCCGTCTCGCCCTTTTCATCGACGCCGGCACCGGCACCCCCGCCCCCTACACCTTCACCCGCCTGCAACCCGCCCCCGACCTCGGCCCCAGCACCCACGCCCTCGAACCCGGCGCCGTGCTGCGGGTCTTCCACCAAACCTGCCCGGGGGCGGCGCCCGAATGCTTCGTCCTCTGCGTGCGGGGGGAGCGGTTCGAGCTGGGGGAGGGGGTGGGAGAGGCGGCTGCCAGGTATGCGGATGAGGCTTGGGGGCTGCTTCAAAAGCTGATCGCGCGGCCCGACCCTTCGATGTGGAGTGAGGTTGTCCAACTGATCGGCGCTTGAGGGGGGTTGAGGCGGCAGCTCGGCCTTGTGTTGAATTCCACATAAGGCCAACAATCAGTCACATGCACCGCCAGATACATCTCCCAGACCAATTTTGCCTTACCATTCCGTCATCGCCACCAAGGCGACAAAACGATCACGGGGGAACGTTGATGAACGGGGGATGGCTGGGGGTGTTGGCCCTGGTGTTGGGTCTGGCGGCGGGTCTGGCCCGGGCCGAGGCGGTGGATCTGGATACCTGCACGGACGCCGCCGGGCGGGCCATTGCCGGCGAGGCGGACCCGGCTCTCAAGGTGCTGGTGAAGGTCGGCAAGAAGGACGGGCAGACGGTGATGCGCTACAACCCGGATCTGCTGCCGGATCTTTCCGCCACGGTGCGCCAGTTCTTCTACGCCCAGGCCTGCGCCCGGCTTTCCGTGGGCAACCGCCCCGGGGCGGTGCGGGCGGCGGATTGCGCCGCGGCGGAGATGCTCCGCGCGGGCGGCTTGCTGGGGGAGGGCGGCGATGCGCTGGCGCGGCTGCAGGCCGAGCTGGTCTTTGCCGACGAGACCTGGGCGCAGTTGCCGGGGCCACGCCGCAGCTTCGATTTCGGGGCTTGCCCCCGGGGCGCCGGGCTGATTCTGCCGGAACCAAAGCCGGCCACCGACCGGCAGCGGGAGTGGGATGCCTGCGTGCGCCACTGCGGCGACCGCCTGTACCGCTGCCCCGGCCGCGGCGCCGGGGCCGGGTGCCAGGAGGCTTACGACGCCTGCCAGGCGGCCTGCCGCCGGTGACGGCCGGGCCGTTGGCTTAGCGGCTGTCCGCGGCGTGGGCGCGGCGGCCGTCGCGCCGCAGGGAGAGAGCCACCGAGGTGCCGATGATGGCGGCCACCACGCCCAGGGAGACCGGCACCGGTATCGGGTAGAGATCCATGAGCAGCATCTTGCCGCCGATGAATACCAGCACCAGCGCCAGCCCGTACTTGAGCAGCGAGAAGCGGTCCGCCATGTCGGCCAGGAGGAAGTACATGGCACGCAGGCCGAGGATGGCGAAGATGTTGGAGGTGAGCACGATGAAGGGGTCGGTGGTGATGGCGAAGATGGCCGGGATGGAATCCACCGCGAAGATCACGTCGGAAAGCTCCACCAGCACCAGGGTGAGGAACAGCGGCGTGACGTAGCGCACCCAGCGGCCACCTTCCCGGCGGCGGACGAAGAAGCGCTCGCCCTCCAGGGCGTCGGTGATCTTCATGTGGCCCCGCAGCCAGATGACCAGCGGGTTCTTGGCCAGATCGGGCGTCTCCTCGGCGAACCACCACATCTTGACGCCGGTGATCAGCAGGAAGGCGCCGAAGACGTAGAGCAGCCAGTGGAACTGGGCGATGAGCCAGACGCCGGCGAAGATCATCACCGTACGCAGGACGATGGCGCCCAGCACGCCCAGCACCAGCACCCGCTTCTGCAACTCGGCGGGGATGGCGAAGAAGCCGAAGAGCATGAGCCAGACGAAGACGTTGTCTACGGCCAGCGACTTCTCGATGAGGTAGCCGGTGAGGTATTCCAGGGCCTTCTGATTGGCCATTTCACGCCCGAGGCTACCGTCCAGGTGCCACCAGAGGAGGCCGGCGAAGGCGAGCGACACCGCCACCCAGACGACGGACCAGGTGGCCGCCTCCCTGACGGTGACGCGATGCTCCTTGCCGCCGCCGACCACGAAGAGGTCGATGGCCAGCATGACGAGGACGATGGCGAAGAAGGTTGCCCACATCCCGGGGGTACCGATGGTTGCCATAGGTTGAACTCCATTTCAGTTGCATTGCACGATGTGGCGGCGCGGGAGCGCCGGGCACGGACCTTGTCCGGCAATGGCATGGATGCGACTGAAAACGGAACCTTTGCCATCGCGGCAAAGGTCTTGCTCGTGGGCGTCTGGCGACGGCCACCCGGAGCGCCGGGGCAGGCGGGCCTGCCCGTGGTGACGACGCTGCGGCTTAAGAGCTACTCCCCCTTGGGACAGGCTTCAATCTATTTATTCCAATGAAAGAAGTCAACTATTGCGCCGCCCTTGAAAATTGTTGATATGCATCATGGGCACCGGGGGCGGCGTCCGCGATCATTCGTCCCATGCCCGGCTCCCGTTGGGCATAGCGAGTGTGACTTGATCATGTCTTTCCTCAGACATACTTTGGCGGCGGCCCTGACTGCCGCCTTTTTCTTTCCTGCCCGGGCGGCGGAACCCGCTGCCGCCCAGTACGAGCGCCTGGCCGCGGTGGTGGCCGCCGGCCGGCTGCCGGCGGGCGAGCGCATCGAGGTGGATGTCGATCCCGAATCCCTGCCGGCGCTGCAGGCGGAGGCCGACGGCGAGGGCCTGGCCCTGCGTTACCCCATGGCCTTCAACAACGTGGCCGAGGGCTGGAGCTGGCGCCCGAGGGCGGACCCGGCGGCGGAGGACTACTACCGCTTCAAGTTCCTGCCCCTGCAGAGCGTGATGGTGGAGAAGGGAGGCTACGAAGGCGAGGACAAGATCGGCACCCCCCAGCACATGGCGGTAAGCTGGCGCTACGACTACTTCCTGGCCTTCGACAACCTCTACGACTTCTATCCGCGCAGCAACGATGACGACGCCGGCTTTGCTGCCCGCACCGCCGCCCGACCGGCCCATGTCGGCCTGCGGGCGGTGGCGCACCTGGTGGAACCCTGCCTGAGCGAGAGCACCACCTTCTGGAAGGCCACCTACGGCCGGCCGGTGGATTTCACCCTGAAGAAGCGCTACCTGGTGGCGGTTCTCGACGAGATCCGCTTCATCGACCGGGACAGCGGGGCGGTACTGGCCGTCGTCCGCCCCGCCGGCGACCCTCAGCGATAGACCAGCACCGGCACCCGGGAGTGGGTGAGGACCTTGTTGGTCTCGCTGCCCAGCAGGAAGCCGCTGATTCCCCGCCGCCCATGGGAGGCCATGAAGATGAGGTCGCAGCCCGCCTTCTCGGCGGCTTCGATGATGGCTTCGTAGGGCACGTCGCTGGTGGCGGAGACGGTGTCGCACTCGACGCCGGTGTCGGCGCACAGCTGCCGGATTTCCCCCAGGTATTCGGTGGCCTGCTGTTCGGCCATTTCGGCGAATTTTTCCGGGGTGGTGGGGTCGATCAGGGCGCCCTCGCCGAAGTAGGCGACGGGATATTCGGGCTTGGCAAAGAAGGCGGTGATCTTGGCCCCCGCCTCCTTGGCGAAGGCGACCGCCTTCTGTGCGGTCTGGCGGGATAGATCGGAGCCGTCGGTGGGAAGGAGAATGTGCTTGAACATGAACTTGCCTCCGCTGATGCCGTTGTATTTGCCCGGCAATCCAACACCGCGCTTGACCCCGTTCACCCCGAGCCTGTCGAAGGGCGGTGCACCACTGGCTGCGACAGGCTCGGCGCGAACGGAGCGGGGTATCGGCTTGCCGGACTGACGATGTCCAGCCCCGCTTGCATCGGGCTTCTCAAAGAGGGATGCTACGCCAAGCAAGGAGGAAATCAAACATGCGTCTGGGCTTTCTCGGCGCGGCGGGCGAAGTAACAGGTTCCTGCTACCTGGTGGAGACGGGGCGCTGCCGCTTCCTCGTGGACTGCGGCATGTTCCAGGGCGGGCCGGAGGCCTACCGCAAGAACCTCCGGGCCCTCAATTTCCAATTCGACGTGCGGGAGATCGATTTCATCCTCCTCACCCACGCCCACATCGACCACTCGGGCCTCCTGCCGCGCCTGGCCATGCTTGGCTTTCGCGGCCCCATCTATGCCACGGCGGCCACCATCGACCTGCTGGAAGTGCTGCTGCCCGACAGCGCCCATATCCAGGAGAAAGAGGCGGAGTGGCAGTTGCGCCACAAGCATCGGCGCGGCAAGGAGGCGGCGGGGGTGCGCCCGCCCCTCTACACCGTGGCCCAGGCCCAGTCGTGCCTGCGTCTCCTCAAGCCCGCCGCTTATGGCGAGACCTTCGAGCCGGCGGCCGGGGTGCGTTGCCGCTTCAACGACGCCGGCCACATCCTCGGCTCGGCCTGCCTGGAAGTCTGGCTGGAAGCCGGGGGCGGTGGCCGCAAGCTGGTTTTCTCCGGCGATCTCGGCATGCCCGACCGGCCCGTCCTGCGCGACCCCGAGCCCATCGGCGAAGCCGACGTGCTGCTCGTCGAATCCACCTACGGCGACCGCCTGCACCGGCCCCTGCCGGAAACGGAGGAGGAAATCGTCGCCGCCTTCTCCCGTACCCGGGCCGCCGGCGGCAACCTGGTCATTCCTGCCTTCGCCGTCGGCCGCACCCAGGAAATCATCTACGTCCTGGCCGACCTGGTGCGGCGGGGTCGCCTCGCCCCCCTCAAGGTCTATGTGGATTCCCCCATGGCCGACGCCGCCACCCGCATCACCTTGAACCACCGCAACCTGCTCGACGCCGAGACGCGGGATCTCATCGACTGGCTGGCTGCCCATCCCCAAAAGATGCACATCGAGTTCGTCGCCGACGTGGAGGCGTCCAAGGCCCTCAACGACGTCCGCCACGGGGCGGTGATCATTTCCGCCAGCGGCATGTGCGAGGCGGGGCGCATCAAGTACCACCTGCGCGAGAACCTGCCGCGCTCCGAATGCACCATCCTCATCACCGGCTTCCAGGCCGCCGGCACCCTAGGGCGCCGGCTGGTGGACGGCGCCCGGCTGGTCCATATCTTCGGCGACCCGGTGCCGGTGCGGGCGGCCATCCACACCGTCGGCGGCCTTTCCGCCCACGCCGACCAGCAGGCCCTGCTCGCCTGGCTGGGGCACTTCCGCCGCCCGCCCCGGACCTACGTGGTGCACGGCGAGGCGGGGTCCGCCGCCGCCCTGGTGGCGGCCGTCCAGGACCGCCTCGGCTGGCCGCAGGTTAGAGCGGCGGCCCCAAACGAGTTCGTGACCTTGTGATATAACAAAATCACCCGTTCCGAGGAGCCTCACCATGTCCGGCACCGCCTCCACCTCCACCAGCCACAAGAGCATCCATCTCAACGGCGACAGCCCCCTGGAAGCGGTGGGCGACGCCCTCGCCAAGGCCGTCGATCCCTTCGGCGTCACCACTTCGCTCCTCAACGCCCAGATGGCCTGGATGATGCATCCCCAGGAGCTGGGGCGGGCCATCCACGCCCTCTCCGGCGACCTCATCGCCCTCCAGTCCCACGTGTGGCGCCGGGCCATGGGCCTGCCCTCCGAGGACGTCATCGAGCCCCACGCCGACGATGCCCGTTTCGCCGACCCGGTGTGGAAGGACGAGGCCACCTGGAACATCGTCAAGGAGTGGTATCTGGCCTTCACCCACCGCCTGGAGGACATGTACTTCGAGACCCCCGGCCTTTCCGACAAGGAGCGCCGGCGGGCCGCCTTCTGGTTCCGCAACTGGCTCAACGCCGTGGCCCCCACCAACCTGTTCTGGCTCAATCCGGTGGCCATGCGCCGCGCCGTCGAGACCAAAGGCGAGAGCCTGGCCCAGGGGATGCGCAACTTCCTGCGCGACGTGCAGGCCCGCAACATCCAGATGGTGGAACCGGACGCCTTCGCCGTGGGCAAGGACCTCGCCACCACCCCGGGCAAGGTGGTTTTCCGCAACCGCCTGCTGGAGCTGATCCACTACGCGCCCACCACCGACAAGGTGCGGGCGACGCCCATCGTCATCACTACGCCGTGGATCAACAAGTTCTACATCCTCGACCTGACCAGCAAAAAGAGCCTGGTCAAGTACCTGGTGGACCAGGGCTTCTCGGTCTTCATCACCAGTTGGAAGAACCCCACGGCGGACATGGCCGGCGTGCGCTTCGACGACTACCTGCTGGAAGGCGTCGACCAGGCGGTGAAGGTGGCTGCCGACTTCTGCAAGGTGCCCCAGGTCCACCTGGCGGGCTACTGCATCGGCGGCACCCTGGTGGCCACCTACATGGCTTGGGCCAACCGCCATTACGGCGAGGGCAAGGTGCCGGTGGCCCACTGGACCCTGTTCACCACCCTCACCGATTTCTCCCATCCCGGCGACATCGACGTCTTCATCGACGACGCCTGCGTCGGGGCCCTGGAAGACTCCATGGCCAAGAAGGGCTATCTGGACGGCAACGAGATGGCCTCCTCCTTCCGCCTGCTGCGCTCCAACCCCCTCATCTGGCAATACTGGGTCCATAGCTACCTCCTGGGCGAACCGCTGCCGCCCTTCGACGTGCTGTTCTGGAACATGGACACCACGCGCATGCCCCAGGCCATGCACGCCTGGTACCTGCGCGAGCTCTACCTGGCCAACAACCTCATCAAGCGCGGCAGGCTGACGGTGGCCGGCGAGGCCATCGACCTCAATCGCGTCACCCAGCCGGTCTATGCGGTGACGGCGGAAGACGACCACATCGCCCCCTGGCGCCAGTGCTACCGCATCCGCAAGTACATCAACGTCAAGGCGCCCATGCGCTTCGTGCTGTCCACCTCCGGCCACATCCTGGGCATCGTCAATCCGCCGGTGCAGCCGCCCAAGCGGGCCTACTGGATCGGCGACCCGGAGCGCAACGAGCACTGGGAACAGTGGTTCGAGCGGGCGGAGAAGCACCCGGGCACCTGGTGGGAGGATTGGACCCGCTGGCTGGGCGAGCGCTGCGGCAAGGAAGTGGGGGCCTATCCGGCGGCCAGTCGCAGCCATCCTGCCCTGGGCGATGCGCCGGGGAGCTACGTGCTGGAAAAGTAGCGGGCGGGGGGTTTCACACGGCATAACGGCGGGCGTTTTTGACCAGGGTCAATGCCGAAGGGCGGCGGCCTTCCCACAATGTCGCCATCCCCCCAGCAGGAGCATAAGATGAGCAACATACGCAGCTTCATGACGGAAGATCATCGCCATTGCGACGATCTCTTCGCCGAGGCCGAGCAGGCCGTGGCCCAGAAAAACCTTCCCGCCGCCCGGGCGGCCTTCGAGCACTTCCGCGCCGCCACCCTGGCCCATTTCGATTGCGAGGAGAAAACCCTCTTTCCCGCCTTCGAAGCCCGCACCGGCATCGCCATGGGCCCCACCCAGATGATGCGCATGGAGCACCTGCAGATGCGCGCCCTCCTGGACGAAGCCGCCGACGCCCTGGCCGCCGGCGACGGCGAAGGCTACCTGGGGGCGGCGGAAACCCTGCTCATCATGATGCAGCAGCACAACATGAAGGAAGAGAACGTCCTCTACCCCATGTGCGACCAGCACCTCGCCGGCGATCTGCCGGAGCTGTTGCAGCACCTGGAACAGGAGCTGGCCGAAGCATGAGCCATCCCAAGACCCCCCATGTCGTCGATGCCCGCTTCCTGGAGCCGCCGGAGCCCTTCGTGCGCACCATGGACGCCCTCGATGCCCTGCCCGCCGGGGAAAAGCTGCTCCTGCTGCTCTACCGGGAGCCCCATCCCCTCTACAAGGTGCTGCGGCAGAACGGCTACGCCTACGAGACGGAACTGGTGCCCGACGGGACGTTCGAGATCCTGATCTGGCGTTCCTGAACGCAGTGCAGGCCCTCCTTTCCTTCGACAAGGCCCCGCCCTTCGCGGCGCCCCTGCGGTTCTTCCTCACCGCGCCCCTGTTCGCCGCCGCCGCCGGGCTGCTGCTGGCCGTGGCGGGGGAGGGGGCGCTGTCGTCGCGCTGGCTGCCGGCCGCCCTGGCCGCCACCCACCTCCTCACCGTCGGCTTCATGCTGCAGGTGATGCTGGGGGCGCTGATCCAGATCCTGCCCGTCGTCGCCGGCGCCAACGTGCCCCGGCCCCTGGCGGTGGCCACCGCCGTGCATGGCGGACTGACGGTGGGGGCGCTGCTTCTTGCCGCGGGCTTCCTGGCCGGCTCGCCGGCGGCCTTCCAGGGGGCGGCGGCAATCCTCGCCCTGACTGCCGCGATATTTCTCGCCACCGCCGGGGTGGCCCTGTGGAGCGTCCCGTCCACCAGCCCCACCATCCGCGGCCTCAAGCTCGCCCTGGCGGCGCTCCCCGTCGTCGTCGGCCTCGGGGCGGCGCTGGCCTTCGGCCTCGCCGGCAAGCTTTCCCTGCCCCTGGTCGCCGTCACCGACATCCATGCCGCCTGGGGCCTGGGCGCCTGGGCCGGCATCCTCCTGGCGGTCATGTCCTACGTAGTGGTGCCCATGTTCCAGCTCACCCCCGGCTATCCCGCCCGCCTCAGCTGGTGGCTGCCGGTGGGGCTGGCCGGCCTGTTCCTCCTGTGGAGCGCGGCAGTGGCCCTGGATATCCCGCTTATCGGTCGCTTCGCCCAGGGGGCGGTGGCGCTGGGCGGCCTCGCCTTTGCGGGCCTCACCGCACATCTGCAGCACCAGCGCCGGCGGGCCAAGGCGGATGCCACCTACCGCTACTGGCAGCTCGGCCTGGTCTCGGTCGCCCTGTCCATGGCCATGCTGGCGGCCGCCGCCCTGTCGCCGGCGCTGACCGAATGGGCCGGCTGGCATGCCCTGCTGGCGGTCCTGCTGGTGGTGGGCGGATTCATGTCCTTCATCATCGGCATGCTGTACAAGATCGTCCCCTTCCTGGCCTGGCTGCACCTGCAGAACCGCGGCCAGGGGCGGGTGGCGGCGCCCAACATGAACCGCATTCTGGCGGAGCCGCCCTGCCAGCGCCAGATGCGCAGCCATGCCGCCGCCGTGGCATTGCTGGCCCTGGCCGCCGGTTTCCCGGGGTGGCTGGCAGTGCCGGCCGGCCTGGCGCTCTGCGGCGCCAGCCTGTGGCTCTTCCTCAACCTGGCATCGGCGCTGCGGGCCTATCGCCGGCACGGTGCCGAGGTGGCGGAACGGCTGGTGGCCTGATGTTGCGCCACGTCTTCTTCTCGGCGCCGCACCGGCTCATGTTCGCCGGCGGCGCCGTCCAGGCCGTCCTGGCCATGGTGCTCTGGGCCTGGGAGTTGCAGGCCCGCCATTTCAGCCTGCTGCCGGTGCCCACCTGGCCCTGGCCGCCGGCCTGGGTGCACGGCGGGTTGATGGTTTTCGGTATTTTCCCCTGGTTCATCTTCGGCTTTCTCATGACCGCCCTGCCGCGCTGGATGGCGGCGGCCCCCCTGCAGCCGCGGCACTTCCGGCCGGCGTTCTTCCTCATGGCGGGCGGCTGGCTGCTTTTCCTGCCGGGACTGGCCCTGCCTTCCCCGGCCCTGGCCGGGCTGGCCTTGGTGGGGGCGGGATGGCTGTGGGGCATCGCCGCTCTGGCCGGCGTCGTGCGCGGCTCCCTCAACGAACGCGGCCATGCCGTCGCCGTGCTGGCGGCCCTGGGCCTGGGCGTGGCCGGCCTGGCCGCCTACGGCGCCGCCGTGGCGCGGGTGGACGCGGTGTGGTTCCGCATTGCCGTGGAAACCGGCCTGTGGGGCTGCCTGGCGCCGGTGTTCGTCATCGTCCTGCACCGCATGCTGCCCTTCTTCACCAGCGCCGTGGTGCGGGATTACGAGAGTTATCAGCCGATGGGGGCCCTGTGGCTGATCCTGGCGGCGCTCCTGGCCCACGGCATCCTGGCCGCCGCCGAACTGCCGGCCTGGCGCTGGCTGCCCGACGGCGTGGCGGCCGGCGTCATGGCGCATCTGTCTTCCCGCTGGGGGCTGCGTGCCGCCCTGGGGTTCCCCATGCTGGCCATGCTCCATCTGGGCGCCCTGTGGCTGACCGTCGGCCTCGGCCTCTACGCCGTGCAGGGGGGGCTGGCCCTGGCCGGCGTGTCCTGGGGCGGCCTCGTGCCCCTCCATGCCATCGGGGCCGGGTTCTTCGCCTCCATCCTCCTCGGCATGGCCACCCGGGTCACCCTCGGCCACTCCGGTCGGCCCATCGCCGGCGACCGCTGGGCCTGGCGCCTCTTCCTCCTGCACCAGGGGGTCGTCGTCCTGCGTCTGGCCGGGGAATTCATCAGCCCTCTCAGCCTTGTGGCGGCCCTCGGCTGGCTGGCGGTCTTCGGCGGCTGGGCGGCGGTGCACCTGCCAATGGTGGTGAAGCCGCGGCCCGACGGGCAGCGGGGATGAACACCTACCTGGTCCTCAAGCACGTTCACGTCACCAGCGTGGTGCTGAGCGGCCTCGGCTTCTGCCTGCGCGGCGCCTGGATGCTGGCAGGGTCGCCCCTGCTCTCCCGCCGCTGGGTGGGGGTGGCGCCCCACGTCGTCGATACGCTCCTGCTCGGCAGCGCCATTGCCATGGCGGTGATGAGCAGCCAGTATCCCTTCGTCCAGGGCTGGCTGACGGCCAAGTTCTTCGGGCTGCTGGCCTACATCCTGTGCGGGACCATGGCCCTGAAGCGGGGGAAAACCCCCCGTCAGCGGGCATTGTTCCTGGTGCTGGCCCTGGCTTCCTTCGCCTACATCGTGAGCGTGGCGCTGACGCGCAACCCCCTGCCTTACGGATGGTGAGTCATCAGGGCCTTGAGGCCGGGGATGTCGAGGATGCGGATGTGCTTCTGCTGGACGGCGATGAAGCCTTCTTCCTGGAAGCGGGAGAAGGCGCGGGAGACGGTTTCCAGCTTGAGGCCGAGGTAGCTGCCGATTTCCTCCCGCGTCATGCGCAGGTAGAACTCGGCGTGGGAGAAGCCGCGGGCGGTGAAGCGCTGGGAAAGGTTGAGGAGGAAGGCCGCCAGGCGCTCCTCGGCACGCATGGTGCCAAGCAGCATCATCACGCCGTGGTCGCGCACGATCTCGCGGCTCATGACCTTGTGGAAGTGGTGCTGGAGATTGTGGATTTCCCGGGACAGGCCTTCCAGGCGGGGGAAGGGGATGGCGCATACCTCGCTGTCTTCCAGGGCGATGGCGTTGCAGGTGTGGTGCTCGGTGCTGATGCCGTCAAGGCCGAGGAGTTCGCCGGCCATCTGGAAGCCGGTGACCTGATCGCGGCCATCCTCCAGAAGCACATCGGTCTTGAAGAAGCCGCTGCGGATGGCGTAGATGGCGTCGAAATCCTGGCCGGCGCGGTAGAGGTGGTCACCCCGCTTGACCCGCTTGCGCGTCGAGACAAGGTCGTCGAGGCGCTGCATTTCTTCCGGCGTCAGCCCCAGGGGCAGGCAAAGCTCCCGCAGGTTGCAATTGGAACAGGCGGTCTTGATGACCGTCAGCGAGATTTCCTTGGCGGCTGTCTGGGGTGGCATTAGCAACCTGTTTTGGCTTGATCCATGTCAACCGTACAATGGGTTCATCCGACCATAATCACCGCTAAACTGGCGACCAGATATTAATGAACATCGCAACAGAAAACTTCGTTTTTGATCCTCAGATCATCCGCCGTTTCGACGTCAACGGCCCGCGCTACACGTCCTACCCCACCGCCGACCGCTTCGTCGAAGCCTTCGACGCCGAGGCCGCCAAACTCTGGCTGGGCAAGCGAAACATCGGCGGCATCAGCCGACCGCTGTCATTATACTTCCACATCCCCTTCTGCAACACCATCTGTTATTACTGCGCCTGCAACAAGATCATCACCAAGGATCACGGGCGCAGCGCCAAGTACCTGAAGTACCTGGCCCGGGAAATCGCCCTCCAGAGCGAGTACCTGGACGGTGAGCACGAGGTCATCCAGTTGCACTGGGGCGGCGGCACGCCGACCTTCCTTTCCCACGACGAGATGCGCCAGCTCATGGGCGCCACCCGGGAGCACTTCAAGCTCCTCGACGGCGGCGAGTACTCCATCGAGGTGGATCCGCGCAAGGTCGATGCCGCCACCGTCGCCCTCCTGGGTGAACTGGGCTTCAACCGCATGAGCGTCGGTGTCCAGGATTTCGACGAGACGGTCCAGAAGGCCGTCAACCGTATCCAGACCGAGGAAGAAACCGCCAGCGTCATCGACAACGCCCGCGCCAACGGCTTCAAGTCCATTTCCGTGGATCTCATCTACGGCCTGCCGCGGCAGACGGTGATGGGCTTCAACCGTACCCTGGAGCGGGTGCTGGCCATGAACCCGGATCGCCTGTCGATCTACAACTACGCCCACCTGCCCAGCCTCTTCAAGCCCCAGCGCCGCATCGCCGAGAACGAGCTGCCCTCCGCCGACGCCAAGATGCAGATCCTGTCCCTGGCCATCAAGAAGCTCACCGATGCGGGCTACGTCTTCATCGGCATGGACCACTTCGCCAAGCCCGACGACGAACTGGCCGTGGCCCAGCGTCAGGGTCGCCTGCACCGCAACTTCCAGGGCTACTCGACCTACGCCGACTGCGACATGCTGTCCTTCGGCATTTCCTCCATCAGCAAGGTAGGGCCCACCTACGCCCAGAACGTCAAGACCCTGGACGAATACTACGATCGCCTCGATGGCAACATCCTGCCGGTGTTCCGCGGCATCGAGCTGACCGCCGACGACATCCTGCGCCGTTCCATCATCCAGGCCCTGATGTGCCATTTCGAGCTGTCCATCGAATCCATCGAGAGCGCCCATCTCATCGACTTCCGCAAGTATTTCGCCGCCGAACTGGACGATCTCAAGGAAATGGAGCAGGCCGGCCTGGTGCGGGTGGATCGGGACTGGATCACCGTCCTGCCGCCGGGACGTATGCTGGTCCGGATCATCTCCATGGTCTTCGACCGCTACCTGCGGGCGGACCGGCAGCGCACCCGCTACTCCAAAGTGATCTGAGGAAGGCGGGTACAATGAAGCCGGGAGGTGTGACTCCCGGCTTTTTCTTTTCCGGATTCCCGTTTCATGCCTGATTCCGCCTTCCTGGCGCTCTTCCTGGTCGGCCTCCTTGGCGGCACCCACTGCGTCGGTATGTGCGGCGGCATCGTCAGCGCCCTGTCCCTGGGGGGGCCGGCCCGCTGGTCCCTGCACCTGGCCTACAACGGCGGGCGCATCCTTTCCTACGGCGTGGCGGGAGCCATCGCCGGCGCCGTCGGCGGCGCCGGCCTGCTCCTCGAAGGGGCACTGCCGGTACGCCTGGTCCTCTACCTGCTCGCCAACCTCATGCTGGTGGCCCTGGGGCTCTACCTCATCGGCGTAACCCGGGCCCTGGCCTTCACCGAGCGCCTGGGCCAGAATCTGTGGCGACGCCTGCAGCCCCTCGGTCAGCGGTTCCTGCCGGCGCGCACCGTGGCCCAGGCCTTTCCCCTGGGGCTGCTGTGGGGCTGGCTGCCCTGCGGGCTGGTCTATAGCGCCCTGGCCACGGCCCTCACCGCCGGTTCTCCGGTGCGGGGGGCGGGGTTGATGCTGGCCTTCGGCCTGGGTACCCTGCCCAACCTGCTGCTCGCCGGGCTGCTGCTCGGCCGGTTGAACGAATTCACCCGCCGCCCGTCTGTACGGATGGTGTCCGGACTGCTGGTCCTCGCCTTCGGCCTCTATGGCCTGGTCGGGGTCCTGCGGTTATTGAAGTGGTTGTAGGAGAGTCCATGAAGATACTGCTCGCCGTCGACGGTTCCCCCTGCGCGGAACGCGCCGTCGCTTTCGCCATTGCCCACGCCGCCGAATTGCGGGCGGTGCCGGAGGTGCATCTCCTGCACGTGCATCTGCCCATCCCCATCGGCCGCATCCAGGCCCACGTCAGCCACGATACCCTGCAGTCCTATTACCGGGAGGAGGCGGAGGAGGCCCTGGCGCCTTCCCGCCGGCTGCTGGAGGCGGCGGGGCTGGGCCATGCCGTGCACATCCACGTCGGCCAACCCGGGGAAATCATCGCCAGGATGGCGGCGGAACTCGGCGCCAACCTCGTCGTCATGGGTACCCATGGCCGCACCGCCCTCGTCAACCTGGTCACCGGCTCGGTCGCCGCCCGCGTCCTGCATCTGTCGCCATGTCCGGTACTGCTGGTGAAGTGACTGCCGGGGGAGGCGGCCGCGTCGCCGAATTCGCCATCGGCGGCATGACCTGCGCCGCCTGCTCGGCCCGCCTGGAAAAGGTGCTCAACCGGCAGCCGGGCATGGAGGCCAGCGTCAACCTGGCCTCGGAGCGGGCCCGGGTACGACTGGCGGCGGGGGTGGACGAGGCGGCGGTCATCGCCGCCGTGGCCAAGGCGGGTTTCACGGCGACCCCGGCCGACAACCGCACGCGGGAGGCGGAGAAGGCACGCAAGCTTGCCCTCTACCGTGCCGAGGTGCGCCGTTTCTGGATCGCCGTCGCCCTCACCCTGCCCCTGGTCGGGCAGATGGCCTTCATGGCCGGCGGCGGCCATCACGCCGAGTTGCCCCGCTGGCTGCAGCTCCTGCTGGCGACGCCGGTGCAGTTCTGGATCGGCTGGCGCTTCTACGACGGGGCCTGGAAGGCCCTGCGCGGCGGCGGGGCCAACATGGACGTGCTGGTGGCCCTGGGCACCAGCATGGCCTGGGGCTTCTCGGCCATCGTCACGGCTTTCGGCCTGGCCCAGCACGTGTATTTCGAGGCCGGCGCCGCCGTCATCACCCTGGTGCTGCTGGGCAAGTTGCTGGAAGCCCGGGCCAAGGCCAAGACTTCCGAGGCCATCGAGGCCCTGGTTCGCCTGCAGCCCCGCACCGCCCGCGTCGAGCGCGACGGCCAGCTTCTGGAGGTGGCGGTGGAAACCCTCATGCCGGGGGATGTCTTCATCGTCCGCCCGGGCGAGAGCGTGCCGGTGGACGGCGAGGTCATGGAGGGCGCCTCCAGTGTCAACGAAGCCATGCTCACCGGCGAGAGCATGCCGGTGAAAAAGACGGCGGGGGAGAAGGTCTTTGCCGCCACGGCCAACGGCGAGGGCATGCTGCGCTGCCGGGCCACCGGCGTCGGCGAGCACACCCTGCTGGCCGGCATCATCCGCCTGGTGGGCGAGGCCCAGGGGTCCAAGGCGCCGGTGCAGCGCCTGGCGGATCGCATTTCGGCGGTGTTCGTGCCGGTGGTCTGCGTCGTCGCCCTGGCCACCTTCGCCGGCTGGTGGCTCCACAGCGGCGCGTTCGCCGAGGCCCTGGTCAATGCCGTGGCGGTGCTGGTCATCGCCTGCCCCTGCGCCCTGGGGCTGGCGACGCCGACGGCCATCATGGTGGGGACGGGGCAGGGCGCCCGGGCCGGCATCCTGGTGAAGAACGCCGAGGCCCTGGAGCGGGCCGAGAAAATCGCCGTGCTGGCCCTGGACAAGACCGGCACCCTGACGGTGGGCGAGCCGGCGGTGACCGACGTGCTGCCCCGGGGGCTGGAGAGGGAAACGCTGCTGCGCCTGGCCGCCGGGCTCGAGCAGGGCTCCGAACATCCGCTGGCGCGCGCCATCCTGCGGCAGGCGGCGCAGCCGTTGCCGGCGCTGGAAAGCTTCCGGGCCGTTCCCGGCAAGGGCGTGGAGGGCAGCGTCGAGGGGCGTGCCCTGCGGCTGGGCTCGCCGGCCTGGCTGGGGTGCGGCGATGACGGCGTGGCGGCCCTGCAGGAGGAAGGCAAGACTGTGGTCGGTCTGGCCGATGCCGGCGGGCTCCTGGGCTGGATCGCCATCGCCGATCCCCTGCGGCCCACCTCCCGGGAGGCGGTGGCGGCCTTGCAGGGGAGGGGCATCCGGGTAGTGATGCTGACCGGCGACAACCCGGTGACGGCCGCCGCCATCGCCCGTCAGGCGGGCATTGCCGATTTCCGCGCCGGCATCCTGCCGGCGGACAAGGCGGCGGCGGTGTCGGCCCTCAAGGGCGACGGCCTGGTGGCCATGGTCGGCGACGGCATCAACGACGCGCCGGCCCTGGCGGCGGCCGACGTGAGCTTCGCCATCGGCGCCGGTTCCGACGCTGCCATCGAGGCCGCCGACCTCACCCTTATCCGCAATGATTTATGTGGTGTGGTTGACGCAATCGATTTGTCATCGGCGACGCTGACCAAGATTCGCCACAATCTTTTCTTCGCTTTCATCTACAATGTCCTCGGTATTCCGCTTGCTGCCTTGGGTTGGCTCAATCCGGTGATCGCCGGGGCAGCGATGGCGATGAGTTCGGTTTCTGTCGTCTCCAATTCCCTGCTGCTGCGGGGGTGGGGGCCGAAACGACAAGTCGGGTGACGATTGACCAGAGCGACGAAAAAACGCATTCCGCAACCGCGGAAGGAGATCGGGTTTCGCCTTGAGGAAGTGCTCGACAACGTCGACCACTTCGTCTATCACATTGATTTTCGTTCCGGCCGCTTCGACTACATCAGTTCGGCGGCGGCCGACCTCTTCGGGCTGCCCCTGGGGGATCTCATGGCCCGGGGCGGCGAGGTGCTGCGGCAGATCATGGCGCCGGACGACTACGCCCGCTGCCGCGATACCTTCGTGGGGCTCTGCGCCAGCCATCCCGGCCAGGTGGTCCCCGCCCGGGTCGAATACAGCCTGCAGGCCGCCGGCGGAGAAAGGCGGCGCTACAGCGATTCCATCAAGCTGGTGAGCGATGCCGCGGGAGAGCCGCTGCACGGCTACGGCATCGCCAGCGACATCACCGCCCTGTGGAAGGCGGAGCAGGCGCTGGAAGAAAGCGAGCGGCAGTTCCGCGCCATCATGGACGCCGCCCAGGTGGGCATCTTCGTCCACCAGGACATGCAGTTCCGCTACGCCAATCCCTGGCTGCTCAAGCAGTTCGGCTACCGGGTCGAGGAGCTGGTCGATCGGCTGGGGCCGGCGGACCTGGCGGTTCCCGAAGCCCGCGAGCAGTTGCGGGAGCAGCTCCGGCGGCGCGTCGCCGGCGAGCCGGGGCGGCCCTACGAGATACTGGCCCAGCGCAAGGACGGCTCCACCCTGCCGGTGATGATCCTGGGGGCGCCCAGCAGCTACCGGGGCCGGCCGGCCTCGGTGGGCACGGTGGTGGATCTCTCCGAGCGCAAGGTGGCGGAGCAGCGCATCGTCGAACTGGCCTACTACGATCCTCTCACCGGCCTGCCCAACCGCCGCCTGATCGAGGACCGCTTCACCCAGGCCCTGGCCGCTGCCGAGCGGGACGGGGAGGAACTGGCCCTGGTCTTCATCGATCTCGACCATTTCAAGCGGGTAAACGATTCCCTCGGTCACAGCGTCGGCGACGCCCTCTTGTGCTCGGTGGCGGAGCGCCTGTCCACCGTCGTGCGCAAGGTGGATTCCATGGCCCGCCTGGGCGGCGACGAATTCATCCTGGTCATGCCCGGCTTGAACGCGGCGGCGGCTGCCGACGTGGCGCGCCGGCTGGTGGACGTCTGCGCCCAGCCCTTCCGCGTCGGTTCCCACGACCTGGCGGTGACGCCGTCCCTGGGTATCGCCCTCTACCCCGCCGACGGCAAGGATTTCGAGACCCTGCTCAAGAATGCCGACACGGCCATGTATCAGGCCAAGCAGGCGGGGCGCAACGCCTTCCAGTTCTACGCCAGCGACATGAACGTGGCGACTCTGGAACACCTGATGCTGGAGAGCAACCTGCGGTCGGCCCTGGCCAACAAGGAGTTCCTGCTCCACTACCAGCCCCTGGTTTCGCTGGCCACGGGCCGCATCGTCGGCGTCGAGGCCCTGCTGCGCTGGCAGCACCCCCACATCGGCCTCATCTCCCCGGCACGCTTCATCCCGGTGGCCGAGGACTGCGGCCTCATCAACCCCATCGGCGACTGGGTGCTCTTCGAAGTCTGCCAGCAGGCCAAGGCCTGGGAGGCGGAAGGCATCGAGCCCGTCACCGTGGCGGTCAACGTGTCGCCGGTACAGTTCCGCCAGACCGCCTTCGTGGACATGGTGGCCGGGGCCCTGGCTTTCACCGGCCTGGAACCGGGCCTCCTCGAACTGGAATTGACCGAGCGCACGGTGATGCACGACGCCGAGGTCAACCTCGGTACGCTGTCCGCCCTGCACCGCATGGGGGTGGACCTGTCGGTGGACGATTTCGGCACCGGCTACTCGTCCCTCGCCTACCTCAAGCGCTTCCCGGTGAGCAAGCTGAAGATCGACCAGTCCTTCGTGCGCAATGTCGTCGAGGACGCCGACGACCGTGCCATCGCCTCGACCATCGTCAGGATGGGCAAGAGCCTGCGCCTCAAGGTGCTGGCCGAGGGTGTGGAAACCGCCGAACAACTGGCCTGGCTCAAGGCGCAGGACTGCGACCTGGCCCAGGGCTACCTGTTCAGCCGCCCGCTGCCGGCGGCGGAAATGGCCGAATTGTTGCGCCGGCAACCTTTTTTGCATCAGGAGTGAAACGTGGAAAACACCGTCATCAAGATCGGCGGCATGAGCTGCCAAGGCTGTGTCAAGAACATCACCGGCGTCCTCGCCGCCCTTCCCGGCGTGGCCGGTGCCGAGGTCTCCCTGGAGGCGGGGCAGGCCCGGGTGGCCTACGACCCGGCGGCGGTGAGCCGCGAGGCCCTGTGCGCCGCCATCGAGGATGCCGGTTTCGACGCCGAGTGAGATAATCGCGGCATTCCGCGGCAGGCAACCCGATGAACTCCCCCGAACCCAAAGAAATCCGGCTCACCCAGCTTTCCCACGGCGGCGGCTGCGGCTGCAAGATCGCCCCCGGCGTCCTCGAAAAGATCCTCGCCCAGAACGCCCGCGGCATCGTTCCGCCACAGCTCCTGGTCGGTATCGAGACCGCCGACGACGCGGCCGTCTACAAGATCAACGACAAGCAGGCCATCGTCGCCACGACGGATTTCTTCATGCCCATCGTGGACGATCCCTACGACTTCGGTCGCATCGCCGCCACCAACGCCATTTCCGACGTGTACGCCATGGGTGGCACGCCCCTCTTCGCCCTGGCCCTGGTGGGCATGCCGGTGAACACCTTGCCCCTGGAGACCATCGGCCGCATCCTGGCCGGTGGCGAGGCGGTCTGCCGGGCCGCCAACATCCCCATCGCCGGCGGGCACACCATCGACTCGGTGGAACCCATCTACGGCCTCGTCGCCATCGGCCTGGTGGACCCGGCCCACGTCAAGCGCAACGCCGACGCCCGCCCCGGCGACCGGCTCATCCTCGGCAAGGCCCTGGGGGTGGGCGTCTACAGCGCCGCCTTCAAGAAGGGCAAGCTGTCGCGGGCGGATTACGAGGCCATGATCGCCAGCACCACCCAGCTCAACACGCCGGGGCCGCTGCTGGCCTGCCTGGAGGGCGTCCACGCCGTCACCGATGTCACCGGCTTCGGGCTCCTCGGCCACCTGCTGGAAATCTGCAAGGGTTCCGGCGTGGCGGCGCGGCTGGATTTCGCCAGCCTGCCCTTCCTGCCCCACGCCATCGACCTGGCCCGGGAGGGCAACGTCACCGGCGCGTCCGGGCGCAACTGGGCGAGCTACGGTGAGCGGATCGCCTGCGCGGCTCCCCTCGGCGAGGCCGAACGGGCACTGCTGACCGATCCCCAGACGTCCGGCGGCCTGCTCGTTTCCTGTTCGCCGGAAACCGTGACGGAAGTGCTCTCCATCTTCCTCCAGCAGGGCTTTTCCCACGTTTCGGTGGTCGGCGAGATCGTCGAGGGAACGCCCGTCGTCACGGTCGCCTGATCCCGCCGGGTGGTGCCGCTGTACATGTTGTTACAAATGAGATACATTCGCATTTGTAAACAATAACCGGACCAGCCCGCCAGCCTGCTGCCAGCCAGCCACGTCCTCAACCTATCTTGAGGAACCCCAATGGCTGACCACAGCAACCCCCCGTTTCGTCCGGCGGTCCTGACCGCTGCCCTCCTGCTGGCTTTTGCCGCTCCCGGCGCCCTGGCCGCCGACGCCGAGCCGGAAAAGACCCTGGCCCCGGTCAAGGTGACCGACAAGGCGGAAAAGGAAAGTGCCGGCTACCAGGGCGGCGCCACCCGCGTCGGCAAGGTGACGCAACTGCCCAAGGACGTGCCCCAGGCCCTGACCATCGTCAGCGAGGCCCTCATCGAGGACAAGAACGCCGACACCCTGAAGGAAGCCCTGCGCAACGTCGCCGGCCTCTCCTTCAATGCCGGCGAGGGCGGCCGCATCGGCGACAACATGACGCTGCGCGGCTTCTCCTCCTTCGGCGATCTCTACCTGGACGGCATCCGCGACGTCGCCCAGTACAACCGGGAAACCTTCAACATCGAGCAGGTGGAAGTCCTGCGCGGTTCCGCCGCCATGCTCTTCGGCCGCGGCCAGGCCGGGGGCGTGATCAACCAGGCGAGCAAGGAGCCCGGCCTGATGAACAAGGGCAGCGTCACCACCACCCTGGGCAGCTACGACTACAAGCGGGTCACCGCCGACGTGAACCAGGTGGTGGGCGAGAACGCCGCGTTGCGCGTCACCGCCATGAAGACCGACGCCGGCAGTTCCCGGGACCGGGTCGAGACCGAGCGGGATGGCTTCGCCCCCACCCTGCGCTGGGGCATCGGTACCGCCGACGAATTCTCCCTCGGCCACTATTACCTGAAGACCCACAACACCCTCGACTACGGTGTTCCCTTCTTCCACAACAAGCCCCTGGACGTGCCCGCCAGCCGCTTCTACGGCACCACTTCGGACTACGAGGACAACACCACCAACATCACCACCGGCACCTACAAGCACCGCTTTTCCAACGATACCGAACTGCGCACGGTGCTGCGCTACGCCGACTACACCCGCGACCTGTGGGGCGTGGCGCCGCGGCTGCCCGGGGGCACCACCACCATTACCGACAGCACGGTGATCAACCGCGGCCGCCAGGCCCGGGGCGGCCACGAGCAGACCTGGACCAGCCAGACCGACTTCACCACCAAGTTCGCCACCGGCGCCGTCAAGCACGAGGTCCTGGCCGGGCTGGAGCTGCTGCAGGAGCGGGCCGGCCGCTGGAGCTACAACAATGCGAGCATCGCCGCCAACCCGTCCACCACCGTCGGCAACCCGGACAACACGCCGGTTCTGCCCCAGGGCTACGGCAGCCGCTACCGCAGCGGCATCAACACCTATGAAGGCGTCACCGTCGGCACCTACGCCCAGGACGCCATCGAATTCCTGCCCGGCTGGAAGGTGCTGCTGGGCGCCCGCCACGACAAAATGGACGCCGAATACAGCAACGGCGCCACCGTGGACTTCGGCGAATGGAGCTACCGCACCGGCCTGTCCTGGCAGCCCGACGACTACCAGCATTACTATCTGGCTTTCAGCGATTCCTTCAACCCGACGGCGGACCTCTACCAGTTCACCACCACCACCACCCCGGCCCCGCCGGAGCGCAGCAAGACCCTGGAACTGGGCAGCAAGTGGGAACTCTTCGAGGGCGACCTGTCCCTGCGCACCTCCCTCTACCGGGCGGAAAAGGAGTGGGAACGCAACACCGACGTGGAATCGGCCTCCAACCCGCCGACCCTGGCCAATCCCTACCCCAACCTGCTGACCCGCAAACGCCACACCAACGGCTTCGAGCTGGAGGCCGCCGGCCGCATCACCAACCGCTGGGAGGTCTTCTTCGGCTGGGCCTTGCTCGACGCCAAGATCGACGAGGCCAAGCCCGGCGGCAGCAAGGCGGTGGAAGGCATGCGGCCCCGCAACACGCCCCATTTCACCTACAGCCTGTGGTCCACCTATCGCCTGGACGGCGGCTGGCGCGTCGGCGGCGGCGTCGAGGGCAAGGGCGAGCGGCTGGCCTACGGCATCCCCAACGGCACCGCCGTGCCCAGCCCCAACGTGGCACCGGGCTATCGCCGCTGGGATGCCATGGTGTCCTACGAGCAGGCCAAATACGTGGTCAAGCTCAACATTCTCAACCTCTTCGACAAGCGCTACTACGAGTCGGTGTATGAAAACGGCGGCCACGTCGTGCCCGGCACCCAGCGGGCGGCGCAGATGAGCGTCGAATACAAGTTCTAGACGGAGCGACGACCATGAATCGACGTCAAATGCTTTTGGCCCTGGCTTCCCTCGGGGCGCTGCCCCGGGTAGCCCTGGCGGCACCGGCCGCACCCGGCCCCACCCTCATCGGCGCCGCCTGGCGGGGCCCCAACCCGGGCGACCCCTATTTTGCCGGCATACTGGCGGCCGACTGGCAGGCCGAAAAGCTCGCCATCCGCTACGCCGTGCCCCTGCCCACCCGGCCCCACGGCCTCACCGCCGAAGCCGGCGGCGGCCTTCTGGTGGTGGGCGTGCGGCCCGGCGGCTGGATGCTGCGCTGCGACGGCGAGGGGCGGATCGTCAACCAGGTGCGAGCGGAAGAGGAGGGGGGCGCCACCCGCTTCAGCGGCCACGCCGCGGTGGCCGGCGAGCGGCTCTACACCAGCGAGACCGAGGTCGCCACCGGCCGCGGGCGGGTGGGGGTGCGCGATGCCCGCAGCCTGCAAAAGCTGGCGGAATGGGATACCCACGGCATCGACCCGCACCAGCTCGTCCTTGATCCCGACGGCAACCTCATCGTCGCCAACGGCGGCGTGCCCCGCACCATACCGGGCGACAAGAAGCACGACCTGCAGCGCATGGATTCTTCCCTGGTGCGGCTCGCCACCGGCGACGGCCGCCTGCTTCGCCAGTGGCGCCTGGAGGATCCCCGCCTCAGCCTGCGCCACCTGGCCTGGAACCGCCATCCCGAGGCGGGCGACCCCCTCCTCGGCATCGCCCTGCAGGCGGAACACGACGATCCCGCCGCCCGTGCCGCGGCGCCCCTGCTGGCCGTCCTCCGCGGCGACGAACTCAGCGTGCCCACCCGGGCCAACGACGGCATCGGCTACGCCGGCGACATCGCCGCCGCCTACCGCGGCGGCTTTGCCGTCTCCAGCCACCAGGCCGGGGTGGCCCAGGTCTGGCACCCGGGAGCGCCGGAGCAGATGACCTCGGTGGTCAAGTTCAAGGAAGCCTACGCCCTGGCCAGTTGGCCGGGGAGCGGGGAGGAAGGGGGGCTGGTGATCAGCACCGCCTACGGAGCGGTGCGCTGGCTGCCGGCGGGCAAGGCCGCCTTCCTGGCCTGGCCGGAACCCATGGCGGTGGACAACCACTGGGTGCTGGCCGGCTGACGCCGGGTCAGGGCAGCGCCGGGCCAGCCGTCAGCCAGATGGCGGTGCCAAGCATCATCCAGGCAAACGCGGCCCGCAGGCGCCGCTCCGGCAACCGGTGGGCGACGGCCACTCCCGCCGAAACGGTGGCCAGGCCGCCCGCCGCCAGGGGCAGGCCGAGGGACCATTCCACCTGGTGGGCGGCGGCGTAGGTTCCCAGGGCGATCATGGAACTGGGCGCCACCAGGGCCAGGGAAAGGCTCTGGGCCACCGTCTGCCGCTGGGCCAGCCAGCCGGTGAGCAGCGGGGTCGCCACCAGGCCGCCGCCGATGCCCAGAAGCCCCATGCTGCTGCCGCCCACCACGCCCACCACCGGCAGGGCGCGGATATCCAGGTCAGCCGCGACCGGGCGCGCGGCCGGGCTCCGGCGGGCCAGCATGTGCAGGGCGAGCAGGGCGAGGAAGGCGGCGAAGGCCAGGCGCAGCACCTGCGGTTCCAGGCGGGTGGCGTAGTGAGCCATGGCGGCCGTGGTCAGGGTGGCGGAAAGGCCGATGGCCAGGGCCTTGCCCAGGGCCACCGGATGCCGCCGGCTGTAGCGCCACCAACCGATGAGCAGGTTGGGCGCCATCATCGCCAGTGCCGTTCCCTGGGCGAGGGGCTGGGGCAGGCCAAAGCCGAGCGCCAGCAGGGGAATGGCAATGATGCCGCCGCCGATGCCGAAGAGGCCGCCGAAGAAACCCAGTCCCGCGCCGAGGGCGAGGATAGCGGCAAAATGGGAGAAGTCGGGGAGGTTCATGGCGGCGGCACGGGTGAAAGGGAGGGTCCATGATATTCACCTCATGGATTGATACAATGGCGTGAAAATACATTTATTCGTAACATAAACGCACGAATGAAAGACGCTCCCGATCTCGCCTTTTTCTGCCTCCTCGCCCGCCAGCCCAGTCTGGCCGCGGCGGCCCAGGCCCTGGGGGTGACACCGCCGGCGGTGAGCCGGCGCCTGGCAGCCCTGGAAGGGCGCCTGGGGGTGCGGCTGCTCAACCGCACCACTCGCCGCCTGAGCCTGACTGCCGAGGGCGAACGCTACCTGGAGGAAGGGGAAGCCATCCTGCGGGACCTCGAGCGTCTGGAACGATCCCTGGCCGCCGCCCGGGAGACGCCGCGGGGGCTACTGCGCATCAACGCCACCTTCGGCTTCGGGCGCCGCCACCTGGCGCCGGCCATTGCCGAATTTGCCGTCCGCTACCCCGAGGTGGAGGTGATCCTGCAACTGACCGACCGCCCCCTGGATCTCGTCGCCGAGGCCATGGATATCGGTATCCGCTTCGGCCCGCCGCCGGACGCCCGGGTCCTGGCCCGGCCCATCGCCGCCAACCGACGCCTGCTGTGTGCCGCGCCCACCTACCTGGCGGCGGCCGGCGAGCCGGCTGCACCGCAGGACCTGCCGGCCCACCAATGCATCGTCATCCGCGAGAACGAGCGGGCCTACAACAACTGGCAGTTGTTCGACGGCGCCCGCCAGGCGACCATCAAGGTGCGCGGGGCGCTCGCCACCAACCACGGAGAGATTGCCGTGGACTGGGCCCTGGCCGGGCTCGGCATCGTATTGCGTTCGGAATGGGATGTGGCCGGCTATCTGCGGGGGGGCCAGTTGCGGCGGGTGCTGGCGCCCTGGGTGGGAGCGGCGGCGGACATCCATGCCGTCTATCCCCAGCGCCACCACCTGTCGGCCAAGGTGCAGGCTTTCATCGATTTCCTGGCGGAGCGTTTCGCCGCCTACCGGCCCGATCCGCGCGCGGCCAGGGCGCCCTGGTAGCGTGGCTCAGGCCAGGGCCATGTGGTGGCCGGCGTCGTTGGGGCAGTGGGAGCCGTGGGCTTGGCGAAGGCAGTCGCGGGCGCAGGAGGCGCAGCGGCCGCATTCGGACGTGACGCCCAGGTCGCGGCGGAGATCCTTGAGCGTGCGGGCACCATCCCGCGCCGCTTCGTGGATCTGGCGTTCGGTGACGGCCTGGCAAACGCAAACGTACATGACTGGCGACTCCGTGGATCAAGGTTGCCGCGGTCGGGGTGCCACGGCTGCATGAGAATAATTCTCAACCGCATAAGTGGTGTTGTCAAGAATTATTTTCATTTGCGTTGGCTCCGCTTTGGGGAAATTGTCGCTTTTCCATCAATGGCTTGGTGCTTCGGGGCTGACACGCAAGGGACGTGCCCGGCACGGCGGAACGTTCCCGCCGCGGCATCCTCCAAGGAGGGAGCAAAGCACGGAAGGAGATCGCCATGCTGGCGATGGAAATGATGGCGTACCTGCTGGCGGCGGCTTCCGGCATTTCCGGCTTGCCGCCGCCTTTGGTGGACGAGTTGCCGCCGGTCGTGGCCATGGCGCCGGAGGCCCTGCGGGCACAGGCCTGCTCCATGAAACAGGAGCAATGCCGGGGCATCGTCGCCTTGTTCGATGCCGACAACGGCCGCATCCTGGTCAGCGACGCCCTAGACCTTTCCGACCCGGCGGACAACTCCTTCCTCGTCCACGAACTGGTCCATGTCCTGGAATACCGCTACCGGGGCGGGCGGGGGCCGGAGGGATGCCGGGAAACCCTGCGTTCCGAACGCTTCGCCTACCGGGTGCAAAATGCCTACCTCCGGCGGGAGGGCCGGGCGGAACGCTTCGGCAGCAACATCATGGCCCTGGGCTGTGCCCCGGATCAGCCGGGGGATTCCACCATCCGCCTGGAGCGGGGCTTCAACCGGGTCAACGAGGAAGCGGTCCTGCAGGACTTCCTGGAGGAAAGGCGGCGGGGGCGGGCGGCGCCGTAGTCGACGCGCCTGCCTCCGCCACGGAGCGGGCGAAGGTGGAGACCCCGGCGGTCTTGAGGTAGATGCAACGCTTGCCGCTGCGCTTGCACTGCTCCTTCACGCGCCAGTAGGCGTTGTGGCTGATACAGCCGGCCTGGCAGATGACCAGGTCGGCAGCGGCGAGAGCCGCGTCGATGCGGTGCAGGCTTTCCTCCAGGCCGCCGTCGTGGTGCAGGAAGCGGCCGCCACGGGATTCCACCAGTTGCCGGTAGGCCTCCACCGCACCGGAACGGCCGCCGACGCAGAGGACGCACTTGCCCTCCAGGGCGGCGCCGGCCGGGGCCGCTTCCGCCGGCGGGGCTGCGACGGTGGTCTCCTGCGGCCGGCAGACGCGCTGGCGGCGCTCCAGCTCCCGTTCCAGTTCGGCCACCCGGGCGGTCAGCGCAGTGGCGCGGCTTTCGGCATCGCCGGCCCGGCGCAGCAGGGCCTGGCGGTCGCGGAGCTCGGGCAAGGCCTGGCGCAGGCTGTCCAGCTGCCCGGCGAGGTTGGCCGCCGCGGCTTCCTTGCCGGCCAGCTCGACCCGCAGGGCCGCCGCCTGTTCCCCCAGCAGGGCGCTCTCCCGGGACTTTTCCCGGCGCAGGGACTCGGCTTCGCCCCGGGCGTCGGCCAGTTCGCTTCGCAGGCGGGCGTTTTCGTCACGCAGGGCTTGCAGGGCGCCGAGGTCGGCCCGGGTGCCCGTACCAACCTGGTGTTGGAGCATGTGGATGTCGGCGTAGATTTCCTGTTCCAGGGCCTTGTCGCAGGCCGGATGGCTCCAGGCCGCCCACAGGGCGCCGGGAATGCCGGTGCCGGCGGCCACGGAGGCACGCCACAGGCGAGCCACGGCGGGGCTGTCCTTGGCTGAGGCGAAGCGCCGGATGTCGGCCTGGAAGCGTTTTTCCAGCGTCTTGTGCAGCAGTTCCGAGAGGGGGCCGCGGGTTTCGCAGGCGCCGACGGCGGAGGTATGCAGGACGAAATCGGCGGTTGCCCGGGGGAAGTGCATCACCCGGGCCATGAGGCCGCGCAGTTCGTCCACGCCGAAGCAGACGCCGACGAGGGGGCAATGGCACTTGTGGGCCATCTCCCACAGGCGGCGGCGACGGGAGCCCTGGGCCGGCGGCGTGGCGGTGGCAAAGGGGCCGCCGGAAGGCTCGGGGACGGAAACCTTGCCGGCGAAAGCGCCGCCGGCGACGTGGTAAGGGGGGATGGGCGGGGGCATGGATGCAGGGGTTGCAGGCTCAAGCGTCGGTGCCCGGGGCCGGCGGGCGGCAGGCCAGCCGGCCGGCGAGGCAGTCCCGCTCCCGGGCCAGGCGCTGGCATTCGGCCTGGGCGGCACAGAGGGTCTTGTCCAGGGTCCACAGGCGCTGGGCGGCGCAGATCAGCTCATCGTTGCGTTCGCTCAATTGCATGAGCCGGCGGCCCAGTTCGATGATGGCCTGCCCCGATTCCAGGGCGGCCAGGCGCTGCCGGGTCTCCTCCAGCAACTGGCGCAGGCGGTTGAGTTCGTTTTCCTGGGCGACGATCTTCCTGGCTGCCACCGTGGCGGCGCGCTTGTGCTCGCGCCGGGCCAGGCGCAGGGCGATGCGGAGGTTGGCGTTGTCCTCGGCCAGGCGGCCGGCGGCGGGCTCTTCCCGCTCAATGACGGAGCGGTCCTTAAGCGGGGCAAGCATGGCGGTCGGCCTCCGGCAGGCAGCCCAGGCGGCGGCTGGCGCGCTCGCAGAGGCTGCGGGTGTCGTCGTCCATCCCCGGCTGCTCGGAAAGGCGGTCGAGAATACGGGCGGCGTTGAGGGCGGAATGGGGGCAGCCCGTTTCCGCATGGATGAGGACGAGGCTCAACGCCCCGGCCCAGAGTTCGGCGGTCGGCATGGCGGCCTCCGTCGAATCAGCGGATGGCGGCCGGCAGCGCCGACCACAACAACAGGGCGGCGATGGCGATGTGCAGGGCCAGGCTCTTCATGGTCGCGCTCCTATGGATGAGAATGGTTCTCATCGTAGCGTCGGAAGCATGGATTGTAAATAGGAATTATTCGTGTTTATCGGAAATGGGTTTTTTCCGGGCCGCCAGGGCGGCCTTGACGTGGTCAACGTACTCCACGTCCACTTGCATGATGTGGTTGTAGAACCAGCCGTTGATGAGGTATTGCACCTCGGCGGCGATCTGATCCAAGGTGAGGTGCTTGGCGTTCTCCAGGAGCTTGAGGAGCATGCCCTTGAACTGGCGATGCAGCTCCCGATGGGCTTCCAGTCCCGGGTAGCGGCAAGCCCTGAGGAGTTCCTCCTCTTCACGGAAATGGACTTTCACGTAGTCGCAGAGGATGGCCAGGGTCTTCATCACCCGGATCTGGTCGCCGTTGCCGGCGAAGGTGGCGGCCAGGTCGAACAACTGCTTGTGCTGGTCGTCGATGGCGGGCAGGCCGAAAATGAGCTTGTCGGACCACTCGGCGAGACGCATGTCCATGGGCGGCTCCACAGGGAACAGTCAAAATGAGACGCCGGCGGTAGCCGGGTGGTTCCGCCTGCTTCCGGCAACGACGGGCGGCGGGCAGTCCCGCCTCCCGTCATTGCCCGGAGGCATCAGGCGTGGTGGGGCCGGGGCGCCTTGACCGTGATGGCCTCGATGCGGCCGCCGGCGATGGTCTTGAACATGTTGTAGGCCATGATCACCATGCCGGAAAGGAAGAGCAGGCCGCCGAGGAAGCGGATGGCCCAGAACGGATAGGAGCCCTTCACGCCCTCGACGAAGCTGTAGGCCAGGGTGCCGTCGGCGTTCACCGCTCGCCACATGAGGCCCTGCATGACGCCGGCGATCCACATGGAAACGATGTAGAGCACGATGCCGACCGTGGCCACCCAGAAGTGCACCGTGATCAGCCGGACGCTGTGCATCTCCTCCTTGCCGAAGAGGCGGGGCAGCAGGTAGTAGATGGAGCCGATGGAGACCATGGCCACCCAGCCCAGGGCGCCGGAGTGCACGTGGCCCACCGTCCAGTCGGTGTAGTGGGACAGGGCGTTGACCGACTTCACGGCCATCATGGGCCCTTCGAAGGTGGACATGCCGTAGAAGGAGAGGGAGGTCACTAGGAACTTGAGGATGGGGTCGTCCCGCAGTTTGCTCCAGGCGCCGGAGAGAGTCATGATGCCGTTGATCATGCCGCCCCAGGAGGGCGCCAGCAGGATCAGGGAGAAGACCATGCCGATGGACTGGGTCCAGTCGGGCAGGGCGGTGTAGTGCAGGTGATGGGGGCCGGCCCACATGTAGGTGAAGATCAGGGCCCAGAAATGCACGATGGACAAGCGGTAGGAATACACCGGACGCCCGGCCTGCTTGGGCACGAAGTAGTACATCATGCCGAGGAAGCCGGCGGTGAGGAAGAAGCCCACGGCGTTGTGGCCGTACCACCACTGGATCATGGCGTCCTGGGCGCCGGCATAGACCGAGTAGGACTTGGTCAGGGACACCGGCACGGCCATGCTATTGACGATGTGCAGCAGCGCCACCGCCAGGATGAAGCCGCCGTAGAACCAGTTGGCCACGTAGATGTGGGAAACCGTGCGCCGGGCGACGGTGCCGAAGAAGACGACGGCGTAGGACACCCAGACCAGGGCGATGAGGATGTCGATGGGCCATTCCAGCTCGGCGTATTCCTTGCCGCTGGTCATGCCCAGGGGCAGGGTGACGGCCGCCAGCACGATGACCAGTTGCCAGCCCCAGAAGGTGAAGGGAATGAGAGGGCCTCCCCACAGCCGCGTATGGCAGGTGCGCTGCACCACGTAGTAGGAGGTGGCGAAGAGGGCGCTGCCGCCGAAGGCGAAGATGACGGCGTTGGTATGCAGCGGCCGCAGGCGCCCGAAGTGGAAGTAGGGGCCGACATTGAGTTCCGGCCACACCAGTTGGGCGGCGATGACGACGCCCACCAGCATGCCGACGATGCCCCAGATGACCGTCATCACCGCGAACTGGCGGACGACCTTGTCGTTGTAGGTGCTTGAAGTTACAGACATGAACCATCCTCTTGTTATCAATGGAAACCTTCCTGTCCGGGGAGGCGCAAAAAAATTCCGACGCCTGCCGTCGGAACGACTTCCCGGGTGCCTCTGTTGGGGGAGGCTTTTTTTGCCACGTCATTGGTCCGGGGCAAACGCAAATAGTTCAACGCCGGGCGAAAAAACCCTGGTGGCATGGGGCACCCATTTGGTGCGCGGGCGTGGCAGGCCTGCCTGCCGGTGGTGCGGCCATGGCCTGGTGATTCTGCGGAGAATCGGAAAAACAGGGGCTTGGCCCTTGGTTCGCCTCTTGCTATAAGGCAGGGAATCCCATCCCCCGGAGCACGCCGTGTCCATCCACGTCGCCCTGAACCACGTCACCCACTACAATTACGACCGCCTCATCAACCTCGGCCCCCAGGTCATCCGCCTGCGGCCTTGCCCCCATTCCCGTACCCGCATCCTTGCCTACTCGCTGAAGATCGGCCCGGAGAAGCACTTCATCAACTGGCAGCAGGATCCCCAGGGCAACTACCTGGCCCGCCTGGTCTTCCCGGAAAAGACCCGGGAATTCCGCATCGAGGTGGACCTGGTGGCCGAAATGTCGGTCATCAATCCCTTCGATTTCTTCCTGGAGCCCCACGCCGAACACTTTCCCTTCGCCTACGAGGCCTGGCAGCGTCACGAGCTGACGCCCTACCTGTACACCCTGCCGGCGACGCCGCTGTTCCAGGAATACCTCGACGCCATCCCCCGGGAAAAGGCCCGCAGCGTCGATTTCCTGGTGGCCCTGAACGCCCGCCTGCAGCAGGACATCGCCTACACCATCCGCATGGAGCCCGGCGTGCAGACGCCGGAGGAGACGCTGTCCAGGAAATCCGGCTCCTGCCGCGATTCCGCCTGGCTGCTGGTGCAGCTCCTGCGCCACCTGGGGCTGGCGGCGCGCTTCGTTTCCGGCTACCTGGTCCAGCTTACTCCCGACGTCAAATCCCTCGATGGCCCCTCCGGCCCCGAGGCCGACTTCACCGACCTCCACGCCTGGGCCGAGGTCTACCTGCCCGGCGCCGGCTGGATCGGCCTCGACCCCACCTCCGGCCTCTTCGCCGGCGAGGGGCACATCCCCCTCGCCTGCACGCCGGAGCCGGCCTCCGCCGCCCCGGTCGCCGGCGCCCTCGACGAATGCGAGACCGAATTCGCCCATCACATGCAGGTCACCCGCATCTGGGAAGCCCCCCGGGTCACCAAGCCCTACACGGACGAACAGTGGGCCGCCATCGAGGCGCTGGGCCACCGCATCGACGGCGAGTTCAAGGCCAGCGACGTGCGCCTCACCCAGGGCGGCGAACCCACCTTCGTCGCCGTGGACGACCCCGACGGCGCCGAGTGGAACACCGATGCCCTGGGCCCCACCAAGCGCCTCCTGGCCGCCGACCTCTTCCACCGCCTGCGGGAAAAGTACGGCGCCAATGGCTTCATGCACTTCGGCCAGGGCAAGTGGTATCCCGGCGAGCAACTGCCCCGCTGGAGCCTCAACTGCTACTGGCGCAAGGACGGCCAGCCCCTGTGGGGCAATCCCGCCCTCTACGCCGACGAGAAGAAGGACTACGGCGTCACCGATGTCCAGTCCCTCGCCTTTCTCGCCAGGGTCGCCCAGAACCTGGGCCTCGACCCGCAACACGTCTTCCCCGCCTTCGAGGATGTCTTCTACTACCTGTGGCGGGAGCGGCGGCTGCCGGGCAATGTCGATCCCTTCGATTCCCGGCTGGACGACCCCCTGGAGCGGGCGCGCCTGACGAAGGTGTTCTCCCAGGGCCTGACCCACACCGTCGGCCACGTCTTCCCGGTGATGAAGGACGTCGCCGGCCAGTGGCAGACCGGCCCCTGGTTCCTGCGTTCCGAGCGCTGCTACCTGTTCCCCGGCGATTCCGCCATGGGCTGGCGCCTGCCCCTGGATTCCCAGCCCTGGGTGGCGAAGGCCGACTACCCCTATCAGCATCCCCTCGATCCCTCCCTGGTGCCGGCGCCGCTGAAGTCCTACGCCGAGATCCGCCGGCAGTTTGCCGAGGTGGTGGAAGCCGCCCGGGCCCGCGAGGCCAACCTCCGGGGCCAGGGCAAGGCAGCCGCCCCCGATAGCGTGCCCGGCTTCAAGCAATCCGCCTCCTGGATCACGCGCCTGGCCATGTGCGCCGAGCCCCGGGATGGGCGGCTCTACGTCTTCATGCCTCCCACCGGCAGCCTGGACGACTACCTGGAACTGGTCGCCGCCTGTGAGCGGGCCGCCGAGGCCATGAACCTGCCGGTCATCTTCGAAGGCTATACTCCCCCCGCCGACCCGCGGCTGTCCCACTTCAGCGTCACCCCCGACCCCGGCGTCATCGAGGTCAACGTCCACCCGGCCGGCTCCTGGGACCAGCTGGTGGACCAGACCACCCACCTCTACGACGCCGCCCACCGCTCCCGGCTGACCACCGAGAAATTCATGCTCGACGGCCGCCACACCGGCACCGGCGGCGGCAACCACTTCGTCCTCGGCGGCGCCACCCCCGGCGACTCCCCCTTCCTGCGCCGGCCGGACCTGCTGAGGAGCCTGATCGCCTACTGGCACAACCACCCCAGCCTCTCCTACCTGTTCTCCGGCCTCTTCATCGGCCCCACCAGCCAGGCGCCGCGGGTGGACGAAGCGCGGAACGACAGCCTCTACGAGATGGAGATCGCCTTCAAGGAGGTTCCCGAACCAGGGAGTCATGTTCAGCCCTGGCTCGTCGACCGCATCTTCCGCAACCTTCTCGTCGACGTCACCGGCAACACCCACCGCGCCGAGTTCTGCATCGACAAGCTCTACTCCCCGGACGGCCCCGCCGGCCGCCACGGCCTGCTGGAGCTGCGGGCCTTCGAGATGCCGCCCCACGCCCGCATGTCGCTTGCCCAGCAGCTCCTCCTGCGCGGCCTCGTCGCCCGCTTCTGGGCGCAACCCTACGACCCGCCCCGGCTGGCCCGCTGGGGCACCGAGCTGCACGACCGCTTCATGCTGCCCCATTTCGTCGAACAGGACTTCCGCGATGTGGTCGAGGAAATGCAGCAGTCCGGTTTCGCCTTCCAGCCGGAATGGTTCGCCCCCCACTTCGAATTCCGCTTTCCCAAGTACGGCGATTTCGCGGCCAAGGGCATCGATTTCGAGCTGCGCCACGCCCTCGAGCCCTGGCATGTCATGGGCGAGGAGGGCAACGCCGGCACCACCGTGCGTTTCGTCGATTCCTCGGTGGAACGGGTCCAGGTCAAGGTCGCCGGCATGGCGCCGGACCGTTACGTCCTCACCTGCAACGGCCGCGCCGTACCCCTGCAGCCCACCGGCACCCACGGCGAATTCGTCGCCGGCGTGCGCTATCGGGCGTGGCAGCCGGCCTCCTGCCTGCACCCCACCATCGGCGTCCACGGCCCCCTGGTCTTCGACTTGGTGGATACCTGGATGCGCCGCTCCCTGGGGGGCTGCCAGTACCACGTCGCCCACCCCGGCGGCCGCAGCTTCGAGACTTTCCCGGTCAATGCCTTCGAAGCCGAAAGCCGGCGCCTGGCCCGCTTCTTCCGCTTCGGCCACACGCCGGGGCGCCTCGACGCGGCCCCGCCCGAGGTCAGCGCCGAGCACCCGTTTACGCTAGACTTGAGACGATTCTGAGTTTACCTGCAACCCTAGAGGCCAGGACCATGCACCCCTTTGATCGCATTACCGTCAATCCTCAGGTACTGAACGGGCAGCCCACTATCCGCGGGATGCGCCTGACGGTCCGCCGCGTGGTCGAGGCGGTTGCCCTTTACCCCGACCGTGGCGAATTGCTGCGTGAGTATCCGGAGCTGGATGCCGAGGACGTTCGCCAGGCCCTGGATTTTGCTGCCTGCAACCTCGATGACAGCGTGATGTCCCTGGCAGCGTGAACCGCTTCCTGCTTGACCAGGGGTTACCCCGTTCGGCTGCCGAGATTCTGCGGGGCAGGGGCTGGGTCGCGGAACATGTCGGGGAGCGGGGCATGTTCTGCGCCGCGGACACGGAAATCCTCGATCCGGCCCGGCAGGGGGGGCTGGTGATCGTTACCCTCGATGCCGATTTTCATGCCTGGCTGGCTGTCAATCATGCGGCCGGCCCGTTGGTGATCCGCTTACGGCGGGAAAGCCTCAAGGGACCTGAACTGGCTGATCTGTTGGAGAGCGTCCTGGGCCGAGTCAGCGAGGCGTTGGCGAGCGGGGCGCTGGTCACCACTGACGAGCGCACGATCCGCGTCAAACATCTTCCCATCACTTCCGCGGCCTGAAACGGCCCATTCTCAGCCGCCCAGCATTCCATGGCCCGCACCCTGCTCGCCATCTACCCCCGCAATGCCCACCGTTTCGACGAGATGTTGACGGCGGCTGGCGCGGTGCGGCCGCATTGGCGGCGCTTCTTCATCCACCTGGACGCGGTGGCGCCGGAAGAGATGCACCGGCGCCTCAATTTCGTGGACCGGCGCATCCAGGAAAACGGCGTCACCTACAACGTCTATGCCGAGCCGGACGGCGCCGACCGGCCCTGGTCCCTGGACCCTCTGCCGCTCATCCTGGCCGCCGACGAGTGGAAGCAGATCGCCGCGGCGGTGGCCCAGCGGGCCGAACTCCTCAACGCCACCCTGGCCGATCTCTATGGCGAGCAGCGCCTGCTTTCCGAGGGCTTGCTGCCGCCGGCCCTGGTCTACGGCCAGCACGGCTACTTGTGGCCCTGTCGCGGCATCCAGCCGCCGGGGGGCACCTGGCTGCACCTCTACGCCGTCGACCTGGCCCGCTCGCCGGACGGGCGCTGGTGGGTGATCGCCGACCGTACCCAGGCACCCTCCGGGGCCGGTTACGCCCTGGAAAACCGGCTGGTCATCTCCCGGGTTTTTCCGGAACTCTTCCGGGATCTCCACGTCCAGCACCTGGCGGATTTCTTCCGGGCCCTGCAGGATTCCCTCACCGCCCTGGCGCCCCTGGACCCCGGCGAGCAGCCCCACGTGGTGCTGCTCACCCCCGGCCCCTACAACGAAACCTACTTCGAGCACGCCTACCTGGCCCGCTACCTGGGCTTCCCCCTGGTGGAGGGGCAGGACCTGACAGTGCGGGGCGACACGGTCTTCCTCAAGACCCTCAAGGGCCTCAAGCGGGTGCATGTCATCCTGCGCCGCCAGGACGACAGCTTCTGCGATCCCCTGGAGCTGCGGGGCGACTCGGCCCTGGGCATTCCCGGGCTGGTGAACGCCGTGCGCGCGCGCCGGGTGGCCATGGCCAACGCCCTGGGCAGCGGCATTCTCGGCTCCGGCGCCCTCATGGGCTTCCTGCCGGGCATCTGCGAACGGCTCCTCGGCGAGCGCCTGGCCATGCCCTCGGTGGCCACCTGGTGGTGCGGCGAGCAGGCGGCCCGGGAATACGTGCTGGAAAACCTGGACGACCTGGTCATCAAGCCTGCCTATCCCACCCAGCACTTCGACCCCATGTTCGGCCGGGAACTGAAAGGGGAGGCCCGGGAGGAGATGCTGCGCCGCATCGAGGCGCGGCCCCACGCCTATGTCGCCCAGGAACTGGTCAATCTCTCCCAGGCGCCCATCTGGAGCCGCGCCCACGAGCGCCGCCTGCTGGCCCGGGCGGTGGGCCTGCGGGTCTATGCGGCGGCCACGCCGGACGGCTACGTGGTCATGCCCGGCGGGCTGGCCCGGGTGGCCAGCGCCGCCAACGCCATGATCATCTCCATGCAGCGGGGCGGGTCGTCGAAGGATGCCTGGGTGCTCACCGACGGCCAGGTCAGCGACTTCAGCCTGCTCAAGCCCTCCCTCGGCGTCGGCGACCTGGTGCGCAGCGGCGCCAACCTGTCGTCGCGGGTGGTGGAAAACCTTTTCTGGCTGGGCCGCTACGCCGAGCGCTTCGACGCCACGGCGCGCATGCTGCGGGTGGTCCTCTCCCGCGTGGTGGACGCCGGCGGGGCGGTGACCCCGGCCCTCAAGGCGGCCATGGAGCTGGCCGAAAAGCTGGGCATGGTGCCCACGGCGGAAGAGGAAGAAGCCGCCGGCAACCACTCCGAACACCGCCTGCTGGAGGCCATCTACGACCCGGACCAGCCGGGCAGCCTGGCCGCCGGCATCCGCAGCCTGATGTGGTCCGCCACCCACGTGCGGGAGCGCCTCTCCCAGGATCACTGGCATTCCCTCAACAGCCTGCAGCGGGATCTGCAGGGGGCGCTCAAGCGCCACCCCTCCCTGCCCGACGCCACCGGCTTCCTCGACCGGGTGCTGCTGGTGTCCTCGTCGCTGACCGGCTTCGCCATGGACAACATGACCCGGGACGACGGCTGGCGCTTCCTCATCGTCGGCCGCCGCATCGAGCGCCTCGATTTCCTCGCCTCCGCCATCGGCCACTTCCTGCGCCTGCCTTCGGCCCGGGCGGCGGGCACCCTGGAATGGCTGCTGGAGCTGCTCGACTCCATCATCACCTTCCGCTCCCGCTACTCGCGGCCGCCGGAGCTGTTGCCGGTGCTCGACCTGGTGGTCTTCGACGACAGCAACCCCCACGCCGTCATCCTGCAGATCGACGTCCTCCAGCGCTACCTGGAGCGCATGGAGCGCGAACTCGGCGGCGTCCCCGACAACGCCCTGCCGGAGGTGCGCCGCCGCCTTGAGGCCACCGCCCTCGAACGCTTTGCCGGCGTGGAGTTCCACAACCTGCGGGATTGCTCCCCCTGCGCGGATCTGGCGGATACCCTGATGGCCGTGGCGACGGCCATCCGCGAGCTCTCGGACCGCCTGGCCATGCGCTTCTTCACCCACGTCGGCGACGTCAGCCGGCAGACCCTGGCCCTCTGACCGGCGCTGCCCCATGGCCCGCTACCACATCCTCCACGAAACCCGCTACGACTACGGCAGCGCGGTCTCCCTGTCGCAGCAGCAACTGCACCTGTCGCCCCGCATCGTGCCCTGGCAGTACGTGGCCGAGCACCACCTGGCTGTGGAGCCCCAGCCCTCCTGGCAGCGCTACGGCCGGGACGCCTTCGGCAACCCCGTGGTGTGGCTGGCTTTCGACGGCCCCCACGACTGCCTGCACGTGCGCTCGGAAATGACCATCGAGGTGCTGCCCCATCTCCCCGCCCACCCCCTGGCGGAGAGCCCCCCCTGGGAGACGGTGCGCGAGCGCCTGGCCTACAGCGCCACGCCGCTGCCGCCGGAGGACCTGGAAGCCGCCTGCTACCTCTTCGAATCCCCTTTCGTCCGCGTCAAGCACGAGTTCGCCGCCTTCGCCGCCCCCTGCTTCCCGCCCGGGGCGCCCCTGCTCGCCGGCACCCGCGACCTGATGGCGAAGATTTTCGAGGAATTCGAGTTCGACCCCGAAGCCACCACCGTCTCCACCCCCGTGCTGGAGGTGCTGGAACAGCGGCGCGGCGTCTGCCAGGACTTCGCCCACCTGATGATCGCCTGCCTGCGCTCCCTCGGTCTTGCCGCCCGCTACGCCAGCGGCTACCTGCTCACCCATCCGCCGCCGGGCCGGCCACGGCTGGTGGGGGCCGACGCCTCCCACGCCTGGGTCTCCGTCTATTGCCCGGGCGCCGAAGGGGAGTGGGTCGATTTCGACCCCACCAACAACCTGCTCCCCGACACCGAGCACATCACCATGGCCATCGGCCGCGACTTCGGCGACGTCTCGCCCCTGCGCGGCGTCATCCTGGGCGGCGGCAGCCACGAGCCGGAGGTGGCGGTGACCGTCACCCCCCTCGAGGCGCCGGCCCCCGCGCCCGGACCGGATGCCTGTGGCGGCTGAGGCACCCCGGGTCGCGGTGGTCGGCGGCGGGCCGGCCGGGCTCATGGCGGCGGAGGTGCTGGCCGCCGGCGGCGCCTGCGTCCACCTCTACGACGCCATGCCCTCGGTGGGCCGCAAATTCCTCATGGCCGGCAAGGGCGGCATGAACATCACCCACGCCGAGGCGGCGGAAACCTTCCTCGCCCGCTACGGCCCGCGGCGGGAGACGGTCGCCCCCTGGCTCGCCGCCTTCCCGCCGCAAGCCCTGCGGGAATGGATGCAAGGCCTGGGCATCGCCAGCTTCGTCGGCACTTCGGGCCGGGTCTTTCCCGAAGGGATGAAGGCCGCTCCCCTGCTGCGGGCCTGGCTGCACCGGCTGCGTTCCACCGGCGTCGCCTTCCACGTGCGCCACCGCTGGCTGGGCTGGGACGGCGCCGGGGCGCTCCGCTTCGCCGCCCCGGCCGGGGAGGTGGCGGTACCGGCGGCCGCCACCGTCCTCGCCCTGGGCGGCGGCAGTTGGGCCAAGCTCGGCTCCGACGGCGCCTGGGTGCCGCTGCTGGCGGCGCAGGGTATAGCCGTCGCCCCCCTGCGGCCGGCCAACTGCGGTTTCGACGTGGCCTGGAGCGAGCATTTCCGTACCCGCTTCGCCGGCGAGCCGGTGAAGCCCGTCATCGCCAGCTTCGGCGGTGTTAGCCGCCAGGGGGAATTCAACGTCACCGCCCACGGCCTCGAGGGCGGGTTGATCTACGCCTTTTCCGCCGCCCTGCGCGACGCCCTGGCGGCGGGAGCGCCAGCCGTCCTGTACCTGGACCTGGCGCCGGGGCGTTCCCGGGAACGGCTCCAGGCCGAACTGGCCAAACCCCGGGGCCGCGATTCCCTGGCCAACCACCTGCGCCGCCGGGCCGGCATCGCCGGCGTCAAGGCCGGCCTCCTGCGGGAATGCGCCGGCGGCGCCAGGCTCGACGATCCGGCGGCCCTGGCCGGGCTCATCAAGGCCCTGCCACTGGCCGTGGCGGCGCCCCGGCCCCTGGACGAAGCCATCAGCACCGCCGGCGGCGTGGCCTTCGCCGAAGTGGACGCCGGCCTCATGCTGCGCCGTCGCCCCGGCACCTTCTGCACCGGCGAAATGCTCGACTGGGAGGCCCCCACCGGCGGCTACCTCCTCACCGCCTGCCTGGCCGGCGGGCGCGTGGCGGGGCAGGCCGCCCTGGCCTGGCTGCGGGAAGAAGGCGTCGGGAAATTCTGATAGGATTCTTGCCAGTCATTCTGGTGTGCGAGGGGGAGCCATGGCAGAAAACTGCCTGCTGGTAGTCGATGACGAACCCATCAGCCTGGAAAGCCTGGTCGAGAACCTGAGGGACGAAGGCTATGTCGTCGTCGCCGCGGCCACCGGCGCCGCCGCCTGGGCCGAGATCGGGGCCGACCCCGGCCGCTTCGACGCCATCGTCCTCGACCGCATGCTGCCGGACATGGACGGCATCGACATCCTCCGCCGCCTCAAGGGGCAGCCCGGCATGCCCTACGTGCCGGTCATCATGCAGACCGGCATGGCCGCCGACGCCGACGTGGCCGACGGCGTCCGGGCCGGCGCCTACTACTACCTGACCAAGCCCTTTTCCGCCGACACCCTGCTCGCCATCGTCGGCGCCGCCCTCAAGGATGCCCGCGAACACCGGGAGCTGGCCGGCGCCGTCCGCGGGGCGGACATTTCGCTGGCCTGCCTGCGGGAAGCCACCTTCGCCTTCCGCACCCCCGAAGAAGCCCGGGAGCTGGCCACCCGCGCCGCCGGCATGGCGCCGGACCCCGGCCGCGTCGTGCTGGGGCTCTCGGAACTGCTCATCAACGCCATCGAACACGGCAACCTGGCCATCGGCTACGCCGAAAAGACCCGCCTCCTGGAAGAAAACCGCCTGGCCGATGAAATCGCCCGCCGCCTGGCCGCCCCCGAACAACAGGGCCGTTACGCCGAACTGCGGGTGTGGCGGGGCGACGGCGAACTCTGCTACCGGGTGCGCGACCAGGGCACCGGCTTCGACTGGCTGCCCTACCTGGAAATGAGCTCCGACCGCGCCTTCGACACCCACGGCCGCGGCATCGCCCTCTCCCGCATGCTCAGCTTCGACCGCCTGGAATACCAGGGCTGCGGCAACGAGGTGCTGGCGCAGGTGCGGGTCTAGAAACAATACCGTTCAGATAAGCGTCGCCTGCCCCCATCACCGTTCGGGCTGAGCTTGTCGAAGCCCTGTGCCGCGCGGGCTGCCCTTCGACAGGCCCAGGGCGAACGGCTAAACCAAACAGTATCGGGTCTGGAAACGGTCGACCCCGGGCATTCCGCCCTTCGGCAGACGGAGGGCGCCCGCGGCAGGGCGCCGGTTTGCCGGCTTGCCGTGCCTACCGCTCCCGCCCCGCCTCGTGCCAGGCCTTCTTCACCGGCGAGAGCAGGTACTCCAGCACCGTCCGGTCCCCCAGGTGGATTTCGGCGTTGGCCTGCATGCCGGCGGTCAGCGGAAAGCGCTCCCCGTCGACGGTGAGCGCCATGGCATCCAGCGCCACCAGGGCCTTGTAGCGTAACGGCCGGGGAGGCTTGGCCGCCTCCTTCTGGCCGGCGTCGGTGTCCGCCGCATCGGCGCTCACGTGCGCCACCCGCCCTTCCACCATGCCGTATTTCTGGAAGGGGAAGGCGGCGAACTTGAGCTTCACCGTCTGGTCCTTGCGCACGAAACCGATATCCTCGTTGCTCACCCAGACCTCCGCCTGCAGGGTTTCATCCTTCGGCACCAGAGTGAGGAGCACGGTGCCCGGCTGCACCACCGTGCCGGCGGTGTGGGTGGCGAGATCCTTGACCACGCTGTCCTGGGGCGCCTTCAGTTCCAGCAGCGCCTGCTTGTGGGCCTGCTTGGCCATTTCCTGGGCGAGCCGCTCCGCCTGGCCCTGCAATTCGTTGCGTTCGGCGTGGAGCTTGCGGCGGTAATCCGCCTCGATCTGGGCCAAGGCCTTTTCCGATTGGGCGATGCTCGCCCGGGCAGCGGCGATGACGTGGGCCTGGGTCTGCGCCTCCTGTTCCTTTTCCAGGCGCTCCCGTTTCTTGTCGCTAGCCATCAGGGGGCCGGCAAAACCGTCCCGGGCCAGCTTCTCGAATGCCTTGTCCTGCTCCCGGTAGTGGGGCAGGGCGGCTTCCAGCTTTTCCTTCACCTGCTGGGCGGCCGCCAGTTCCTGGCGGGCCTTGGTGAGGCGGGCCCGTTCCTCCGCCAGATCGGCTTCCAGGGCGGCGCGGTTGGCCCGGTACTGGGCTTCCACCTCGCCCGCCAGCGCCGGCGGGTCGCCGGCATCGCGGGCGAAGGGCCGGCCGGCGAGTTCGGCGTCGATGCGGCGCAGCGACAGTCGCTTGCGCTCGGCATCGGCGGCCAGGGCCCGGGTATCCGCCTCGGCGGCGATGGCGTCCATGCGCATGAGCACCTGTCCGGTGCGGACGACCTCGCCCTCCTTGACCAGGATGTCCCTGACGATGCCGGCCTCCGCCGGCTGGACGATCTTGACGTAGCTGTGGGGGACGAGCTTGCCCTCGGCCACGGCGACGATATCCAGGCGCCCCAGGACGGACCAGAGCAGCAGGACGGCGAGAAATACCAGGAGCGCCCACAGCACCTTACGGCCGAGGGGGTTGGGGGGTGCCTCCTGCAGGCGCAGGAGGGGCGGGGAGAAGTCGAGGGGGTCGGCCTTCGCCATCGGGAAGCGAACGTCCATGGGGCGTCAAACCTTTCGGATGGGGCCGGGGTACTGCGCCACCGACGAATCGGCGGTCAACAGCATGATCCCTTCCACCGCGGCCTGGGCCACCAGGATGCGGTCGAAGGGATCCTTGTGCAAAGGCGGCAGGTCTTCTACCGCCACCGCATGTTCGCCGGCAATCGGAATCTCGCCGTAACCGTTGTCCCGCAGGCCTCGGCGCAGGACCCGGGCATCGACCTGGAAGTCGTCGCGGCCCAGCCCCCGTTTAATGGCGATCTCCCACAGGCTGGCCGCGCTGAAAAAAAGTTCGTTCTCCGGGGAGGCGATCAGCTCCCGCGCCTCCCCGGAGAGACGTTCAGGCATGCCGGCGGCCCAGAGCAGCAGATGCGTATCGAGTAGCAGCTTCATTCGCCACCCGCGAAAAGCCGCTCGATTTCCGCCCGGCCCATGGTGTCGAAATCCTCCGGCACCGTAAACGCCATGAAACCCAGCCGCCTTGCCTGGCCGGGCTCTGGCGCATCGAGGGGAACCACCTTGACCATCGGCTTGCCGGCTTTGGCAATCACGAACGATTCACCCTTTGCCGCCTGCTCGATGAGCCGGGACAAATGGGTCTTGGCTTCATGAACGTTGAAGGTTTGCATGGTCGGCTCCAATAAACTAAGTTTAGTTAGTTTAGTCATGTCGGTGCTTGGTGACAATCCATTCACCCGCCTACGTCAGCCGAACCAAGCCCGTCTGCAGGCTGGCCAGCGAACTCAAGGTCTGCGCGCCGGTCCCCAGGTTGGCATCGGCCAGCACCGCCAGGGCGGGCGTGACCCCGATCCCGGTCAGGGTGCCGTTCCTGCCGTACTGGTAGGCCAGGTCGCCGCCGATGGCCGCGCTGTCCGATCCGCCCAGGTTGTTGCTGGCCAAGGCATTGCTGAGCGCCCAGCTCGTCAAGCCGCTGTTGGCGGCACGGGCGGCGTCGAAGGCACTGGCCAGGCCGGTGAAGTTGAAGTTCTCCACCTTCTGGTTGAGCAGCGGGTCGCTCCCGCCCTGGACGAAGCCGGCCATGGCCTCCGCCATCACCTGCAGCTTGGTCACCGGCTTGGAAGGCGTTCCGGCGTACCAATCCTTGAAGGTGATCTGGTCGCTGGCGCCAATCTTGAGCACCAGGTCGTTGGCCGATTTGGTAAACACCAGGTCGCCATAGGCGATGCCGCCGCCCAGGGAAAGGGTGTCGCTACCGGTGCCGCCGGCGGCAAAGGTATCCTGGCCATCGCCCTTGTTGAAGAGGATGACGTCGTTGCCGGCGCCGGCGCCCAGCGTGTCGTTGCCGGTGCCGCCCAGGTAAACCTCGGCCGCGCTGCCGCCCGTGAGGCTGTCAGCCCCGGCACCGCCGTTGAACAGCGCCGTACCGGTGCCATCGACGATATTGTCGTTGCCATCGCAGCCTTGCAGGATATCGCTGCCGGCGTTGCCCTCCAGGTAGTCGTCGCCGGCGCCGCCGTCGAGGATAT
>DAINDE010000020.1:0-67447 GCA_036732025.1 Rhodocyclaceae bacterium
CCAAGAAGGCCTACAAGGAAGCCCAGCGGGTTGCCGGCGAGGCGGCCGTGCGCTGCGCGGCGCCCACCGAGAGGAGCGGCTTCCCCCGCCTGCCCCTGGCCGAGGAAGTGCGCCTCGATCCCCAGGCCGCCTACCTGCACGTCTGCACCAACGAGACCATCCACGGCGTCGAGGTCGGCGATGCCCGCCTGGCGGCCACTGGCGTGCCGCTGGTGGCGGACATGTCGTCCCACATCCTGTCGCGGCCGGTGGAGGTGGCCAAGTACGGCCTCATCTACGCCGGGGCCCAGAAGAACATCGGGCCCTCGGGCCTGACCCTGGTCGTCATCCGCGACGACCTGCTCGGAAGGGCGCCGGCCAATATCCCGACGGTCATGGATTTCGCGGTGATGGCCGACAACGGCTCCATGCTCAACACGCCGCCCACCTACGCCATCTACATCGCCGGCCTGGTCTTCCAGTGGCTCAAGGCGCAGGGGGGGCTCGCGGCCATGGAGGCGGTCAATGTCGAGAAGGCGCGGCTGCTTTACGAGTGCATCGACAATTCCGGCGGCTTCTACCGTAACCCTGTCGACGTCAATTGCCGCTCGCGCATGAACATCCCCTTCGTCCTCGCCCGGTCGGACCTGGACGCAGCCTTCCTGGCCGAGGCCAAGGTGGCGGGGTTGGCCGCCCTCAAGGGCCACAAGTCGGTGGGCGGCATGCGCGCCTCCATCTACAACGCCATGCCCCTGGAAGGCGTGCGGGTGCTGGTGGATTTCATGAACGATTTCGCCAAACGTAACGCATGAGCGACGATCTTTCCAAGGAACTGGCCGGGGTCCGTGCCGAGATCGACGGCATCGACAGCGAACTTCTCCGGCTCCTCAACCAGCGGGCCCGCTGCGCCCAGAAGGTGGGGGAGATCAAGGCGCGGCACGGTGACGCCGGGCACATCTACCGGCCGGAGCGGGAAGCCCAGGTGCTGCGCCGCATCCAGGGCGAAAACGGCGGTCCCCTCGACGACGAACAGGTGACCTGGTTCTTCCGCCAGGTCATGTCCGCCTGCCTGTCCCTGGAAAAGCCCCTGGAAGTGGCCTTCCTGGGCCCTGAAGGCTCCTTCACCGGCAGTGCTGCCGCCAAGCATTTCGGCCACGCCGCCCGCTTGGTTCCCTTGTCTTCCATCGATGACATTTTCCGCGAGGTGGAGGCCGGCCATGCCGACTACGCCGTGGTGCCCGTCGAAAATTCCACCGAAGGCGCCGTGGGCCGCACCATGGACCTCCTGCTCACCACGCCCCTCAAGACCTGCGGCGAGGTAGTGCTGCGCATCCACCAGAACCTGCTTACCCAGGTGCCCTCCCTGGACAAGGTGGCCAAAGTCTATTCCCACGCCCAGTCCCTGGCCCAATGCCACGAGTGGCTGAACCGCAACCTTCCGGGCGTGCCCCGGGTGTCGGTGGCGAGCAATTCCCTTGCCGCCCAGATGGCGGCGGCCGAGGAGGGCGCCGCAGCCATTGCCGGGGCCGCCGCCGCCGAACGCTATGGCCTGCCGCTGTTGGCCCAGAATATCGAGGACGAGCCCAACAACACCACCCGCTTTCTCGTCCTCGGCCACCATGACGCCGGCCCCTCGGGCAAGGACAAGACCTCGCTCGTCATGTCGGCCCCCAACCGCACCGGTGCCCTGCACGACCTGCTGGAACCCTTCGCCGCCGCCGGCGTTTCCATGACCCGCCTGGAATCCCGACCGGCGCGCCAGGTCCTGTGGCAGTACGTGTTCTACGTGGATATCGACGGCCACCGCGAAGAGGCCGTGGTCAAGGGTGCGCTGCAGGAACTGGCCAAGCGGGCGGCCTTCCTCAAGATTCTCGGGTCCTACCCGGTCGCCGTGTATTGACCTGATAGACTATTCCGCTTAATTGCTGATACGCGAGTCCGATATGCCAACGATTAGCATGTTCTACGGAATCTTGGTGGCCATGATGTTCGAGGACAACGAACGCCACCATTTACCGCATATTCATGTCAGGTATGCCGGACAAAAGGCTTCGATTGCCATCGAGGATGGGCGGATCCTGGCAGGCGATATTCCGTCCAAGCAATTGAAAATGGTTCAGGCGTGGATAGAAATCCACAAGGACGAGCTGTTCGCTGATTGGGAGCTTGCTATAGCCGGCGAGCAGCCCTACCCGATCGCTCCTTTGCGCTGAAGGGATATCCATGGAAACGTTGCTGGATGTTGTCAAGGTCGAAGCCAATCCGGACTACAGGCTGTATCTGGAGTTTGAGAACGGTGAGGCGCGTGTATTCGATATGGCGCCCTACATGGACAAGAAGCCTTTTGTACGCTTGAAAGATTCAACACTCTTTGCTCGGGCATTCGTTGATTACGGCACCGTGGTCTGGCCAGGAAATATCGATATTGCACCTGAAACCCTCTACGACCGGTCCGTGCCGGTTGCCCGCTAAGGCGTTTCCATGCTCCTGCAAGATCAGGCCCTCCCTTATGTCCGCGCCATCTCGCCCTACCTGCCGGGCAAACCCATCACCGAACTGGCCCGGGAGATGGATATCCCGGTCGGAAGGATCGTCAAGCTGGCCTCCAACGAAAACCCTCTCGGCATGAGTCCCAAGGCACGGAAGGCCGTCGAGGCGGCCATCGCCGGCATCGAGCGCTATCCCGACCAGTTCGACCTGATCAAGGCCCTGGCCGAGCGCTGCGGCGTGACCACGGGGCAGGTGGTGCTGGGTAACGGCTCCAACGACGTGCTCGACCTCGTCGCCCGGGTCTTCCTGGCGCCGGGGCGGTCGGCGGTCTTCGCCCAGCACGCCTTCGCGGTTTATCCCATCGCCAGCCTATCGGCCGGTGCCGAGCTGATCTGCGTTCCGGCGCACAATTACGGCCATGACCTCGACGCCATGCGTGCCGCCATCCGGCCGGACACCCGCATCGTCTGGATCGCCAATCCCAACAACCCTACCGGCAATTTCCTGCCCTACGCGGAAGTGCGCGCCTTCCTGCAGACCGTGCCCAAGGACGTGGTGGTGGTCCTCGACGAGGCCTACAACGAATACCTGCCCCCCGCCGAGCGCGTCGATACGGCGGCCTGGATCGGCGAATTCGCCAACCTGGTGGTCACCCGCACTTTCTCCAAGATCTACGGCCTGGCCGGCCTGCGCGTCGGCTACGCCATGGCGGCGCCGGAAGTGGCCGACCTCATGAACCGCGTCCGCCAACCCTTCAACGTCAATAACCTGGCCCTGGCCGCCGCCATCGCCGCCCTCGACGACCACCTCTTCGTCGCCGCCAGCTACGAACTCAACCGCCGCGGCATGGAGCAGATCGTCGCCGGGCTGAAGCGGCTGGGCTTCGAACACATTCCCTCCCACGGCAATTTCGTCACCTTCAAGGCCGGCGACGGTGCCGGCATCAACCAGAAACTGCTGCGGCAGGGCGTCATCGTCCGCCCCATCGGCGGCTACGGCATGCCCGAATGGTTGCGCGTTACCATCGGCACCGAGCCGGAAAACACCCGCTTCCTGGAAGCGCTGGAGAAGGCGCTGTAATGGCCGAATTCGGCAAGATCGTCATCTTCGGCACCGGCCTGATCGGCGGCTCCTTCGCCCTGGCGCTGAAAGAGGCGGGGGCGGTGGACGAGGTGGTCGGCTTCGGACGGACGCCAGCGACCCTGAAACAGGCCCAGGGATTGGGCGTCATCGACCGGGCCGGCATCAATCCGGCCCATGAGGTCGGCGATGCGGACATTGTCCTGGTGGCGACGCCGGTGGCGCAGATGCCGGAGATTTTCGAGCGTATCGTGCCCTATCTCGGACCGGAGACCATCGTCACCGACGGGGGCAGTACCAAAGGCGATGTCGTGGCTGCCGCACGTACCGCGTTCAAGGGGCACATCGGCAAATTCGTGCCGGCGCACCCCATCGCAGGCGCAGAGAACAGCGGGCCCGGCGCGGCGAGAGCCGACTTATACCGTGGAAAGAAGGCGGTCGTAACGCCGTTGCCCGAAAACAACGACGAGCGCTTGGACCGTGTGAAGCGTGCTTGGGCGCTTTGTGGGGCGGACATCCACGAATTGACCCCGGAGATGCACGACCGGGTGTTTGCCGCGGTGAGTCATCTGCCGCATTTGCTGGCGTTCGCGCTGGTGCACGACATCGCAATGCGTGAGGATGCAGACATGTTCTTCACTTTTGCTGCGTCTGGTTTCCGCGATTTCACCCGTATTGCGGCGAGTCATCCTGAAATGTGGAGGGATATTTGCTTGGCAAATCGCGATGCCTTGCTCGAGGAGTTGGATCGCTATCAGCGGCAATTGGATGCTTTACGCACGGCTTTGGTTGGCAATGATAGTGCTCGGCTCGAAGAAGTATTCACTGTAGCCCGAAGGGCGCGGCGAGCATGGTCCGGAGCCGATAGGGGTATGGTGCATGAATAATCCGCCTAAGATTTACGTTGCTGGACACAGGGGGATGGTAGGCTCTGCATTAGTGCGCATCTTGACACTACAGGGGGGGGCAACGATTGTCACCCGTACACATGCAGAGCTTGACCTTACTGAACAGGCGGCTGTACGCGAATTCTTTGCCGTAGAGAGGCCCGATCAGGTTTATTTGGCTGCGGCGAGGGTTGGCGGCATTCATGCAAATGACACCTATCCAGCAGAGTTCATCTACCAAAACCTGATGATCGAGGCCAACGTTATTGACGCAGCCTTCCGGAATGGCGTCAAAAAGCTTCTGTTCCTGGGTTCCAGTTGTATTTACCCAAAACTGGCACCGCAGCCTATGCGGGAAGATGCGCTGCTAACAGGCGAATTAGAGCCAACCAATGAGCCTTACGCCATTGCCAAGATTGCCGGGATCAAGCTGTGCGAAAGCTACAACCGCCAGTATGGCGATAGCCATGGTGTCGACTACCGCAGCGTCATGCCCACGAATCTCTATGGCCCTGGTGACAACTACCACCCCGAGACATCGCATGTGATTCCGGGGTTGATCCAGCGTTTTCATCAGGCGCGGGTGCAGGGATGGGAGGAAGTGGCGGTCTGGGGAACTGGAAAGCCTTTACGTGAATTCCTATTTGTAGATGATATGGCCAGCGCCTGCCTGCACGTGATGAATCTATCGAAAACTACCTACGACGAGTTGACCACACCAATGCAAAGCCACATCAACGTCGGCTACGGCGTGGACGTGTCGATCGGCGAGCTGGCACATTTGGTGGCCGATGCGGTCGGTTATAAGGGGCGAATCAGTTTCGATGCGAGCAGGCCAGATGGCACGCCCCGCAAGCTGATGGACAGCCAGCGCCTGCGAAACACGGGGTGGCGGCCGCAGGTGGATTTGAAGATCGGACTGGCGCTGGCCTACCGGGACTATCTTGAATACGACGTAAGGGGAAAGAACGACTAATGACAAATACAGCGAAAGTTGCACTCATCACAGGTATTACGGGACAGGACGGTTCCTATCTTGCAGAATTTCTGCTCGAAAAAGGTTATGTCGTGCACGGCATCAAGCGTCGCGCAAGCTTGTTCAATACGGACCGCGTGGACCACATCTACCAGGATCCGCATAAGGACGACCAGCGCTTTGTGCTGCATTACGGCGACCTGTCTGACACCAGTAACCTGGTGCGTATCATCCAGCAGGTACAGCCAGACGAGATTTACAACCTGGGCGCACAGAGCCATGTTGCGGTGAGCTTCGAGAGTCCGGAATATACAGCTGACGTGGATGCAATCGGTACCCTGCGCATCCTTGAGGCGATTCGGATTCTATGCCTAGACAAGAAGACGCGTTTCTATCAAGCGAGCACCAGCGAACTGTACGGTTTGGTTCAGGAGATTCCGCAGAAGGAAACCACGCCATTCTATCCGCGTTCACCGTATGCCGTTGCCAAGATGTATGCCTACTGGATTACGGTAAACTACCGCGAGGCCTATGGCATGTATGCCTGCAACGGCATACTGTTCAATCACGAGAGTCCGCGCCGCGGTGAGACCTTCGTGACTCGCAAGATTACCCGGGGCATGGCCAATATCGCAATGGGCCTGGACCGTTGCCTCTACATGGGCAATATGGATGCCTTGCGCGACTGGGGCCATGCGAAGGACTATGTGCGCATGCAATGGATGATGCTGCAGCAGGAGAAACCAGAGGATTTTGTGATCGCTACCGGGGTGCAGTACAGTGTCCGGCAGTTCATCGAGTGGAGCGCTGGCGAACTCGGTATCCGCCTGCGTTTTGACGGGCAGGGAGTGAATGAAACGGCGACGGTCGTCGACGTGATAGGCGGCTCCGCGCCGGCGGTGAAGCCAGGCGATGTCATTGTCCGGGTTGATCCTCGCTATTTTCGGCCGACCGAAGTCGAAACCCTGCTTGGTGATCCGTCGAAGGCACGCGAGCGGTTGGGCTGGGTACCCGAGATCACCGCACAGCAGATGTGCCGCGAGATGGTCGCAAGCGATCTGCAGCGGGCACGGCAAGATGCGCTGCTAAAGCACAATGGCTACGACATTCCGTTGAGCAGAGAGTAGCCACACTGGCCTAGTTGTGTGGCTTCTCGGCAGAATAATGCTTATCACTGTTCATATATTGAGGGAGCGGCTACACCGACCGCGGCCCGAGCGGAACAAGGTTATTACTTGATGCAGGAAACTATACTTTCTGCCAGATCGCGGCGCGGGGTCAGCTACTGGCGAGAACTCTGGAGAGCACGCGAATTGCTGTTTTTCCTGGCATGGCGCGATGTGCTAGTACGCTACAAGCAGGCTGCGTTGGGGATTGCTTGGGCGGTCTTGCGGCCGCTATTGACGACATTGGTGTTCACGCTCGTGTTTGGAAAGATCGCGCGCCTGCCATCCGGCGAAATCCCCTATATCTTGCTGGTGCTGTCTGGTATGACACCCTGGCTGTACTTTGCTACCACGCTGAGTGAGTCCGGCAACAGCCTGGTCTCCAACTCCGCGCTGATCACCAAGGTTTACTTTCCCAGGCTGGTTGTACCGGTAAGTGCCGTCATTGCGAACCTCGTAGACCTCGTCATTACCGCGCTTCTTCTGTGCGTGATGCTGGTATGGTTCGGTGTAGGGGTGAGCTGGCAGATTGTGCTGGTGCCGGTCGTCTTCATTGTCCTGGCTATGCTCACCATCGGCGCTGGCCTGTGGGTCGCCGCTCTCAATGCACGCTATCGCGATATTTCCTTCGTGTTGCCCTTCTTCGTGACCTTCGGCCTATACCTATCTCCCATCGGTTTCGCGTCTTCTGCGATTCCGGAAAAATGGCGTACTTTATACGGGCTGAACCCGATTGTCGGAGTGGTCGACGGGTTTCGCTATGCACTTTTTGGCGATCAGTACAGTTTCCAGCCCTGGACACTGGCCTACGCATTTATGTTGGCGCTGACCCTGATCCTGACTGGCATCCGTTATTTCAGATCGGTCGAACGCGACCTGGTCGACGTGCTTTGACATCGCTATGAGTTACGCAATTCAAGTTAAGAGCCTCGGAAAGCGCTATATGATCCGCGGCGGCCAGCGTCGTCATCGCCTGCTACGCGACGAAATAATGGGCTGGGTACGCGAGTTTCCGAGGAAGCGCGAACCTGTGCATGAATTCTGGGCATTACGCGATCTAGGCTTCGAGATTTTGCAGGGCGACAAGGTGGGCGTTATCGGCAAGAACGGCGCAGGTAAGTCTACGCTGTTGAAAGTCCTCAGTCGCGTCACCGAGCCAACCATCGGAGAAATCCGCCTCCGCGGCCGCATTTCCAGCTTACTAGAAGTGGGTACGGGCTTTCATCCCGAGCTTTCAGGCCGGGAAAACATCTTCCTGAACGGCGTTATCCTAGGTATGAGCCGTACGGAAATTCGCCGTAAGTTCGACGAGATAGTCGATTTTGCCGGCGTCGGGCAATTCCTCGATACCCAGGTCAAGCATTATTCGTCTGGGATGTATATGCGATTGGCATTTTCTGTGGCAGCCCATCTTGATCCGGAGATTCTCGTTGTCGATGAAGTCCTGGCAGTCGGCGACGTTGATTTTCAAAAGAAATGTCTAGGCAAGATGCAAGACATTAGTACTGGTGGGCGAACGGTTATCTTTGTCAGTCACAGCATGCCGGCAGTGGAAATGCTGTGTAATCGAGCGATATTGTTGCACAGTGGGCAATTGCTCATGGACAGCCGGGACGTACCCTCTGTGGTGTCACAGTATATGCGCCAGGGAGGCGGCGATCGTTTCCCTTCTAGCTGGTCTTCACCAGAAGACAAGGGCGACAACGCTTGGTTCTGCCCACGTTCTTTCCGTCTGACTGACGGCCAAGGACGGGCGATAGGTGCATCAATTTCTTATCTTGAACCACTGTATTGTGAGATTCAAGCGGAGATCCTTGCTTTGGACAGTGCACTTACGATGGGTATAGCGATATTCAACGAAGAAGGGCAGTGTCTTTTTTGGTCCTACCCGACCGATGTGCCAGAAAACGAGTGGCCAAAGTTTCACAAAGGTTGGAATCAGATGCGAGTGCGTCTTCCCTTGGAACTGCTTAAGGGGGGGGTATATCGAGTCGAATTGATAGGTGGCCTACACTTTCGGCAGTGGTTGTTTGAACCTGGTGTTAATGCGCCCTCAATATTTTTCCATCTGAATGAGCGTGTGTCAGAGTCTCCTTACTGGATGGCCGCGCGCGCAGGGGTAATTGCGCCAAAATTGCATTGGATTATTGAATGAGTTTTATTTCGCTGCTGAGGCAATCTCGTATACTAAATTGGTGTCAATTGCTTGATGCATTGCGGCCAGGCTCCCGGGTGTCGTTCTCGCAGTCTGGCGAGGACTTGATTTTGAAATATCTATTCGATGCGCTAGGGGTTTGTGCAGGTACCTATGTTGATATTGGTGCGAATGACCCAATTCGGTACAATAACACTTTTATTTTCTATCGATCGGGATGGAAAGGGTATTGCGTCGAGCCACAATTAAATCTGTGCTTGCAGTTAAAAAAAACGCGGCCTAAAGACCAAATAGTCAAAAAGGGGATCGCTGTCGAAGATGGCATCCTCAAGTTCTACCGTATGGAGCCAGACACGCTGTCCACGTTCAGTCGGGACGTTGCCGATCGCTACGTTCGCGTTGGTCACACGCTCAGTGGGATAGAGGAGGTGCCCGTCGTCTCGGTGCGAAATTTCCTCGGCGAGAATCCAGAAGCAAAGAAATTAGACCTTTTATCCATCGATATCGAGGGAGACGAGGCAAGAATAGTTACTGAATTCGTCGCTCAGGGCGCCCGCCCAAAAGTGGTGGTTTGCGAGACTCGAGCGTATTCTCCCGATCTTAAGGGGTGTCGTGAAACAGAGAAAATCGAGTCGATACGGAAGCTCGGCTATGAAGTTTATGCTGATACTTTTATAAACACTATCTTTCTAGATGGTGCTCTCCGGTGAGTTCTAAGCGCCGTCTCTCTGTTTTCTTATTTTGTCCAGTTCTTCTTTAGATCGGAGATTCGTCACATGCAGAATCTGACGCTTTGTTTCTTGGCGACTAAGTCTGCTTAATCCTTATGAACATCATCGCAAAAGTTCGCGGATCCATCCGTGCCCGAATATTTGGCCAAGTTCAACAGATGCAAACTCCAGTCCAGCATGGCTGTTCCCCTCAGTTTAATTGTGAGTTTCAGACGTTCGGTAAACAGCATGTAAGGGCCGGCCGCAGCGAGCCGCTGCGGTGGGAGGACCGCTATCCCTGCCTGGAGGACAATACAGTCGAAACCCCCTTTGACCGTCACTACCTCTACCATCCGGCCTGGGCAGCGAGAGTCTTGGCTCGCACCCGTCCTGAGCGGCACGTCGACATCTCGTCTTCGCTATCATTCTGCACTATCGTCTCTGCATTCGTGCCAGTCAGTTTTTACGACTTTCGGCCCGCGCCGATTGTGCTCGACAACCTATATTGCGGACAAGCTGACCTGACCTCGCTGCCATTCAAGGACGGATCGCTCGAGTCGGTATCATGCATGCATGTGATTGAGCACATAGGTCTTGGGCGTTACGGAGATCCGCTGGATGCTCGTGGCGACCTGAAAGCCTTGGCTGAACTCGAGCGCGTGCTCAAGCCGGGCGGGGATTTGCTGGTGGCGGTTCCGGTGGGTAGGACGCGGGTGCAGTTCAATGCCCACCGCATTTACGACCACCAGCAATTCCGAGAATACCTAGGCAAGTTAAGTTTGAGGGAGTTCGCGCTGATACCGGATGGTGCAGCGCCGGATGGCTACTTGGTGGGACCTGAAGATGCGCTGGTGCGCATCCAGGAGTATGGCTGCGGCTGCTATTGGTTCAGGAAGGAGTAGCACTTGAGTCTGCTTCGACGATTGTTGCATGCCGACAGCGGCACCATTGTAGGCCTGCACAACGCGCCGACGCGCGAGAAATGGGTGGAGGCGGAGATGCGTTCGCTGCCAACCGGCTCGCGCTTGTTAGATGCCGGCGCTGGCGAGTGCCAGTTCCGTCGCTTCTGTGAACACCTACAGTATGTATCACAGGACTTTGCCCAGTATGATGGGAGCGGCGATCGCTCCGGACTGCAAACCGGCAAGTGGGATACCTCGCAGATCGACCTGATTTGTGACATCGTGAATATTCCCGAGCCCGACCAGTCCTTCGATGCGATCCTCTGCACTGAGGTGCTGGAGCACCTACCAGAACCACAGTTGGCGCTGAAGGAGTTCGCGCGGCTGCTCAGACCGGGCGGTAGATTGATTATGACCGCACCTTTCATGAGCCTGACGCATTTTGCACCCTATCATTTCGCTACAGGCTTCAACCGTTATTTCTACCTGCACCACCTTGAGAAACATGGTTTTACCGATATCGAGATCATCGAAAATGGGAATTTCTTTGAGTTTATTGCACAAGAATTAAGGCGGGTCGATGGATGCGCCCGACAGTATGCCGGTTCGCGCTTGTCGTGGTTCCAGCGCCACGCGGTCAATGTACTGCTGGCAGCGCTGGAGCGCTTCTCGAGCCTGGACCGCGGCAGCAAAGAGTTGTGCAATTTTGACCTGCAGGTAACTGCGGTTCGCTCAGCCGAGATGTGCCAATGACCACAACCGACGACCTTTCTCGTACGAATGTGCTGCAGGTGGTCCGTCAGGAGTTGCGGATCGCTTGGAACTGCCTGCAATGATCATTGCAGGCTTGCGCTATTGGACTATTGTTTGCGTGGCCGGAGGGGCTGCGCACGACATCGCGCACTAACGCAGACCAGCCAGCGTTGATGAATTCATCTCGTATCAAACATGGCAAGAACATAAGCACATGTTCTTGGGGCTTATTGCATATTCCGCGGCGATTTATTCAACACAGTCATTATGGATGGGTAACTGGCGACAATTCCCTCCCGGAGGGTCGGGTATGTTGAACGAGGACGCGCTCATAGCGATCGATGTTGTCATTCCTGCCTACAATGCAAGCCGCTTCATCGCTGCAACCCTACAATCCGTGGCCTCCCAGTCGCATTTGCCTGCTCGGCTAATTGTCGTTGACGATGGGTCGCAGGACGACACATCCGCAATAGTCGAGCACTTTTGCGTTGCTCATCCGGAAGTGAATGCTGTCCTTCTCCGACAGGACAACCGCGGCTTGTCTGCGGCTCGTAACGCAGGGATCAAACACGCGACTTCACCGTGGATCGCACTGCTTGATGCCGACGACATCTGGGAGCCGCTTAAGCTGGAGAAACAGGTCAAGCAGCTACAGGAAAGTCGTTTATCTAACGTCGGGGTGGTGTATTGCGACTACTCGCTGATAGACGAAAATGGCCACCAGTTGGAGTTGCCGCGCTTTGTATTGAGGCCCGAAATTCGCGGTGATGTGAGACAGGCGCTCAGGCGTGAAAATTGCGTTGCTGGTAGTGGCAGCGCGGTGCTTGTGCGCCGGAGCCTTTTTGAGCAAGTGGGGCTGTTCGATGTATCTCTGTGCTCGGCGGAGGATTGGGACATGTGGATCCGTCTGGCTAATGTTGCGTCATTCGATTACGTGAACGAACCATTGGTGAAGATCCGGCGGCACCGGTCCAGCCTGCAGGCGAACCACACCAAGATGCTGGACGGGGAGTTATCGCTGTTGAACAAGCTGGTCAGGCACGGCCTTGATCCGTGGCCTGTCTACCGTCTCAGGCGTCATGCGGCGTTTCATCAGATCGATATCACTGACCTTCGCTGTTACCCCACCCTCGACCCCGCACTGACGAAATTGTTCACAGGATGGAATTTCAGATTTTTTGCACTTTATATTCGTGCGCGGGTTGCCTTTGGCGCAGCTATTCGGCGCGTTCTAGCGTGGTGCAGACGGAACGATGGGCGTTGAGCAAATGATCGTAGTTAGCCTACAAGGTGGATTAGGTAACCAGTTGTTCCAGTACGCGACCGGCCGCGCATTGAGCGTGGCGTGGGGCAGGGAATTGGTACTGGACCTGAAATGGTTTGACGACGTGCGCGAAAAAAGGGGAGTCACGGCGCGAGAGTACTCTCTAGCGCCGTTCGTGCTGCCCGCCAGTATCCAGCGTGTAGGCCGGCCAGGAGCCGGCGGCGGACGCATTGCGCGCTTGCTCGCGCACTTTCAGGGGCCATTCATACCAGGGTTCCAACGACAGTTCCGCCTCGTAAGGGAGCCGTCGTTCCAATATTCGCCAGACGTTTTTGGCACGCCAGGGGCAGTTTGGCTCGACGGATATTGGCAGTCGTGGAGGTACTTTACAGCTATAGAACAGCAACTGCGTGCCGAACTCTCCACCCCTCGATCCATGAACCATGCATCCTTGGCCATGCTAGATCGCATCCGGTGCTGTTCGATGGCAGTCTGCCTGCACGTCAGGCGCGGTGACTACATCAGCAATCCCTCAGCGGCCAACTTTCATGGTACCTGCGACCTTGACTATTATCTCGGTGCGCTCGCCGAGCTGAGCCGCATCGGCAATCCGACCTGTTTTATTTTTTCCGACGATGTCGACTGGGTGCGGGACAATCTGCGGCTGCCATGCGAAACCGTCGTTGTCGATATCAACGGCCCTGCAGATGCGCACCAGGACCTGTGGCTGATGGCTAACTGCCGGCATTTTATTATTGCCAACAGTTCCCTGAGCTGGTGGGGGGCTTGGCTTGGTGGGAGTTCCGACAAACAAGTGTTTGCACCACGGAACTGGTTCCGTGAGGATCGGCGCGACACCTCAGACCTGATTCCCCCGAACTGGAGGCGCATTTGAGTATAACTCCGCGGCTGTCCGTTCTGCTGCCCGTATACAACGGTGCGGCTTACCTGCGTGAATCCATAGACAGTATCTTGTCTCAGGACTTCCGCGATTTCGAGCTCATCGTCATCAACGACGGTTCCACTGACGATTCAAGAGAAATCGCGGAAGGGTATCAAGATGCTAGGGTGCGGGTGATCAACCAAGACAATATAGGTTTGGCGTTGACGCTGCGACGCGGCGTTGAACTGGCCCGCGCCCCCATCGTTGCGCGCCAGGATGCCGACGATGTGAGCTTGCCACGCCGCTTCTCAATCCAGTACCAGTTCTTGCATACCCACCCAGAGGTCGGTCTGCTCGGCACATGGTCCAGAATCGTGACCCAGACCGGACCGACAGCGCGGCGCCACGCGCATCCGACCACCAATGGCGAGTTGCAGTTACGCTCTTTGTTTGACAATTTTTTTGTCCACAGCAGCGTCATGTTCAGGCGCGATGTAGCGCTGACGGCTGGCAATTATCCCTCCGATCCCGGACGTTATCCGCCGGAGGACTTCGACCTCTGGTCACGGATCGCTCGCATCTCCCGGTTAGCCAATATTGGCGAAGAACTGCTCCTGTACCGGGAAGTGGCTGGCAGCATCAGTCGTAGCAAGGCGGAGTTAATTGAGATGCGGGTGCGCGCCATCGCCGTCGAAAACCTGGAGGCTCTGCTAGGTGGGGGTAGCGACCGAAATGTTCTGCATGATCTCGTGTGCGCAGTCCGGCTGAATGCGGGATTGGTTCGGCCCGATTGCGACTGGACCAGCCTGAGCCTTACGGTTACTGCCCTTGAGCGTGCGCTTTCGGCTCGCTTCCCTGGGGATGCGAACAACATTCGCCAAGCCGGGAAAACTATTAGGCAAAGATTGCACCGCGTACGGTTGTTGCGTTACCCCTTGTTCGGACGCGGCATAGGCATACTGGCGGGGCTGGTTCGGCTGGTGAGGTATTGAAGCCGTGAGATCCTTCCCTTGGTCTGGACGCCAGCACGAGGGCGAGAAGGCGCAGGTCGACGTAATCATTCCCGCGCATAACGCAGGCGCCTTCATCGCCGAGACCATCGCCTCAGTGGCGCGGCAAACCCGATTGCCCGCAAAGGTGATCGTGGTCGACGACGGTTCTACTGACGATACCGCCGCGGTGGTTTACGCATGCAGTCGCCAATATCCCCAGCTCGGAATTCGGTTGGTATCGCAACGCAATGCCGGCGTCGCCGCAGCCCGTAATAGCGGGCTGCGTGTGGCTACGGCCCCATTCGTGGCATTGCTTGATGCTGACGATCTCTGGGAGCCTGCCAAGCTCGAGCGACAGCTTGACTTGATGCTTCAGACTGCTGGCGAGCGTACCGGCTTGATCTACTGCGATTACCGCGTGGTCGACGAACATGGAAAGTCGGGTAGTGAGGCTAGGCACATTGCACCGCTCTTGAAGGGGAATGCGGCCCGCAGACTCATGCGCGGCAATCTTGTCTCGGGAAGTGCCAGCGCAGTGCTGCTGAGGGCCGAAGCTCTGCACCAGGTGGGGCTGTTCGATGAGGAGCTCCCAGTCGCGGAAGACTGGGACATGTGGTTGCGGATAAGCCGGCAATGGGAATTTGATTTCGTGCCTGAGCCGCTGGTGTGCATTCGGCAGCACACGCAAAGCATGCAGCGTAACCGGCGCAAGATGGTCGAGGGTGAGTTGCGCCTGGCATGCAAATTGTGGGGGCGTGGGCAGCTTTCCCTGTTCTACTGGGCTGGCCTGACGCGCCGCCTGCAAAGGAATAGCGTGACATTGGCCGCGCTGAAGCTTCCGCCCTCCCAGGCAACCCCGCCGCTGTTGTTCTGGCCGCCTCTCGTGCGTACAACCGCAGCAATTGTGTCGCTTGCCATTGCATTTCGCCGCTTGCTGATGGGGGGGCGCAAGGCGTGAGCAGGCTGGCACCCAGCTTCTCGATTGTCATGTGCGTGAGCCGCGACAAGCCGCGGCTGGCGCAAGCTATCCGAAGCATGCTGGTTAGGACGACAGTTACTTCACTCATGCTGACCCCGATGCGGACACATTGTGGCGAAGGGGGCCAGCATGCCTGCTGGAGCCAATGATGAGTGATACCGTGGAATTTCTTCCCGGCGGGGAGCCGATGGTGACGGTGGCGCTGGCCGTGCTCAATGGCGGAGCCGTCCTGGAGTACGCCGTCCGATCCGTTCTGAACCAGTCCTGGTCCCATTGGGAACTACTACTGCTAGATGATGGGTCCACTGACGGCGCCATCGAGCGTCTGCCCTTCCTTTCCGATCCCCGCATCATCGTCGTCCGCGATGGCTGTAACCGGGGGCTTTCCGCCCGCCTCAACCAGGCGGTCGGCATGGCCAGGGGCAAGTACTTCGCTCGCATGGACCATGACGATCTCTGTCATCCGGGGCGTTTTGCGCGGCAGGTTGCCTTTCTGGAGGGGCATCCGGAAGTGGACCTGCTGGCGACCCAGTGTCTCACCATGGATGAGCAGGAGCGGCTGAACGGGATCCTGCCGTCGGCTATCGATCATGCGACCATCTGCCGGCGGCCCTGGCAGGGCTTCCCCATGCCGCACCCCACCTGGATGGGGCGGACCGAGTGGTTCCGCCGCAACCCCTACCCGGAGCCGGCCCCGTATTGCTGCGAGGATCAGGAGCTGTTGCTGCGGGCTTATCGGCACAGTTGCTACCACACCCTGCCGGAACGCCTGTTGGCTTACCGGGTGCGCAGCCATACGCCCTGGCGGAAGCTGTGGCGTACCCGCCGGGCCATGCTGACAATGCAGTGTGGCCATTTTCTCGCTCGGGGGCAGTGGGCTAGTGCCGCGCTGAGCACGGCGATGGCGCTGGCCCGCATCGGGCGCGATGGCTGGCGCGAATTGCGCCATCGCCTGGCGCCGGCGGGTGAGGCGCGGTGGGGGGCGATGGCGTCCCCGGAGGAGTGCCGGCAGTGGGAGGTGCGGATCGGCGCCATCAGGGCGGCTGCGGGCTCCGCGGGGGAGGGGAAGCAGGCCGATGTTCCAGTCTGAAATGCCGGGAAACGGGCCGTCTCAGGGGTCGGCTATCCTGTTCGTGGCCACGACCCCATTTGCGGTGAATGCCTTCCTGGCCTCCCATCTGGCCACCCTGTCCCAGGATTACCGGATTGTCCTCTGCGTCAATCTCGAGGCCTATGAGCTCCTACCTTCCTTGTCACGCCTCGTGGAGGTGCGTCATATTCCCTTTGCCCGCAAGATTGCTCCGGGAACCGATCTGAAAACATTGCTGAAGTTGCTGTCGTTGGTTCGCCAGGTCAGGCCGGCAGCCATCCATAGCATCACGCCCAAGGCTGGGCTGCTGGCCATGATGGCCGGTTTCGTGGCTCGTGTGCCTCACCGCTGGCATACCTTCACCGGTCAGGTCTGGGCGACTCGGAAGGGGCTGGCCCGCCGCTTGCTCAAGGCACTGGACCGCCTGATCGTGCTGCTGGCCTCGCGGGTCTTTGCCGACAGTGCTTCCCAGTGCCGCCTGCTATGTGCTGAAGGCTTGGTCCGGGAAGGCGGGATCGGCATGCTGGGTGCCGGCTCCATCGCCGGCGTGGACCTGGAGCGTTTCCGTCCCGATGCGGTCGGTCGCGATCAGTTGCGCCGGCAGATCGGAACTGCTGCCGCTGCATGCGTGTTCCTGTATGTCGGCCGACTGGCCCGGGACAAGGGTGTGTTCGATCTGGTCCGGGCCTTTCAGCTGGTGGCCAGTGCCAACCCCAATGTCGAGCTGTGGGTTGTAGGACCCAACGAGGAGGGGCTGCTGCCGACCCTGCAGGATGCTGCCGCTGGCTGTGCGGCGCCTCTCCGCTGGCTGGGAGCGACGCCCACTCCCGAGCGCTTCATGGCGGCGGCGGATGTGCTGGTCCTGCCCAGCTACCGCGAGGGGTTCGGTTCGGTCATCATTGAGGGGGCGGCCTGCGGTATTCCGGCTGTAGCCTATCGTATCGATGGCGTTGTGGACGCTGTCGCTGAGGGATATAGCGGCCTGCTGGTCGAGCCAGGACAGCCGGCTGCCTTGGCCGAAGCCCTGGAGGCGTTGGCGCAGGATGAGAACCTGCGCCAGCGCCTCGGGGCGCAGGCCCGGGAACGTGCCGAGCGCCAGTTCAGCGGTCGGGTGGTGACCGAAGCCTGGCGTGACTACTACCGCAGTCAACTGAGCTAAAGACAACAACATGAAGCGCCTGTTCGACATCTGCCTGGGTCTGGTGGCCCTGACCGTCCTGCTGCTGCCCTTGGTGCTGGTAGCTCTACTGGTGCGCCTCACCTCGCCCGGTCCAGTGTTGTACTGGAGTGACCGGGTGGGGCGGCACAACCGTATTTTCAAGATGCCAAAATTCCGTAGTATGCGGGTGGGTACGCCGGTGGTGGCGACCCACCTGCTGAGCGATCCCGTTGCCCACCTGACCCCGGTGGGCTCGTTCCTACGCAAGTCCAGCCTGGACGAACTGCCACAGCTATGGAGCATCCTCAAGGGGGATATGAGCTTTGTCGGCCCCAGGCCGGCGCTTTACAACCAGGATGATCTCATTCAGTTGCGTACGGAGCGGGGGGTGCATCAACTGGTTCCAGGTCTTACGGGGTGGGCTCAGGTGAACGGGCGGGACGAGTTGCCGGTTCCTGATAAGGTGAATCTGGACGTTGAGTATCTCAGTCGGAAGTCCCTTGGACTCGATGTCAAGATACTGTGGATGACCTTGGTCAAGGTCTTGCGTACCGACGGCGTATCGCACTGATTGAGGTTCTGCGCCTTTCCGGCGATCCGGGCTAAAATCGATCGTTTTTGATCTTCGGTAGAAGGCTCTCGCGGTAACAGTATGATGAATCCACGGTCTCTTGCAGCTTTCCTGCACGATCTCGCCGCGGTTGCCGCAGCTTGGCTGCTCGCGTTCGCGCTGCGATTCAATTTTGATGTTCCAGCGGAATTCGTGGCATCTGCTAATCGATCCCTGCTCTGGATCGTGCCGCTGTTCGGAGGCCTTTTTTTTTCGTTCGGCCTCTACCGCGGCGTTTGGCGCTTTGCCAGCCTTTCCGATATGAGGCACATTTTGGGGGCGGTTGGATCCGGCGGAGTGCTGGTGGTCATGGCCGTAGTGTTCCTCAAACTAGGGGTTATTCCGCGGTCCGTACTGGTCATGCATCCGGTACTCCTTATTGTTTTCATGGGGGGAAGCCGGTTTGCTTACCGTAGCTGGAAAGAGCATCGGCTTTACGGCCCGGCCAGGATGCGAGGCCAACCGGTGGTCATCCTGGGGGCTGGCGAAGCGGCAGATTCGCTTTTGCGCGAAATGAACCGCAGCGGCGCTTGGTATGCGGTTGCCTTGGTGAGCAACCGGCCGGCGAACCAGGGGCGGAGACTGCATGGGCTCCCCGTCTTCGCTCCCATGGCTGAATTGCCGATGGTAGCCCAGCGGTTTTCGGTCAAGCACGCGATCATGGCAATGCCCAACAGTCGTGCTGCTGAACGTCGGGAGGCGGTGGAAATCGCGTCCGCAGCAGGGTTGTCGGTCATGACCATGCCGTCCTACGACGACCTTCTGGCTGGTCGCCTGTCGGTGTCGAGTATACGAAAGGTCGAGCTTGAGGATTTGCTTGGTCGCGAGGCGGTTTCCCTCGACGGCGAGGGGCTAAGCGGACTGTTGAAAGGGCAGGTGGTATTGGTTACCGGGGCCGGGGGCTCCATTGGTTCGGAGCTTTGCCGGCAGATTGCCCGATTTTCCCCGGCGCGCCTCGTGCTCGTGGAATCTTCGGAATTTGCCCTCTACCGCATCGACGAGGAATTGGGGCAGTCCTTCGCCTACCTTGATCGGGGTTGCTGGGCGGCAGACGTGCGCGACCGCGATCGTGTAGATGAAATCCTGGCCACGGAGCGGCCGGCGGTTGTTTTTCATGCGGCGGCCTATAAACATGTCCCGCTGATGGAAAAAGAGAATGCCTGGCAGGCCGTACGTACCAACACCCTGGGCACCCTTACCATGGCTCTGGCTTCCCGGCGGACAGGGGTCGGGAAGTTTGTGCTGATTTCTACCGACAAGGCGGTAAACCCCACCAATGTGATGGGAGCTACCAAACGCCTGGCTGAGCGGGTGTGCCGGGCGATCCAGGAGGTAGATGGCACACGCTTCATTACCGTCCGTTTCGGCAACGTGTTAGGCAGCAACGGCAGCGTCATACCCAAGTTTCGTGAACAGATTGCCCGCGGGGGGCCGGTGACAGTGACCCACCCGGACATCGTTCGCTATTTCATGACGATTCCCGAGGCTGCGCAACTCGTGTTGCAGGCCGGCTTGATGGGGCAGGGTGGCGAGATTTTTGTTCTCGACATGGGGGAGCCGGTGAAGATCGTCGATTTGGCGAGAGACATGATTCGGCTCTCGGGCTTTTCCGAGGAGGAAATCCCTATCCAGTTCTCGGGACTGCGCCCCGGTGAGAAACTCTACGAAGAACTCCTCGCCAATGACGAAACCACGCTCCCGACGCCACACCCGAAACTGCGTATCGCACGCCTGGGGGATGGGCTCGGCGAGTCCGAATATCAGGAAATTCGTCAGTGGCTCGCGGCAGGGGTTCGAGGGGTGGCGGAAGTGCGCGAAGGCCTCAAGCGTTTTGTCCCCGAATATGTTGCGGCTTGATTGGCCGCCTTCCTTCATCAAGAGTGTCCCGTGACCGCAGAATTCATTGATCTTTCGCAATTGTCCATAGGCTCAGGTAACGTCCGCCTGCCCGGCTCCAAGAGCATTTCCAACCGCGTTCTCCTGTTGGCGGCCCTTGCAGAGGGGGAAACCGAGGTTCTGGATCTACTGGTGTCCGATGATACCGATCGCATGCTCGATGCTCTCAAAGCCCTGGGAGTCGGGGTAGTGCCCATGGAGGCGGGGCACTGGCATATCACCGGTTGTGGCGGGAACATCCCTGTCAAGGAGGCTGAGTTGTTCCTCGGCAACGCCGGCACTGCTTTCCGTCCCCTGACGGCGGCCCTGGCCCTGGCAAATGGAGACTACGTGTTAAGGGGCGTCGCCCGCATGCACGAGCGCCCCATCGGCGATCTGGTCGATGGCTTGCGACAGTTGGGGGCGGACGTTACTTACCTCGGTAACGAGGGGTTTCCGCCTTTGCGGCTCAAACCCGCGACTATCCGCCCCGGTGGCACGGTCAAGGTGCGGGGCGACGTCTCAAGCCAATTCCTTACCGGCCTGCTCATGGCCCTGCCCCTGACCGGGGTCGAAACCACGGTCGAGGTGGTTGGCGAACTTATTTCCAAGCCTTACATCGAAATCACCCTCGCCACCATGCGCCGCTTTGGCGTGGAAGTGCAGCGGGATGGCTGGCAGCGCTTCACGGTTCCAGCCGGCAGCCGCTACGTTTCGCCGGGAACGATCTACGTCGAAGGCGATGCTTCGTCGGCCTCGTATTTCCTGGCGTTGGGCGCCATCGGCGGTGGGCCGGTGCGGGTCGAAGGCGTGGGCAGGGATTCGATCCAGGGTGACGTGCGCTTCGCCGAGGCCTTGGCCAAGATGGGTGCCGTCATCGACATGGGCCCCAACTGGATGGAAGCGCGGGCGCCGGCGGGGGGGCTGGTCGGGGTCGACCTCGACTGCAACCATATCCCCGATGCCGCCATGACGCTGGCCACCACCGCCTTGTTTGCCAAGGGCAGGACCACCCTGCGCAACATCGCCAGTTGGCGGGTCAAGGAGACCGACCGGATCGCCGCCATGGCGACAGAGTTGCGCAAGCTGGGGGCGCAGGTCGAGGAGGGGGCGGATTACATCGCCGTCACCCCGGCCCCCCTGCGGCCGGCGGCCATCGACACCTATGACGACCACCGCATGGCCATGTGCTTTTCGCTGGCGGCCTTTGGCACGCCGCTGCGGATCAACGATCCCAAGTGCGTGGCCAAGACGTTTCCGGAATACTTCACCGCCTTCGCTGCCGTGACCAAGTCCGCCCCGGTGATTGCCATCGACGGTCCCTCGGCTTCGGGCAAGGGGACCGTGGCAGCCCGGGTGGCGGCTGCCCTGGGCTTCGGTTATCTCGATTCCGGGGCGATTTACCGCCTGGCTGCCCTGGCGGCGCAGCGGGCCGGGGTGGCCTGGGACGATGAAACCGGGGTCGCGGCCTTGGCGGCCGGGCTGGATATCGAGTTCGCGGAGAACGTGGTGCGCCTGGCGGGAGAGGATGTGAGCGAAGCCATCCGCAGCGAGGCGATTTCCTCCGGCGCCTCCCGGGTGGCGGCCCTGCCGGCGGTGCGTTCGGCGCTGTTATTCCGGCAGCGCGCCTTCTGCCGTGTGCCCGGCCTGGTGGCGGACGGCCGCGACATGGCGTCGGTGGTGTTCCCGCAGGCCGGCCTGAAGGTCTTCCTCACGGCCACGCCGGAGGTGCGGGCCGAACGCCGCTACCAGCAATTGCTCGCTGCCGGCGTGGCGGCCGACCTGGATAACATCGTTGCCGACCTCAAGGCCCGTGATGCCCGCGACAGCCAGCGGGCGGTGGCGCCGCTGCGCCAGGAGGAGGGGGCGAGGCTGCTCGATACGAGCGGCCTGACCATCGACGAGGCGGTCGCTCAGGTGCTGCGCTGGTACGAGGCGGCGGCAGCTCAATAAACGATTGATCGGAAAACGTTTTCCGGGTTATCATCCGCACCTTTCCACGCCCCGGCGTGGGTGCGGGTGTCGGAGGCTTGCGGCCGCCGGCGTTCATCAACCAACCGCCGCTTCGCGGCAATCTCCGAGTATTTCCCTCAATGGAATCTTTTGCCCAACTTTTTGAAGAATCCCTGGCTCGCCAGGAAATGCGCCAAGGCGAAGTCATCACTGCTGAAGTGGTGCGCGTCGACCAGAACTTTGTCGTGGTCAACGCCGGCCTGAAATCCGAATCCTATGTCCCGGTCGAGGAGTTCCTCAACGACCAGGGCGAACTCGAAGTGCAGCCGGGCGAATTCGTCCAGGTCGCCATCGAGATGCTCGAAGACGGCTACGGTGAGACCCGTCTCTCCCGCGATCGCGCCAAGCGCATCGCCGCCTGGAACTTCCTGGAACAGGCCCTCAACGAAGGCTCCCTGGTCTCCGGCACCATCACCGGCAAGGTCAAGGGCGGCTTGACCGTCATGTCCAACGGCGTGCGCGCCTTCCTGCCCGGCTCCCTGGTGGATATGCGTCCGGTCAAGGACACCACCCCCTACGAAGGCAAGACCCTCGAATTCAAGGTCATCAAGCTCGACCGCAAGCGCAACAACGTCGTCCTCTCCCGTCGCGCCGTGCTGGAAGCCACCGCCGACGCCGATCGCGAGAAGCTCCTCGAGAACCTCAAGGAAGGCACCGTCGTCAAGGGCATCGTCAAGAACATCACCGACTACGGTGCGTTCGTCGACCTGGGCGGCATCGACGGCCTGCTGCACATCACCGACCTGGCCTGGCGCCGCGTCCGTCACCCGTCCGAAGTGCTGGCCGTGGGCGACGAAGTCACCGCCAAGATTTTGAAGTTCGACGCCGAGAAGAACCGTGTTTCCCTGGGCTTGAAGCAGCTCGGCGAAGACCCGTGGGTGGGCATCGCCCGCCGCTACCCGGCCGGCACCCGCCTCTTCGGCAAGGTCACCAACCTCACCGACTACGGTGCCTTCGTCGAGATCGAGCAGGGCATCGAAGGCCTGGTGCACGTCTCCGAAATGGATTGGACCAACAAGAACGTTCACCCGTCCAAGGTTGTTTCCCTGGGCGATGAAGTCGAAGTCATGATCCTCGAGATCGACGAAGAGCGCCGCCGCATCTCCCTGGGCATGAAGCAGTGCCAGGCCAATCCGTGGGAAGAGTTCGCCCAGAACCACAAGAAGGGCGACAAGGTGAAGGGTGCCATCAAGTCCATCACCGACTTCGGCATCTTCATCGGCCTCACCGGCAGCATCGACGGCCTGGTGCACCTGTCCGACCTGTCCTGGAGCCAATCCGGTGAGGAAGCCATCCGCAACTTCAAGAAGGGCGACGAAGTCGAGGCGGTCGTGCTCGGCATCGACGTCGAGAAGGAGCGTATCTCCCTCGGCATCAAGCAGCTGGAAGGCGATCCGTACACCAACTTCATCGCCACCCACGAAAAGAACAGCATCGTCCGCGGCACCGTCAAGTCCGTCGACGCCCGTGGCGCCGTGATCGGCCTGGAAGGCGACACCGAAGGCTACCTGCGTGCTTCCGAGTTCTCCCGCGAGCGTGTGGAAGACCTCTCCCAGCACCTGAAGGTGGGCGACGAAGTCGAGGCCATGATCATCAACGTGGATCGCAAGACCCGCGGCGTCAACCTCTCCATCAAGGCCAAGGATCAGGCCGAGCAGCACGAAGCCATGCAGAAGCTGGCTTCCGAGTCTTCCGCTGCCTCCGGCACGACCAACCTGGGTGCGCTTCTGAAGGCCAAACTCAACCAGCAAGGCTGACGACAAAGGCTGAGCCATGACCAAATCCGAGCTCATCGCCCGACTGGCGGAGCGTTTCCCGCAGTTGGTGGCGAAGGATGCCGATTTTGCGGTCAAGATGATTCTCGATGCGATGTCCGACGCCCTGGTGCGCGGGGATCGCATCGAGATCCGCGGATTCGGCAGTTTTGCGCTCAACTATCGTCCCCCCCGTGTTGGCCGCAACCCCAAGTCGGGGGACAAGGTCAGCGTTCCCGCCAAGTGGGTTCCCCATTTCAAGGCGGGCAAGGAGTTGCGCGAACGTGTCGATCAGGCCGTCTAGCGCGCAAACCGGCCCAATGTGGTAGATTTGAAGCGGTGGCGCGAGCCGCCGCTTTTTTATTTGGATGCCATGAAAATCATCACCTGGGCCCTGCGCCTTGCGATTTTCCTGTTTTTGTTCGTGTTTGCCGTCCAGAACACGGAACCCGTCACCCTGCGCTTCCTCCTGGGTTCGGCCTGGCAGGCGCCCCTGGTGATCCTCCTGCTGGCCTTCTTCGCGGCCGGCGCCTTGCTGGGGGTCTTGTCTCTCCTCGGGCTGGTGTACCGGCAGCGGCGTGAGATATCCCGGCTCAAGCGGGAGATCGCCAAGCCTGAAGCCGCTGAAATCGTCGTCCCCCCACCGCTGGTATGAGCGAGCTCTTCGACTACTGGCAGTTGCTGCTGATCCCGCTGTTCTTCGGCTTCGGCTGGGCGGCAGCCCGGGTGGACATCCGGCAGGTGGTGCACGAATCCCGGGCACTGCCCCGCTCTTACTTCCAGGGGCTCAATTTCCTGCTCAACGAGCAGCCGGACAAGGCCATCGATTCCTTTCTGGAGGTCGCCAAGATCGACCCCCAGACGGTGGAACTGCACTTCGCCCTCGGTAATCTCTTCCGCCGCCGCGGCGAGACGGAGCGGGCCATCCGCATGCACCAGAACCTCATCGACCGGGGCGACCTGGATGACAACCTGCGACTGCAGGCCCTGTCCGAACTGGGGCAGGATTACCTCAAGGCCGGTCTCCTGGACCGGGCCGAAGAAATATTCAACAAACTGCTCGGCACGGCCTTCGGCGAGGAGGCGAAGCGCAACCTGCTGGAAATCTACCAGGTGGAGAAGGAGTGGCTGAAGGCCGTCGACATCGCCCGGGAACTCCCCGGCGTCGCCTCACAGCGGGACGTGGCCGAGTACTATTGCGAACTGGCGGCTGCCGAGATCATGCGTTCCCGTCCCGAGGCTGCCCGGGAATACCTGGAGACGGCCATGCAGCAGAACCGCAAGTGCGTGCGGGCCAGCCTCCTGCAGGGCGATATCCTGGTCCAGGAGGGGCGGCTAGATGACGCCATCGCCGCCTGGCAACGGATCGAGCAACAGGATCCCGCCTACCTCGCCCTGGTCGCCCAGCGCCTACTGGAAACCTACCGGAAACTCAGCCGCCGCGAGGAAGGCATCGCCCTGTTGCGCGGCTACTTGGAACGCTATCCCTCCCTCGACCTGCTCGATGTGGTCTACCAACTGGTACTGGAAAGCGAGGGGACGGAAGCGGCCTATCGCCTGGTGCGTGACGAGCTCCAGCGCAATCCGACCCTCCTGGGGCTGGAGAAGCTCATGAGCGCCCGCCTGCCCCTGGCTACACCGGAAACGCAGCCGGACATCGAACTGGCCAAGTCCATCGTGCAGAGCTATACCAAGCGCCTGTCCCGCTATCAATGCGATAATTGCGGCTTCAAGGCGCGCCAGTTCTACTGGCGCTGTCCTGCCTGCGGGGGCTGGGAGACCTATCCGCCTCGGCGCAGCGAAGAATTCGACTTAACCTTGTAGGAAATACCCATGAAAATTACCGTGGTTGGCACCGGCTATGTCGGTCTCGTGAGTGGCACCTGTCTGGCCGAAGTGGGCAACGACGTCCTCTGCCTGGATCTCGATCCGGAGAAGATCCGCATTCTCGAAGAAGGCGGCATTCCCATCTACGAACCGGGCCTGCAGGAAATGGTCCGCCGCAACGTCGCTGCCGGCCGCCTGCACTTCACCACCGACGTGGAAAAGGCCGTCCAGCACGGCACCATCCAGTTCATCGCCGTCGGCACCCCGCCCGACGAGGACGGTTCCGCCGACTTGCAGTACGTCCTGGCGGCAGCCCGCAACATCGGCCGTCTGATGACCGACTACAAGGTGGTCATCGACAAGAGCACCGTTCCCGTCGGCACCGCCGACAAGGTCAAGGCTGCCGTCGCCGACGAACTCGCGAAGCGCGGTGCGGATATCCCCTATAGTGTCGTTTCCAATCCGGAATTCCTCAAGGAAGGTGCCGCCGTCGAAGACTTCATGCGCCCCGATCGCATCGTCGTCGGTGCCGAGGACGACCAGGCCATCCACCTCATGCGTGCCCTTTACGCGCCCTTCCAGCGCAACCACGAGCGCCTCATCGTCACCGACATCAAGAGCGCCGAACTTACCAAGTACGCCGCCAACGCCATGCTGGCCACCCGCATCAGCTTCATGAACGAACTGGCCAACCTGGCCGAGGTACTCGGCGCCGACATCGAAATGGTGCGCCAGGGCATCGGCTCCGACCCCCGCATCGGCTACCACTTCCTCTACCCCGGCTGCGGCTACGGCGGTTCCTGCTTTCCCAAGGACGTGAAAGCCCTCATCAAGACCGCCGCTGACGATGCCGGCATCACCCTCAAGGTGCTCACCGCCGTCGAAGAAGCCAACGACGCCCAGAAGCATGTCCTCACCGCCAAGCTCAAGCAGAAGTTCGGCGACCTCAAGGGCCGGCACTTCGCCCTCTGGGGCCTGGCCTTCAAGCCCAACACCGACGACATGCGGGAGGCCCCCAGCCGGGAGCTGATCGCCGACCTCTTTGCCGCCGGCGCCACGGTGACGGCCTACGACCCGGTGGCCATGCACGAAACGAAGCGCATCTACGGTGATGAGCCGCGCCTCAAGTATGCCGAGAGCCCCATGGGCGCCCTCGACAATGCCGATGCCCTGGTCATCGCCACCGAGTGGAAGGAATTCCGCAGCCCGGACTTCGAAGCCATCAAGAAGGCCCTGAAGGCCCCGGTCATCGTTGACGGGCGCAACCTGTACGATCCGAAGTTCGTGCGCGGCCTGGGTATCGACTACCTCGCCATCGGCCGCTGATGAAGCTCCTGGATCAGGCTGCCGGCGTCCGCCTGCTGGTGGTGGGCGACATCATGCTGGACCGCTACTGGTTCGGCGATGTCAGCCGCATCTCGCCGGAGGCGCCGGTGCCGGTGGTCAAGGTCGAGCGCAGCGAGGAACGCCTGGGCGGGGCCGCCAACGTGGCGCGCAACGCCACGGCCCTGGGCGGGGCGACCTCGCTGCTTTCGGTGGTGGGCGACGACGAGGCGGGCCGGAGCCTTTCCCGCCTCTTGAAGGAGGGCGGCATCGACGCCAGCCTGCAGGTGGACGGCGACATCGACACCACCGTCAAGCTGCGTGTCATCGGCCGCCAGCAGCAGTTGCTGCGCATCGATTTCGAAACCACGCCTTCCCATGAAATCCTGCAGGCCAAATTGCAGGATTTTGAACGCCGGGTGGCGGACTGCGACGTTGTCGTCCTCTCCGACTATGGCAAGGGCGGCTTGACCCATATTTCAGACATGATCCGCCTGGCCCGGGCGGCGGATAAACCCGTGCTGGTAGACCCCAAAGGCGACGACTACGGCAAATATGCCGGCGCCACCCTCATCACCCCCAACCGCGCCGAATTGCGGGAAGTGGTCGGCCGCTGGTCGTCGGAGAGGGATCTCGAGGCCCGGGCCCAGAAGCTGCGGGGCGAACTGGGCCTGGAAGCCCTGCTGGTGACCCGCAGCGAGGAGGGCATGACCCTCTTCCTGGACGGCGAGGTCATCCATCAGCCCGCCCAGGCCCGGGAGGTCTTCGACGTTTCCGGCGCGGGCGACACGGTCATCGCCACCCTGGCGGTCATGCTTGCCGCAGGCGCCACCTGGGCCGACGCCATCCGCGTTGCCAACCTGGCCGGCGGCATCGTCGTCGGCAAGCTCGGCACCGCCGTGGTCAGCCGGGAAGAACTGGCAGCAGCCTTGTAAGGAATTCGCATGTATACCGTCGTCACCGGCGCCGCCGGCTTTATCGGCTCCAATATCGTCAAGGCCCTCAACGAGCGGGGCGTCACCAAGATCATCGCCGTCGACAATCTCACCCGGGCGGACAAGTTCAAGAACCTGGTCGATTGCGAGATCGCCGACTATCTGGACAAGCAGGATTTCATCGAACGCATCCAGGCTGGCCATTTCGACGGCGAGGTGGACGCCATCTTCCACGAAGGCGCCTGCTCCGACACCATGGAGACCGACGGCCGCTACATGATGGAGAACAACTACCGTTACTCCCTCATTCTCCTCGACTGGTGCCTTGACCAGGACGTTCAGTTCCTCTATGCCTCCAGCGCCGCCACCTACGGCGGCAGCAGCGTCTTCAAGGAGGAGCGGCAGTACGAGGCGCCCCTCAATGTTTACGGCTACTCCAAATTCCTCTTCGACCAGGTGGTGCGGCAGCGGCTGGCGGCGGGGGTGTCGTCCCAGGTCGTCGGCTTCCGCTACTTCAATGTCTATGGGCCCCGGGAAACCCACAAGGGGCGCATGGCTTCGGTGGCCTTCCACCACTTCAACCAGTTCCGCGCCGACGGCAAGGTCAGACTTTTCGAGGGCTCCCATGGCTACGGGCCGGGCGAGCAGCAGCGGGACTTCGTCTTCGTTGGCGACGTGGCCAAGGTCAACCTTTTCTTCCTCGACCATCCGGAGCAGTCCGGCATCTTCAACCTGGGGTCCGGCCGCGCCCAGAGCTTCAATGACGTGGCCGTCGCCACTGTCAACGGTTGCCGGGCCCTGCGCGGCGAAGCGTCCCTCGACCTGGCCCAGTTGCGGGAACGGGGCTTGCTTGAATACGTTCCGTTCCCCGAGGCCCTGAAGGGCAAGTACCAGGCCTTCACCCAGGGCGACATCGCCAAGCTGCGGGAGGCTGGCTATGCCGCCCCCATGGCGACGGTGGAGGAGGGGGTGGCCCAATACGTGGAGTGGTTGAACCGCAATGTATAAAACCCTGCAGGATTTTGTCGGCAATACCCCTCTGGTCAGGCTCACCCGCCTGCCGGGAGCGGAGAACGACCGCCGCGGCAACGTCATCCTTGCCAAGCTGGAGGGCAACAACCCCGCCGGCTCGGTGAAGGACCGGCCGGCGCTGTCCATGATCGTCCATGCCGAAGCCCGGGGCGATATCAGGCCCGGCGACACCCTCATCGAGGCCACCTCCGGCAACACCGGCATCGCGCTGGCCATGGCCGCTGCCATGAAGGGCTACCGCATGATCCTGGTCATGCCCGAGAACCAGAGCATCGAGCGCCGCCAGACCATGCGCGCCTTCGGCGCCGAACTGGTGCTCACCCCCCGCGACGGCGGCATGGAGCTGGCCCGGGACGTGGCCGAGAAGATGCGGGACGAAGGCAAGGGCATCATCCTCGACCAGTTTGCCAACCCGGACAACCCGCTTGCCCACTACGAGGGTACCGGACCGGAAATCTGGCGGGACACGGCGGGCAAGGTGACCCACTTCGTTTCCAGCATGGGCACCACCGGCACCATCATGGGCACCTCCCGCTACCTCAAGGAAATGAACCCGGCCATCCAGAGCGTCGGCTGCCAGCCGGAGGAGGGCAGCCAGATCCCCGGCATCCGCAAGTGGCCCGAGGCCTACCTGCCCAGGATTTTCGACCGCTCGCGGGTGGATCGGGTAGAAAACGTCAGCCAGTCCGACGCCGAGGCCATGACCCGGCGGCTCGCCCGGGAGGAGGGCCTCTTCGCCGGCATCTCCTCCGGGGGGGCCGTTGCCGTGGCCCTGCGCATCGCCGCCGAGGTGGAGAACGCGGTGATCGTCACCATCATCTGTGACCGGGGCGACCGCTACCTCTCCACCGGCGTGTTCCCCGCCTGATGCATTCCCCGGTCCTCGTCTTCGACCTCGAAACCATCCCGGACGTGGCCGGGCTGCGTCGCCTCAACGACCTGGCGGACGACCTCTCCGACGCCGAGGTCGCCGAACTCGCCTTCCAGCAGCGGCGGGCGAAGACTGGGGGTGATTTCCTGCCGCTCCACCTGCAGCGGGTGGTGACCATCTCCTGTGTCCTGCGGGCCGGCGAGACCTTCCGCGTCTGGTCACTGTCGGAGCCCGAGCACGGGGAAGGCGAGATCATCCAGCGCTTCTTCGACGGCGTCGAGAAATTCACCCCCCAGATCGTCTCCTGGAACGGCGGCGGCTTCGACCTGCCGGTGCTGCATTACCGGGGGATGCTTCACGGTGTCGCCGCCCCTCGCTACTGGGACCTCGGCGACGGCGACTACGCCGACAGCCGGGACTTCAAGTGGAACAACTACATCAGCCGCTACCACACCCGCCACCTCGACCTCATGGATCTCCTGGCCCTCTACCAGCCCCGGGCCAACGCTCCCCTCGACGAACTGGCCAAACTCATGGGCTTTCCGGGCAAGCTGGGCATGGACGGCAGCAAGGTGTGGGAAGCGTGGCAGCAGGGCCGGATCGCCGAAATCCGCGACTACTGCGAGACCGACGTGGTCAATACCTATCTCGTCTACACCCGCTTCCGCCGCCTGCGGGGAGAACTGACGGCCGAGGAAGAGGCCGCCGAGACCGGTTTTGTCCGCGACCGCCTGGCCGAGATCGGCGCCCCGCACTGGCGACAATTCCTCGACCAGTGGGGCGCCTGAGCGGCTGAGTCCCGCCGTTCCCGGTGGCGCGTGCTTTCCCAAGTGGCATAAAGCGCCGTAAGATAGACATTTTCATCCTCGGCGGAAGCAGCAATGACCATCCTCGTCACCGGCGGCGCCGGTTTCATCGGCAGCAATTTCGTCCTCGACTGGCTGGCCGGGTGCGACGAAACCGTCGTGAACCTTGACGCCCTGACCTACGCCGGCAACCTCGAAAACCTGGCGTTCCTGCAAGGCGATGCCCGGCACATCTTCGTCCAGGGCAGCATCGGCGATTTCGATCTGGTATCCCGTTTGTTGGCGACCCACCGGCCTCGGGCCATCATCAATTTTGCTGCCGAATCCCACGTGGACCGCAGCATCCACGGCCCCGAGGATTTTATCCAGACCAACATCGTCGGCAGCTTCCGCCTGCTGGAGGCGGTTCGGGCCCACTGGGGCGGCCTTGTCGGCGCCGAGCAGGAGGGGTTCCGCTTCCTCCACGTCTCCACCGACGAGGTCTACGGTTCGCTTGCCAAGGACGATCCCGCCTTCACCGAAACCAACCGCTACGAGCCCAACAGCCCGTACTCCGCCAGCAAGGCCGCCAGCGACCACCTGGTGCGGGCCTACCACCACACCTACGGCCTGCCGGTGCTGACCACCAACTGCTCCAACAACTACGGCCCCTACCACTTCCCGGAAAAGCTCATCCCCCTGGTCATCCACAACGCCCTGGCCGGCAAGCCCCTGCCCATCTACGGCGACGGCCAGCAGATCCGCGACTGGCTCTACGTCAAGGACCATTGCGCCGCGATCCGCCGGGTGCTGGAAGCGGGGAGGGTGGGAGAGACCTACAACGTCGGCGGCTGGAACGAGAAGCCGAACCTGGAGGTGGTGCGGACCCTTTGCGCCATCCTTGATGAACTGAGTCCCCGGGCCGACGGCCATCCTTATGCGGAACAGATCACCTACGTTGCCGACCGCCCCGGCCACGACCGCCGCTACGCCATCGACGCCACCAAGCTGGAGCGGGAACTGGGCTGGAAGCCGGCGGAGACCTTCGAGACCGGCATCCGCAAGACCGTGCGCTGGTATCTGGACCACCAGACCTGGGTGAAGAACGTCACCAGCGGCGCCTACCGCGAGTGGATCGGCAAGCAATACGGAAGGAATTGACATCATGCGCAAGGGCATCATCCTCGCCGGTGGCTCCGGCACCCGCCTCTACCCGGTGACGCTGGCCGTTTCCAAGCAACTGCTGCCGATCCACGACAAGCCGATGATCTACTACCCGCTGACCACTCTCATGCTGGCCGGCATCCGGGACATCCTGATCATCTCCACCCCCCAGGACACGCCGCGCTTCGAGCAACTTCTCGGCGACGGCAGCCAGTGGGGCCTTAATCTTAGCTATGCGGTGCAGCCCAGCCCCGACGGGCTGGCCCAGGCCTTCATCATCGGCCGCGAGTTCGTCGGCGCCGAATCCAGCGCCCTGGTGCTCGGCGACAACATCTTCTACGGCCACGAGTTCGCCGACGACCTGCAGGAAGCCGGACGCCAGGACGAGGGGGCGACCGTTTTCGCCTACCACGTTCATGATCCCGAGCGTTACGGCGTCGTCGAGTTCGACGCCGGCGGCCGCGCCGTCAGCCTGGAGGAAAAGCCCAAGGTACCGAAATCCAACTACGCGGTGACCGGCCTCTACTTCTACGACAACCGCGTCCTCGACATCGCCCGCGACCTCAAGCCCTCGGCCCGGGGCGAACTGGAGATCACCGACGTCAACCGCATCTACCTGGAAATGGACGCCCTGCGGGTCAAGGTCATGGGGCGCGGCCACGCCTGGCTCGACACCGGCACCCACGAAAGCCTGCTGGACGCCAGCCAGTTCATCGCCACCATCGAAAAGCGCCAGGGGCTCAAGGTTGCCTGCCCTGAGGAAATCGCCTTCCGCCAGGGCTATATCGATGCCGCCCAACTCGAGCGGTTGGCCCAGCCGATGGTCAAGAACCCCTATGGCCAGTACCTGCTGGGCCTGTTGAAAGAGCGAGTCTTCTAAATGGATGCCATCCCCACCGCCATCGCCGACGTCCTGGTCTTCGAACCCCGCGTTTTTGGCGACGACCGCGGTTTTTTCTTCGAGAGCTTCAATCTCCGGCTTTTCCGTGAGCTGACCGGGGCGGATGTCGATTTCGTCCAGGACAACCACTCCAAGTCTGCCCGCAATGTCCTGCGGGGGCTCCACTACCAGGTGGCGCCCAAGGCCCAGGGCAAGCTGGTGCGGGTCGTCCAGGGCGAAGTCTTCGACGTGGCCGTGGACATCCGCCCGGAATCGCCCACCTTCGGGCGTTGGGTGGGGGAAAGGTTGAGCGCCGAGAACAAGCGGCAGATGTGGATCCCGCCCGGCCTCGCCCACGGTTTCGTGACCCTGAGCGAAACGGCCGAATTCCTATACAAGACCACCGACTATTACTCCCCCGAGCACGAACGCTGCATCGCCTGGAACGACCCGACCCTGGGCATCGCCTGGCCCCTGGCAGGGGAGCCGTTGCTCTCCGGCAAGGACCGGCAGGGCATGGCTTTTGCCGACGCTTGTGGTTGCAGCCCCGGCGGCTGTTGACAAGGCCTCCCATGCCCGTATAATGCGCGACTCCTTAGGCGCATAGCTCAGTTGGTTAGAGCACCACCTTGACATGGTGGGGGTCGTTGGTTCGAATCCAATTGCGCCTACCAAATTCCTTGACGGAGCGACTTGATGATTTTCCGAACTAGCACTGCCGCTGTTCTGAAACCGTAATCGAGTCAGCTTTCGTTGAATTGAGAAAAGTGCGGCTCGTCCGCACTTTTTTTTTGCCCGAGGCCCGGAAAATGCCCGACGTCAAACTGCCCGATGGTTCCATCCGCTCCTATCCTAATCCGCTGACGGTGGCCGAGGTCGCCGCCAGCATCGGCGCCGGCCTGGCCAAGGCGGCCCTGGCGGGCAAGGTGGATGGCAAGCTGGTCGATACCTCCTTCCTCATTGACCGCGATGTAGAGCTGGCCATCGTTACCGACCGGGACGCCGAGGGACTCGAGATCATCCGCCACTCCACCGCCCACCTCTTGGCCTATGCGGTGAAGGAGTTGTTCCCTGATGCCCAGGTCACCATCGGCCCGGTCATCGAAAACGGCTTCTACTACGACTTCGCCTGCAAGCGCCCGTTCACGCCGGAAGACCTGGAGGCGATCGAAAAGCGCATGGCCGAACTGGCCAGGAAGGACATCCCGGTCGGCCGCGAGGTCTGGTCGCGGGACGAGGCGGTCAAGTTCTTCCTGGGCCAGGGCGAGAAGTACAAGGCCGAACTGATCGAGGCGATTCCGGCTGGCGAGCAGGTTTCCCTCTACCGCGAGGGCGATTTCATCGACCTCTGCCGCGGCCCCCACGTGCCGACCACGGCCAAGCTTAAGGTCTTCAAACTGATGAAGGTGGCCGGCGCCTACTGGCGCGGCGACTCGAAAAACGAGATGCTGCAGCGCATCTACGGCACCGCCTGGGCCAAGAAGGAGGACCTGGAGGCCTACCTCCACATGCTGGAAGAGGCCGAGAAGCGCGACCACCGCCGCCTGGGCAAGCAGTACGATCTCTTCCACATGCAAGAGGAGGCGCCGGGCCTCGTCTTCTGGCACCCCAAGGGCTGGGCGGTATGGCAGGAGATCGAGCAGTACATGCGGGCCGTCTACCGCAACAATGGCTACCAGGAAGTGCGCTGCCCGCAGATCCTCGACAAGAGCCTATGGGAAAAGTCAGGTCATTGGGAGCACTACAAGGACAACATGTTCACCACGTCCTCGGAGAACCGGGACTACGCGGTGAAGCCGATGAACTGCCCCGGCCACGTCCAGGTTTTTAATTCCGACCTCCGCTCCTACCGGGAATTGCCCATCCGCTACGGCGAATTCGGCTCCTGCCATCGCAACGAGCCGGCCGGCGCCTTGCACGGCCTGATGCGGGTGCGCGGCTTCGTGCAGGACGACGGCCATATCTTCTGTACCGAGGATCAGATCGAGGCCGAGGTGACGGCCTTCAATTCCCTGGTGAAAAAGGTTTACGCCGATTTCGGCTTCCACGACGTGGCCGTCAAGCTGGCGCTGCGGCCGGAAGGCCGAGTGGGCTCCGACGAGGTATGGGACAAGGCCGAGGCCGCCCTGCGCCAGGGCCTGCGGGCTTCCGGCCTGGAATGGACGGAACTGCCGGGGGAGGGCGCATTCTACGGCCCCAAGATCGAATTCCACATCAAGGACGCCATCGGCCGCTCCTGGCAATGCGGCACCATGCAGGTGGATTTCTCCATGCCCGGCCGCCTGGGTGCCGAGTACGTGGCCGGCGACGACACCCGGCGGGCGCCCGTCATGCTGCACCGCGCCATCCTGGGGTCCCTGGAGCGCTTCATCGGCATCCTCATCGAGAACTTCTCCGGCGCCTTGCCGCTCTGGCTGGCGCCGGTGCAGGCCGTGGTCCTCAACATCTCCGAAAAACAGGCCGACTACGCCGCGGAAGTGGCGCAGAAGCTACACCAGGCGGGCTTCCGGGCCGAGGCTGATTTGCGTAACGAGAAAATTACCTATAAAATTCGGGAACATAGCTTGAACCGGCTGCCTTACCAACTCGTCGTGGGCGACAAGGAAAAGGAAGCCGGACTGGTGGCCGTGCGTACCCGCGGTGGTCAGGATCTGGGGCAGATGCCCGTCGATGATCTGATCGAGCGACTTCGGAGGGAAGTCGCGGCGCGAAGTGGCACGGCTTAACTTTTGTCGTTTTCAGGAGTTTGACCATCGCTCAGAACAAGGCGAATCGCCTCAACGAAGAAATTACGGTGCCGGAAATCCGTCTCATTGGGGAAGACGGGGAACAAGTCGGCGTAGTGAGCATCAGGACCGCCTTGCAGATGGCGGAGGAAGCAGGAGTGGATCTCGTCGAGATCGCACCGTTGGCCAAGCCTCCCGTCTGCCGCATCATGGACTACGGCAAGTTCAAGTATCAGGAAGCCAAGAAGGCCCATGAAGCGAAGCTGAAGCAGAAGCAGGTGCAGGTCAAGGAAGTCAAGCTGCGCCCGGGTACCGACGAAAACGACTACCAGATCAAGCTCAGGAACATGACGCGCTTCCTGGAAGAAGGCGACAAGGTCAAGGTGACCCTGCGCTTCCGGGGCCGCGAGATGGCGCACCAGGAATTCGGCATGCGCCAGTTGGAACGGATCAAGGCGGATCTCGAGGCCCTCGGGCAGGTCGAGCAGATGCCGAAGATGGAAGGGCGGCAGATGATCATGATCATCGCTCCGGCCAAGAAGGTTGTAACAAAGTAGTTGGTAGCACCCATAAGTGCCTACGGGTCATCGAAGCGTTCCCGCCGGGAACCACCTGACGGCATGTCATTAAGGAGCAGAAAATGCCCAAGATGAAGACCAAGAGCAGCGCCAAGAAGCGCTTCTCGATCCGCGCCGGCGGCAGCATCAAGCGCGGCCAGGCGTTCAAGCGCCACATCCTGACCAAGAAGACCACCAAGAACAAGCGTCACCTGCGCGGTGCCGTTGGTGTTCACGAGCGCGACGCCGCTTCCGTCCGCGCCATGATGCCCTACGCGTAAGGAGAGAGAAAGATGCCCCGAGTCAAACGTGGTGTAACGGCGCGCGCGCGCCACAAGAAGGTTCTCGACCAGGCCAAGGGTTACCGCGGCCGCCGCAAGAACGTATATCGCATCGCCAAGCAGGCGGTGATGAAGGCCGGCCAATACCAGTACCGTGACCGTCGTCAGCGCAAGCGCCAGTTCCGCGCCCTGTGGATCGCCCGTATCAATGCGGCTTCCCGCGAACTGGGCCTGAAGTACAGCACCTTCATGAACGGCCTGAAGAAGGCCAACATCGAAGTGGACCGCAAGGTCCTGGCCGATCTGGCCGTGTTCGACAAGCCCGCGTTCGCAGCCCTGGCCAACCAGGCCAAGGCACAGCTCGGCGCCTGAGCGAAAGCAGCATCACGAAAAGGAGGCGCAAGCCTCCTTTTTTGTTCCAACTGTCGTTAGGTGTTGGACCCCAGCATGGATAATCTCGACTCCCTCGTCAGCGAAGCGCAACAGGCCTTCGCCGCCATTTCCGACCCCGACGCCCTGGAGCAGGCCAAGGCCCGTTTCCTGGGCAAGAGCGGCCAGATCACCGAACTCCTGAAGGGCCTGGGCAAGCTGCCGCCCGAGGAAAAGAAAACGGCTGGCGCCGCCATCAACCGGGCTAAGGAAGCTGTCGAAGCCGCCCTCAACGCCCGCCGCGAGGCCATCCGCAAGGCCACCCTGGAGGCGCGCCTGGCCGAGGAGGCCCTCGACGTCACGCTGCCGGGCCGGGCCGAAGCCCGCGGCGGCCTGCATCCGGTGACCCGTACCCTGGAGCGCATCGAGGCCCTGTTCCGCTCCATCGGTTTCGAAGTGGCCGATGGCCCGGAGATCGAATCCGACTTCCACAACTTCACCGCGCTGAACACGCCGGAGGATCATCCGGCGCGATCCATGCACGATACCTTCTACCTGCAGGACGAAGGCGGCGAGGTGGCCGACGGCATCCTGCTGCGCACCCATACCAGCCCCATCCAGGCCCGCTACATGCAGAACCATGTGGCCAAGTACGGCCACCTGGAGCGCATGCCGGAAATCCGCATCATCGCCCCGGGCCGGGTCTATCGTGTCGATTCCGACGCCACCCATTCGCCCATGTTCCACCAGGTCGAGGGCCTGTGGATCGGCGAGGGCGTCTCCTTTGCCGACCTCAAGGGCGTGGTTGCCGATTTCCTGCGCCGCTTTTTCGAAAGCGACGACCTCAAGGTCCGTTTCCGTCCCTCCTTCTTCCCCTTTACCGAGCCTTCCGCGGAAATCGACGTCGCCTTCATGAGCGGTACCCTGGAAGGCCGTTGGCTGGAGATCGCCGGCTGCGGCATGGTGCACCCGAATGTGCTGCGCATCGCCGGCATCGATCCGGAAAAATACACCGGCTTCGCCTTCGGCTTCGGTCCCGACCGCCTGACCATGCTGCGCTACGGCGTCAATGATCTGCGCCTCTTCTTCGAGGGCGACCTCCGTTTCCTGCGTCAGTTCGTCTGACGATCACTGCGAGCCGTTCGTATGAAATTCTCCGAATCCTGGTTGAGAACCCTCGTCGATCCCAAGCTTTCGAGCGACGAACTGTCCCATCTGCTGACCATGGCAGGCCTAGAGGTCGAGGAGCTGGACCCGGTGGCGCCGCCCTTCGACAAGGTCGTCATCGCCCGGGTCATCGAAGTGGCCAAGCACCCGGACGCCGATCGCCTCAACATCTGCAAGGTCGATGTGGGCGAAGATGAATTGCTCACCATCGTCTGCGGCGCCCCCAACGTGGCGCCCGGCCTGCGGGTGCCCTGTGCCCTGCCGGGGGCCGTGCTGCCCGGCAATTTCGCCATCAGGACCGCCAAGGTCCGCGGCATCGAGTCCTCGGGCATGCTGTGCTCGGCCAAGGAACTGGGCATTGCCGAAGATGCTTCCGGGTTGCTCATCCTGCCGGAGGATGCCCCACTGGGTCAGCAAATCCGCAACTACCTGGATCTCGACGACGCGCTCTATACCCTGAAGCTCACGCCCAACCGGGCCGACTGCCTCTCCCTGCTCGGCATCGCCCGGGAAGTCGCGGCCATCACCGGCACGCCGGCGAAACTGCCCCAGGTGCCGGAAGTGCCTGCCACCATCGCCGATACCCGCGCCGTCGTCCTCGATGCTCCGGACGCCTGCCCGCTCTACTGCGGCCGCGTCATCAAGGGCGTGAACGCCAAGGCGTCGACGCCGGAGTGGATGAAGCGCCGGCTGGAACGGAGCGGCATTCGGTCCATTTTCGCCCTGGTGGACGTCACCAACTACGTCATGCTCGAATTGGGCCAACCCCTGCACGCCTTCGACAACACCAAGCTTGCCGGCACGGTGCACGTTCGCATGGCCAAGCCCGGCGAGCAATTGCTGCTCCTCAACGAACAGACCCTCGCCATCGAAGCCGATGTGCTGATGATCGCCGACGAAGCCAAACCCCTGGCCATGGCCGGCATCATGGGCGGGGAGGAGAGCGGCATCACCCTGGAAACCGGCGAACTCTTCCTCGAATCCGCCTTCTTCGCGCCCAAGGCCATCGCCGGCCGGGCGCGCCGCTACGACTTCTCCTCCGATGCCTCCCACCGTTTCGAGCGGGGGGTCGATTTCGGCGGCGTCCGCCGTGCCATGGAGCGCGCCACGCGGCTCATCCTCGACATCTGCGGCGGCGAGGCCGGTCCGGTGGTCGAGGCGGCGGCAGCCTTGCCGCAACGGGCGCCGGTACGCCTGCGCACCAACAGGGCCGCCCGGGTCATCGGCATGGCCCTGAATTCCGAGCAGATCGCCAGCCTGTTCAATGGCCTCGGCCTGCCGTTCGTGCGCGATGGCGAAGATTTCCTGGTGACGCCGCCCACCTGGCGCTTCGATATCGAAATCGAGGAAGACCTCATTGAGGAAATCGCCCGCCTGCACGGCTATGACAACATCCCCGCCCCGGCTCCCCGGGGCCCGCTGTCCATGCTGCCGCAGACCGAGAAGGCGCGGTCCGTTCACAGCCTGCGCCGGACCCTGGTGGATCGTGGCTACCAGGAGGTGGTCAATTTCGCCTTCGTCGAGGAATCCTGGGAAGCGGACTTTGCCGCCAACAACCAGCCCATCCGCCTGGCCAACCCCATCGCCAGCCAGATGGCGGTGATGCGCTCGACGCTCATTGGCGGCCTGGTGGCCAACCTGGTCACCAATCTCAAGCGCAAGCAAAGCCGCGTTCGCCTGTTCGAGACAGGGCGTAGTTTCCACCGCGATGCCCAGGGCGGCCCGGTGCCAGGCTTCCACCAGCCGTGGCGCCTGGCCGGCCTGACCTATGGCGGGGCATTGCCGGAACGCTGGGGCAGCGGTGGTCGCAAGGTGGATTTCTATGACGTGAAGGGCGACCTCGAGGCGTTGCTGGTGCCCCTGACCGTGCGTTTTGAAAAAAATAGCCATCCGGCACTTCACCCAGGCCGTTCGGCGCGAATGGTTGTGGCAGGGAAGGAAATCGGCTGCCTCGGCGAGCTGCATCCGGAGTGGGTGCAGAAATACGAATTGCCCCAGGCGCCGGTGGTCTTCGAGCTTGAGCTGGAGGCGATTCAGGCCGCCGGTGTGCCATCCTACGCCGAGGTCTCCAAATTCCCGCCGGTGGTGCGTGACCTGGCCATCGTCGTGGACCAGAAACTGGAATTGCAAGCCCTTCTCGATGGCCTCCAGGGGCGCTTGCCGGCCCTCGTGCAGGATGTCCAGTTGTTCGATGTCTACGTCGGAAAGGGAGTCCCGGAAAACAAAAAAAGTCTTGCTTTCCGGATAGTTATGCAAGATACTCAACGCACTTTGCAAGATTCTGAAGTCGATGCTGCCATGCAGCAATTGATGGCTTATCTTGAACAGGGGTTCGCCGCCCAATTGCGCGCATGACGGAAAAAATAACGATGACGCTTACCAAAGCCGAACTCGCCGACCTGCTCTTTGAACGGGTGGGTCTGAACAAGCGCGAGGCCAAGGACATGGTCGAGGCCTTTTTCGAGGAAATCCGCAACGCACTGGAATCCGGGGATGGCGTCAAGCTTTCCGGCTTCGGCAACTTTCAGTTGCGGGACAAGCCCCAGCGCCCTGGACGCAATCCCAAGACCGGCCAGGAGATCCCCATTACCGCCAGGCGCGTGGTGACTTTCCACGCCAGCCAGAAACTGAAGGCAGACGTGGAACAGTCCTACGATGGAACCGCGGCCTAACAAACACGCTACGGGCGAGGAACTGCCGCCCATTCCCGCCAAGCGCTACTTCACCATCGGCGAGGTCAGCGAGCTGTGCGGGGTGAAGCCCCATGTGCTGCGCTATTGGGAGCAGGAGTTCACCCAGTTGAAGCCGGTGAAGCGCCGCGGCAACCGCCGCTACTACCAGCACCACGAAGTGCTGCTGGTAAGGCGTATCCGCGAGTTGCTCTACAACCAGGGATTCACCATCAGCGGTGCCCGCAATCGCTTGGATGACGGCCCGGAAGTGCCTGTTGCGGAAGAGAAATCCGATGTTCCCGCCACTGCATTGGGCCTGCGCGGCGAACTGCAGGCAGTGATCGATTTATTGAGGCTTTGAATTTGGCGGAATTTCGGTATAATGCGCGGCTCGTCGGGGCGTAGCGCAGCCTGGTAGCGCACTTGCATGGGGTGCAAGGGGTCGCGAGTTCGAATCCCGCCGCCCCGACCAATAGAATCAAGCAGTTAGGCCAGTCTTCGGACTGGCCTTTTTGCTTTCTAGGCATCTGGGGGAACGATTGGGGGAACACATGGCGGTTGCTATCGTTCTCAAACGTCGCAGGAGTGGGCCACGTGCAAACACAAGGCCAGGCTGAAATAGTTGGCATCGGAATCGTCACCGGGAAGGCTCCGCACATAAGATCAACGCTCGTTAAGTATCTATTGCCTACATGGCTAACGCGAGGCAAAATTCAACGATCGTTAATTTTTTGGAGGGCGATGATGTCCGGAGACGTTGGTGTTTCCTCGGTCGCCGAACTGGGGAAGATCATTCGGGCCGTTCGCAAGGAGTCCGGCTTGACCCAGCGTGATGCGGCAGCCCTGTGCAACGTCAGCCTGCCATTCCTCAACAGCCTGGAGCAAGGAAAGGCTACCGCGCAGATTGGAAAAGTGCTGTCCGTCTGTAGCCGCTTTGGCATCGAGGTGAGACTGCGCTTGCCCGGAGGGACAGCATGAGCGCCTTGGCCGTCCTGGCCAACAGGGTTCGGGTTGGCACCATTGAGGTTGAAGACGGACTCTGGAAGTTCAGCTACGCGGGCGATTGGTCCGCTTTTGCCCTCTCGCCGAACTTTCCGATCGCGACCAAGGAGTTCAAAGATTCCGCGAGCGCCCGAACTGTCGAATGGTTCTTCGACAACCTCTTGCCGGAAGGCCGCCTCCGAGACTTGATTGCCTTCCGGGACCGGATCGACCCGCGGGATACCTGGGCGCTGTTGCTTCGACATGGGCAGGATACGGCAGGGGCACTGTCATTGATTCTCGAAGGGACCGACGCCGCGGTAGACGAGATCCTGGTACCGCTGTCGCTGGAGGCGCTTGAGGAGAAAATCAAGGCCTCCCGGGCGCGAAATCTCCCGCTGATGGCCGCTTGGGAAGAAATCCGCATGTCCTTGGCCGGGGCTCAGGAAAAGCTCGGGCTGCGCATCGACGCCAGCGGCGCCCTGTTCCTCCCCGAAGGGATGGCGGCCTCGACCCATATCGTCAAACCCGAGAACGCCAGTCGGGATTTTCCGTTCTGTCCGGCCAACGAATTCTTTTGCATGCGGCTGGCTGCCGAGCTGGGGATACCGGTGCCGGCCGTCGATTTGCTGCACTTGCCCGAGCCGCTCTACGTCATCGAGCGGTTCGATCGGCGGGTGGCAAAGCCTGGTGAGGCAGATAGCGGTGGCGACGTGCAGCGCCTGCACCAGATCGATCTTTGCCAGGCACTGGGGGTGTCGCCATCGAGGAAGTACGAAAGTGAAGGCGGCCTGGGCCTGCATCACCTCTTTGAGGTCCTGCAAGGCGCCTTTGTCGACCGCCCTGCTGTGGCCCTTAACGCGGTGGTGCAGTGGGTCGCCTTCAATTATCTCGTCGGCAATCTCGACGCCCATGCCAAGAACATCGCCTTCCTGATGCGCGGCCAGAAGGCGAACGTGGCGCCGTTCTATGACCTGCTATGCGTCGAAGCCTATTTGCCGCGGGCCACGATGGCGATGGCCATCGCCGGCGAGAACAAGCCGGGCTGGGTCGAGGGGCTCCATTGGGATGCCATGGCCTTCGAGGCGCGGGTGGCGCCGCGACTGGTGCGCAGCGTCCTGAAGAAACTGGTTGAGCGGATACCCGATGGGATCTCACGGGTCATCGGCGATGCGCGACTGCTGCCCAGCGAACGGGAGTTCGTGCGCGAACGCATCTTGCCTGTGATCGAGGAGCGCCGTTCCTTTGTGCAGGAGGCCCTCAAAGGCCGGCAATCCTCATTGCAGGATGTTCTGGCCAGCCGTGAACTGGATCCAGCGTTCATCGACCGTCTGGCCGCGATGAAGTCGTCGCATGAAAACTGAACAGAGCAGAGACGGACTCCCCCTGGGCTGGCTGGATGCCAACACGCCCACCTGCCGGATCAAGCGCGTCAGAAAACGGGATGGGCGGTGCTACGAACTGGCGATGCGGGGTTGTCTGCAGGCGCCGGAATGGGAATTGGTCCATGGTGAATGCAATGGGCACTTGGGCGCCAGGAAAATCGGCCATGCTTGGCTGGAGTTCGATGGCGAGGCCTACTGCCCCGTCCTGGATCAGACGATGCCGATCGGTGACTTCCTGCGGATACTGGGGGCTCAAGCATCTGCCCGGTATTCTTCAGAGGAGGCAATCTGCCTGATGCTCAGGTCCGGGCACTACGGCCCTTGGAACGACTTGCCGAATTCCGAGTGAGCGCGTGGCAGTAGGTCTTGGTGGTGGAAATGCAAATTCGGTAATTGGCAATAGGGTTTAACCTTACGCCTGCAGAGGTATCCTGAATCCAGGAGGCTTGAGTGAGAAAACTTATCTTCGTTGGATTCGTTACAGTGGGAGCATTGTTGGGTCTTGCGCTTGCTGCAGGAGCTGCATGGGGGCCACGTGCTGTCATAATGTCCTTCGGGGCCTTGGCAGGTGCCGCCGCTGGGGGCGCCCTCTCTGGCATTGGGAGGCGCGGAAGCATACCCCGACCCCGAGATGAAGCCCTGCGGGGGCTTGGCACCAAGAGCGAGGACCTCGAGGATAACTATTGGCGTGACGAGGGCCATCCACAATTCATGAAACCTCCGCCGCCTGATAGTAGGCAATTCGGTGGTAGTGGTGGAACGCCGGACTGATCACTGATCCTTCCGAAGTAAGCTCTTCACTGCTTGCTGCGCCGTATCGATTGACGCTTTACCGTCTTCAAACACCTGTTTGCCAGAATCGGTTAGCAAGGACTTTTTCGTCACCAAGGTACCATCGCCCGTGTCTACGATCTCTGCGTTTCGGTCGAAGGTGGATCTGGCCGAAGCGGTTTCATTCCTGATGGCCTTGCCCTCAGTCTGTACCTCGTTTCGCAGCGAAGGCGGACTCGTGTCCGTGTGAGCGCTCGGCGCGGGTTGGTTGGAGCGCACAACTGTCGCGCGGTGCTGCCGATCCGAAGCCGAGAGATCGGGCGATAGAGCCGGGTCAGAGGATTGGCGATCGTGCAGCGTGCGCACATCGTCGAACGAACTGGGTAAAGCGGTGCCATCGGAAAACACCCGGTTTGGCCTGAGACCTTGGCGAGCCAGTTCCGCATCAAACATTGACAGTGCCGAGGCGCTGTCGCCACCGTACTGCTCGGCGTAGCGCAAGAACATCTCCAAGTTATGCGGGTCCTGGGCGATATCGATGGAAAGTGACTCGCCCCGGTCCTTGGCCGAGGAGACGCGCTCCGCAAAGGCGGTTCTTTCGGCGAAGGTGGCATCGGCCCGCTCGGATCGAGACACGGCACTGGACAACCGCGACGACATCTCCTCGGCCTCGCGGGAGTCCTTGGCGAAACTGTTGATGAGGTTTGAATCCCGCGACACCCGATCGCCAAACTGCTTGAACTCCGCAATCTGCTCTTGTGTGAGGCTGTTGAGCACCTTCTGCTGGGCCGCTGACAGACCCGACATGTAGTTCTTCCCGGCGCGGGCCTGAACTTCCGCGCCCGCTATCGGCGTATTAATCCCCAGGTGACCGGTAGCGCCAAAGGCGATCTGCGCCACTTGGCTCTGGGTCAAGCCCGTGCTGTTTGCCACGTTTTTCGAAATCTGATCCAGCCGGTTGAGCGTCTCGCCCATCTGCTCGAAGCTGCTGGAGGCCGTGCCGCTGCTGCTGCGCAAGGACCGCAGTTTTGCCAGGCCTCGTGCAAAGGTTTCGGTGAGCGCTGCCGATCGCTCGGTATTTGCGGAGATTGCTTCGCCGCGCGCGGCATCGGCTTGCCGACTGGCCTGCACCACATCCTGCTCGGACACCCGCATCGAAACCATCCTCGACGCAAAGCCCTGGTTGCGCAACAGGCTGACCGCCGAGCGCCCGGTCAGCGCATTCGACGAGAAGGTGTTCCCGCTCAAGTCGTTTTGCCAACTGCTCATGAAGGCCGAGGTCCGGTTGGGCGCCAACTGCATCTGGTCCATCCCCACGTTCCCCATGGAGATGTTGCCGACAGTGGATGACGAAGTGCCACCCGAGATCATCGCCTGCAGGCCCGACAGGCCCCCGACCAGGGCCGTCCCAAAGTTCTCCATGCGCTTCAATGCCGCCCAGGCGATGAAGGGGATACTGATCGCCAGGTACCCGACGACGGCCTCGCCCGAGATCGCGCGCGAATAGATCGTCGAGGCGGTCTGCAGGGCCAGCGCCTTGGTGCCCGTGCCGAGGTCCGCCGCGGCTGCCAGATCGTAGGCCGCGTAGATCGAGGCCATGTAGTTGAGGATGGCATAGAGCGGCGGCCAGAGCTGGATCCAGATGAGCACCGCGGCGTAGCCCTTGAAGGCCAGCATCGTCTCGCGGCCGCTGGTGAGCAGGAGCAGCAGCACGAAGAGCGGAAACATCGCGTAGGTCACCGCCTCGACCACGTTGCGGAAAACCGGCAGGGCCTGCTCGGCCACTTTGCCGTAGTTGAGCCAGGTCGCGTTCTGCTGGGCCACGGCCTGGGCCCGGCCGACGGCGAGCACCATGGCCGCCGGATCGTTGACCTTCTGGCCGACGATCTTGCTGGTGTCCTCGATCGCGTTGAGCACCGCGTTCTGCCGGATGAGGTCGGCAGCCGTGGCCGCGGCGGTGGCGATGCTGTTCTTGAGATAGGCCTGCTGGATCTGCCCGGCGATGACGGCCGCGGCAGCAGCGCTGGGCAGCGTCGGGTTGAGCTGGAAGGCGAGCCGCCCCTGGATGCGGGTGATCTGCGCTGGCAGTCGCCCATTGAGACTCTGGTACACGTTCGGGCAGGTGTCGACGCCGACGCTGCCGCCCGCGGCAGTCAGCGTGCTGAAGCGGGCCGGATTGGGCGAGGCCATCAGCGGCCAGACATCGTCCGAGGTGGAGAAGGTGGCTGGATCGAGGGTGCCGTCGATCAGGTCATAAGTGGTGCAGTTGTGGATGAAATTGATGAGGTCGGTGCGGAAGGCCGGGTCCTGGAACACCACGTTGCCGGTCTCGCGGATCAGGCGGTTGCCGAACATCAGGCCGTTCTGCTGGTAGGCGAGTTCGGCGGGCAGGGCGCCGATGCCGGGGATGACCTGGAATGCCGTCTCGAACAACCCGGTCAGCGTGTGGCCGATGGTGCTGGTGAGGCTGCCCAGCAAGGCCACGCCGAAGGGCACGTTGTCGACCACCTTGACCGCGGAACCGCCGGTCTTGTCCACGATGCCGACGGTCACCTTGGGTACGATCAGCACCGAGAACACCAGCACCACCGTACCCAACCACTTCCAGCCCTGCAATTTTTCGGGGGCGAAGGCGTAGGCGATGAGCGCCGCGACGAAGCCGCAGAAGGCCACGGCCGCCACCGCCGCCGCATAGTCGCCCGATGCATGGATGGCCGCCGCGGCGTTGAAGACGCCGAACAGGCTGTCGGCATTCTGGTAGGCGTAGATCTCCCACATGGCGCTCCGTCTCCTCGCGCGATTCCGTCTCCGCTACTGCGACAGATAGGCGGCCTGCTGGCCGAGCATGTCCATCACGTGCTGCGGCATGCTGGAACGCAGCTGGCGTTCTAGCTGTTCCAGGTGACTCGACACGGCCCGGAAGGAGCCCACCTTCTGGTACAGCAGGTTCTTCTCCTGCGAGATTTGCAGGAGCATCGCCTGGGCACGCTGGCGGACCTGGTTGGCCTGCTCGCGTTGGCTCTGCTGCAGCGTGTAGTTCTTGTCCAGGGCGGCCATGCCCAGTCGCAGGTTGCGTTCCAGGAAGATGTAGGCGTAGTCGGCGGCGATGACATCGCGGTACTGGGCGATCAGGCTGTCGGCGAGGCCCGATCCCGGGATGCTGGTGCCGATGGACAGCATCTTGTAGACCGGTTCGGTGGTCTGGTTCACGAAGCCGACCTCGGCCGAGTTGTTGGGGATGGCGGTGCGTGAGGCGATCTTCTCCGCGATGGAGCGCATCATCGTCTCCACCTTGGCGGTGAAGGGCGTGTGGGTGTAGGTGGTGTTCAGGCTGACCACGTCGCAGTTGGTGTAGTCGTTGCACTTCAGTATGTGCTGGATGACATCCGTGCCGCTCGCTGCACTCTGGCCGTAGAGCAACTGGCTGATCGAAGTGAGCGTGGGCGCGATCGGCTCGGGGTCGCGGGCCGATTCCTCCGGGTAGTAGATGATCGTGCCGACCAGGCTCATGATCAGCTCGCGCTCCTGGTCGTCGAGATAGGAGCCGGTGTACTGCAATGCCTTCCAGGTAAGGTTGCCGACGAAAGGGGCCTTGTTCTTCACGTTCGGATCGCTGGAGGCCCGCGCCGAGGACAGGATGCTGGGCCGGTCGGTGGCGCAGCGCCGGCGCGCCGCATCGCGGTCGCTCTCCAGGCCCATCTCGATGGCGAGGTCGGCGCAGGTTTCCTGCGAACTGTAGCCGAGCGATTCGGCGGCCGTGCTGACGATGGCCTTGGCGGTCTCGCACGAGTTGATGCGGGCATTGTTGATCCAGGTCTCCAGGCCCTTGGCCCATTTGGTGAGCCCGCCCAGCAGCGGCGAGACCGCTTCGAGCGCCAACTGAAACGCGATACCGGGCAGGGCGGCCGTGATGTTCTTCAGCATGTTCTTGAACTCGGTCGCCGAGATGTGGCTGAAGCTGCCGCCGAAGACGTCGATGCCACCGCAGCCGGCCTTGGCGCTGGGGAACTGGATGGCCGCGAGCTGATAGACCTTGTTGGGCGAGCGCATCATCAGGTTGCCGCCGGTGTAGGTATTGAAGGTCTGGCCGCGGAAGGCCCCGGGGGCCGTGTAGTTTCCGATGGCGCCCAGGTTGTTGAACATGTCATTCACCTCAGTGTTCAGGTCGCCGGCGCGCAGCGGCAGCGGCGAGATCACCAGCAGCAACGCCAGCAGTGCGGCGGAGGGTCGCCGCAATAGGGGATGGTCGGGGTGGTTCATGGGGCCTCCTGCGGCAGGGCGAGACGTTGCGTCGATCCGGGCAGCATCGCCTCGGCTTGCGGGCCGGACACGGCGGCGATGCGCTCCAGCAACTGGGATTCCGAGAGCACGCCGAAACCGATGGGCGTGATCTTTCCGGTGAAGGGCTGGGCCAGGAAGACGGCGGGCACCTGGGTGACCTTCAGGGTGGTGGCGATGCCGTTGTCCGCACGCGCGTTGGGGAAACCCGGCATCGGGCCGCCATCGACGCTGATGGCCACGACCTGGATGCCATGGCGCGCCTGGAAGGCCGCCAGAGTCGGCGCGAAAGCGTGGCAGTACGGGCAGTCCGAGCGGTAGAAGAAAAACAGCACGTGGTCCTTGCCCAGTTCGGCAATCGAACGGGATCGATCCACCCACTCGGTCTGCTCGAAAACTTCCAGTGCCTTGGCGTTGACCGGCCGGCCTTGCAGCGTCGGATCGAGTGCCGGCGTGGCCCAGGCCACCCGCTGCGCTACGTCGGCGAAATAGGAGGCACGCGCGACCACTTGGGATTCCAGTTCCATGTAGCGGCGCACGTTCGCCTCGGTCGGCCGCATGATGGCTATGTTGCGGGTGTCCTCCAGGGCCTTCTGCAGGCGTTCGAACTCGACCAATTCCGGGGCTTTCGAGGGCAGAGCGGGTGGCGCCGCGGGCGCCACCTTGTCCGGCAGCGGCGGACGTTCCCGTTCCTCGGGCATGGGATCCTCGTAGAAATGCCAGCCGCGCCAACTGTCGGACCAGTAGCGCGCAGCAGCATCCTGGGCCGACGCGGCGCTGGCGCCCAGCATCAAGGACAGCACCAGCAGCAGGCGAACGGGCGTGAGGAACGCGAAGCGCTTCATAGGGGCCCTACTTCAGGGATTGCGGCGGCCGGCCGTCGAGGCAGTAGTTGATGCCGAAGTCCATCGTCTGCCGGCGCGGAGTCGTCGCGCCGGGCAGGAGCACGCCGTCTTGCCAGAATGTGACCTTCAGCCGGCTGCAACCCGGTTGGGCGTATCGCTTCTCGGTCGTCACGTCGATGTAGATCGGCGAGGTGGCACCGAAGCGCTTGGTGATTGCGTCGGCCATCTCGCCAGTCAGGATCCCGTGGGCCTGCCCGTCGGTCGCCTGGAGGGCGGCCAGCATCACGGGGCGCGCATCGGGCACCGGCGTGCGGAGCACGTCGTCGGCGAAGGCGGGCAACGCCAATGCGGCGAGCAGCGCAGCGGCATAGACAGACTTCATTGGCATTTCCCCTGTCCGTAGTAGCAGGTGGTGAGGCGCGAGGCGTTGCTGCCCTGGATCGTTCCGACACTGGGCAGCGTCGGGACGATGGAGGCATAGAACTCGGAGAGGTCCATGGCAGCGAAGTCCAGGCTCTGGAGCTGGGCAATCGTGAAGCCCGAGCAGTCGGGGCTCTTGCCGGAGCCCCAGCCCTTGCCCACCTGGACGCGGCCCTGCTCGTTGACGATGCGCGCGAGCTTGCTGTTGAAGCAGCACTTGCCGGTGGTGTGCTCGATGCAGGCGACGCAGGCGCCCAGGATGCGGATGCACGACGAACAATAGGTCCCGATGCTATGGCACAGGCCGGCCCCTTCCTTCATCGCGAGCTTGCCTTCCTCCTCGTTGCAGGACGACATCGACATGACGATGTAGATCACCACCGCAATGGCGAGCGACCAGGGATCGAAGGCGACCACCAGGCCGTCGCCGGAGTAGAGCACGACCGAACTGGCCGGCAGCGCGGTGCCGTTGATGGCGACGGTGACGCCATAGGTCGTGAAGCTCCCAGAAAAGCCCCCGCTCATCAGCAGTGCCTGCATGCCCTGGTACAGGAACTCGCGGTTGTCGGCGTTCATCAGGACGTCATAGACGAGGCGCGAACCCGTGCCAAACAGGCTCTGGTTGGTCATGCCGGCACCGGCCGAGTCGGAGTAGCAGCAGTTCTTGAAGAGCCGGTCCCGGCATTTGTTTGATTCGCCCTTGAAGACCTGCATGTTGTCGGTGTCGAGGTACACGCCGGCTTCACGCGCGGCTTCCATCAACGACATCGAACGGGCGAAGTCGGCGTCGTTGGTGTAGCTGGTGTTGAAGCAGTTCGAGCCCAGGCAATAGACATTGGCGGGGCAGTTGGAGGCGGTGGTGGCGGTCTGTGCGGCGACCGGGCAGGTGTAGGTGTCCTGGGTGATCTCGCACAACCCGGTCGCCGCATTTAGCTGCTTGCAGGTGCTGGTCGCCGGGGTGCATCCGCTGCTCGCCAGCGGGGCGCACTCATCCACCGGGGCGCCCGCAGTGCAGGTCAGGGTGCGCTCATAGGACCAACAGGCGCGCGTGACAGCGCGGCCGTCGATGGTCTTGGTGGCGGGACCGTCTACGCAGCGGTCGGCGGTGGTCACGGTGCAGCGGCCGCCCTCCGTCAGCGCGGCGCTCCTGTCGACCCAGACGTCCGTCTCGTGCTGCTCCATGGTCGGCTGGACGAAGGACAAGGGCAGGCTCCAGCCGGAGGCGCCGACCAGGGTCGCAGGCCCCGCCGGTAGGGCGCAGTGCATCCCGGCGTCGTCGTAGATCGTCGTGCTGCCGACCGGACAATTTCCATCGGCGTCGGGGGCCGTGAGCGTGTAGCACTGGTCGGCTCCTCCGCCCGAGAGGAATCCTCCCGCCCAGGAGCCGCCCAGCGTATCGCCGCCCACCGTTCCGGCGGGGCAGGCATAGACCGGCGTGCCGAACTGGAAGGTGTAGCTGCAGTTCCCGGCGGTGCAGCCCGAGCCCGGCATCATGACCACCTTGAAGGGGCTCCAGCAGTAGCCCTGCCAATGCGGCGACAGGTCGGTGACGTAGGTCGCCTGGGTCGCCGGTGCGATCGGCAGGTCGAGGGCCTGCCAGCCGATGCAGGCGCCCATGCCGCCGGCGGCGTAGAAGCGGAAACGCTGCTTGCCGTCGGCGCGGATGCGGCATTGCGCTTCCGCGATCATATAGTCCATGCCGTTGCGGTTGACCTGGCCATGGGCGAACCAGGTGCCTTCGGCACAACTGGGCAGCAATTCCACCTGGACCGTGAGGTCGCGCCGGGTGGTGTAGTTGCCGACGCCGCTATAACGGTTGCAGACCTTGGTGGTCGTTCCCGCGGGCGTGGTGACCTCGGCGGTGGTGCAACCCGAGTAATAGTCGGCGAGACTGCCCAGCACGATCGACGGATTGCCGGCGATATCGCGGGCGGCGGCGACGGCGGGATCGTAGGCCGAGACCGGGGGGCGCGGCGTGTTGGCCGACGTCACGGCACCGCGCTGTGCTTGGCAGACGGGATCATCGATACTGGTGGCGCAGGCGGCCAGGCGGGCATTGGCCGCCCCTGACAGGCTGGGTTGGCCGTAGTACGTGGTTTCCGGTGGCGTCGTGGTATAGCCCGGCACGGCACTCGATGCACTCGGCGTATTCACCGTCCCCCGGATGACGGGATTGGCCGCCTGCCCGGCGGCGGTGCCTTCCTCGAACGGACCGGCCACGGCGGCGGTATGCGTCGTGATGAAGCAGACGAGCGTGATCCAGGTGACCCAGCGGCGCATCGTGGCCTCCTATCCCCTAATCCGTTTCAAGAAGGTGTCGGCGGGCGGGCCGAAACCGGGTGCCGAGCGCCGCATGTATTCCAGCGCGTAGTCCAGGCTCACGTCGCCGGAGGTTCGCAGGAAACTGTCGGCTGGCGCGCAACTGCCGCTGGCGCAGGCAACCGGGCGGGTGCCGTCGCGCACCAGCACGAAGGTCGGTACCCGGGTGACGGCGTAGCGGTCGAAGGCCGGGGGATCGATCTGCACGGCCACCTGCCGGGTGCCAATCAGGCCCTGCACCTGGGCGACGGTGTCGCGCAGCGAGCCGTTGGCGAAGCCCCGGAGGACGATCGAAGCCTTGGCACGCGCGGCCTGGTCGACCAGACGCTGCAGCGTGGGCCGGGGCATGGACAGGCTGACGAACACCAACAGCCCTGGCCCAGTCGCCAGCCCCTGCGCCTGAGTCATCGCCTCCGCTTGCGATGTATAGCCCCGCGCCAGCGCCTCGAGATCGATCGGGGTGCGACTGAGGGGCTGGGGCAGCGCCTCGACGTTCGGGCGGGTCGGCACCGGCGCGGATCGCAGTTCGGCATCGCTGGGCATGCCGTACTTCCGCCGCGCCGCGTCAATGTCTCCCTCGGTGATCGCGGGCTGCTCGCGGCGGACCCGTTCGATGTCCGCGTCGGTAATGACCGGCGGGTTTTGCGGCAGGGCCGGCGCGCTCGCCACGAGTGCGGCGGTGAGGCCGAGGGCACGGGCAGATAGACGGAGATCAGAAGCCCACACAGCAGTTCCTCTTGCGAAATAACATGAAGGCGAAGTCCTCGCCGCGCACGGGGTATTCCTTGCCGGCGCCCCAGAACACCGTGGTGCGGCCGAAGGGCTGGCAGCAGCGCCCGGCTTCCTTCGCGGTGTTGGGGATCGGGTAGGTGAGTTGAGTCTTGTAGGCGGTCTTGTCCATGACCGGCTCGAAGTACGGCCCGCACAGGCCGGGCGTGCCATGCCAGCCCCAGGCGATCAGTTCGCGGTGCATCTTCGCGGTCAGGCGCTGGGCCATCAGCGCGGCCGTGCGCACGCCGCCCAGGTGGTAGGGCACGTGGCCGTCGAGGGGGTAAATGCCCCCCTGGCAGCCGGCGCACCAGAAGAGCTCCTTGAGGCCGAAGCCGACCGAGGCGGCGACGCAATCGGCGGCGCAGGCGGCGATGGCGACCGGATTGGCGAAGAGCACGGCGTCCGGGTTGAGGATCAGGGTGAGCTCGTCGTCGGCCCACAGGGGATCGACCTCGGTGAGGTAGGCGAGATCGAAGGAGCCCTTCTCCAGGCAGGGGAAGTCGGTCACCACCTCCAGCCAGTACATCACCGGGTTCACGTAGAAGTGCGCCTGGTAGAAGCTGCCACCGTCCCCGTCGCCCTCCGGGCGGGTGAAGCGCGCGGCCTCCGGCGCCGGGATGCCCGGGTCGAGATCGATGCCGCCCAGCGATACCAGGCAGAAGGGCTTCCTCACCGCCTCGACATGCCGTGCGGGCTCCCAGAAGCCGATGGAGAGCCCGATGACCGGATTGACGCCACAACTGCAGACGGGGCTCGCTGGGTTATCGGTGTCCTCCTGATCGCCGAAGTTGGCGATGCGCGCACTTCCGATACTGATCGGTAGGATGCAGGACCAGCAGATATCGGTGATCGGATTGGGAAACTTGCCGGTGCAGGTGGCCGCGCCAGCAGCGAGGCTGGGGCCGGCCGCGAAGACGAGCACGGCGGCAAGCAGGAAAGGAACGAGGCCGCGATGGGCATTCATGGGGACACCGCCAATTCGTCGATACGCAACCGCAGCCCTTCCTGCGACACCAGCGCCGGCACCTGGGTGATGCCCAGGCGGCGGGTGAGCAGGCCCTGCTGGTCGTAGTAAACCGGGAGGCGCCAGGACTGCATCAGATCCAGGTAGGAGCCGCCGACCAGGATCGGCTTGACGCGTCCCTGGTACAGGGCGATCAACTGTCGCGCCCGGCTGATCTGACGCGGGTCGCGGGCATCGAAGAACAGCAGGTGCCGGGACAGCGACACCACCTCCAGCGGGTTCTTGCGCGTGCCGGCGGCAAACAGCAGTTCGCCCTGGGGGCCGAGGATGTTGCGATCCAGACTGAAGCTCGGATCGAAGTAGAAGGTCCGCGCTGCTTCGGCCGCACGCAGGCCGGTGATCGGCGGCGGATTCTTCACGGTCGCGACGCCCCGTTCCCGGGCTTCTGCTTCCAGGCGCCCGAGTTCGCCGCTGCGTTCCTTGTCGCGCAGGCGCTGCTCGATCATCTGGAGCAGATGGGGTTCGCTGATCGCGTAGGTCGGCCCGATGACGCCCAGATCCATAGCCCGCACGCCAGCCGCGCCCAGCATCAGGCAGAGCACCAGAGGAGCGGACACGATGCCGCGTTTCATCGCGCCCTCCCGGCCGGGCAACGGATCTGTCCGGCGAATCGCTCGCGGGCGGCGCTATCGCGCAGGTGGCTGGCACGGATCAGTCCCATCAGCACCGGATCGCCGTCACCGGCCGACATCGCTTGGCGCAGCTCACTCGTGGTGAGTGCCCGGCCGCAACGTTGCTCGAAGGCCGCGAGATAGTCCTTGGCGCCGGTTTCAGCGGCGGGGGCGATTTGCCGCAGGAGGCCGAGATAGTCGGCCAGCGGCATGTCATTGATCCCCAGAGTCGTCGGCGTCCCGTGGATCGGCCCGCGGGCCGGACTGGACTGGCCCCGGGCAGCCGGCTGGGTCAAGAGGCCGAGCAGCGTGAGGAGCAGAAGGGCCTTGGTCATGGCGCGCCTTTCAATACAGTGGAACCACGACACCGACCACCTGCTCGGCCCGTACCAGGCCGCTGTCCTGGTAGCGCGAGTCGAAGGAGTCGGGGCTGGTGCCCTGCACGTAGTAGTGCCCGGGCGGGATGACGGTGGGCGTAATCGGTACGAGGGGACGATGGTCGTAGGCCTGCAGCTTGGCCACGCCGACCTCCTCGCCGTTGATCGCCACGTGCCGATCGGCGACGGTCACGGCATCTCCCGGCAAGCCCCGCACGATCTTGAAGAAGGGTTGGCCGCGCAGCCCTGGATAACGCATCTGCGCCTCACCGTCGAACGAGAAGACGATGAAGTCGCCGCGCCGCAGGGGGCGGGGGCCGCGCACCAGCCAGGCGATGCGATACGGCAGGCTCGGCGTCCAGTTGAAGAGCACGGGCAGCCGCGGCGTCGCATCGATGAAGAGCCGGGCATAGGCCAAGCCCCAGATCGCCAAGATCGGCAGGTAGAGATACCAGCGCCGGCGCACATGGCGCAGGAAATCGGCAAAATGCTTGACGGCTCGCCGCCCTAGGCCGGGTAGCGCCTGTTGGACCGGTTCGGAATTCATGGCGCGGCCACCTTTCTGCGCAGCTGCGCCGTCAGGTCGACGGTATTCGGCGTCGGTCCGGCCACGGCGGTCCTGAGGATTACCAGGCAGTTGCATTCCCGCGGCAACTCATCGAGGGCGAGCGGCAGGCGCTGGGCGAAGGCCCGGGCCATGACGAGCGCCTTCTGGCGGTCTTCCTCCGAGCTTGCCTTGGTGAGGATCTGGGTGAACTCGGCTTCCTTCGCGCGGTACACCTCGGCCACATCGACCACGCCGATGACCAGAGCCGGCCGTAGTACCCAGCGGTCGTAGGCCGCAAGCGCGGCGGCCACCACGACCAGGGTGGCCAGGCCCTGGGCCAGCCATTGGGGAACGGTGGCTTTCATACCGCGTGCCCCCGGCGGCGCAGCAGTTCGCCGATCGCCTCGTCGATGGACAGGCCCTGGGCACGCAATTCGTCGATCGGCGCGTTGTCTTCCAACTTGTTGGAGAAGAGCAGGTGGGTCGCCGGATCGAGGATGTTGCGGGCGACGCCTTCGCCCACGGGGGAAGAGATGTACACCTCGGAGAACACGCCGGCCTCGGTGCGTAGCGAGTTCAACAGCCGCTTCTTCGGTTCGTCCATGGTGAGCCGGCCCTTCCTATCGAGCATCTCGATGGACTCCGGCTTCTGCCGCAGCAGGAAGACCCAGTCCGAGCAGTTGAAGGCCGCTTCCATCTGCGCCGAGCCGTAGTAGTCATCGGCGCTTTGGGTCGCCGTGCCGAGTGCGCCGCCGTACTTGCGGGCGCGGCGGGCGGCTTCCTCGATCACGGCGGCCTTGACCGGATCGTCGGCGCCGATGTCGCCGAGTTGCTGCTTCAACTCGTCGACGAACAGCACCTTGCGCCGGTTGCGGGTCAGGTACATCTCGCCGGTGATCCGGTGCAGCAGCAGGATGTTGACCACCGCGTGCAGGTCGGGGCGGCGCTTCAACTCCTCGTTCTCGATGACGATAAAGTCGTTGGAAAAATCGACGTTGTTCTTGCCCTCGAAGAAGCGCTCGTACTGCCCGCCCTTGGCGTAGGGGTTGAGCATGATGGCGAGGTCCTTGATGCGCTGGTCGCCGACCACGCCCAGTTCCTCGATGGTTCCGCCCTTGAAGGCGTCGCGCAGCCCCGAGATGCGCAGCTCGTTGCCGTATTCGCGCCAGAGCTTCAACACCATCGCCGAGATCGCCTTGTACTGGACCTCTTCGAGCGCATGCTGCATCGAGCACATCTTGGCGATGCCGGGCACCAGCATGTCGATGTCTTCATTGATGTCGACGATGTGGGTGAAGGGGTCGAGACAGATATCCACGTCGGGCCGGAACTCGATGTAGGTGCCCTTCGCCTTGCGGCAGAGCTTTTCGAAGGAGCGGCCCAAGTCGAGCATCCAGACCTTGGCGCCGATGGCGCGGTAGGACCAGGCCATCTCGTTCATCAGCACCGACTTGCCCGAGCCGGGGGCGCCGATGATGGCAAAGTTGTAGTTGCCCAGGTCGTTGTCGAAGATGTCCAACGTCATCAACTGGCCGCGGCGGCCGCCGAAGACCAGGGCCGGGGTGCGCGTGCCGCGCCACTCGGCGATCAGCGGTGCCATGTGGATGGCGTTGGCCATGGTCTTGCGCGTGACGCGGCGCATCTTTACGAGGTCCTTGTGGAACTTCTCGGTCAGCGTCATGGGGAGGCTCGCCAGCAAGGCCTGGCGGTGCATGTAGGCATCGGCGTTCAACTGGAAGCCGCGGCCGCGCCAGATGGCATTGGCAGCTTCGTGGGCGGCAACCGCTTTCTCGGGGGCGGTGAAGAGGGCGAGTTGGTGGTAGAGGCTCACCAGGCTGCCGCCGGTATCGATGGCATCGGCCGCAGCGGTCCAGTCGTCCAGTTTCTTTTTCACGTCCGGCATCACGTCGGCCATCTTCGACTTGGCGTTCTGGGTGGCCCGCACATGGTTGGCGGTGACCACCGACTTGGTGACGTTGGGGTCCAGCACCTGCACGCCCAGGGTGAGCAGGAAGGGCGCGCTGTACTGCAAGGCCGGCTGCATCAGGTCGCCGATCAGCGACCCCATCTGCCACAGCGCGAAGCGTTCCGGGAAACTCTTGATCGAGAAGAAGCGCGCCTCCAGCACCTCAGGGCTGGCTTCCTTCCACAGGGTGAGGCCGCTGGGGTGCGGGTCCTGGATGGTGTCGAAGTCCACGATCTGGTCGCGCAACTCGCGGCCATCGTCGTAGTGCAGGTCCGGTGCATCGGTCTGGGAGATGCGGTCGGGGTTGGTGAAGAGCGCGCACCAGTTGATGAGGTCGGCGGCATCGCAGACGCGGTTGGGCAGCGAGGCCGAGCGAAGGGTTGACGACATGGAATCGCGCAGCGCCATCAACTCGTCGCGCTTGTTGAGATCCTCGGGGTCGCCGGGAAAAGCGACGGAGAGCATCAAGCGGAAATCCCGGATCGTGTAGTGGAAGCCGGCGGTGAGCGACTTCTGTGCGCCTTGCAGCAGGTGGCCGACGCGCTGGCGGGCGAGTTTCCTGAACAGGTTCCCGTTGCGGGCCGGCCGGCCCCACTGCTTGGCCTGCTCCGCCTGATCCCCGTCCTCGACGCGCAGGTTTGCGTAATGGCGCAACTGGGTACGCACCTGGGGCGAGCCGAACAGGTGGAACTGGATGCCGGTGCCGGGGGGACAGTTGGCATAGAGCGAGACCAGGACTTCCGCCATGCGCTCGTCGGCGCCCGACTGCGGCATGAGCTCGAGCATGACGCCCATGCTGTCGCGGTTGACGAAGATTTTTTCGGGGGCGAGATAGGCGGAGTAGGGCAGCCAGTTGGCGAACTGCTCGGCCGGCGTATCGACCGGCTGGGCGAAGGGAAAGCGCTGTGGCTGCCGGCCGTCGCGATGGGGGCCGATCGGGGGATTGCTGTGGGGGGCGTTCATGGCGACCTCACTGCGGACGGTTGGCATTGGGCCCGGCGAACGGGGGCCGTTGCGGCAACATCGGCGCGGCCTGCGCGTTGGTGCCGGCGTTCGGCCCGGCCGGGGTTTCCGTTGCTGACTTGGGTGGCGCCTTTAGTGGCGCATAGGCGTCGCGGATCTGGCGCTGGACGTGGTCGATCAGCCACTGGCCGTTGTCCACCTGGACATAGACGTAGCCCTGGTCGTAGAGATCGCCGTCGGCGTCTTCCCAGGGCTTGATCCACAAGCGCAGCAGGCGGGCCTGGGAGCGCAAGGGGCTGGGCGTAACGGTCGGGTCGGAAATGCTGGCAGCGCCGGACGAGGGGGCGGGCAGGGCTGATTCGGGAGGATTCGCTTCGGAGGCTTCTTTTCGTGGGGCGGCCGACCGTTTGGCCCGTTGGCCGGGCAGGTTGTTGTGGACGGCGTTGGCGTAGGTACCCGACACCGAGTCGCAGGCGACACCCTCCGGGGCCTTGCAGGCGTACTTCGAGTCGCCGCCCAATCCGGACATGTTCATGCAGGCGCCCAAGGGGAGCAGCAGGCAGAGGGCGCCGATGCGCAGCACGAGCGTCTTCATGGCTGCTGCTCCGCGGTGGCTTGCGGCGTCGTTGGTGAAGAGACCTGCGCGAGGCGTGCTTCCAGCACCGCACGTCCCACGAAGCCCTCGGTGCGGCTGCCGTCCTCCCAGATCAGGGTGGGCGTGCCTTGGATGCCGAGTTGGTGGGCCAGTCCGAGGTTGCGGGCGATCGGGTGGTCGCAGGCGGCATCGATCTTGAGCGCGCTGTCGTCGCCGTGGAGCATCAGGCGCTGCCAGGCTGCTGCGCGATCGCCCGCGCACCAGATGGCGATGGGCTTGGCGTCGCCTTGGAACGGGACGAGGAAGGTGTAGAGGGTGACGTTGTCGAGGCCGGCCAGTTCGGGCTCCAGTTGCTTGCAATAGGGGCAGTTGGGATCGCTGAAGACGGCCACCTTGCGCTGGCCATTGCCGCGGACCGTCTTGATCGCATCACTGAGCGGCAGTTGATCGAAGGCGATGGGGGCCGCTGCCGTGCGCACGCTTTCCGGGGCCGATCCGCGGGCGCCATTCACGCCGTTGGCCTGCGTCAGTTTCGGGCCGGTGATGTCGCGCAGGGTCTCGGTATCGAACAGGCGGCCGAAGAGGAAGTAGCGCGGGTTGCTGGCCGAGACGTAGGCCACGTTGCCGTTCATCCACACTTCATAGAGGCCGCCGATGGGCGAGCGGGTGAGCTCGGTGAAGTGCGTGCCCGGATGGGCTTTCTGCAAGGCCGCCAGCAGGCGCTTCTCGTCGGGCGTGGCGGCGTCGGCGCCGGCGAATGGTCCGAGGAGTGTCGCGCTCAGGGCCGCGACGAGCACGCGCCGGGGCCGGCACACTGATTCAGTAGTTGCCATCGTCGGAGGTCTCCAGATAGCGGGTTTCGGGGGAGTTCGGGGAGTGGGCGAGGCGCGCGGAAGACGGGTCGCCCGCCGCCATGGGGACGTCGATGCGCACGCCCTTGGTGATCACCACGTCGACTTCGCGGCCGGCATCGACCTCGATGACCGGGAAGGTGTTCTCGGCGAGCTTGATGTAGTACTGGGCCAGCCGGTCCAGGGCCTTGCCGACGCCGCTGCCGAGACCGGCGCGGTAGGCTTCGGCCCCCGTGGCGCTGGCGACCGTGCCCAGCGCCGAGGTGCTGTATTCCGTCGACGAGGTGGCCAGGCCCTGGCCGATGCCGCTGACCACGCCGGCCAGCAGCGCATTGGCGAGCATCTGGCCCTGCTTGGTGACCAGGCGTCCGCGCATGCCGACCTTGCCGTCCTCGCCATAGACGCTGCCCTGGATCTTCACTTCCAGCGTCACGCCGTCGGCGCGCACGCAGGACAGGCTCTCGGTGCGCAGGTAGGCGCGCTCGGAGCTGATGTCGCCGTAGCCGGCTGCGATCACGAAGCACTCGCGGTATTCGGCGCGAAAGCGGTTGGGCAGGACCGAGTTGTCCGAAAGGCGGATCAGGACTGGGTGGGGATTGGACTGGGACTGGCCGCCGGTCGGCGCATCCAGCCCGCCCAGCAGCGTGCCGCGGGTAAAACTCACCGGCAGGAAGGTGGAGACGGTCCGGGCAAGTGCTTGCGACGTGCCACCCGAGGCCGGGTCCGAATTGACACCGGTGTTCGCGATCGGAGCGCCAGTGCCGGTGCGGGATCGGTCCGCGACGGTGATGCGCGTGATCGCGGGCTGCGGCGCCGCCAGCGGTGTCGGTAGCAAGGCGTCGCCTGGGGTGCCGCTTGGCATCGCGGCGGCGGGCGAACCCTTGGAAGGCGGCGGGGCGGGGGGCAGGCTCGCCGCCGGCGGCAAGGTGTTCGGCGTAGCCGCGACGGGGGTGGGCGCCGCCGGGGTGGCGGCCGCTTGCTGTGCCGAGGTCAGCCGCTGTTCCAGGTCCGCGAAGCGCTGCATGGTCTTCGCTTCGAAGGCTTGGGCATTCTTGTTGAGCCGCCCTTGCTCTTCGCGTTCGTTCTCGTACTGGGCGAGCTTGCGTCCGGCCGTGCCGACCCATTGATCCACCGGATTGACCTGGCCGCCGGGTGGCATGACGTCGATGTTGGTGACTGCACTCGGTTGCCCGGCGGACGCTTGGGCGGCGCCGGTCTTCGGCGGGTTGCCGGTAAAGGCGAAGATCAGCCAGAGCAGCCCGACTCCGCCGGCCAACAAAGCGCTGAGCATGGCGTATTGGCGTTGCCGGGGGGAGAGGTGCTGCAGTACGTGCTGCGACAGACGCTGCGGCCAGCCGCGCAGGGCCTGGAAGGAGGGCTGCGGCGTGGTCATGGCGCCTCTCCTCGGCGGATCACGTAGACGCTGGTGCTCTCGCCGGGGCGTAGGTTGTGCTGCTCGATGCTGACACCGGCGACGCCGCCGGCCTCGCGATCGAACTCCGGTTCGGCCAGCACCATGGGGGCATTGCTGACGTTCTGCAGCAGATACTTCTCGCCGATCAGGCCGCGCCCTTCATACTGGCGTACCAGCGAGAAGCGCGCTTCGATCCACAGGGGGACCGAGCGCTGAGTCTCGTCGACCCGGACGTCGGGCGGCACCCGGTCCGAAGCCATCGCCACCAGCAGCGCTTTCATGGCGCGGACCGGGTTGGGTGACGATCCGGCTCCGGCCTGGGCCACGGTGGCTGCCTTCAACGCCCGGGGCGTCCTGTCGCGGATGACGATGGTGTCGGCGGGCGTGTCGGCGCGGCGCAGCAGCAGCGTGTAGGTGGTGCTCGCCGAGGAGACGAAGAGGTTGATCGGTTTCACGGAATCGCCGACCGGGCGAACGTAGATTTCGCCCTTCTCGCGGTCGCACTCCAGCACGACCTCGCCGGCCGGATTGATCGCCGAACTGACACCGCCGCCGGGCGCTGTGCTGCTCATGCCCTGCGTGGCAGGAAGGGCCGTCGCCGCGCCGCAATGACTCGAATGGATGTTGCCGAACACGTCAGTGATCGGCGCCCCGTCGATGCGGATGCGGGTCGGCTCCTTGATCGACACGATGGCTTCGACCGACACGCCGTCGCTGGCCTCGACGATCTGCAGCGCTTGGGCGGGCAGGGCCGTCAAGGTGGCGGTGGCGGCCGTGGCGGCGATTGCAGCACTCATCGCCCATCCGTGCCGAGGCACCAGGACGAACCGATGCGAGGATCGGACTTGGGTTGGTTCAGTTGCCGGCATTGGGCACCTCCTTGAAACTCTTCAAATGCATGCGCGCACCGGCGTAGCTGAACTCGACCCGGTAGGCCTTGAGGTCGTTGGCGGTCTCGAAGCCGTTGACCAGGGTGCGCAGGCGCCCGCGGATGACGATGCTCTGGCCTTCTTCGCTGGGGACGAGTTGCTGGGGCGCGAATACGGTGGCGGCGTTGATGCGCTTCAAGCGTTCGGCCTCCACTTCCTGCCGCGTCTTGAGCGGGCCGTACTGATCGGGTTCGACGTAGCCGAGCAGGATGTCCTTCTTCCAGTCGATCGAGGCCGGCGTCACGTCGAGCACCAGCCAGGCGATGAAGCTCCCCATCTGCTCGAGGTATTCGTTGCTGGCCTGGTCGCGGGTGACCCAGAAGGTCTTGTTGAGCGAGGGCGGCACGACCACGGTGCGCACCGTCCCCAACAGGTTGAGGATCACCACCAGGGCGAGGATCTGGCCGGCAGCGAGCACGCCGACCGCCAGGCCCAGCCCGCGATTGCGGCGCCGCATTTCCTTGATGTCGCCGTTGAGCCGTTCGAAGTCCATGGGCTTTCTCCCGGCTCAGCCGACCATGCGGTGGATGTGCGACGGCGGCGTGGCGCGCATCGCGGTCATCGGACTGGCGGGCAGGTGCCAGTACAGCCAGTGGATAGCTAAGGCCGGGTGCTTGTCCGCCTTGAGGCGCGACATCCAGCGCGAGACGAAGATGCCAACCGCCACGCAGACGCCGAAGGACAGTCTGCTGCTGGATAGATAGCCGACGAAAAACATGAACAGGATCGGCGCGGCGACATCGACATCCCAGAAGCCGATCTTCCATTGGTCATCGAGACGCCGTGGGATATAGGTGTCCGCTTGCATGTCGGTCTCCTGGGTGTCGATGCGAGCGTCAGACCACCGCGCCCATGATCGCGCCGGCGATCACGAGACCCACGGCGGCGAAGATGGCGAGGCCGACGTAAAACAGGACTGGGCCGAAGTTGCGTAGCGCGGAGAGCGAGATGAGCGCGACTACGAAACCGACGAATCCGACCAGAGCCTTGATTCCCGGTCCGAGCGCGGCGATCTGGGTCAGGGCCGAGGTGAGCGGTCCGGTGATGCCGGTGAAGGCGACCAGATCCAGGGCGTAGCCGGGAAAGGCGGTGCCGAGGCCGACGACGATCATCGCCAGCAGCATCGCGACGGTGATCGGCTTGCGGGTGGCGACGCGGGGGGAAGAAACAAGCACAGCAGTGTTCATGAAAACCTCCGGGCATGGGTGGAGCGTTGAAAATGGGATAGGGGTAGGAAGGCGGGTGGGCGTACGGACGCGCCTGCGGGTGGGAGCGCGAGCGCTCGACGGGTGAATGACTGGTATGTGAGCGGGCGACCGGTGAGGCGTCATGGCAGCTCCTCGCCACTCATCTGAAAAATCACCTCGGCCCGGCGGTTCTGCGTGCGGCCGGCCAAGGTGTCGTTCGAGGCGATGAAGCAGCACGCCCCTCGCGTCTGCAGCGTCAGCGTGGCGGCCAGCGTCGGATGGGTCTTGCGGAGGTGGTCGCGAACCGCGAGGGCACGGGCGAGGGCCAGCGATTCATTGAAAGCTAACGGCCCGGTACTGTCGGTGCGGCCGACGATCTTGATGCGGCGCACGTGGAGATGGTCGCCCATGGCCCGGTTCAGTTGGGAACGCGCGGCGGCGCTCAGCTTGGCGCTGCCCAGGCCGAACTGCACGATGACCGTGCGCGAGCTTTCCGCCTCCGTTGCAGGGTCTTGCGCCAAAGGTGCGGGGGCGACGGATTCGGCCGGGGTGACTGCGGCTTCGCGCGCGATCGGCTGGCTGGGTGTGTCCGGCGCGAGTGTCTTGGGTGTGCGGGTGGGGCATGCCGGGGGCACGCACTTCGCGAAACTGGCCCGGCGGCCGAAGTCGAGCTGGGCCAACTGCGCAGGCGTCGCCGCGTGCGTCCCCAATTTGGTCTCGGCCGGCACCGATGTGCGGAACAGGCTGCACGACGATGCGAGGGCGATGCAGCAGGCGATGAAACCGAGCTCAGCGACGCGGTGCAGGAAGCGGGCTGTCATGGTGAGACCCTCACCGACATCAGGGCGGGAATCGTTGTCGCCGTCGATACCAAGTGTTTGCCCAACTGCGCGCTGCGTTGTGCAGGTAACTGGCGGTACACCCGCCAGGCGTATTGGGCGCGGGCCTCGATGCAGTCCTTGCCCTTGAGTTGCGAGCAGGCCGCGTTGTAGGCGCCGACGGCATCCCACGTCGCCCCCCGCCGAGAAAAGCTGTCGGCCAGCAGCCATGCGCCGACCCGGATGTTGGTGCAGGGATCAAATAGATCGGTTTCCCGGATGCCGTGACGGGACAGGGTCTGCAGGTGGCCGCTGTTGATCTGCATGAGGCCGATGTCGTAGGACCCGGAGCGCTGGAGGTGCGAGCGGTTGACGGCCTGGGGGTTCAGGTTCGACTCGACCCGGGCAACGGCATAGAGCAGGTCGGCCGAGATGCCATAACGTTGGGCAGCTTCCTCCCAGCAGGCCTGTGCCTGAGCGGGCACGGTCGTCAGGACGGCCAAGGCGGTCAGACCAGCAAAGTACAGCGGCAGACGCATGAGTCACCTCTCCAACGAAACCGGAACGACCCGCCGAGGGGCGGGCAGCGAGATCTGGGCCGTCGGCGGTGTGCGGACGGTCAGGATCGGGTTCGGGTAGGTCCGGCTTCTAGCCGGGCAGGGTGACGGTGAGCGAGCGGGTCAGGAGCGGGTGGATGCCAGTCGGGACACCAGTTGAGGCGCCGCAAGCCTCAGCCGGGCGGCGCATCCCGCCCGGGATGGGAACGTTCGGCCATGTTGCGGCGGGCCTGCCGCAGGATTGCGACACCTGAAGCGTCCGCTGCCCGGCACAGGGCGACGCAGGCCGTGGTCAACTGGTCGAGTTGGAATTTGGGGTTGGGGTGCCGGTTGGCGGGCGAACGTTGAAGGCCCAGCAGCAACTGGTACTGCTGCCGCCACATCGATTCGCGACGGCGCGGTGTATCGGGCGGGCGGAGAACCAACTCAGTCCCGAGAAACCCGAAGATGCGACAGGGGGCATCCTGATACGTGAAGACCAGCGAGACACTGGCGCTGATGAGATCGGGGAAGCGAAAGGTCGGCGAGACGTTGTCTTTGCTCCGCAGCAGGCCGTAGAGCCAGTCGTGCTCCTCAACCCACAGGCGTGTCTCGATGACATCGTGAGCTTTACTCTCCTCTGAGGGAGGAGCGCGGTGACGTTGACGCGTCGCTGGTGTGGCGGTGAACATGCAGCTTTCCTCGATTCAGTGGCGGCGTATTGCTCTTGCGAGCACATGACTGGAGGATAGGCGGTTGAGATTGCGGTGTCTCGCGGGAATGGGGGGCTTGTGAGGGGGATTTCGCTATCACGGAATGGGTCGATAGGCCGCTAGAAACGGTCGTAATGCATGATAAATGGGCTTTGGTTGTCAGCTTTCCCTCGCAGACAGGACGTTTGACAACGCGTGCTAGGCGACGGCACCTCGGCCAGTTGGCCATTGGCTTCCTCGCCCGTACGTGGCCCTAACGCTTCACAAGGAGATCGTAGATGTCTGGCGCCAGCCTTCCTATAAGCAATATTGATTACTTCCTGCAACGGCCAGAAGTTCGAAGCCTTCCTGCTGATCAAATTGATGATCTGGTCAGCGTCACAGCCTATACGCACTACGAGCCTTCTACATCGTGGCCGGAAGTGCTAACCATATCCACGGCGGATGCTGCACTCTGGTTATCGCTTGCTGAGGCTGCGCGCTTTGTTGTCGCTGTCCCAGAGCTACGGCGTCTGATTGCCGTCTTCGACCATAGGCCGGGTTATCCACCCTTGCGGCGAGCATACTTCTACTCATGTAATGAACAGGGTGCCGTCCCCTTCGATGAGATGGCGGGCAAGGCACGTGCGCACGCCTGCCCAGTCAAACAGCTAGCTTGGAGCATTCGACGACCCGAGCATGAAAGCGAAGTTCGCGAATGGGTCGCCACGTATCAACAACAAATGGCAGCAATCGACAAGGTAGCCGCAGGGCGACAGCGCAACACTGTCGTCCAGAATGTCTACGTACTCTCCTCACCAGAGGGGCACTGCCTATTCTGTGGGGAGAAGGTCTTCGGATTTTCCGCGACGACTTTTGGCTCCGCTGAGGCAGCAGTGATGATCAGCGTGCACCTTTGCGAAAAACATCACGCCCTGGCACGAAACCAGAGGTCGGTACTGGAATTCGTCCTCACGTTCTTGGGTGTCGAATTGCCATTCAATCTTGAGGTCAAGGAGCAAGTACTAACCGGTCCGATCATTCAAATAATGATGGATGTGGCACGCGAAAAAACAGGTGCGCGAATTGGCGACCCAATTTACGACGCTAACAAGGATCAATACAACGTTGAAATCAATTTCGCGTCTGGCTTCTATATGCGCCTTCGTCTCAAATCGCTTCAGAACTACGGCTATATGCTGTTTGATCCAAATGACGTGCAGTTGAAGCGGGTAGACACCGCAGATCATCACAACTCAAAGCTAACTTATGGTCCGACCCATCTTCATCTTGAACCCGACGTCTGCAATGCGAATGTGACAGACAGCTTCACATACGGCATTCCCTTATTTGACCTGAAGCTCATTCTCCGTCTCGTAGAGGAAGCGGAAAAAGACTGGGCGGATAAGAGCCAGCAGGACTAAGGGCTGCTTCAGTTAAGATTTGTTCTTGGCCGAGGCTCTATCACCGATACTGATCGCCCGACGGTCTCGTTTGTGCTGAGATGCTGACATTCAGCGACGTAGCCATGTCACTGGAAATCAAAGTGCACCTGTCTGTCGGCGAATTGCACCGATTTCTTCGCAGGGTGATGCCTCATCCACGTCGGTGAAAACACCCCAACGCTCGCCCCGCTAGCACCCCGACCACCAGCGGCACGCACGGCAGCAGCAGTGGAGGCAGCATCACCGGCAGCACGAAGCCGATGACCGTTGCGCAGATGATCACGATTCCCAGGCTGGCGTACAGCGCGAACATCTCCGGATCGTGTTGCAGGAATTCCTTGGCCTTGATGAGCCGCGCCAATCCGCCGTCGACGACAGCGGCCAAGACGAATACCGCCAGCCAGGGCAGCCATTCGAGCAAGGTGGAGAGCCGATAGCTGGCGAGCAGGAGCAGTGCGTCGACGGCACGGAAGTAGGCGTTGTTGAAGAGGCGCTGGTTGACCGAGGACATCTCCCGGGACACCGCGCCGTTTACGCCCGCTGGCGAAGGCGCATCCTTGACGGCAGGAATCGGCGTGACCTGGGCCGTCGAATCTTGCATGCGCATCGCCCGATCCAGCATGCGGGTGGAGGGTTCGACGCCCCAGTAGGCGGTGGCCGCCTCATGCTCGGCGCGTAACTGCGCGAGGAAGCGCTCCGGGGGATGGGCCGACGGCACGTACAGCACCAGGACCAGCAGGATGAGCAGCGATACCACGGCGACTGCGCGGATCATGGCGCTTTCCTCGGCGCTCGGCTCGGCTTCACATCAGGATCGAGGATCGGAAACCGCCCCTTGATGATCCGCCCGCCCGACACCGAGGCGAAGTACTGGAGGTTGGGCAGCTTGCCGAGCACCTCGGCCGGCACCATCTCCTCGAAGCTCTCGGTGAGTTGGGTGGAATAGCTCGACGAGAAGTCGCCGAGGTGGGCATCCGACCCGTGGCTGAGGCCCACCCGTACCGTGTGGATCGCCGTCTTGCCGAAGGTCTCGACCACGAAGTCCTGGGTCGGCCGGTCCTTTGTGCGTAGGGCGATCAGGTTGTTGAGGTTGCCCAGCGCCATGCGCGCCGCGTCCTCGCTCCCCAGCCGCTTAGCCAGGTCAGCCAGGGTCTGCATCGCGCAAGTGGTGAAGATGCCGCCCTCGGCACCCTTGTTGAGGATCTCGATCAGCGGCTGGTTGATGACGTTCGAGACTTCGTCGACGAAGAGCGCAATGCGCCGGTAGCCGCCCAGGTTGTAGCGCATGCCGGCGCGCGCCGCTTGGTCGGCCAGTGCCAGGGCGCCGATCGCCGAGGCGACCGACGGATCGGGCAGGGAGTCCAGGCACATGTACAGCACATGGCCGGCGCGCTCGATCTTCTCGAAGTTCATGAT
>DAINDE010000021.1:0-66631 GCA_036732025.1 Rhodocyclaceae bacterium
GGGTGATGTCGCCGCCGTAGCACTTGGCCAGCACGTCCTTGCGCAGGGCCTTGACGTTTTCCCGGGCGATGATGTGGGAGCCGATGGCGGCCTGGATGGCCACGTCGTACATCTGGCGCGGGATCAGCTCGCGCATCTTGGAAGCAAGCTCGCGGCCCCGGTACTGGGAATTGGCCCGGTGCACGATGAGGGAGAGGGCATCCACCCGGTCGCCGTTGATCAGCACGTCGAGCTTGACCACGTCCGCCGCCCGGTATTCCTTGAAATCGTAGTCGAGGGAGGCATAGCCCCGGGAGCAGGATTTCAGCTTGTCGAAGAAATCCATCACCACCTCGGCCATCGGCATTTCATAGACCAGCTTCACCTGGCGGCCGTGGTAGTGCATGTCCACCTGATTGCCACGCTTCTGGTTGCACAGCGTGATGACGGCCCCGAGGTAGTCCTGGGGCACGAAGATAGTGGCCGTGATGATCGGCTCGCGGATCTCGTCGACCTTGCCGATCTCGGGCAGCTTGGAGGGGTTCTCCACCTGGATCAGGGTGCCGTCCCGCTGCACCACTTCATAGACGACGGTGGGCGCGGTAGTGATCAGATCCTGGTCGAACTCCCGCTCCAGGCGCTCCTGGACGATCTCCATGTGCAAGAGGCCGAGGAAGCCGCAGCGGAAGCCGAAGCCCAGGGCCTGGGAGACCTCCGGTTCATACTGCAGCGAAGCGTCGTTGAGCTTCAGTTTTTCCAGGGATTCCCGCAGGGAGTCGTACTGGTTGGCTTCCACCGGATAAAGCCCGGCGAAGACCTGGGGCTTGATCTCCTTGAAGCCCGGCAAGGGCGCGGCCGCCTTGCGCTCGCTGTGGGTGATGGTATCGCCCACCTTGGCCGCCTTCAGTTCCTTGATGCCGGCGATGACGAAGCCCACCTCGCCGGCCCGCAGCACCTCGCGCTGCAGGGACTTGGGCGTGAATACGCCCACCTGCTCGCACAACTGGTTGGCGCCGGTGGCCATGAAATGGAGCTTGTCCTTGGGGCGGATTTCGCCATCCACCACCCGGACCAGCATGACCACGCCCACGTAATTGTCAAACCAGGAGTCGATGATGAGCGCCTTGAGCGGCGCACCCACGTCGCCCTTGGGTGGCGGCACCTTGGCGATCACCGCCTCCAGGATGTCCTCCACGCCCAGGCCGGTCTTGGCGGAGGCCAGCACGGCCTCGGAAGCGTCAATGCCGATGACGTCCTCGATCTCGCTGCGGGCATTGTCCGGGTCGGCGGAGGGCAGGTCGATCTTGTTGAGCACCGGCAGCACCTCGACCCCCAGTTCGATGGCCGTGTAGCAGTTGGCCACGGTCTGAGCCTCGACGCCCTGGGAGGCATCCACCACCAGCAGCGCCCCTTCGCAGGCGGAAAGGGAGCGGGAAACCTCATAGGAGAAATCCACGTGCCCCGGGGTATCGATCAGGTTCAGGTTATAGACCTTGCCGTCCCGGGCTTTGTATTCGAGGGCCGCCGTCTGGGCCTTGATGGTGATGCCCCGCTCGCGCTCGATGTCCATGGAATCGAGCACCTGTTCCTCCATCTCCCGGTCGGACAGCCCGCCGCAGAGATGGATGATGCGGTCGGCCAGCGTCGATTTGCCATGGTCGATATGGGCGATGATGGAGAAATTGCGGATATGGTCCATGCTGCTAGTAAAAAAGGGCGCTGTCGCGGCGCCCTTCCCGGTTCGAAAGACCCTGGATTCTAGCGGATTCCGGCCAAATATTCACGGACTTTGGGCTCGTCCAGGAAGTAGTGGCAAAGCACCGTTTCGCCATGCAGAAGGACTGGGACCAGTTCGTCGTAACGTGCTTCCAGCGCCGGGTCGGCATCCACGTCCACCACCTCGACGGCGGCATCAAACTCGGCGGCCAGGGGCGCCACCGCCACCTCCATGTCATGACAGAGGTGGCAGTAGCTGCGGCTGACCAGGGTCAGTTCAATTGCCATTCAGCCCCTTGATGGTAATGAAGGTCTGCATCTCGCCCCGGCGAACGAGCAGCGTGACATTGGCGTTCTTGTCGAACTGCGCCAGCAGCTTGTTGAACTGCTCCACCGTCTTGATCTCGGTGGTGGCGCCCTTGCTGATGACCGCCAGGATGATGTCGCCGGGACGCAGATCGGCCCGGGAGGTGCCGCCGCGGACGTCCTCGATGAGCAGGCCGTTGTTAAGCTTGAGCTGCTGTTTCTGTTCGGCGGAAAGTTCGCTGACCACCAGTCCCAGGCGATTCGCCGCCTGCTCAGAGGGCTTTGCACCCCGTCCTGCCCGACCGGCAGCGACCTTTTCCTCCTGAACCTCGCCGACGGTGATGGCGATGTCGCGGGTGGCCCCCTTGCGCCACACCTGGACGACCGAGCGGGTTCCCGGCTTGGTATTACCCACGAGCCGCGGCAAATCCGCGGAAGCATTGATTGCCTTGCCGTCGAACTTGAGGATGACGTCGCCGGCCTCGAGGCCGGCTTTCTCCGCCGGACTGCCCTTCTCCACGGCATTGACGATGGCGCCCATGGGCTTGGCCAGCCCCAGGGAATCGGCCAGTTCCTTGCTCACTTCCTGGATGACCACGCCCAACCGGCCGCGGCTGACCTTGCCATGGGCGCGCAACTGGTTTTGCACCTCCATGGCGACGTCGATGGGAATGGCGAAGGAGAGCCCCATGTAACCGCCACTGCGGCTGTAGATCTGGGAATTGATGCCAATCACCTCGCCCCGCATATTGAACAGCGGGCCGCCGGAATTGCCGGGGTTGATGGCCACGTCGGTCTGGATGAAGGGAACGAAGTTTTCCTGGGGCAGGGACCGCCCCTTGGCGGAAATGATGCCCGCCGTGACCGAGTTGTCGAAACCGAAGGGCGAGCCGATGGCCACCACCCATTCCCCGACCTTGGCCTGCGCCGGGTCGCCTAGCCTGACGACGGGCAGCCCGCTGGCCTCGATCTTGATGAGGGCCACGTCGGTCCGCTTGTCGGCGCCGATGACCTTGGCCTTGAATTCCCGCTTGTCGGTCAGGCGCACGGTAATCTCGTCGGCCGCATCGACCACGTGGGCGTTGGTCAGGATGTAGCCGTCGGCGCTGATAACAAAGCCGGAACCCAGGGACTTGCTCTCGAATTCCCGCGGCGCCCCGCCTCCCGGCTGACGGGGGATGAAGCGCTTGAAGAACTCGAACATGGGATCGTCTTCGTCGAAAGGCAGCTGGGGAGTGCTGCGACCCCGGATCACCTGCGTGGTGCTGATGTTAACCACCGCCGCCCCTTGTTTCTCCGCCAGCTCGGAAAAATCCGGCAGGGGCCGCACATCGGCATAGGTGAAGGCGGCGTAGAAAAGCAGGCAGAAAACGGCCAATAGACGTTTCATGGATGCAAGACCTCCAGGATGGCTAAGGACGGTTGATGAGATAGGGACGGAACGCATCTTTTCCAGTCCCGGCCCGGGCTCGCCAACGGGCGATCGCCCAGGCGGCCAGCAATCCGACTCCCCCACCCCCGATGGCCCCGGGATCCCCACCCCAGGACATGCCCGCCAACGCACCCAGGATCAGTCCGCACAACGGCAGCACATAGGCCAGGTTGGCGCTGCGCGTCACGGCGCCCTGCGGCACCGCCACGGTCACCGTATCGCCCACCTGGGCTCCGGCGTTCGCCACCCGGTAGGTCCGGGGGCCGGAACACATCATCTGGGTCAGGCTCTGCCCGCCGCAACCACCCTTTTCGTGGCAGCGCCCGCACCCCCCTTGCGCCACCTCGACGATGGCTTCGTCGCCATCGACAGCCCGAACCACGGCCCGAATGGTCGTTTCCAGCATGGCGGCCTCACCAGCGCCGATCCGGCGCTGTGTCCAGAAGCGGCCGCAACTTGGAGGCAACGGCCTCACGCGCCCGGAATATGCGGGAACGGACCGTGCCGATGGGGCAATTCATGACCTTGGCGATTTCCTCGTAGGAGAGCCCCTCGATCTCGCGCAGCACGATGGCCGTGCGTAGCTCTTCGGGCAGGGCATCCATGGCGGCGTTGACGGTTTCGCCGATCTGCTTCGAGAGCAGCAGGCTCTCGGGGGTGTTGATATCCCTTAGTTGGTCGCCGTCCTCGAAAGTTTCTGCCTCTTCGCTGTCGAATTCGGTGGTGGTCGGGGCCCGGCGACCCTGGGAAACCAAGTAATTCTTGGCAGTGTTGATGCCGATGCGATAAAGCCAGGTATAGAAGGCGCTATCGCCACGGAAGGCCGGCAGTGCCCGATATGCCTTGATGAAGGCTTCCTGGGTGACATCCTCGACCTCGGCCGGATCACGGATGAAACGCGACAGCAGGCGGCCCAGCTTGCGCTGGTACTTGCTCACCTACTGGTCGAAGGCGTGTTGGTCGCCACCTTGCGCCCTCTCGTCCAAGGCCTGGTCTACTTCGCGCTCGCTCATGGTCCGCTGCGTTCCCTGGGGGTTGTTATTTGTGAATTCTTCGGCGGGAGTATAACGCACCCCTCCCCGCTGGGAAGCGCTGTCGCCCCCTTCTTTGTGACCGAGTGTAACGACCCCCGCCGCCCCTCGCATGCTATATTCGCCCAAAAACCAACGGTACCCGTAGAACAGCGTGAAAACATACGACGTCCTGATTATCGGCAGCGGCCTCGCCGGCCAGTCTGCCGCCCTGCGCCTGGCAGACCGCTGCAAGGTCGCCATGGTCAGCAAGCGCAGCCTCGAGGACAGCGCCTCCGGCTGGGCCCAGGGCGGCATCGCCGCCGTCCTCGACAGCCAGGACTCCATCGAGGCCCATATCCGCGACACGTTTGTTGCCGGCGCCTGGCTCAACGACGAAAGGGCCACCCGCTTCGTGGTGGAAAACGGCCGCCGGGCCATCGAATGGCTGATCGACCAGGGCGTACCCTTCACCCAGGACGCTTCCGGCTACCACCTTACCCGCGAAGGCGGCCACAGCGCCCGCCGGGTCATCCATGTCGCCGACGCCACCGGGCTCGCCGTCCAGGAAACCCTTACCCGCAAGGTCCGCGCCCATCCCAATATCACGGTCCTCGAAGACCACATCGCCATCGACCTCATTACCGGCGCCAAGCTGGGGCTGCCGGAGAACCGCTGCTATGGTGCCTACGTCCTCGACCGCCACCAGGGCAGGGTGCTGACCATCGGCGCGCCCCATACGATGATCGCCACCGGCGGCGCCGGCAAGGTCTATCTCTACACCACCAACCCCGACACTTCCACCGGCGACGGCATCGCCATGGCCTGGCGGGCCGGCTGCCGGGTGGCGAACATGGAGTTCATCCAGTTCCACCCCACCTGCCTCTACCATCCCCAGGCCAAGTCCTTCCTCATTTCCGAGGCAGTGCGGGGTGAAGGCGGGCTGCTCAAGCTGCCGGACGGAACGCGCTTCATGCCCGACCATGACGAGCGCGCCGAACTGGCACCCCGGGACGTGGTCGCCCGGGCCATCGACTTCGAAATGAAGAAGCGCGGCCTCGACTGCGTTTTCCTCGACATTTCCCACAAGGGCGAGGAATTCATCCGCGGCCATTTCCCCAACATCCACGCCCGCTGCCTGGAGCTGGGCATCGACATCACCCAGGAGCCCATCCCCGTGGTGCCGGCGGCCCATTACACCTGCGGCGGCATCGTCAGCGATCTCCGCGGCCGCACCGACATCCCCGGCCTCTACGTGGCTGGCGAAGCATCGTGCACAGGTCTGCACGGCGCCAACCGACTGGCCTCCAACTCCCTGCTGGAGTGCCTGGTATTTTCCGAGGCGGCGGTCGCCGACATGCTGGCTGCCAGGCCCCCGGCCCTCCCCCGGCTGCCGCAATGGGACGAAAGCCGGGTGACCGACGCCGACGAAGAAGTGGTCATTTCCCACAACTGGGACGAGCTGCGCCGCTTCATGTGGGACTACGTGGGTATCGTGCGCACCAACAAGCGCCTGAAACGGGCCCAGCACCGCATTCGCCTGCTGATGCGGGAAATCGACGAGTTCTACGCCAATTTCCGCGTCAGCCACGACCTAATCGAACTGCGCAACCTGGTGGCCACCGCCGACCTCATCGTGCGCTGCGCCATGCGCCGCAAGGAGAGCCGCGGCCTGCACTTCTCCAGGGATTACCCCGGCACCCTGCCCGAAGCACGCAGTACAACCCTCAGACGGCAGCGTCCTGCCCGCTGAAATCGGCCAGCCAGCGCAGCCAGACCCGCAAGCGCCGAAAGTCCTCGGGGCTGGCGACATCCGGTAACACCACCACCGGAAAGGTGCCGTGCTCGATCCGCAGTCGGAATACCGTCAACAGGGGATGAACCGAGGCCGGCCCCTCCAGGCTGGCCGGCAGGAACTCCCCTCCGGCCGGCGGCTGGTACTCGAGGCTGCCATCCTCCCTGAGGCGCAGGGCCTGAGCAGCTATGCGCGTACTCCGCCAGGCCACGGCGCCACTTACGCCCAGCAGGAGCAGCAGTCCGACGGTAGCGACGGGCGGCCACGCCGGAAGCAGCAGCCCGGCGCCAGCGGCGCCGTGGAGCACCAGTAGCGCCCATCTCAGAAAACGCGAACGGCGCAGTCCGATGGTGATCGGAAACTGCACCGTTCGTTGCTCCGCCCGGCCGGATCAGACGCGCTTGAAGACCAGGGAGCCGTTGGTTCCGCCGAAGCCGAAGTTGTTCTTGAGGGCTACCTCGATCTTCATCTCCCGCGCCGTGTTGGCGCAGTAGTCCAGGTCGCACTCCGGGTCCTGGTTGAAGATGTTGATGGTCGGCGGCGACACCTGGTGGTGGATGGCCAGCACCGTGAACAGGGATTCGATGCCGCCCGCCCCGCCCAGCAGGTGGCCGGTCATGGACTTGGTGGAATTGACCACCAGTTTGTAGGCAGCGTCGCCGAAGGCCAGCTTGATGGCATCCGTCTCGTTCTTGTCGCCCAGGGGCGTGGAGGTGCCGTGGGCGTTGAGATAATGGACGTCGGACGGGTTCACGCCGGCGTTCTTCATGGCCGCCAGCATGCAGCGCTTGGGCCCGTCGGTGTCCGGGGCGGTCATGTGGTAAGCGTCGCCGCTCATGCCGTATCCGGCCAGCTCGGCATAGATCTTGGCGCCGCGTGCCTTGGCGTGCTCGTACTCTTCCAGCACCAGGACGCCTGCCCCCTCGCCCAGGACGAACCCGTCGCGGTCCTTGTCCCACGGGCGGCTGGCGGTGGCGGGATCGTCGTTGCGGGTCGACAGGGCCCGGGCGGCGCAAAAGCCGCCGACCCCCAGCGGGGAAACCGTGGATTCGGCGCCACCGGCGATCATCACGTCGGCGTCGCCGTATTCGATCAGGCGGGCGGCATCGCCGATACAGTGGGTGCCCGTCGTGCAGGCCGTCACCAGGGCAATGTTGGGCCCCTTGAAGCCGAACATGATCGACAGGTTGCCGGAAATCATGTTGATGATGGAGCCCGGCACGAAGAAGGGCGAAATCTTGCGTACGCCGGCGGCGTTGTACTCGTCCTTGGTTTCTTCGATCAACGGCAGTCCGCCGATGCCGGAACCGATGGCGACGCCGATGCGCTCGGCGTCTGCCTGCTCGATGTCGAGCCCGGCGTCGCGGACGGCCTGGATGCCGGCGGCCATGCCGTAATGGATGAAGGTACCCATGCGCCGGGCATCCTTGGCCGGGAGATAGGTACCGATATCGAAATTCTTGACCTCGCCGGCAATGCGGGCCGGGAAGGTGGAAGCATCGAAACGGCTGATCAGCCCGATGCCGGAACGGCCGGCGAGCAGGTTCTGCCAAGCCTCTTCAACGGTATTTCCAACCGGGCTGACGATGCCCAGACCGGTAACGACGACTCTACGACGCGCCAAGGTTAACTCCGGAGCAAATGCGGCAAGGCCGGCCAAGAGGCCGGCCTCGTCCGCTGAAACCTGAGAATGGATTACTTCTTGTGGGCGAGAACGTAATCGACCGCCTGCTGGACCGTGGTGATCTTCTCGGCCTCTTCGTCGGGGATCTCGCACTCGAATTCTTCTTCGAGGGCCATCACCAGCTCGACGGTGTCCAGAGAATCCGCGCCCAGATCGTCCACGAAGGAAGACTCGTTCTTGATGTCGGCTTCGTTGACGCCGAGCTGCTCGGCGACGATCTTCTTGACGCGTTCTACGATGTTATCCATTGAAAAAACTCCTTCCCCCTACGGGTATGAAAAACGTTGCGAGTTTACCAAAACCCGGCGGCGCCGGGAATCAATCCATGAACATACCGCCATTGACATGAATGGTCGTACCGGAGACATAGGCGGCGGCAGGTGAAGCCAGGAAGGCCACGGCGCCGGCCACATCGTCCGGCGTGCCGGCGCGGCCAAGCGGAATGGCGGCCAGCATGGCTTCCTTCTGCTTGTCGTCGAGACCATGGGTCATGTCGGTGGCGATGAAGCCGGGTGCCACGCAGTTGACAGTGATGTTGCGGCTGCCCAGCTCCCGGGCCAGAGACCGGCTCATGCCGGCGACGCCGGCCTTGGCGGCGCAGTAGTTGGCCTGCCCCGGATTGCCGGAGTGACCGACCACCGAGGTGATGTTGATGATGCGCCCCTGGCGGGCCTTCATCATGCCGCGCATGACGGCCTTGGACAGGCGGAAGACGGCCTTCAGGTTGGTGTCGATGACGGCATCCCACTCGTCGTCCTTCATGCGCATGGCGAGGTTGTCGCGGGTGATGCCGGCGTTGTTCACCAGGATGCCGACGGCGCCGAATTCCTTTTCGATGGCGGCGATGGTGGCATCGACCTGCTCCACCTCGCGCACTTCCAGCACCAGGCCCTTGCCCCTGACCCCGGCTTCGGCGAGATAGGCCGAAATCGTACCGGCGCCGTCTTCGCTGGTGGCGGTGCCGACCACGGCGGCACCCAGCCTGCCGAGTTCGAGGGCGATAGCGCGGCCGACGCCGCGGGTGGCGCCGGTGACGAGGGCGACTTGTCCGTTCAGCATGGGGCTCACTCCAGGTTCAGGTTGGCTTCGATGGCAGCGGCGTCGGCCAGGGCCAGGCCATTGACCCCGTCGGCGCAGCGCTTGGTGAGGCCGGCGAGAACCTTGCCCGGACCGCATTCAGCCACCAGGGTGACGCCCATGGCTGCCATCTTCTGGATGGTCTCCACCCAGCGCACGGGATTGTAGGCCTGGCGCACCAGGGCGTCCTTGATGCGAACAGGGTCGTTCTCCACCGCCACATCGACGTTATTGACCACGGGAATGTGCGGGGCCTTGAATTCCAGCTCCGCGAGGCGGGTGGCGAGCTTGTCGGCGGCGGGGCGGATCAGCGAGGAATGGAACGGCGCCGACACCGGCAGGGCCACTGCCCGCTTGGCGCCCCGGGCCTTGCAGGCCTCCATGGCGCGCTCGACGGCGCCCTTGTGGCCAGCGATGACGGTCTGGCCGGCGGCATTGAAATTGACCGGCTCGGCGACTTCACCCTGGGCGGCCTCGGCGCAGGCAGCGCGGATGCCCTCGTCGTCGAGGCCGAGGATGGCGGCCATGGCGCCGGTACCCAGAGGCACGGCTTCCTGCATGGCGGCGGCACGCAGGCGCACCAGGGGCACGGCATCGGTAAATTCGATGACGCCGGCGGCCACCAGGGCAGCATACTCGCCCAGGCTGTGCCCGGCGACCACGGCCGGCCGGCGGCCGCCCTTCTCCAGCCACAGGCGCCAAGCGGCGATACCGGCGGTGAGCATGACCGGCTGCGTGTTGACCGTCTGGGAGAGCGTTTCCGCCGGGCCTTCAGCCACCATCCGCCACAGGTCGTCGCCAAGGGTGGCGGAGGCCTCGTCGAAGGTGGCGCGAACGACGGCGGAATCGCCGTAGGCGGCCATCATGCCGACGCTCTGGGAGCCTTGGCCGGGGAATACGAAAGCGAATGCCATGGAATCAGTCTCCAATTCAGAATTCGATGAGGGCCGCGCCCCAGGTGAAGCCGCCGCCGACGCCCTCCAGCAAGACCTTCTGGCCGGAGCGGATGCGCCCGTCGCGCACCGCCTCGTCCAACGCGAGCGGTACCGACGCGGCGGAAGTGTTGCCGTGGCGATCGACGGTGACGATGACGCGGTCACGGTCCACGCCCAGTTTCTTGCCGGTGGCCTCGATGATGCGGATATTGGCTTGGTGCGGAATCAACCAGTCCACGGCCGTGGTAGCGACACCTGCCGTGGCGCAGACCTCTTCCGCCACCTCGGCCAGGACGCGCACGGCAAATTTGAAGACGGCCTGGCCGTCCATACGCAGGAAGGGATCGCCGGTCACCTGCCCGCCGCAGACCTGGCCGGGGACGTTGAGAATGCCGTACTGGCTGCCGTCGGCATGCAGAGCGGTGGCCAGGATGCCCGGCTTTTCGGAGGCAGCCAGCACCACGGCGCCGGCCCCGTCGCCGAAAAGCACGCAGGTACCCCGGTCCTGCCAGTCCAGGATGCGGGAGAAGACCTCGGCGCCGATGACCAGTGCCTTCTTGTGGCTGCCGGAGGCGATGAACTTGTCGGCGATACCCAGGGCGTAGGCGAAGCCGGCACAGACCGCCTGCACGTCGAAAGCAGTGGCGCCCTTGTTGCCGAGTTGCCCCTGAATGAGACAGGCGGTGCTGGGGAAGATGAAGTCCGGGGTGGACGTGGCGACGATGATGAGATCCAACTCGTCGGCGCCGATGCCGGCCGCCGCCAGGGCCTTGCGCGCCGCTTCCAGGCCCAGCTGGCTGGAGGTGACGCCGGCCTCCGCCAGATGGCGGAAACGGATGCCGGTGCGGGTGACAATCCACTCGTCGCTGGTATCGATGCCGCGGGCGGCCAGATCGTTATTGCTGACGGGGTTGCCGGGCAGGCAACTGCCGGTTCCGATCACGCGGGCAAACATTCAGGAATTCTCCTCGGCGATGGCGGGCGCCATGGGGGACATTTGCGCCAGGCGCTCGGCGATGCGCTCCAGCACGCGGTTCTCAGCCGCATCGTAGGCACGGGCGATGGCGTTGGCGTAGGCAAAACTGTCGGCGGAGCCGTGGCTCTTGACGGAAATGCCCTTGAGACCCAGCAGAATGGCGCCGTTGTAGCGCCGATGATCGACGCGCCGCTTGAAATTATTGAGTACCGGCAGCGCCACCAGGGCCGCCAGCTTGGTCAGCAGATTGCGCTTGAATTCCTGGCGCAGGAAGGAAGCCAGCATCTGGGCCAGACCTTCCGAGGTCTTCAGGGCCACGTTGCCGACGAACCCGTCGCAGACGACCACATCGGCGTCACCCTTGTAGATGCCATCGCCTTCGACATTGCCGATGAAATTGAGCCCCGATTCCCTGAGCAGCTCGGCGGCGGCTTTCACCACCTCGTTGCCCTTGATCTCTTCCTCGCCGATGTTGAGGATGCCGACCGTGGGCCGTTCCAGGTGCTCCAGGGCGGAAACCAGCATGGCGCCCATGATGCCGAACTGGAGCAGGTGCTCCGGCGCGCAATCGACATTTGCCCCCAGGTCGAGCATATGGGTACGCCCATGCATGGTCGGCAACTGGGTGCAGATGGCGGGCCGCTCGATGCCGGGCAGCATCTTCAGCACGAAGCGCGAAATGGCCATGAGGGCGCCGGTATTGCCGGCGGACACGCAGGCATCCGCCTCGCCGCTCTTGACGAGGTTGATGGCCACCCGCATGGACGAATCCTTTTTGTTGCGCAGCGCCAGCGCCGGGGATTCGTCCATCGCGACGACCTCGCTGGCGTTGACCACGCGCAGCCGGCCATCGACGCCATGGTTGCCGAGGTGGGCGCGGATCGCCTCCTCGCGTCCGACGAGGATGACCGTCGCAGCTGGATGGTCTTCCAAGAAACGGACAGCCGCCGGCACCGTCACCGACGGTCCGTGGTCGCCCCCCATGCAATCGATGGCGATGCGGATGGTCATGGCAAAAGAAAAGGCAGGCAGTCCGTCACGAACTGCCTGCCTTGTCTGAAACGATTACTCGCCCTTGCCCTTGAGAACCTTCTTGCCGCGGTAGAACCCGGTCGGGGAAATGTGGTGACGCAGGTGCACCTCGCCGGTGGTCGGCTCGACGGCCAGGGGCGGGTTGGTCAGGAAGTCGTGGGCGCGGTGCATGCCACGCTTGGACGGGGATTTTTTGTTCTGCTGAACGGCCATGTCGTTACTCCAATAAAATCAGTTCGGCTTGCCTTTCAGCGCGGCCAGGGCGGCGAAGGGGGAAACCACCTCGCCGGCCTCGGCCGCACCGGGCAGACCACATTTTTCGTGCCGTGGCGCCACCGGCAGGGCCAGAAGAATCTCGTCCTCGACGAGACCGGCCACATCCAGCGCACCCGCCACCGGCAGGAAATCCCGGGTGTCGTCCTCCAGCTCGTCCTGGGACAGTTCGGCACCTTCCGGCACCAGTTCCAGCAGGCTATCCACCGCCAGCGGAAAACGGATGCCCTTGAGGCAGCGCTGGCAGGCAAGCGGGATTTCCCCCGACGCCGTCAGCCGCAGTTGCGGCTGGCCGCGCTCTCCCTTGAGTCCCTGCAGGCGGTACTCCACCTTCCCCGAAACCTCGGCCAGCAGGTCATGCAGGCGTTCGAGATCGGCAACGTCCAACACCCCCTCCAGGGTGCGGCCGTCCCGGGCGAATGCGAAGGCGTCCGAAACCGTCGTCAATTTGAGCTGTTGCGACTTAAACGGTGAATGATATTATTTTTGGCTTACCAAGTCAAAACAAAGTGCCGCTTCAAGAAGGCTCCGCAAGCGCTTGTTGCAGCGAAGAATTCATGTCACCAAAACTGATCCTCGCCTCCACCTCCCCGTATCGGCGCGAACTGCTGGCCCGCTTGGGCCTGCCCTTCGAAACCGCCAACCCGCGCACCGACGAAACCCCCCTCCCTGGCGAAACGCCCGAGAACACCGCGTTGCGCCTTGCCGAAGCCAAGGCCCGGGCGGTGGCTGCCGCCCATCCCGACGCCCTGATCATCGGCAGCGACCAAGTGGCGGTCGCCGATGGCCGGGTGTTTGGCAAGCCCGGCGACCACGCCCGGGCGGTGGAGCAACTCCACTCCCTATCCGGCAAGACCGTCAATTTCTTCACCGGACTATGCCTTCTCAACGCTGCCACGGGCAATTGTCAAGTGGGCGGCGTCCCCACCCTTGTCACCTTTCGCACCCTTCAGGACGACGAAATCGAGCGCTACCTGACCCGGGAACAGCCCTACAACTGCGCCGGCGCCGCCAAGTCCGAAGGCCTCGGCATCTCCCTCCTGCACAGCATGCGCGGCGACGACCCCAACGCCCTGGTGGGCCTGCCGCTCATCGCCCTTTGCGACATGCTGCGGGCCGAAGGGGTGGCCATCCCGTGAGCCGCGGCACCCTCTTCCTGATTCCCGTTCCGCTAGGGCCGGCGGCCGTTACCGATGCCCTGGCGCCGCCGGTGCTGGCGGCTGTCCGACCCCTGCGCCATTTCGTGGTGGAAGGTGCCAAGAGCGCCCGCGCCTTCCTCAAGGCCGCCGGCACCGATACGCCGCTGCAGGCCCTGGATCTGCAGGAATTGAACGAGCACACCCGCCCCGACCAGGTGGTGGCCCTCCTCGCCCCCCTGCTGGATGGCCATGACGTCGGTCTCCTTTCCGAAGCCGGCTGCCCCGCCGTGGCCGACCCCGGCGCCGAGCTCGTGGCCGCCGCCCAGGCGGCGGGCGTCCGCGTCGTGCCGTTGATTGGCCCCTCTTCCCTGCTTCTGGCGCTGATGGCTTCGGGACTCAACGGGCAACGCTTCGCCTTCCACGGCTATCTACCGGCCAAGGAGGCGGAACGGCAGAAGGAATTGCGCGAACTGGAAAGCGAATCCCGCCGCCGGCGCCAGACCCAGATTTTCATCGAGACGCCCTACCGCAACCGGCAAATGCTGGAGGCCATCCTCAAGACCTGCCAGCCCGGCACACGCCTGACCCTTGCCACCGACCTGACGCTCCCCGGGGAGTCGGTCGTCACGCGCACCGTGGCGACCTGGAAAAAGCTTGCGCCGCCCGACATCGAGCGGCGCCCCACGGTCTTCCTGCTGCTGGCCTAGCGCAGGCGCACCCCGGCGCCCTCGGATACCAGCCCGTTCCAGAAGCTGGTCGCCGCCCCGGCCCCGAGGCGCTTGGCGAAGCGCTCCGCGAAATTGTCCTTGACCGTGTAATCGACCACCTTCTCGGCCTTGATCACATCCCGGGCCACCGACTCCACCGACCCATAGTCGTCAGCCAGGCCCAGTTCGATGCTCTGTACGCCGGTCCACATGAGGCCGGAGAACATGTCCGGCGTTTCCTTGAGGCGCTTGCCGCGGCCAGTCTTGACGACGTCGATGAACTGCTTGTGGATTTCGCCGAGTAGTCCCTGGGCGTGTGCCTTGTGCCTCGGCTCCTGGGGTGAGAAGGGATCGAGAAAACCCTTGTTCTCGCCAGCGGTGAGGAGCCGGCGCTCGACGCCGAGCTTGTCCATGGTCCCGGTAAAGCCGAAGCCGTCCATGAGCACGCCGATGGAACCGACGATGCTGGCCTTGTTTACGTAGATCTTGTCGGCGGCGACGGCCACGTAATAGCCGCCGGAGGCGCATAGATCCTCGACCACCGCGTAAAGGGGCTTGTCCGGGTATTTGGCCCGCAGGCGCCGGATCTCGTCATTGACCAGGCCCGCCTGCACGGGACTGCCGCCGGGACTGTTGATGCGCAGCACCACGCCGACGGAATGCTTTTCCTCGAAAGCATCCTGCAGGGCGGAAAGCAGTTTTTCGGCGCTGGCTTCGCCCCGGGGCTCGATGACACCGGTCAGGCGGATGACGGCGGTGTGCTTTTCCTCGTGGGCGGTGGTACCGCCCCAGTCCACGAAAGCCAGCAGCATCACGGCCAGGTAGGCGAATCCCAGGAATTTGAAAAAGATGCCCCAGCGCCGCCGGCGCCGCTGCTCGTCCAGGGTGGCGAAGGCGAGTCTTTCCAGGGTCTGGCGTTCCCAGGCCGGGCCGCCGCTGTCGGGTGCTTGATGATTATCCATGGGGGTCTTCTTGCAACAGATAGACGAAGCCGTCACGTTCCTCGACGGGCAACGGCCTGAGGCCGACGCCCTGGCAGCGCCCGCCCAGGCAGGCTCCGCTTTCCGGGGCGTAGAGGGCGCCATGTATGGAGCATACCAAATATAGTTTGGAGTAGTCGAAGAACTCGCCGGGCTGCCAGTCCAGCTCAGCCGGCACATGGCCGCACTGGTTGAGGTAGGCATAGACCCGCCCGCGGTAGCGGATGGCGAAGGCTGGAGCCTCCCGGCCATGGCGCCATACCGTGAAGCGGACGCCGGTCCCCGCCTCGGGCAGGTCGCTGGCGGCGCAGATCAGCCGTGGTCCTTCAGCCATGCGGCGAGCTCTTCGACGGAATGGAGGCAGGCCAGTGGGTGATGCTCGAGCAGGTGGTCGTGGGGATGGGCGCCGTACGTCACCGCCAGGGCATCCACGCCGGCGTTGGCCGCCATCAGCAGGTCGTGGGAAGTATCGCCGATCATGACCGTTTCCCCGGTGGCCACGCCGAACTCGGCCATCAGCTCTTCCAGCATCTGGGGATGGGGTTTGGAAAAGCACTCGTCGGCACAGCGGGAAGCGTGGAAGCAGCCCCCCAGACCCGAGTGGCCCAGGGCCCGGTCCAGGCCAAGACGGCTCTTGCCCGTGGCCACCGCCAGCAGGTGGCCGGCCGTGTGCAGATTCCGAACCAGCGCCTCCGCCCCGGGGAAAAGGGTCAGTTGGTGGTCCGCGGAAAGGTAATGAAAGCGGTAGCGTTCCACCATCTCCTGGTAACGCTCCGGCGACAGTTCGGGCACGGCATGGCGCATGGCGTCGGCGAGCCCCAGGCCGATGACGTGCCGGGCCCGGGCTTCGGGCGGTTCCGGCAGACCGAGATCGCGGCAGGCCGCCTGGATGGAACGGACGATGGCCGCCGCCGAATCCATCAGCGTGCCGTCCCAGTCGAAAACGATAAGGTTGTATTTCATGGCCAATCAGAGAGTGCCGGCGAGAATTCGTTCCAGGTTGTCGGCGGCGAATTCGCGGCCCTGGCTCGCGCCCAGGGCCGCAACATACGCCTGCAGGCTTTCCGGCAATGGCGCGCGCAGTTCCAGCGGCGCACCGCTCAGCGGGTGATGGAAGGCCATGCGCCAGGCGTGCAGGGCCATGCGCTTGAGGCCGTCTTTTTTCAGCGCCTTGTTGAGGGCGAAATCGCCATACTTTTCGTCCCCCAGGATGGGAAAGCCTAAGTGGGCCAGATGGACGCGGATCTGATGGGTGCGGCCGGTCTTCAACTGCGCCTCCAGCAGGCTCGCCTCCCGCCAGCGCGCCAGCAGTCGGAACACTGTGTGGGACGGCTTGCCCTCGGCATCGACGCTGACGCGGCGCTCGCCGCCCTCGGCCAGGTATTTGCGCAGGGGCAGGCGCACGTGCTGGGTGGCGTTCATCCAGCGCCCCTTGACCAGCACCAGGTAGCGCTTGTCGGCGCCCTCCCCGTGCTCGCGGAACATGTCGTGCAGGGCTGTCAGCGCCAGACGCTTCTTGCCAACGAGCAGGATGCCCGAGGTCTCGCGGTCCAGTCGGTGGGCGAGTTCGAGGAACTTGGCCTGGGGTCGCTGCCGGCGCAGGGCCTCGATGACGCCAAAACTGACGCCGCTGCCGCCATGGACGGCCACCCCTTCCGGCTTGTCGATGGCCAGCAGGGCCTCGTCCTCGAAGAGGATGGGCAACTCCACCCGCTGCTTGGCCACCTCCTCCGCCGCCACTTCAGGCCGATCGGCCACGCGGATGGGCGGGATGCGCAGGGTGTCGCCGGCCGCCACGCGGTAGGTGGCGTCGGCCCGCTTGCTGTTGACCCGCACCTCGCCGCTCCTCAGGATGCGGTAGATGTGGCTCTTGGGAACGCCCTTGCAGTGGCGGATGAGGAAGTTGTCGAGGCGCTGGCCTTGCTGTTCTTCACCGACCACCACGTGGGTGACGGATTTGTTACCGGCCACGTTCATTTTGCAATATACTAATTTCGTTCTGCGTCTCGGTTTGCAAGAGAGATTGCACCGTCAGACCGCCGGCCCTCGTGTACCACGCGACCGCCTTGCGGCAGGCTCCGGTTTCTCACTTGCGCGAGTTGCGCAAGCCAGGCCAACGCGGATCGACTGGTTAAAGTCGCTCACCAAAAGTAGCGATGTTAATGGATTAGCCCACTCTAAGCACGCTCGGATTGACCGCAGCAGGATTTCCCCCCGCCGCCGACAAACAGAATATCGCGGCGATCGTTTCTCAGCGAAAGACCACTTTTCCCGTTGCCACTGAACACAACTCATGACGCAACCCGATAACTGAACGTGTCGCTGCCTGCGCGGGCGCTCCGTAGCAGCGTGCTGTTGTGCGCTGGAGCCCACCCATAATGAAACGCATGCTATTCAATGCGACACAGGCGGAAGAACTCCGTGTCGCCATTGTCGACGGTCAAAAACTCATCGACCTCGACATTGAATCCGCCGCCAAGGAACAACGCAAAAGCAACATCTACAAGGGCATCATCACCCGTATCGAGCCGTCCCTCGAAGCCTGCTTCGTCGATTACGGCGCCGAGCGGCACGGTTTCCTGCCCTTCAAGGAAGTCTCCCGCGCCTACTTCCAGCCGGGCGTCGAGGTTTCCCGGGCCAAGATCAACGAGGCCCTGAAGGAAGGCCAGGAACTCATCGTCCAGGTGGACAAGGACGAACGGGGCAACAAGGGCGCCGCCCTCACCACCTACGTTTCCCTGGCCGGCCGTTACCTGGTCCTGATGCCCAACAACCCCCGGGGCGGTGGCGTCTCCCGCCGCGTGGACGGCGACGAGCGCACCGAACTGCGCGAGGTCATGGACCAGTTGGAAGTCCCCCAGGGCATGAGCCTCATCGCCCGCACTGCCGCCATCGGCCGCCAGGCCGAGGAACTGCAGTGGGACTTGAACTACCTGCTGCAGTTGTGGACCGCCATCGAAGGCGCCGCCCAGCAGCAAAGCGGCGCCTTCCTCATCTACCTGGAAGGCAGCCTGGTCATCCGCGCCATCCGCGACTACTTCCAGCCTGAAATCGGCGAGATCCTCATCGACACCGACGAGATCTACGAGCAGGCCCGCGCCTTCATGGGCACGGTGATGCCGGGCAACGTCAACCGCGTCAAGCGTTATCGCGATGACGTTCCGCTCTTTTCCCGCTTCCAGATCGAGCACCAGATCGAGACGGCCTTCGCCCGCCAGGTCAACCTGCCCTCCGGCGGCGCCATCGTCATCGACCACACCGAGGCCCTGGTGGCGGTGGACGTGAACTCCGGCCGCGCCACCAAGGGTTCCGACATCGAGGAAACGGCCCTCAAGACCAACCTGGAAGCCGCCGACGAGATTGCCCGCCAGCTTCGCCTGCGCGACCTGGGCGGCCTCATCGTCATCGACTTCATCGACATGGAGAACGCCAGGAACCAGCGCGAGGTCGAGAACCGCCTCCGCGACGCCCTGCGCTTCGACCGCGCCCGCGTCCAGATGGGCAAGATCAGCCGCTTCGGCCTGATGGAATTGTCCCGCCAGCGCCTGCGCCCGGCCCTGGCCGAGACCAGCTACATCCCCTGCCCGCGGTGCACCGGCACCGGCCATATCCGTTCGACGGAATCCGCCGCCCTCCATATCCTGCGCATCCTCGAAGAGGAAGCCATGAAGGAAAACACCGCCGCCGTGCATGTCCAGGTACCCGTCGACGTGGCCACCTTCCTGCTCAATGAGAAACGCCCGGATATCCAGGCCATCGAGCTGCGCCACAAGGTCACCATCCTCCTGATCCCCAATATCAACCTGGAGACGCCGGCCCACAGTGTCGTGCGCCTGCGGCACGACGACCTGAATCAGGAGGACATCAAGGAACCGTCCTACAAGATGGTCGAGGTGCCGGCCGAAGAAAATACCCGCCCGGGCGGCAGCGACAAGGAAGCCGGCAAGCCGCGGCAGGAAGCCGCCATCAAGAACATCACGCCGGAGCAGCCGGCACCGCTGATCGCAGAGAAGGCGCCGGAGGCACCGCCCCCCGCCGCGCCCCAGCCCGGCCTGTTCTCCCGCCTCTTCTCCTGGCTGCGTACGGCACCGCAACCCGCCCCGGCTCCGGTTCCCACTCCGGAACCTGCCAAGAAGCCCCGCGAAGGCCAACGTGGCGAAGGGCGCCGTGAACGCGGCGAAGGCCGCCGCGGCGGTCGCAACGGCAATCGCCGCGACGAGGAACGCGGCGACCGCGCCGAGCGCCAGGAGCGCAGCGGCCGTGGCGAGAAATCCGCCGAACGGGTGCCCCGTGAAGGAGCCCAGCGCGAGGACGGCGCCACCGGCGGCGAACGCCAGGAGCGCCGGCCCCGCGGTGAGCGCAAGGAACGTCGCGAACGCCAGCAGCCGCCCGCCCCCGCCGCCGAAGGCCAGGAAAACCTCCCGGCTGCAACGGCCCTGGTAGCCGGCGAAGCCACCGCCGTGGCCGCAGCAGCGCCCGAAGCCGCCGAGGGCGGCGAGGAGCAGGGCGGCCGCCGTCGCGGTCGTCGGGGTGGCCGTGGCCGCGGCGAGCGTCGGCCCGAAGCCGCTGCCGAAGCGGGCAACGCCACGGAATCCTTGGAAGCTGCCGCCGTTGCGCCTGTCCCCGAAACGGCCGTAGCCGACGCGCCGGCCCCCGCCGAAGCTGTTGCCAGCCCGGCTTCCGACTCCACAGCGGAAGTAGCGGTTGTCGAGGCCGAGATTCCTGCTACCCCCGTGGTTGAAACCTCCGCCCCGGCGGTGGTTGCGAAAGCGCTGCCGCAAGCGGCGCCGGTTCCGGCAGCCCCTGTGGCTACCGAGACCGTCCTGCCGGCCGTATCCGAAACACCGGCTCCGGCTGCCGCGGAGATTGCCGAGGTAGCACCGGTTCCTGCCGCCGAGCCCATCAACCTGACTCAGGTGCTGGAAGAAACCGGTCTGGTCATGGTTCAGACCTCGGCGACGACCGCCCAGTCGTGGCAACCGCAGGTGCCAGCCGTCAAGCTGGGGCGGCCGCGCAAACAGACCGAGGCCGACGAGGAGGCAACCGACAGCGCCCCCCTCACCATGGTGGAAACGCACAAGTAAGCCCGTTGGGCTGAGAAGCACAAGGGGCGCCCGCGGGCGCCCCTTTTCGTTGGGTTAAGCCTCAGGAAGCGCGCTGCTCGACCAAGCGCCCCTTCAACTCTTCCACCAGGCCGGCGGCGGCGTCCTCGACCATGTCCAGGACGATGTCGAAGCCATGGCCAAGCCCGTAGTAGGGATCCGGCACTTCGTCGTCATCGAAGCTGCGGGCGTACTCCATGAACAGCCGGATGCGCCCATGGGCATCCGGCGGGGCCATGCGCCTCAGGCTTTCCAGGTTGTTGCGATCCATGGCCAGGATGAGATCGAAGTACTCCAGGTCCTGGTGGGCCACCTTGCGGGCACGCAACTGGGAAAGGTTGTAACCGCGGACCGCCGCCGCCCGCTGGGTCCGCTGGTCGGGGGCCTCCCCGACGTGGTAGCCGTGGGTTCCCGCAGAATCAACTTCAACTTTATCGCCCAATCCATTGTTTTTTATAAATTTACGAAGCACAACCTCAGCCGTGGGCGAACGGCATATATTGCCCATGCACACCAGAAGTACGCGATACGTCGTCATCCGCTTTCATCTCCGTCGCGGTCGTGGAGCGCCGCGCCGAAAACCCGTTCCTTGATGCGGAACAATTCGTCACGCGCCGCTGCCGCTTTTTCGAACTCGAGGTTCCTGGCGAACTCGAGCATTTCTTTTTCCCGGCGCTTGATTTCTTTCGCCAGCGCCTTGGCGTCCATCGCCTCGTACGCCGCCTGTTGTTCGGCGGCTTTGAGTTCAGTACGGGCCGTCTCATTATCATAGACGCCGTCGATGATGTCTTTGATCCGCTTCAAAACGCCCTTGGGCGTGATGCCGTTGGCTGCATTGAATTCCATTTGCTTGTGCCGCCGCCGTTCCGTCTCGCCCAGGGCCCGCCGCATCGACTCCGTAATGATATCAGCATAAAGAATGGCGGTGCCGTGGATATGCCGGGCAGCTCGCCCGATGGTCTGGATGAGCGAGCGCTCGGAGCGCAGGAAGCCCTCCTTGTCGGCATCCAGGATGGCTACCAGGGAGACCTCGGGGATGTCGAGGCCCTCCCGTAGCAGGTTGATGCCGACGAGGACGTCGAATTCCCCGAGGCGCAGGTCGCGGATGATCTCCACCCGCTCCACGGTGTCGATGTCGGAATGCAGGTAGCGCACCCGTATCCCGTTGTCGGCCAGGAAGTCGGTCAGATCCTCGGCCATGCGCTTGGTCAGGGTCGTCACCAGGACACGCTCCCGGGCCTCCACCCGCTTGCGGATTTCGGCCAGGAGGTCGTCCACCTGGGTGGACGCCGGACGGACCAACACCTCCGGGTCCACCAGGCCGGTGGGCCGCACCACCTGTTCCACCACCTGTCCGGCATGGGTGTTTTCGTAGTCTGCCGGAGTGGCGGAGACGAACACGGTCTGCCGCATGTGGGCCTCGAATTCCTCGAACCGCAGGGGCCGGTTGTCCAGGGCAGAAGGCAGGCGGAAGCCATAATCCACCAGGTTTTCCTTGCGCGAGCGGTCGCCCTTGTACATGCCGCCGACCTGGCCGATGGTGACGTGGGATTCGTCGATGAACATGAGGGCATCGGGCGGCAGGTAGTCGATGAGGGTAGGCGGCGGATCACCCGCCTGGCGGCCGGAAAGGTGCCGGGAATAGTTCTCGATGCCCTTGCAGAAGCCGATCTGGTCGAGGAGTTCCAGGTCGAAGCGGGTGCGCTGCTCGATGCGCTGGGCCTCCACCAGTTTCTGGTGCTTGCTGAAAAAATCCACCCGCTCCCGCAACTCGGCCTTGATGGCCTCGATGGCCCGCAACACGGTGGCCCGCGGCGTCACGTAATGGGAAGCCGGGAACACCGTAAAACGCAGCGCCTTGTGCAGCAGGTGGCCGGTAAGAGGGTCGAAGAACTGCAGGCCGTCGATCTCGTCGTCGAAAAGGGAGACACGGATAGCGTGCTCGGCGTGCTCCGCCGGGAAGATGTCGATGATGTCGCCCCGCACGCGGAAGGTGCCGCGGTGGAAATCCATGTCGTTGCGCTCGTACTGCATTTCCGACAGGCGCTTGACGATAGCCCGCTGGTCGAGCTTGTCCCCCACCCGCATGGTGAGGATCATGTTGTGGTACTCGTCCCGGTCGCCGATGCCGTAGATGCACGACACCGTGGCGACGATCACCACGTCCCGCCGCTCGATCAGGCTCTTGGTGGCCGACAGCCGCATCTGCTCGATGTGGTCGTTGATCGAACTGTCCTTCTCGATGTAGAGATCGCGGGAAGGAACGTAGGCTTCCGGCTGGTAGTAGTCGTAGTAGGAGACGAAGTACTCCACCGCGTTTTCCGGGAAGAACTCCTTGAACTCGGCGTAGAGCTGGGCGGCCAGGGTCTTGTTGGGGGCCAGCACCAGGGCCGGACGGCCGGTACGGGCGATGACGTTGGCCATGGTGTAGGTTTTGCCGGAGCCGGTCACCCCCAGCAGTGTCTGGAAGGAGAGGCCGTCCTCCAGCCCCTCCACCAGTTGCCGGATGGCTTCCGGCTGGTCGCCGGCGGGAGGGAAAAGCTGGTGGAGCCGGAAGGGGCTGCCCGGGAAGGTGACCACGGGCGTGTCGGGGGCGGTCGCGCTCATGCTAGAATTCTTTGGTTTCAAGGCCTTCGGCACAGCCCGGGCCATCGGTAATTACAGCATATCATCCCATGGAGTTCCTATGACCTCGTCGATCTTTGCCGCGGTGGAGATGGCCCCGCGTGACCCCATCCTCGGCCTGAACGAAGCCTTCAATGCCGATCCCCGCAGCACCAAGGTCAACCTTGGCGTCGGCGTCTATTTCGACGACAACGGCAAGATTCCCCTCCTGGCCGCCGTCAAGGCCGCCGAGGAAGTGCGCCTGAAGGCCGCCCCGCCCCGTGGCTACCAGCCCATCGAAGGCGCCCCCGCCTATAACAACGCCGTGCAGAACCTGCTCTTCGGCAAGGATTCCGCCCTCGTCGCCAATGGCCAGATCGTCACTGCCCAGGCCCTGGGCGGCACCGGCGCCCTCAAGATCGGCGCCGACTACCTGAAGCGCCTCAACCCGGAAGCCAAGGTCTACATCAGCGACCCCTCCTGGGAAAACCACCGCGCCCTGTTCGAGTCCGCCGGCTTCACCGTCGAGAACTACCCCTATTACGACGCCGCCACCCGCGGCGTTAACTTCGACGGCATGAAGGCCTGCCTGGCCGGCCTGCCCGCCGGCTCCATCATCGTGCTGCACGCCTGCTGCCACAACCCCACCGGCGCCGATCTCTCCGACGCCCAGTGGGCCGAGGTGGTCGCCATGTGCAAGGAACGCGGCCTGGTGCCCTTCCTCGACATGGCCTACCAGGGTTTCGCCGACGGCATCGACGCCGATGCCGTCGCCGTGCGCGCCTTCTCCGCCTCTGGCCTGCAGTTCTTCGCCTCCAGCTCCTTCTCCAAGAACTTCTCCCTCTACGGCGAGCGCGTCGGTGCCCTCTCCATCGTCACCGCCAGCAAGGAAGAAGCCGGCCGGGTCATGTCGCAGCTGAAGCGCGTCATCCGTACCAATTATTCCAACCCGCCCACCCATGGCGGCGCCCTGGTGGCGGCGGTGCTCGCCTCCCCCGAACTGCGCCAGATGTGGGAAGCCGAGCTGGCCGGCATGCGCGACCGCATCCGCGCCATGCGTACCGGCCTCGTCGACGCCATCAAGGCCCAGGGCGTCGCCCAGGACTTTTCCTTCGTGGTCAAGCAGCGCGGCATGTTCTCCTACACCGGGCTGACCGCCGCCCAGGTTGAGCGCATGAAGGACGAGTTCGGCATTTACGCCGTGTCCACCGGCCGCATCTGCCTGGCTGCGCTGAACACCAAGAACCTGGAGTACGTGGCCAAGGCCGTCGCCGCCGTCACCAAGGGTTGATTCCGGCAGGAACGAACCTCGGGGGCCGGGCTTTGCCCGGCCCCCTGCCGTTTACCGGACTGATTCCGCCACCATCGCCGACTGCTGGCCGCTGACGCGGATGTTAGCCCGCACCGGCGAAGCGGACCCCGCCAGGGTTACGCTGAAGGCGCCGACGACCGTCCCGGCCCGGTTGGCGCCAAGGTTCCCCGAGGCCGACAGCAGTCCCGCGCTCAGTTGGAGGTCGCGACCTTCGAACTGCTTGGCGGAAACCCGCAGGCTGCCTTTCAGGCTCTCGAACTTGGTACCGCCGGTGCGGCTCACGCCCCGCCGGGCGGCTTCGCCAAGATCCACTCCGTGCAACACCCCGCGGCTGATCTCGGCATCGACCAGCGCTTCGGCACCAGCCCACAGGCCATGCCAGTCGCCGCCTGTGCCGCGGAAGCGCATGCTGCCGCTCAACTCACCGTCGATACGCAGCGGCACACCCAAGGTTTCAGCCAGCAGGCGGCTGTTCAGGCGCGCCAGTGAAGCATCGCCCGCCATCACCAGGCCGTTGGTCCAGTCCAGCAGCCAGCTGCCCCGCACGGCGCCACCGAGGACGGTCGCGTCGACGTCCTGGACGATGAGCTTGCCCTTTTGCAGAAGAGCCTTGGCCTGCATCGCGTCGAATACCAGCTTGCCTTCGCCCGAGGGTTTCCAGGCCAGGCCGGCGATGGTCAGGCCGAGCCCCATCGCTGTCGGCAGGGCCTCGATGCGCAGGCTGCGGTCGGCTGTCTGCAGGGTCAGCTTGTCGAGGCCGCCGGCGGGCTTGAAGAAGGCTTCGCCGCTGAGGCCGGAGAGGGCGATTTCGGGCGTGACGACGGTAACGTCGCGCAAGGTGACCTGCCCCAGAATGAATCCGCTCCCCTCCGGGCTGCCCCCCGGTCCCGACGACAGGACTGCCAGGCGGTCCGCCCCCAGGGTGATGCCGCTCATGTCCATGCCGTTGAGGGTCTTGCGCCCGCTGCCGAACAGGGCCAGGGGCGATGGCAGGCGAATGTCGTCGATGCGGGAGTCGCCCCCCTCGCCGATGCGGATGTTGCGCAGATAAAGCCCGGGACGGGGCTGGAAGCCGATGGCAACGCTCTCGATCCTCGCCGTTCCTCCGAAGGCCCGGCCCAGGGCCGCCTCGAACTCCGGCTTGTAGCGGCCGTAGGGAAAGAGCAGAACCACGCCGGCGGCAAAGATGAATACAAACAGCAACAACCACCCCAACATGGCCGGCCGCAACTGGATAGGGGGGCGGTCGGCGGAATCCCGCGGCGAACCCTCACCGCCACCGTGTTTTTCCAGGGTTGCCGCCAGGCGCTCCCGGAGGCCGGACTTCGCCTCTGCCTCCGCTTCCTCATCCACGGGCAGGATGGGCTTGCCAAAGGTCGAAAAGACGCTGGGCAGCCCCCGGCTCGTCAGCTTGGCGTCGCTCTGCTGGAGGGACTTGGGGCCAAAGGTCGAGAACTGGGAGGCCGGTGAACTGGCCGCCACCCTTTGCTGGGCCAGCCGGGCGCTTTCCTCCCAGACCGAGGCGGCCTCCAGGGCGGGGGCAATGAACCCCCCCTTTTCCAGTTCCACCAGGGCGGCCTCCACCAGCTTGGCGTTGCCGACTTTCTCAGCCAGTTCTCCCACGGTCATCTTGCCGTCCACCTGGACGAGGACCATGCGCAGGTTGCGCTGCACAACCCGCGTACTCTGGCGGACCGCTTCATCGCCGATCGGCGTTTTGGCGTAAATCAGATTCTGATCCATGCGCTTGTACTTTTTCTGTCCATATTCGCTGAAACGCTTGACTGGTGCCATTTCACCGTCTATCATGCGCGCCTCTGTTCCCCGATAGCTCAGTCGGTAGAGCGCCGGACTGTTAATCCGTAGGTCCCTGGTTCGAGCCCAGGTCGGGGAGCCAAAGTTCCAAAAAGGCGATTCTTCGTGAATCGCCTTTTTCTTTTTCTCCCGCGGCAACCGCTTTCCCCGTGGGCACGCCCTGCAACTGGCTTCAAGCGGGCATTCTCCGGCAAACAAGCGCTTTTTGAAATGCCCGGACGGGAAAATACGTGACTTCTGCACGGTTTTTGCAATTTCCGCGCCTGGGCCACCGCCGCGCCACCATGGCTTCCCGTGGATTCGTGGTAGCGTTGGTCATTTCCAGGACGAGGAAATGCCATGGGCCACGAGGAGACTCCCCCTAGCCGCGGACTCACCGGCTTTCCCTGGCCGTGGGCCATCGTCTCGGCCCTGCTTTTCGGCGCCATGGCCATCCAGGCCAGCCCCCTGCGCCCGCCCGTGGTGGCACTCCAGTTCGTGTATACCCGCCGGTGTTTCAGCGACGTCCTGACTGCCTGGGGGGAGGGGCGCGAACGCTTCTTCACGCATTTTGCCTTCGATTTCCCCTTTCTTCTCAGCTACGGCGTCTTCGGCTACCTACTCGCCACCCGCACGCTCCTGGCGGCAAGCCTGCCCACGGCGTTGCGCCCGGCATTCCGTTGGCTCCTGCCCGTTGCGGCTGCCGCCGACGCCCTGGAAAACCTGCTGGAAATCCACCTGGCGGGCCATCTCGCCACGGCCCCCGACTGCCTTTTCCTGGCGGCGGGCCTGGTGTCGGCGGGGAAATGGCTGCTCATCGCCGCGTTTGCCGCAGCCGGCGCCATCGGTTTCCGTCGACTCGGGCACCGCTAACCGTCCGGCCCGGCCACATATGCCGTGGCTATAATCAGCCATTCCCCGCCACCGGAGCCGCCATGTCGCGCCCTGCCGTCGCCGCCTTCCTGCTCGCCCTCCCCCTTGCCGCCCAGGCTGCCGGAGTCCGCCAGTTCTCCCCCCAGGGCCAGATAGACCAACAGGTGCGGGCCACCACCCGCTTCTCCGACGACATGGTTCCCCTCGGCCAGCCGGACGCGCCGGCACCCTTCGCCGTGGACTGCGGCGGCGTGGCAGGCAAGGGCCGCTGGAGCGACACCAAGAGCTGGACCTACCTGCTCGACCGCCCGCTGAAGCCCGGCGAACGCTGCGATTTCCGCCTGAGACCCGGCCTCAAGGCGGCCAATGGCGATGAAGTCCGCGGCGAGCCGAGCTACGCCTTCTTCGCCCCCGGCCCCTGGCCCCGCTCCATCATGCCCCGCCCCGGCAGCCAGATCGAGGAGGATCAGGTCTTCCTCGTCGAAGCCAGCGGCGCCTTGAAGCGCGAAACCGTGGAAAAGCACGTGTGGTGCGAGGCCGACGGCGTCGGCAACCGCCTCCCCGTGCGTCTTCTCACGGACAAGGAGCGGGACGCCGCCCTCGCCACCGTGCACCGCGCTCCCACGCCGGGCAGCCTGGGGCTGGCCTGTACCGCCGCGCTCCCCACGGGCACGAAGATGAAGCTGGTCTGGGGCAAGGGAGTCGAGGCCGAAGGCGGCGCCAAGGCGAGCCGCGAGGAGAGTTTCGTCTATACCGTGCGCGAGCCCTTCAAGGCAAGTTTCTCCTGCGAGCGGGAGCGGGCCAGCCAGCCCTGCTCTCCCCTTTCCGACCTCCGCCTGGAATTCTCCGCCCAGCTTGATCGCAAGGAACTGGCCAGGATCCGCCTCGTCACGCCGGACGGCACCCGCGCCCCCTTAGCCGACGACCAGGGGGAGCGCCAGAACAGCGGCAACGACGTGGTGTTCCGCAAGCCCTTCCCCCAGAACGCCGAGCTGCGCCTGGAAATCCCCGCCGGCCTCAAGGACGAGGCCGGCCGGCTGCTGGCCAATGCCGGCAGCTTCCCCCTCAAGATCAAGACCGGCACCCTGCCGCCCCTCGCCAAGTTCCCCGGCAATTTCGGCATCCTCGAAGCGAAGGAAGGCGGCATCCTGCCCGTCACCCTGCGCAACGTCGAAACCGCGCTCCCCACCCGCAACCTGCAGCTACCCGCCCACCGCTTCGCCGACCGGCGGCTGACCGACGACGCCGACGTGCTTTCTGCCATGCGCGCCCTGGCCAAGTTCGAGCAGCAGACCAGGACGACCAGGAGCGGCAGCGGCAAGGACGCCGTCGAAACCTTCGACCCGTATTACGCCCGGGAACTGCCTTTCCTCAAGGATCGCCCGGGCGTGGTCAGCCGCGACCTGCCCAAGCCCAACGCCAGCCAGGAATTCGAGGTAATGGGCATCCCCCTGGAAAAGCCGGGTTACCACATCGTCGAGATCGAAAGCCGGCTGCTGGGCGCCGCCCTGCTGGCAAGCCCCAAGCCCATGTACGTACGCGCTGCCGTGCTCGTCACCAACCTTGCCGTCCATCTCAAGACCGGCCGCGACAACGGCCTGGTCTGGGTTACCGCCCTGGATACCGGCAAGCCGGTGGCCGGCGCCGAGGTGCGCGTTTCCCGCTGCGACGGCACCGAACTCTGGCACGGCCGCAGCGACGACCAGGGCCGCGCCCTCATCGACAGCGCCTTGCCCGCGGACAAGGATTGCGGCGACGGCGACTTTTTCCTCTTCGCCAGCGCCCGGCTGGGGGACGACTACAGCTTCGTCCGCTCCGACTGGCAGGAAGGCATCGAACCCTGGCGCTTCGGCGTCGAGACCTGGGGCGAGGCGACGCCGCGCAAGATCCACAGCATTCTCGACCGGCCGCTGTTCCGGGCTGGCGAGACGGTGTCGATGAAGCACATCGCCCGGGACCGCAACAGCCGGGGCTTCGCCACCCCGGACGCCAAGGGCCTGCCCAGCGAACTGATCATCCAGCACGACGGCAGTGGCGACGAGTTCCGTCAGACGGTCACCTGGGATGCCCGCGGTACCGCCACCAGCCAATGGAAGATCCCCGCCGCCGCCAAGCGCGGCCGCTACCGGGTCGTGCTCGCCGGCGGCGACCGCGGCCAGGAGGAAACCGGGGAATTCCGCGTTTCCGACTTCCGCCTGCCAGTGTTCACCGGCAGCATCCAGGGTGTCCCGCCCCGGCAGGTGGCGCCGAAGGAAGTGCCGCTGGCCCTCGGCCTCTCCTTCCTCAACGGTGGCGCCGCCAAGGGCGTGGCCACTGAGGTTTCCGCCAACCTGCGGCCTCGCTGGCCCGAGTTCAAGGGCTACGAGGCCTTCCGCTTCCATGTCGATTTCGACCAGGAGGGTCTCGGTGCCTTCGCCGTCGATAGCGGCCGCGAGAGCGAAAAGCTCATCACCGACAAGGTGCCCGTCACCCTCGACAAGGCGGGGGCCGGCAAGCTATCCGTCACCCTGCCCGAGCGGATCAAGGGCCCCAGCGAGGTCTATGCGGAAATGACCTTCCCCGACCCCAATGGCGAAATCCAGACCATCCACGGCACCGTCGAACTATGGCCGGCCGCCGTCACCGCCGGCATCCGGGTCAAGGACTGGGTGGCGGCCAAGGGCCAGGGCGGGGTGGAAGTGGCCGTCCTCGACACGGCGACCAAGAAGCCCCTGGCCGGCGTGGCGGTGAAAATCCTCGCCAAGCGCCGCATCGACTATTCCCACAGGAAGCGCGTCGTCGGCGGGTTCTACGCCTACGAGCACCATACCGAATTCTCCGACCTGGGCGAACTGTGCGCCGGCCGAACCGATTCCCGCGGCCTGCTGCTGTGCGAACCCAAGGTCGATGTGGCCGGCAACGTCTATCTCCTGGCCGAAGCCAAGGACGCCCAGGGCAACGTCGCCCGGGCCGGCACCAGCTACTGGGTCGCCGGCGCCGGGGATACCTGGTTTACCGCCGGTAATCAGGACCGCATCGACGTCATCCCCGAGAAACGCAGCTATGCCCCCGGCGAAAAGGCCCGCCTGCAGGTGCGCCTGCCCTTCCGCGAGGCCACGGCCCTGGTCTCGGTCGAGGCGGACGGCGTCATCGACACCTTCGTACAGCCCCTGTCCCGCTACAAGCCCTATATCGACCTGCCGGTGAAGGCGGAATGGGGCCCCAACGTCTTCGTCTCGGTGCTGGCGGTGCGTGGGCGGGTGCAGCCGGTGAAATGGTATTCCTTCTTCGACTGGGGCTGGCGCGAGCCCCTCGCCTGGTTCAAGGAATGGTGGAACCCCACCCAGCCCACGGCCATGGTCGATCTGGCCAAGCCCGCCTACAAGGTGGGCCTCGCCGCCCTCGACGTGGGCATCGACGGCTTCCGCCTCAAGGTCGATGTCGCCCCGGAAAAGGCCGACTACCGCCCCCGGGATACAGCCAAAGTCCGCATCAAGGTCACCCAGCCCGACGGCAAGCCGGTGCCGGCCGGCACCGAGGTGGCCCTGGCCGCGGTGGACCAGGCCCTGCTGGAACTGCGCCCCAACGAGAGCTGGAAACTGCTGGAAGCGATGCTGCCCCGGCGCGGCTACCAGGTGGAGACCGCCACCGCCCAATCCCAGGTCATCGGCAAGCGTCACTTCGGCAAGAAGGCCGTGCCCCCGGGCGGCGGCGGCGGCCGCGCCCCGGCCCGCGAACTGTTCGACACCCTGCTCCTGTGGAACCCGCGGGTGGTGCTCGATGACACCGGCAGCGCCACGATAACCGTACCCATCAACGACTCCCTCAGCGAGTTCAAGGTGGTGGCGGTGGCCGCCGCCGGCACCAGCCTGTTCGGCACCGGCAGCGGCAGTTTCCGCACCCGGCAGGATCTGCAGATGATCTCCGGCCTGCCACCCCTGGTGCGGGAGAAAGACCGCTTTGCCGCCGGCCTCACCCTGCGCAACGGCACCGCCAAGCCGATGACCGTACACCTCACCGCCAAGGCGGGCGGCAAGGCGTTGGAGGCCAAGGACGTCAAACTGGAGGCCGAAGGCGCCGCCGAGGTGGCGTGGAATGCCGAAGCCCCCGACAACGTCGCCGCCCTGGACTGGGAGTTCGAGGCCGCCGACAGTGCCAGCGGCGCCAAGGATCGCCTGAAGATCACCCAACAGGTCGCGCCTGCCGTGCCGGTGACGGTGCAGCAGGCCACCTTCGCCCGCATCGAAGGCAAGCTCGAATTGCCGGCGGTCCTGGCTGCCAACGCCCTGCCCGGCCGCGGCGGCATCGAATTGGGCCTCTCCCCGCGCATTTCCACGCCGCCGCCCGGGTTGAAGCGCTTCTTCGAGGAATACCCCTTCATCTGCCTGGAGCAGAAGACCTCCATCGCTGTCGGCCTGCGGGACGAAAAGCGCTGGCAGCAGATCGTCGAGGCGCTGCCTACCTACCTGGACGGCAACGGCCTCGCCCGTTACTTCCCCAGCGACATGCCCGGCAGTCCCAGCCTTACCGCTTACCTGCTGGACGTCAGCCAGGCCGCCGGCTTAGTCATCCCGCCGGAAATCGCCGGACGCATGGAAAAGGGCCTCCTCGCCTTCGCCGAGGGCCGCATCAAGCCCGACCACTGGGCCCCCACCAACGACCTGACGGCGAGAAAACTCAGCGCCCTGGAAGCCCTCACCCGCCGCGGCCACAAGCCCCTGGGGGTGATCACCAGCCTCGACCTGGAGCAGCCCATGCGCCTGCCCACGGCGGCCCTCATCGACTGGTATCTGGTCGCCAAACGCCTCACCGAACTGCCCGATCGGCCCAAGCGCCTGGCCGCCGCCGAGCAGGAAATCCGCAATCGCCTGAGCTACCAGGGCGGGCGCCTGGCTTTCACCACCGAGGCCAGCGACTACTGGTGGTGGCTCATGGTCAGCGGCGACACCAACGCCTTCCGTCTCATCGAGGCCGTCATCGACGAACCCGGCTGGCAGGACGACCTGCCGGCCCTCGTCCAGGGCGCCATGCTGCGCCAGGTGCGCGGGCGCTGGGTGACCACCACCGCCAACGTCTGGGCCACCATCGCGCTGGAGTCCTTCGGCAAGAAGTTCGAGAAGGACCCCGTCGCCGGCACCACCCGTGCCATCCTCGGCAAGGGCACGCCCGCCAGCCACGCCTGGTCGGCCGGCGACGCCGCCACCCTGGTACTGCGCTGGCCCGCCAAATCCGCCGCCGACGACAAACTGGCCATTACCCACGAAGGCAGCGGCAAACCCTGGGCCAGTGTCCAGGTCCTGGCCGCCGTTCCCGTCACCGCCCCCCGCGCCCTGGGCTACCGCATCAAGCGCGAAGTGACGCCGGTGACCCAGAAGATGGCCGGCAGATACAGCCGCGGCGACGTCCTCCGGGTGCGCCTCAGCATCGAATCCGACCAGGACATGGCCTGGGTGGTGGTCAGCGACCCCATCCCCGCCGGCGCCCGCATCCTGGGCGACGGCGACGGCCGCGACTCCCACATCGAAAGCCGCAACGACGGCACCCGCGGCAACGCGTGGCCTGCCTATGTCGAACGCACCTTCAGCGCCTACCGCGCCTACTACGCCCGCGTGCCCAAGGGTAATTTCTCCGTCGAATACACCCTGCGCCTCAACAACGCCGGCGATTTCGCCCTGCCCGCGACACGGGTGGAAGCGATGTATGCGCCGGAGGTGTTTGGGGAGGTACCGGGGGGGCGGATCACCGTGGAGAAGGAATGAGGATGACGCATACCCACTCCGAATTTTTGTGTGGCCAGGGGTGGTTAATCCTTGCCACCAATTGGCAGTGGTTGGAGCGGGCAAAAATTTCCCCTTGGTTTACTCTTCAGTTCAGCCGCCCGCCGACCAAATGCTGAACTTATCCGACATCAACTGGGGCTCCATTGCCGACTGGGTTTCTGGCCTTGGCTCGTTATCGGCCGCCGTAGTAGCGCTCTATCTTGCCAAATCTGCGGAGCGCATTCGCCTTCGTGGTTACTGCGGCCTCAGAGTAGTTGTCGGCCAAGGTATGGAGCCTCAAGACTTGGTGTTCATCTCGGTCACAAATATTGGTACGCGGGCGACGGTTATTAACAATGTGAGCATGCGAGTTGGTTGGCTAAAGAGGCGCTATGCAGTTATCACAATCGTCAAAGACCAATACTCAGTTGGAGTCCCGTATTCCATCGCCGACGGACAAGAAGGTCACTGGGGCATACCTATCGACAAAGACAAGAAATGGCTGCGTGATCTTTCCGAAGACTTCATAACTAACCGCAGCGACATTAATTCACTTCGGTTCTTCGTTCACACAAACCATGGCGAAGCACTGGCTTTGCGTCCGGAAAAGCCTTTGCGCGACGCCATTGATGAGCTGTTGGCAACCAAGAGGAAATAGGGCAATCCCGAGCCAAAATGGGTCAGAGACATTTCTGCTTGATTCTTAACCCATAGCGGTCGGCACGAAAATAGGGGGTGGATTCACATTCCAAGCGCACCACGGCTGGCAAGGCGCTCGATGAAATGCAGACGAACTGCCAGGCAATCAAAATGTCAGACAAGCTTCTGACCCATTCCATTCAAATGACCATGACCGCGTTGATCCCAATAGCGCCACGCCCCGCAGTATTGATAGCCTTCCTCCTGCTGGCGGGGTGTGCCGCTGGTCCGCTGGTCACCGACCTTGCCCAAGGCCAATCCGGTTGGGTGGTGTATCCGTCCTCGGCGGAGAAGATCTCCCTGCGGGGTGATCTGCAATTCCCGGCCGGGGGCTCCGGAAAATTGCCTGCCGTCGTGATCGCCCACGCCAGCGGCGGACTCGACGAGCGAAGCGAGCGGTGGGCGCGGTTTTTTCGCGAGCACGGGATCGCCACCTTCAAGATCGACTATTTCGGGCCCCGGGGAATTTCGGCCAATTCCGCCGTCCAGCCGGTACCCACCAATGACACGTTCGATGCCCTGCATCTCCTGGCCAGCCATCCCCGTATCGACGCCACGCGCATCGCCGTCATCGGCTTTTCTCGGGGCGCTCACCTGGCGATCAACTCCGCCAGCCCCGGCTACACCGGCAGCGACCTGCGTTTCGCCGCCCATGTGGGACTTTACCCAACCTGCGGCGTGACCCACATCGGGAAGGGCGATGCCTCGGCACCGATTCTGATCATGGTCGGCAGCGAGGACGACCTTTCACCCGTGGTCCAGTGTGAGACGCTGCAGCAGGATGGCACCGCAAAAGGCCGATCCGTCACCCTGAAAGTCTACGAAGGCGCGCAACACGGCTGGGATGGCGACTACACCGGCGTTTGGTTCCACAGGGCCCTCAACACGTCGTACCGCATGCGCATCGATCGGGCGCTTACCGAACGCTCCCAGCGGGACGTGCTGGAGTTTCTACGGGGTCCCCTGAGGTTGTGAGATTCGCGAATATGGCTGACTCGCCAAAGAATTTCCCGGTATGCCGACCACATCCATCAACGAGGTCGAAAACAGGTAACAACGTACTGCGCCGCCTTGCCCCGGAATTGGGCAACGACACGCTTTGGCAGCACTGATCGGCGAAAGGAAGAGAATCATGTGGGACGAACGCTACAGCACTGACGACTACGCTTACGGCAAGGCGCCCAACGCCTTTCTCGTCGAGCACTATGCCGCCATCCCGAAGGGCCGGGTGCTGAGCCTTGCCGAAGGCGAAGGCCGCAATGCCGTGTTCCTCGCCCGGCAGGGCTACGCGGTCACCGCCGTGGACGGTTCTGCGGTAGGCCTGGCCAAGGCTCGCCGGCTGGCGGAGGAGCATGGCGTCGCCATCGACACCATCCACGCCGATCTAGCGGATTTCGACATCGGCGAGGGGGTGTGGGACGGCGTCGTCTCCATTTTCTGTCCCCTCCCCTCGGCCCTGCGGGCGGCCGTCCATCGCCGGGTCGTGGCCGGGCTCAGGCCCGGCGGCGTATTCCTGCTCGAAGCCTACCGGCCGGAGCAGGTGCGCTACGGCACCGGCGGCGGCCAGGATACGGACACCATGCAGACCTGCGATTCGCTGCGCCGCGAACTGGCCGGCTTGCGCTTCGACCACCTGGCCGCCGTCGAGCGGGACATCGTCGAAGGCCTGTATCACACCGGCCTGGGGGCCGTGGTCCAGGCCGTTGCCGTCAAGGTCTAGGCCGCGGCAGGCGCCGCCCGCGCCAGTTCCCGGTCGTCTATGGGGGCGTGGAGCAGCGCCGCGATGAACCCGAGGGCGATGGCTCCCAGCCAGATGAGGCCGTAGGAACCCGTCGCATCGAAAACCACGCCCCCCAGCCAGACGCCGAAGAAAGCGCCGAGCTGGTGGCCGAAGAAGACGAAGCCGAACAGGGTGGTGATGTACTGGACGCCGAAGACCTGGGCGATGAGCCCGGTGGTCAGGGGCACCGTCCCCAGCCAGAGGAACCCCATGACGGCGCAGAAGGCGTACAGGCTCCACGGGGTCAGGGGCAGGAGGACGAAGGCAGCCATGGCCAGGGCGCGCACGACGTACAGGCCGGAGAGCAGGTACTTGCGCCGGTGCAGGCCGCCCAGCCAGCCGCAGACGTAGGTGCCCGCCACGTTAGCCAGGGCGATGGTGGCCAGGCCGGCCACCGCGTGGTTGCCGCTGAGACCCTGGTCGAGCAGGTAGGCTGGCAGGTGGGTACCGATGAAGGCAAGCTGAAAGCCGCAGGCGAAGAAGCCCAGGTTGAGGAGCCAGAAGCCCCGGTGTGAGAAGGCTTCGCCCAGGGCGGCGAGGAGGCTCTGGCCGCCCCGCTGGCTGCTTCCCGGCCGGTCGCGCATGGGTATCGCGGCGGGCAGCAGCCCGGCACAGGCGATGGCGAAGACGACCAGGGCACCGGCCCAGCCGAGGCCGCCGATGAGCCCCTGGGCCACGGGCACAAGGAAGAATTGCCCCAGGCCGCCGACGGCCCCGGCCATGCCCAGCGCCCAACTGCGCCGCTCCGGCGGCATCAGGCGGCTCAACCCGCCATAGACCACGGCGAAGGCGGTACCGGAGAGGGCGACGCCCACCAGCAGCCCAGCGGAAAGGGTGAAGGCCGCCTCCGTCGGCGCCTGGGCCATGAGGAGCAGGCCCGCACCGTAGCAGACCAGCCCGGCGACCATCACCCGCCGCGAACCGAAGCGGTCGGCGATCATGCCGGTGAAGGGCTGGGCCAGGCCCCAGACGAGGTTCTGCAGGGCGATGGCGAAGCCGAAGGCTTCCCGCGTCCAGCCGTGGTCGGCCGTGATGGGCACGAGGAAGATGCCCTGGGCGTGGCGTACGCCGAGGGCCAGCCCCATGACCATCCCGCCGGCCAGCACGGGCAGCCAGAGGTTGCCGCGCCAGCCGCGGCCGCTTGTCTGTCGGGTCTGCATGGATATTCCTCTCGCTTGTCTGGGTGCCATGGAGGCGCCCATCCGGGCGCTCCCGCGAAGCCATTAGACGAGGGGAAGGCAGGCGGCTCAAGCGAAAGTTTCTACCGCGCTCCATGAGAATTCTGCATGGGGCCCGGCGGGCCGCCTACCTCAGCAATCGGGCCACCACCGGGTCCAATGACGCCATGAAGGCCTCCACCGCCCGGGTGTATTCGGTCGGCAGGCCGAGTTCCTTGTTGATGGCCCCGTGGTTCATCGGCTGGGGCAGGACCTCGGCGCGGACTCCCAGGCGCTTGCTCTTTTCCGCATAAGCCTCCGCCTGACCGCAGGGGTCGTCCTGGCGGGTGGTGGAGCAGACCCCCAGCCAGGGCGCGGCGCTGCGGTCGAGCCGGTGGAATGGCGAAGCGGCCGCCCAACGCGCCTCGCCATCGCCGAAGGCTTCCCGGTAGCGGACCTTGAGGAAGGGATAGACCCGAGGCATCTGGCGGACGACGTCGATGGCCCCGGCATCCAGGGAAACGGCGCCGAGGAACGCTTGCACGCCGTTGGCCTGGCGCAGGGCGGCATCGGCATTGACCAGCGACACCAGGTGCGCGCCCGCCGAATGGCCCATGAGCAGCACCCGCCGGGGGTCGCCGCCCCACTCGCCGGCATGGGCCTGCACATAGGCGACGGCCCGGGCGACATGGCCGGCCTGGGCCAGGGCGTCACTGCCTTCGCTGACCATGGGATAGTTGGCGGAAACGAACAGAAACCCCTTGTCTGCCCAGCGCGCCACCTTGTTTTCCGTGATCGAGGCGGCGGCCTTGTCGCCCACGCACCAGCCGCCGCCATGAACCATGACGATGATCGGGGCGGGACCGCCACCGCCCCGCCGGGGGAAGTAGACGTCCAGGGTTTCCAGGGAGCTGCCGCCGTAGGCCAGATCGCGGCGGTCCGGCGCCGGGCCTGCATGGCGCCTGGCGGCGAAGCGCTGCAGGCGATTGACCCGTTGCGCCCAATCGGCGCAGCTCAAGGCATTGCCGCCCTGGCCTTCGGGGTCGGCATCGGCCTCGGCTGTCCCGCCGGCGGGCTGTTCAAGGCGCTCCCGCAGCGGTCCGGCCTGGGTTGCCGCCATGGCTGCCCAGAGCACGAGGAAAGCCAGCGCCGTGCTGGCGGAATGCTTGAGTTTCATATCGCCCCCACCGGAATGTGTGGGGGCGATTGTCGCCCATCACCGCCCCTGCAATCGCAACGGCATGGTGACAAATTGTTGCGAAGCGTTGCCGGCAGCGCGCCCCCGGTGGGCTACAGCGCCAGAATCCAGCCGATCAGCTGACGGACATTGCCTTCGCTGACCGCCACGGCGTTGGGCGGCATGGCCAGGCCGCTGACCTGGTCCTTCCAGTGGCTGGCGTAAGGGCTGGTGCCTTCCAGAACGACGCGGGTCAGGAACTGGGAAGCCGTCGGCTTGCCCCGGTACTGCCTGGCCACGTCCGTCCAGGCGGGGCCGATGGGCTTGAGGCCTTCGGGGCCGGGCTTGCCTGGCTCGATGCTGTGGCAGGTGGTGCAACCGCTGTCGGTGGCCAGCTTGATCATGCGGGAATCGGTGCGGGCATCGGCGAGGGCGAGGGAACTCGCCAGGGTGCAGGCCAGCGCGGCAGCGACGGTTCGGGGGAATGCCATGGTGTGTCTCCTGGAGAAAGGGCGTTGAAGCGGCAGTCGGCGGCAAAGGCCGCTCCTGCGGCACTTCGCCCGCGTCGTGTCCATGAACAAGGGTTACGCGGCGCTTGCTTCATGCCCGGCAGGCGGACACGGCAGCGCTTCTTCCTCCACTCGGCTTGCCACGGATCGAACAGTCCGCATTTATATCAGAGCGTAACCGTTTGAAATATCGTAAGAATGGCTTATCCAAAGGAGGTAGCCGCAACTCGCACCCCAGCGGAAGGAACTAGATTTTCGATGGGACAGCCTAGGCTGAAAGGCCAGGCGGCCGGAGCGGGGCCGGCGGCGACTACCCGTCCAGGCGCCCCACGGCCCCCTTCAGGGCGGCGAAGCAGTCCGGGTCGATGGCCGTGCCGACGTTCTCGGCCATGATCTCCAGGGTCTTCGGAATGGGTACCGCGCCGCGGTAAGGCCGCTCGGCGGTGATGGCGTCGAATATGTCGGCGGTGGTGATGATGCGGGTTTCCACACAGATGTCGTCCGCCGTCAGCCCCCGCGGATAGCCCTTGCCGTCCAGCCGCTCGTGGTGGGCCGCGGAAACGCGCGCCAGCTCGGCAAAGGCGCCGATGCGGGAGAGGATGGTCTCGGTGTACATGGCATGGGCCTTGACCGCCTCCCACTCGCCATCGTCCAGCTTGCCCGGTTTGTCGAGGACGCTGTTGCTGACCCCCAGCTTGCCCACGTCATGCAACAGGGCACCCCGCTTCAGCCAACGGCGGCGCTCCGCGGCCACGCCCAGGGTTTCGGCGATCATGTCGGTGTAGAGGGCGACGCGCACGCTGTGGCCGCTGGTGTAGGGACTCTTGGAGTCCACCACCTGGCCGAAGGCGGCGGCGATGTCGTCCAGGTAGTCGTCGTCGAGGGCCACCACGTGGGATGCCGGTTCCAGGGCGAGCACTGCCTCGCCGATGCCGGGCGAGGCCAGGGTGCGCCAGAACGCGTCGCTGGCGGCCACGCGCTCGAAAGCCCCGACCAGTTCGGGATCGAACCAGCGGCCGGAGCGCAGCCGGATTTCCTCCAGGGCTGCGACAGGACCGCCGGCCGTATGGAAGACGTCGATCACCTGGGCCAGCAAGGCGACGCGCGAATAGAGCGGGATCGCCTGCCCGGCAAGGCCATGGGGCTTGCCCTGGCCGTTGAAGTGCTCGTCCAGGCTGTAGATGCCGGCGGCCACGCTTTCCGGGAAGCGCAGCAGGCGGGCGATCTCGGCCCCCCGCTGGCAGCGGGTGGCGATCAGTTCCCCGGCAATCTCCCGGCCTTCGCGGAAGACGGTGAGGACGCTGCGGAAACGCTCGGCCAGGCCGGCCTTGAGGCCGGTGTGGCGCAACACGAAATTGATGACCTGGGGCAGGCTGTCGCCGACGGTCTTGAAGTCGCGCTTGAACGCCAGGTCGTCGGTGAGGTACAGCTCGCAGATGCGGGCCGCGTTGCTGCTGCAGCCGAGATCCTTGAGCAGGAGGGTGTAATAGAGGCCCCACAGGGTGTCGTCGTCGAGGCCGATGGTCTTGCCGATGTGAATGCCGATCCAGCAGCAACGCACGCAGTGGCCCTCGGGCTGGCCCTCGGTGATGTCGAGGGCATGGCTCAGCGCCGAGATGAGCTCGGAAAGCCGGAGGTTCGCCGAGGCGAGCCACGAGGTGGGAGAAGCGGCAGCGGACATGGTCGCGGCAAGGTTATCAGCCGGGACGCGGCGCGCGCAATCAGGCCCGGTGCCTGCCCCCCCTTGGCGCGGGCTCCTTACGCCCAAGGGGACCGGGCAATTTGCCCGATCCATCGCCGGACCTTGCCTGGACCCCTTGCCTCGCCCCTTTGCAAAGGGGCGAAACTTTTTAGAATCCATGCTGGCAAATGTATGCGCCCAGCCAGAACGAAAAACCAAGGAGACCCACCATGTCAGCTAACCGCCGCCGCTTCCTGCAATCCATCGCCGCCCTGCCCCTGGCCGCCGCCCTCCCCGCCCTGGCCGACGAGCAAATGGACGCCATCCGCAAGCGCGGCATCCTGAATATCGCCGTGTATAACGATTTCGCCCCCTATTCCGAAGCGGAGAAAGGGATCGACGTCGAACTGGGCAAGGCCCTGGCCCGCAAACTGGGGCTGCAGCCCTCCATCATCGGCTTCAAGGCCGGCGAGGAAATGGCCGACGACCTGCGCAACATGGTGTGGAAAGGCCACTACCTGCGGGGCGACCCCGCCGACGTGATGATGCACGTGCCGGTGGACAAGATCCTCGCCAGCGCCAACGACAAGGTGAAGATCTTCGGCCAGTACCACGTCGAGACCATCGCCATGGCCCGGGTCGCCTCCCGGGTGCCGGCTCCCAACGGTTCCGCCGCCGTGGCCCTGGAGGTGTTTACCCGGGAGAAGATCGGGGTCGAGGGCGAAACCCTGGCCGACTCCTTCCTCCTGGGCGTGCTGCGGGGCCGCCTGCGCGACAACGTCATGCATTTCCGTTCGGTGCGGGAAGCCGTGAAAGCCCTGGGCGAAGGCGCCATCGCCGCGGTGATGGCGCCCCGGGGCGAACTGGAGGGCGCCCTGCAGGGGGAGACCCGTTTTGCCCTCGACGAAGCCAACCTGCCGGAAATGAATCCCCGCCGCTGGCCGCTGGGCATGGCCGTCAAGGCCGAGGCCACCGACCTCGCCGCCGCCCTCGAACAAGCCCTGGGGGAGCTGAAGAAGGAAGGCGCGGTGGCCGCGATCTTCAAGCAGTTCGGCGTTACGTTGCGGGACGCTTGATCGCGCGCGCCGGCGCCCCGGTCCCACTGGCTTCCCGCTCCCGGGCGGCCTCGCGCAGCAGCCAGGAGCGCAGGGCCCGCACCGCCGGCCTTTCCGCGATCATCGTGGAAGTGGTGACGAAATAGGCGTAGCGGGACGGAATCTCCACCGGGAAAGGCATCACCAGCCTGCCCTCGGCAATATCGGCGCTCACCATCGGCCGCGCCGCCAGGGCCACCCCGTGGCCGGCGATGGCCGCCGCCAGGGCCAGGGCGGCATCGTCGAAATAGGCGCTGCGAACGTGGCCTTTTAGGCTGTCGACCCCCGCCACTTCCAGCCACTGGGCCCAGCCGGGGCGGTCATCCAGCTCCGGTACCGTGGCGTCCTGGATCAGGGTGTGCCAACGGAGGTCCTCGGGCTGGCGCAGGGGATGCTCCCCGGCCATCAGGGCCGGGCTGCAGACGGCCACATAGCCCGGCGAAAACAGGCGTTCGACGATACGCCCGGGATAGCGTCCGCCGCCGAAGCGCACCACCACGTCATGGGCCGGTTCCAGGGCGGGACCGCTCTCCCCGGGCTTGGGCTTGTCCCGGCTGTCGATGGTGCGGACGCTGCTCGACAGCCGCAGATCGATATCGGGATACTCGCGGGCGAACCCCCCCAGGCGCGGCACCAGCCAGCGGGTGGCGAAGGACGGCGGGGCACACAGGGTCACCAGCCCCCCCGCTTCGGTGCTGCGCGTCGCCTCCACGGCGGCCGCCAGGCAGGCAAAGCCCTCCTGTATCTTGGGCAGCATCGCTTCGGCCTCGGCAGTCAGCTCCAGGGCCCGTGTCAGCCGGCGAAACAGCGGCAGTCCGAGAAAATCCTCGAGGAGCTTGATCTGATGGCTGACGGCCGTGGGCGTGACGGCCAGTTCGTCGGCCGCCTTCTTGAAGCTGAGCAGGCGGGCAGCGGCTTCGAAGGCGCGCAGGGAGTTGAGCGGAGGGAGGCGGCGGACCATGGATGAGATTTTCTCAGGTATTGGCTAAGAAATCATCGTTTGTTGCGACGCAACGAAATATTTATCTTCGCGCCATCGATGCAACGGTTGCTGCCTTTCCGGCGCACCGGCGGGCCAGCCCCGCATTTTGCGCAACCTGTTTTCAATTGTTCAAGAGGAGTCCGCAGCCATGAATCGGATCATCGCCTGCCTGGCCATCGCAACCCTTGCCGCCCCGGCCTTCGCCGACGATGCGCGCATCCACACCACCCGCGACAGCGGCAGCTACGAAGCCAGCCTGCGCATGGCCGGCGTGCCGCTCTCCGGCGGCCTGGCCTGGAGCGCATCGCGCCAGGGCGCCCCGCTGGAGGCTTCCACCCAAGTTGCCCGCCAGGGTGCTCCGAAGGAAACTCCGGTCCGTCAGGCCGGCGGCGTGACCTGCCCCCCGGGTTGCCGCTCCTGACGAACACGCCTTAGTTGCGTCCGTTGTCTCCTCCACCCTGCGTGGATTTTGCCGGCCGCGTTTGCGGCCGGTTTTTTATTTGAGACGCCCGGATTCAACTGACGCGGCGATTACCGCGCCTCCCCACCGGTCGTGGCGACGGACGCCGTCGCCGCCTGCCAGGCTTCCCAGCCACCCCGCAAAGGCCGCACCGACGCGTAACCCAGGCGCAGCAGCGCCTGGGCCGCCTGGACCGCGCCCGCGTCTTCCGGACAGGCGCACAGCGTCACGATGGGGGCGAGCCTGGGCCAGTCCGCAACAGCGGCGAGCAGATCGTCGTGGCTCGCCGGCCGCGCCCCGGGAATGGGGCCCAGTTCATCGATCATGGCCGCGCCCCGCAGGTCGAGCAGGAGCGGAGGCTGCGGCGATGCCAGGGCCGCCACGAGTTCGTCGGCACCGATGTGGGGAATGGCCGCCAGGCGCTCGAAGCGGTATTTCTGCCAGAATTTCCATCCCAGCCAGCCGCCCGCCAGCGCCAGCACGGCAACCACCGCCAGCGTGCCGTTGGCGGCGAGTACGGCGAGGGCGGTATGCACCTCCTGCCGCAGCATCCAGCCGGCGACGATAGCCGCCCCGGCCCAAGCAGCGGCGCCGGCGGCCGCGGCGACCAGAAAGCCGGCGAGGCCCATGCGCAGTGTGCCGGCAATGGGCGGCGCCACGGTGGAAAAGCCGGGGATGAATTTGGCGACGACCAGGGACCACGCCCCCCAGCGCAGGAAACGCTCCTCGGTCTGGCTGACGCAGGAACCGGGGTTGATGGAAAGTCGGCAGAGGCCGGCCAGCACGCGGTAACCCAGGGCCCGACCCACCCCATACCAGACGCCGTCGGCAATGAGCGAGGCGAGAACGGCGGCACCCAGGAGCCACGCTGCCTGCTCCGGCGTCGCCGCCAGGCTGCCGGCCACCAGGAGTGTGGGCACGGCGGGCACCGGCAGGCCGAGCTGCTGCAACAGGACATTGACGAACACCACCCAGGTGGCATCTCGCTGCAAGGCGTCGGCGATCTGGGCGGGTTCCACGGTCAGGCGGCGGTAAGGGTGCCGTTCTGGTAATCGGCGATGGCCTGCTCGATTTCCTCGCGGGTGTTCATGACAAAGGGGCCGTACTGCGCCACGGGCTCGCCCAGGGGCTTGGCAGCAAGCAGCAGGAAGCCGGCCCCCGCCTCGCCGGCGGTCACGGCTACGGCGTCGCCGGCGGAGAGCACGCCGGCCTGCTGCCTGGCCAGGGGCCGCGCCTCCCCTTCCCCGCCCACCGACAAGCTGCCGGCGTAGGGGTAGAGAAAAGCGGTATGGCCGTTGGGCAGGGGCTGCAGGAAGCGGCCGCCGGCCGGCAGGCGCACGTCGAAGAAGAGCGGTGCCGTGGCCAGGCCCTGGATGGGGCCGGCGACGTTGCCCTCCAGCCCTTCGTAGGTGCCGGCGATGACCCGGATTTCGCCGCCCGGAATATTGGCACTCGGAATTTCCTCGGGTTGCACGTCGCGGTAGGCGGCAGGCTTCATCTTTTCCCGGGCCGGCAGGTTGATCCAGAACTGGAAGCCATGGACGCGGCCGCTTTCCTGCTGGGGCATTTCGGAATGGATGATGCCGCGGCCGGCGGTCATCCACTGGGCGCCGCCGCCCCGCAGGTGGCCCTTGTGGCCGAGGTGGTCCTCGTGCAGGAAGTGCCCTTCCAGCATGTAGGTGACCGTCTCGAAGCCGCGATGGGGATGGGGCGGAAAGCCGGCGATGTAGTCGTCGGGGTTGTCCGAGGCGAACTCGTCCAGCATCAGGAAGGGGTCGAGGCGATGGAACTGGCTCTGCCCCAGGCTGCGGGCCAGGCGGACGCCGGCGCCGTCGGCGGCCGGCAGGGCGGGGATGATGCGGGCAAGGGTACGGGTGGTCATGGTCGATCCTTTCGATGGTCAGGCAGCGAGTCGGGCCAGTTGTTCCCGGGCGGCGGCGAGGGCGGCGTTCCGGCTCTCCTCGCCCAGGGCCAGGCCCTCGGCATAGACGAATTCCACGTCGGTGATGCCGATGAAGGCCAGGAAGTTGCGGATGAAGGCGCTCTGGGTGTCGAGGGCGGTACCGGCATAGCGGCCGCCCCGGGCGGCGACGATGGTGGCCTGCTTGCCCCGCAGCAGCCCCACCGGACCGTCGGCGGTGTAGCGGAAGGTGACGCCGGCCCGGGCGATGTGGTCGATATAGGCCTTGAGGGTGGAAGGGACACCGAAGTTGTAAAGCGGCAGGCCGATTACGATGACGTCCGCCGCCTGCAGTTCGGCGATAAGGGCGTCGGAATAGGCCACCACCGCCTGCTGTTCGGGGGTCCGCTCCTCCGCCTTGGCGAGGAAGGCGGCGAAACGGGCGCCGTCCAGGTGGGGCACGGGCTCGGCGGCCAGATCGCGGACGACCACCGCGCCATCGGGGTTGCGCTCCTGCCAGGCGGCGACAAACTGCTCGGCAAGGCGGGTGGACTGGCCCTCGTTGGCGAAGAGGCTGGTGTTGATCTGGAGGAGGGTTTTCATGGCATTTCTCCGTAGTGGGTTGACGCCCTCATTAAATGATTTACCAGAGAAATAAAAAAGAACAAAATTTCGTGAGTATCAATCATATAATTAGATATGAATTCAGATGCCGTCCCCACCCCCCACATCGCCCTCGACCAGTGGCGCGCCCTGGTGGCCGTCGTCGACGCCGGCGGCTACGCCCAGGCGGCGGAGGCCCTGCACAAGAGCCAGTCGGCGGTGACCTACGCCGTACAGAAAATCGAATCCCTCCTCGGGGTTCGGGCTTTCGAAATCCAGGGCCGCAAAGCGGTGCTCACCCCCACCGGCCGCATGCTCTACCGCCGCGCCCTGGCGCTGGTGAGCGAGGCCGGCGAGCTGGAGCGCGCGGCGCGCAAGCTGTCGGCCGGCTGGGAGGCGGAAATCGGGCTGGCGGTGGAAATCCTCTTTCCCAACTGGCTGCTCATGGACTGCCTGGAGCGGTTCAGCGGGGAAAGCCCGCAAACCCGGGTGGAGATCATCGAATCGGTCATCAGCGGCACGCCGGAGGCACTCCTCACTGGCCAGGCGGACATCGCCATTACGCCGCGCATCCCGCCCGGTTTCCTCGGCACGCCCTTGATGCGCCTGCGGATGGTGGCGGTGGCCAGTCCCGACCACCCCCTGCACCGCCTCGGCCGCCCCCTGGCCCATGACGACCTGGCCCGCCATCGCCACCTGCCGGTGCGGGAGACGGGCTCGGCGCGCAGCCGCCACACCACCACCGTCGAAGTCGAGCAGCGCTGGACCTTCAGCACCCTCGCCTCCTCCATCGCCGCCGCCTGCCGGGGCCACGGCTTCGCCTGGTATCCCGAGGAAAGCATCCGCGACGAACTGGCCGAGGGGCGGCTCCGCCCACTGCCCCTGCAGGGTGCCGAAGAACGCTTCGTGGAGCTGTACCTGGTGCTGGCCGACGCCGACCTCGCCGGACCCGGCGTCTGCCGGCTGGCGGAAATCATCGGCCAGGCCGTCGCCACCGAATGCGCCCGGCGCCGCCCCGGAGAGTAGAAAGGCCAGCAGACCGGGGAAGTTTCGAGTAAACTTGCAATATCAGTGCGTTAGACACCTCTCTTCGGGCGGCCCGCAACCGCCGGTCCACATCACCATTGATTTCCCCGCCGACCCCTCGCCGGTCGGCGATTTGCTTTTTTGGCCCGCCCCGGCCCGCGATTGGGGCCCCGCGAAAGGAATTCCATGTCCCAACCCGCCGAAAGCTTTGCCGAACTCGGCCTTTCCACCCCCATTCTCGAAGCCCTGGCCGAAATCGGCTATGAGACGCCCTCCCCCATCCAGGCCCAGTGCATCCCCGTGCTCCTCGACGGCCACGACCTCCTCGGCCAGGCCCAGACCGGCACCGGCAAGACCGCCGCCTTCGCCCTGCCGATCCTGGAGCAGATCGACGTCAAGGTGGCCAAGCCCCAGGCCCTGGTGCTGTGCCCGACCCGGGAACTGGCCATCCAGGTGGCCGAGGCCTTCCAGAGTTACGCCCACAGTCTGCCCGGCTTCCACGTGCTGCCCATCTACGGCGGCCAGAGCTACACCATCCAGTTGAAGCAGCTGTCCCGCGGCGCCCACGTCATCGTCGGCACCCCGGGCCGGGTCATGGACCACCTGGAACGCAAGACGCTCAATCTCGACAACCTCAAGACCCTGGTCCTCGACGAGGCCGACGAGATGCTGCGCATGGGCTTCATCGACGACGTCGAGTGGATCCTCGAACACACCCCGGAAACCCACCAGACCGCCCTTTTCTCCGCCACCATGCCCGAGCCCATCCGCCGGGTAGCCCAGAAGTACCTGGTGGAACCGCGGGAAATCAAGATCAAGGCCGCCACCGCCACCGTCGCCGCCATCCGCCAGGCTTACTGGCAGGTCAGCGGCCTGCACAAGCTCGATGCCCTGACCCGCATCCTGGAGGTGGAGGAGGATTTCGACGCCGCCATCATCTTCGTCCGCACCAAGACCGCCACCGTCGAACTGGCGGACAAGCTTTCCGCCCGCGGCTACGCCGCCGCGGCGCTCAACGGCGACCTCAACCAGCAGATGCGGGAGCGGGTCATCGACCAGCTGAAGTCCGGCGGCCTCGACATCGTCATCGCCACCGACGTGGCCGCCCGCGGCATCGACGTGCCCCGCATCAGCCACGTCATCAACTACGACATCCCCTACGACACCGAGGCCTATGTGCACCGCATCGGCCGCACCGGCCGCGCCGGCCGCGCCGGCAACGCCATCCTCTTCGTCGCTCCGCGGGAAATCCGCATGCTGCGGACCATCGAGCGCGCCACCCGGCAGCCCATCACGCCCCTGACCCTGCCCACCCGGGCCGACGTGACCAACCGCCGCGTCGCCCAGTTCAAGGCCCGGATCGTCGAAACCCTGGAAGCCGAAGGGCTGGAGTTCTTCGCCGACATCGTCAGCCAGGTCGAGGCCGAGCAGAACGTCAGCGCCCACGAAATCGCCGCCGCGCTGGCCTGCATGGCCCAGGAAGGCAAGCCCCTGCAGATCGGTGGCGAAGACCCGCAGCCCCGCCCGGCGCCGGAAAGGAAGCCCTATGGCGACCGCGAGCGCAGCTTCGAGGAGCGCCCGCCCCGCAGGGAACGGGAATTCCAGCCGCGGGAAAGCCGCGAAGTCGCGCCCCGGGAAGATCGCCCGCCCCGTGACTTCGGCGCCCAGGACGAACGCGGCCCCCGCCCCGAGCGCCCGCGCCGTGAAGCCGACGGCGACATGGTGCGCTACCGCATCGACGTCGGCCGCGAGCATGGCGCGCAGGTGAAGGACATCGTCGGGGCCATCGCCAACGAGGCCGGCATCGAAAGCCGCTTCATCGGGCGCATCGCCCTCTACGAGGAATCGAGCACCGTCGAACTGCCTGCCGGCATGCCCAAGGAAGTGGCCCATCTGCTCAAACGCACCCGGGTCAAGGGCGTGCCCATCAACCTGCGCCCCGATACCGGCCGCGAATCCGCCCCCCGCGAAGGCGGCTGGAAGAAACCCGCCGGCCCCGGGAAATTCCACGGCGAGGGCAAGCGACCCTTCGACGGGGAAAACCGCCCCCGCCGCAACAAAGCGGAAAAGCAGGGCTGACCGCAGCCGGTCAGCCGGGCGCCTGCCAGTCGGCCGCCACGATGTTGCGCGCCGGCCGCCCGATGTAGTACCCCTGGGCGAGATGGACCCCCATCTCGTCCAGCGCTTGCAGGACCTCGCCGCTTTCCACGTATTCCGCCACCACGGTGATGCCCATTTCCCGGGCCAGGGAACGGATGCTGGTGACGAAGGTGCGGTCCTTGGGGTTGTTGAGCATGTTGGCCACGAAGTCCCCCTCGATCTTGAGGAAATCGATGGGGAAGCGGCGCAGGTAGTGGAACGACGAAAAGCCTGAACCGAAATCGTCGATGGCCAGCTTGAAGCCTTCCGCCTTGAGGTCGTTGAGGAAGCGTTCGAGCAGCGAGAGGTTCTTGACGGTGTCCCGCTCGGTGATTTCGAAGACGATGCGCTCGGCGGCAATGCCGCTGGCGGCGACGATTTGCCGGACGTTGCGGGCGAATTCGTTGAACACCAGCGCCCGCGGGGAAAGGTTGACGAAGATGTAGCCGTCGTGGCCCTGCTCGTTGAGGGTGGCCAGGGCCCGCTCGAGCACCAGGGTGTCGAGGCGGTGGATGACCCCCATCTTCTCGGCGATCTCGACGAATTCGTCGGCCCGGATGACATGGCCCTCCAGTTCGATGCGGGAGAGCACCTCGTAGCCGACGATGCGCTTCTGGGCGACGTCGAGGATGGGCTGGAAGAAAGGCACGATGCGCCGGTTCTCGATGGCGTCCAGCACCAGCACGCTCTTGTGGGTGATGTCGCGGAACACCTCCACCACGTCGTCGGCGGTGGGCACCGCCACCCGGTCCTTGCCGCCGGCCTTGGCCTTGTACATCATGTTGTCGGCGAACAGGAACATGTCCTTGACGTTGCTGGCGTGATCCGGGTAGACCGCCAGCCCGACGGAAGCGGTGCCGCGCAGCCGCTGGCCGCCCTCGGCTTCCACCACCATGGCCTCCACCACCGCCCGAACCCGTTCGGCGACCATGGCCACGGCCTGGAGGTCGGCCTCGGGCAACAGCGCCACGAATTCGTCGCCGCCGTAGCGGGCGAAAATGTCGCCGGCCCGCAGGGCCTCGTGCACCTGCTTGGCGAAGTGCTGAAGGTAGCGGTCGCCGGCCGGGTGGCCATGGTTGTCGTTGATGAGCTTGAAGTTGTCGAGGTCGATGAGGAGCATGCCGAAGGAGTAGTTGTGGCGCTCCGCCCGTTCGATCTCGTAACCGGCCATTTCCCAGAAGACCCGCTGGTTGAAGAGGTCGGTGAGGGGGTCGCGGGTGGCGTAGTACTCCAGGTCCCGGGTGTATTTGTAGATGGCCTTCACCGAGCCCACCACGTTGAGCAGGGTGGACAGGACGCTTTCCATCACCAGGTAGCGGGTCTCGTCCTCCAGCACTTCCGTATGGACGCCGATGCCGACGATGCCCCCGATCTTGGGCATTTCCACGAAGAAGGACTTGACCCGCAGGGCCACTTCCGCCTCCTCCAGGACGACCTCGCTGGCGGAGCCCTTGGCCACGTTGTGGTTCATGGTGCACGTGCTGATGTCCGAAAAGGCCGGATGGCGGGCGAGTTCTGCCCGGATGTGGTACTCCATCATCGCCCGCGTCTCGGCCGAGGGCGTCCCCCGCCAGAAGATTTCCAGGTCGAACAGTTCGTCGTCGATCTTGAAAATGGAGAAGAGGACGTGGGCCGGCATCACGGAATTGATGTCGATGAGCAACTGGCCCACGTAATCCCGCCAGTCCCGCACCACGTCGGAGGTGATGACGAATTTTTCGAGGAGGCCGATCTCGAACTTGAGGATGTCCTTGTCCACCGCGATGGTGCGCAGCTTTTCCACCAGACTTCCCAGGGCCGCGGTGATGTCGTTCAGTTCGCGGAAGCCGAATTCATGCCTTTGCAACTGGACCCGCCGCAGGTCGCCGACGGCGTTGACGCTCTCGAAGCTCTCCTTCAGGTTATCGACGGAATGACCGATGCGCCGCCCGACGTACCACACCGCCACCAGGGCCACGCCCATGGCCAGGGGCAGCAGGATGAGGTAGGCGACGATCAGGTCGCGGCGGGCTTCCGCCACCAGGGCCGTGAACTCCTGCTTGACCTCGATAGCCCCCAGCACGGCGCCGACCGAGGCGTTCTTGTGGCAGCGCAGGCAGCGCTCCTCGGCCACCAGGGGATAGATGTGGCGCACCGAGTCCGGCGTATCGATGCGCCGGGGCTGGGTGGCCGCCAGGGCGAATTTCAGTTCTTCGTCGAGGGCCGGCTGGTCGATCTCGTCGTACAGCTCGGAAACCAGAGGACCGCGGTAAATCTGGATCTTCAAGCCGGAATCGGCCCCCGCCGCCGCCGTCGCCTCCAGGAAGGCATCCGCCTGGGCACGTTTCCAGCCCTGGCTCATGATCTGGTACATGGCGGTGAAGGTCACGCGGGCCACGGCATCGGACGTGCGCGCGGCGTTGGCCTTGACCACCTTGTCGAAAATATTGTCCAGGGCCCAGTAGCCGCCGGCGAAAAAAAAAGCCAGCCACCACTGCCGACGCCGCAAAGATGAAGCTTCGGATACGCATTACCGCCCCCCGCGGTTTATTGTTATGACAACCATTATCTGAACTTGCCGCGGCAAGCACTTGATCTACGTCAGAATTGGCTTGCCACGGGTTCCAAGTGTATATGCAGGCATGGCCGTAGGCCATGGGAATTTCTATCGCCGAGCCGACAGCAGCAGGTTGCGCGGGGTCAGGTGGCGGGGGCAGAAGGTCTGCAAAGCCACCCGGTAGCCGGCCTCTTCCAGGTGTAGGGCCAGGTCCCCCGCCAGCCAGACTTCCAGCCCCCGGCGAAAGGCATGGCGCAGGATGGATAGCCGCAGCACCTCCCGCTGCCGCCGCCAGCCCGCCACCTCGAAGTCATCGGCAACGGTGGCCGTCGGTGCCGGCAGCCCTTCCCGCTCGGCCATCGCCCGGCAGAACTCGCCGAAAGGCGCCCGCAGCCAGGCTTCCTTGACTGGCTTGAAGGGCCGGTAGGCATCGCCCTGCATCTCCCGGCGCCAGGCGTCGAAGCCCAGCTTCCAGGCCATGGCCCGATCCCGCTGGCGCCGAAGGCGGGGCGAGGCGGTCACGGTCTCGGTCACCGCCAGGCGCAGGTCGTCCCGGGAAAGCCCCAGGTCGGCGGAGGCCAGGGGCCGGTACCGGTCGGCGACGCCGCGGTAGTAGCAGCAGGGTGCCACGTCCAGGGCCCGCACCCCCCGCGCCGCGCCGACGACGACGGCATGCCGGTGCAAATCCCCGCAGGCGTGGAGGGCGACGAGATGCCGCTCGGGAAGCAGGACGTGATCCGCCGCCAGGGCGTCCGCCGCCAGGAAGGCCTGTTCCGCGCCACTTCGCCGGGCGAGGGCACGCCCGTCTTCGCACAAGACGGCGTCGACATCCAGGCTGGTGGCCGGTACCTGCCAGGCCAGCGCCAGCAGCCGCCCCAGATGGCCCTTGCCGCCGCACCAGTCGAGGAGCGGCAGGCCGCTCTGCCGGCTGGCGGCGGCGAAGGCCTCGACCTGCTGGCGCTTGCGCCCCGGGATTTCCCAGTCCCAGCGCCGGCCCGGATCGCCCGCCGGTTCGCCTTCGGCCACCGGCAGCTGGACCAGGGCCGCCAAGGCGTGCAGATCCGGCACGGCGGCGGCGACGAGGCGCAAGCCGGCCTCGCCGTCGCTGTTGAGGTGTTCCGCCGTCGCATCGTCCAGGGCAAGCAGTTGGGCGGCCAGTGCAGGCAGGCGCCCGCACCAGGCCGGCCGCGGCTCCCGGAAGGGCTGCGGATGCCACAGGTCGCGGCAGGCGGCCAGCAGTCCGCCCAAGGCCCGCTGGCGTTCGGCCAGCGTCATCGCACGCCGGCCCGCCGCTCCCGCCGGCGATAGCCGACCACGGCCGGGATGAACGCCGCTGCCAGGAGCGCCAGCCCCGCCCCCAGGGGCCACAGCACCGGCCGGTTCCAGGCGGCCCGCAGGCGCTGCCGCTCGGCGGCGTCGATGCGCTGGTACTTGAGGATGTTGTTGCCGACGTCGTTGGGTTTGCGGTTCTTCAGCCAGGAGTGGCCGAGGGTGTAGCTCTTGGGATGGAAGCCGAAGACCCAGGGGGCGTCGTGGTGCAGGATGCGGTTCATGCGGCGGATGATGTCCAGGCGCTCGGGGGTGTTCTCCATGTTCTTCATCTGCCGGAAGAGCTGGTCGAACTGCGGGTTCTGGTAGTTGGCGGCATTTTCGCCGCCATGGACGGCCTTGGCCTCGTTGCCGTCGAGCAGGAAGAAGAAGTTCTCCGGGTCCGGGTAGTCCGCGTTCCAGCCGAAATAGAAAAGCTGGACATTGCCCTTCTTCACCTTGTCCTGGAAGCGGTTGTAATCCGTCGGCCGCACCACGAGCTGGATGTCGATCTTGGCGAACTGCCGGGTCAGCCAGTCGAGGCGCGACTTGTCCTCGCTCTTGCCGCCGGTGGAATCGAGATTGAGCACCAGGGGCTCTCCGGTCCGGGCGTCGCGGCCGTTGGGGTAGCCGGCCTCGGCCATGAGTTTTTTCGCTGCCTCCACGGACTTGCGCCGCGGCCAGCCGTCCACCCAGTCGTATACGACCTTGTCGATCCCCGCCTCGCCTTCCTCGTAGCCGAAGATGCCAGGCGGCAGCGGGCTCTGGGCGGCAATGCCGCGGCCGTTGGCGAAGATGGAGATGTATTCCTCCTGGTCGATGGCGATGGAGATGGCCTGGCGCAGCTTGGCCCCCCGCTCGTCCAGCCCTCCCACGACCGGGTCCAGCATGTTGAACCCCATGTAGAAGGTGGACGTCTTCACCGAAGTGAGGAGACGTATCCCTTTCGCCTGCATTTCGTCGGTGAGGGCCACGTCGCCCCCCACGTTCACCCGCACCGCCTGGTCAAAGCTGTCGGAGGTGATGCCGGAGGCATCGTAGTACCCCTGCAGGAACTTGTTCCAGTAAGGGATGGATTCCTTTTCCCGGGTGAACACCGCCCGCTCGATGAAGGGCAATGGCTTGCCGCAGTCGGCCAGCAGACCGGCGGCGGCATCGCCGGGCTCCCCCTCGCAGGGATAGGCCTCGCCGTGGTAGTTGGGGTTCTGCGCCAGCACCATGCGGCGGTTCGGGTCGTTCTCCGCCAGGGTGTAAGGGCCGGTGCCCACCGGCCACCAGTCGAGGGTGAGATTCTTGGCCGCCATGCCGGGCTGGGCGAAGAAGCGGTCGGCCTCCCGCGGCACCGGGGCGAAGAAGGGCATGGCCAGCCAGTAGAGGAACTGGGGATACTTGCCCTTGAGCCGGATGCGCCAGGTGAGGCTATCGACCTTTTCAACCCCGCTCAGGGGATAGGCGTCCAGGTCCAGCCAGCCGTCGGCCGGTAGCGCCTTGATGGCCTGCTGTAGCGTATCCCCCAGTTCCTTGAGGCCGACGATCTTGTCCGCCATCATGCCGTAGATGGGGGAATGGAGCCGCGGATGGGCCAGGCGCTTGATCTGGTAGATGTAGTCGTCGGCGGTCAGCTCGCGGCTGCCGGTCCGGGGAAAGTCGGCGATCGCCTGGCGGCCGTCGGCGATGCCGGCCCCAAGGTAAATGGGCTTGCCGGCGGCATCGACGGCAAAGGCCGGGTGCGGCTGGTAGCGGATGCCGGGCTTGAGCTTGAGTTCATAGACGCTCTCGGCAATGGCTTCCGGCGGCGCGTCGTGGGGAAGCTCCCGGCCCCGGGCATCGAAGTAGCGGGGCACCGGCACCGCTTCCACCGTGGCCGGCGTCAGGGTGTAAGGGCGCTTGAGATAGTGATACTGCAACGCCGGCTCGTAGATCTGGGCGGTGAAGGTGATTTCGCTTTCTTCGTAGGACTGCGCCGGGTCGAGATGCTTGGGCCGCTCGGTAAAGGCCGAATAGAGGATGTTGTGGCCGGCGTCGGCGGCGGGATAGGGGTCGTTCCAGACATTGCCGCAGCCCCCGGCCAGCAGGGAGGCGGCGATAAGGAGGCAGGAGGCGCGCATGGCAGGAAGTTTAGCAGCCTTGCCCGGCAATGGCGGCCCCGCCGCCCCGGTGCCTGCGGTTAGAATGTCTGCGCAATTCCGCCGCCGGAACCCTTGATGTCCTTGCCCCCATCGCTGCGCCTGGCACTCGCCTTCCTGTCCGCCGCCCCGGCCGCCCCGGTCCTCGCCCAATGGGCGCTGCCCGGGGATTCGCCGTCCGCCCAGCGCCAGGAAGCGCCGCCGGCGGCCATCCGGATCGCGGAACCGGCGGCCGACGAGATCGTGCTGATCGTCAACAACAACGCCGCCTTCGGCAACCACGCCGGCATCTTCGCCGGATCGCGCTTGAGCGATCCGGCAGGCAGCTACGTCCATTTCCGCCAGAACGAATCGGGGTGGCGGCCGGGGCTCGCCGATTACGTCCGTTTCCAGAGCAGCGACGGCATGCATATCCGCAGCTACCGGTTCCGCGTGGCGCCGGCCGTCTTGGCCGCCATCCTCGCCCGCCTGCCGGAGGCCGACGGGGCGAAGCCGCTGTTCTGCGCCACCGCCGTGCAGAACAGCGTCGCCGGTGTCGGCCCCTTCGCCGGCATTCCCGAGGCGGGCTGGACCACGCCCGCCAGGCTGGCCGCCCTTCTCGACCAACTGCTCGCCACGCCCGGCGCGCCGGGCATCTGCCAGCTTCCGGACGGGACGCCCTGCCCCGCTACCGGTGAGGAACCCCTGCAGACACGGCTTGACCCGACGGCGGCTCCTTCTCCACAATGATTCCAGCCATGACAACAAGGAGCATCCATGCTCGACCAACCCGTCCCCGACTTTTCCCTGCCCGCCACCGGTAACCGGATCTTCAGCCCCGCCGCCCAGGCCGGGCAGGTGCTGGTCATCTACTTCTACCCCAAGGACAGCACCCCCGGTTGCACGACCGAGGCCCAGCAGTTCCGCGACCTCCACGCCGAATTCGCCAAGGCCGGCGCCGTGGTGGTCGGTGTTTCCCGCGACAGCCTGAAGTCCCACGAAAATTTCAAGGCCAAGCAGGAACTGCCCTTCGACCTGCTTTCCGACGCCGACGAAAGCGTCTGCACCCTGTTCGGCGTCATGAAGATGAAAAACATGTACGGCAAGCAGGTGCGGGGCGTGGAGCGCAGCACCTTCGTTGCCGACCGCCGGGGCGTGCTGCGCCGCGAGTGGCGCGGGGTCAAGGTGCCCGGCCACGCCCAGGAAGTCCTCGATTTCGTAAAAACCCTCTGACGAAAGACCGCTCGATGCCCCGCAAACCGGCTGCCCCGAAGGCGACTGCCACCAAGATCTTCGTTCTCGACACCAACGTGCTGATGCACGACCCCACCTGCCTTTTCCGCTTCGAGGAGCACGACGTCTTCCTCCCCATGATGACCCTGGAGGAACTGGACAACCACAAGAAGGGCATGTCCGAAATCGCCCGCAACGCCCGCCAGGTTTCCCGCACCCTGGACGATCTGCTGGCCCACGGCGAGGATGCCATCGAGACCGGCATCCCCCTCTACGAACCCTCCAACAAGCTCGCTTCCGGCCACCTGCTGCTGCAGACCGAGGCCATCAGCAACGAGCTGCCACCCGCCCTGCCCACCTCCAAGGTGGACAACCAGATCCTGGCGGTGGTCATCCACCTCCAGCGCAAGCACCCCAAGCGCTCAGTCATCCTGGTGTCCAAGGACATCAACATGCGCATCAAGGCCCGCTCCCTAGGCCTGCCGGCGGAGGACTACTTCAACGACAAGGTGCTGGAGGATACCGACATCCTCTACACCGGCACCCGGGCGCTCCCCGACAACTTCTGGGACAAGCACGGCCAGGGCATGGAATCCGGCAAGCGGGAGACCAAGACCTACTACAAGATCAAGGGGCCGCTCTGCCCCAACCTGCTCATCAACGAATTCGTCTGGCTGGAGAGCGACGGCTTTTCCGCCATCGTCAAGGAGACCAGCGGCAAGACGGCGGTCCTCGAAACCCTGGTCGATTACACCCACCCCAAGCACGCCGTGTGGGGCATCACCGCGCGCAACCGGGAGCAGAACTTCGCCATGAACCTGCTCATGAACCCGGAAATCGACTTCGTCACCCTGTTGGGCCAGGCCGGCACCGGCAAGACCCTGCTGACCCTGGCCGCCGGCCTCACCCAGGTGCTGGAGACCAAGCTTTATTCCGAGATCATCATGACCCGCGTCACCGTGCCGGTGGGCGAGGACATCGGCTTCCTGCCCGGCACCGAGGAAGAGAAGATGGCCCCCTGGATGGGCGCCCTGGAGGACAACCTCGACGTGCTCAACCACAGCGAGGAGGAAGGCGGCCCCTACGGCGGCGAATGGGGCCGGGCGGCGACCCGGGACCTGATCCGCTCGCGGATCAAGGTGAAGTCGCTCAACTTCATGCGCGGCCGCACCTTCATCAAGAAATACCTGATCATCGACGAGGCCCAGAACCTGACGCCGAAACAGATGAAGACCCTGGTCACCCGCGCCGGTCCGGGCACCAAGGTGATCTGCCTGGGCAACATCGCCCAGATCGACACCCCCTATCTTACCGAGGGCAGTTCCGGCCTCACCTATGTGGTGGACCGCTTCAAGGGCTGGCCCCATTCCGGCCACATCACCCTGCAGCGGGGCGAGCGCTCCCGCCTCGCCGACCACGCCGCCGAAGTGCTATAATCCGGGCCATTCTCGCGGGGGCCGTGTCATGGACACGGCCTTTTAGTTTCGGCCACCGCTTCGCGGCTTCACGTCGGCTGCGCCGCCATGAGCCTGCCCAAAAACTTCGTTTCGTTTCAGCTACGGCTCGATTTCGGAGGACGGATTGAAACGTCGTAAATTTCTTGCCGCCGCCAGCCTGCTTTCCTTCATCGGCGCCGATGCCTGGGCGGCTCGCAAGCCTGCGGCGAAACCAGCCGCCAGACCCGCCGCCGGAAGGCGCAAGCCCTCTGCCCGCAAACCAACCCCCAAGCCGAGCGGTCCGGTGGTCCATACCGCCGAGGATCCGGTCATCGAAAAGCCGCCGGTGGGGACCTCCGCCAGCCGCCTGCCCCCGGTCAAGGCACCGGAGCCCCCCGAGGACTGGCGCGTCTATGAGATCACCACCACCGTCAGCCTGCGGAAGACCGGCAGCCGTGTCCGCCTCTGGCTGCCCCTGCCCCTCAACCAGGACACCCTTTACCAGCGCACCCTCGGCCACACCTGGAACGACAACGCCGACACCTCTCACATGCGGCGCCTGCCCGACGGCAACCTGGAAGTCTATTTCTGCGAATGGGGCAACTCCATCGACCCCCGCATCCAGCTCACCACCACCGTCACCACCGCCGACCGGCACTTCGACGTCACCAAGCGCACCGTCGCCCCCGAGCGGGAGGACATCCTGCGCCGCAACCTGCAGGCCTCCCGCCTCATCCCCAACGACGACGAGGCCCACCGGCTGGGCGAGCGCATCGTCGGCCGCATCAAGGATCCGGTGGCCCAGGCCAAGGCCGTCTACGACTGGGTGATCGACAATACCGTTTATTCCCCGGACGTCGCCGGCGTCGGCAGCGGCGACGTGCGCCGGCAACTGGAGCAGCGCCAGTACGGTGGCCGCTCCGCCGACATCAATGGCCTTTTCGTGGCGCTCTGCCGCGGCATCGGCATCCCGGCCCGCTGCGTCTACGGCCTGCGGGTCGGCCCTTCCCGCCTCTTCCGCAGCCTGGGCCTGGGCGACGACAAGGCGACGGCGGCCCAGCACGTCCGCGCCGAGTTCTATGTCCCCGGCTACGGCTGGATTCCGGTGGATCCCAGCGACGTGCGCCGGGTCATCGCCCTGGAAGGCCTCTCCGATCGCGACAGCAAGCTCGCCGCCCTGCGCCGGGTGCTGTTCGGGGTCTGGGAGATGAACTGGATCGCCTACAACTTCGGCAGCGACGTACCGCTCCCCGGCAGCCCGGCCACCGTTCCCTTCCTCATCCTGCCCCAGATGGAAAGCGGCAACGCCCTGGTGGACGGCAACGACCGGAACGCCCTGCCCTACACCATCACCGCCCGCCGCGGCGACTAGCCGGGGTCAGTCCCGGGCGTCCTGGAAGCCGCCGGAAGCGAGATTCTCGAAACGGGTGTACTCGCCCAGGAAGGCCAGCCGCACCGTGCCGGTGGGACCGTTACGCTGCTTGCCGATGATCACTTCGGCCATGCCCTTGTCCGGGCTGTCGGGCTTGTAGTACTCGTCCCGGTACATCATCAGGATCACGTCGGCGTCCTGCTCGATGGCGCCGGATTCCCGCAGGTCGGACATCATGGGGCGCTTGTCGGTCCGTTCCTCGACCTTCCGGGAAAGCTGCGAGAGGGCGATGATGGGCACGTGCAATTCCTTGGCCAGGGACTTGATGGAGCGCGAGATTTCCGAGACTTCCGTGGCCCGGTTCTCCCCCGTCTTGTTGCCAGCCATGAGCTGGATGTAGTCGATCACCAGCAGGCCCAGCTTGCCGCCGTACTGGCGGGCCAGGCGGCGCGCCCTCGCCCGCAGTGCCGCCGGCGTCAGGCCGCCGGTCTCGTCGATGTAGATGGGCGCCTCGTGCAGCTTGCCCAGGGCAAAGGAAAGGCGGGACCATTCGTCGTCGTTGAGGCGGCCGGTTCGCACCCGGTGGGAATCGAGGCGGCCGATGGAGGCCAGCATCCGCATGGCAAGCTGGGTGCCGCCCATTTCCATCGAAAACACGCCCACCGGCAGGCCGGTATCGACACCCACGTTTTCGGCGATGTTAAGGGCGAAGGCCGTCTTGCCCATGGAAGGGCGGCCGGCGACGATGATCAGGTCGCCGGGCTGCAGGCCGGAGGTCTTCTGGTCCAGGTCGGCGAACCCGCTGGGCACCCCGGTAATGTCGGAAGGGTTGTCCCGGTCGTGCAGTTCCTGGATCCGCTCGACCACCTGGGTCAGCAGGGGATTGATGTGAACGAAGCCCTCGGTATGGCCGGCGCCGGCCTCGGCAATGGCAAAGATCTTGCGCTCGGCCTCGTCGAGCAAGTCCTGCGCTTCCCTGCCCAGGGGGTTGAGGGCATCGCCGGCGATCTCGTCGGCCGTGGCCACCAGTTGCCGCAGCACCGAGCGTTCCCGGACGATTTCGGCGTAGCGTTTGATATTGGCGGCCGAAGGCGTATTGGCCGCCAGTTCTCCCAAATAGGCCAGGCCGCCGGTGCGTTCGCCGTCCCCGGCGGCATCGAGCGCCTCGGCGACGGTGACCACGTCCACCGGCTTGGCGTTCTCGAAGAGGTGCCGGATCTGGCGGAAGATGCGCCGGTGCTCGTCGCGGTAGAAGTCGGTATCGGCCACCAGGTCGCTGACGCGATCCCAGGCCTGGTTGTCCAGCAGCAACCCGCCCAGGATGGACTGCTCCGCCTCTATGGAATGGGGCGGCACGCGCAGTTGCGCGACCGCCGGATCGACTTGGGTGTTTCGTTTGGTATCCATGGTCAGAAGTGTACCGGAAAGCGCCACTGCCGATCCGTTGATCCAGATCATGCTGCACTGCACCAAAAACAAGGGATAATGAGATGGCAGTCCTTGAGGAGAATCCCGATGCCCCCACTTCCCCAGCAAGCCATGGCCGTTATGCGGCGGACCGACCTTCTCGTCGCCCTCTTCGGCACCCTTCCCGCTTTCTTCTGGCTGAACGACGCGCCCGACCTGGGCCTGATGGCCAGCTTCCTGATGCCCGCCGGCATCGTCCTTGCCAGCCTGGGGGAGAATGCGCGGCTGGCAGTGAATCCCGCCGACGAATAAGCGGCAGCCCTCAAAAGCAAAGGCCCCGCCGTGGCGGGGCCTTGCGGTGGCGGGACAACCGCCGGATTACTCGGCCACCACGGCCACGGTGATGTTGGCCACGACGTCGGTGTGCAGGGCGACATCGACGGGGAACTCGCCGATGGCCTTGAAGGGGCCTTCGGGCAGGCGGACGCAGGCCTTGTCGACTTCGAAACCGGCACCCTTGAGCGCTTCGGCAATGTCGGCGGTACCGACGGACCCGAACAGGCGGCCGTCCATGCCGGCCTTGCGGGCTACGGACACGGAAACGCCGTTCAGCTTTTCGGCGACGCCCTGGGCAGCGGCCAGCTTCTCGGCAGCCAGCTTTTCCAGTTCGGCGCGGCGGGCTTCGAACTCGGCCATGGCGGCCGGGGTGGCGCGCTTGGCCATGCGGCGGGGGATCAGGAAGTTGCGGGCGTAGCCGTCCTTGACCTTGACCACGTCGCCCAGGTTACCCAGGTTGACAACCTTTTCGAGCAGAATGATTTGCATGTTTCGTCTCCCCGATGATTACTGGTGGTTGTCGGTGTAGGGCAGCAGGGCCAGGAAGCGGGCGCGCTTGATGGCGGTGCCCAGCTGGCGCTGATAGCCGGCCTTGGTGCCGGTCAGGCGGGCCGGCATGATCTTGGCGTTTTCCTGGATGTATTCCTTCAGCACGTCCACATCCTTGTAGTCGATCTCGACAACCTTCTCCGCGGTGAAGCGGCAGAACTTGCGGCGCTTGAACAGACCACCGCCGCGCTTTTTCTTCTTGTCGTCATCCTTCTTCTTAAAGAAGCGAGCCATTTTCGTTTCCTTCCAAAAATTCGATTGAATTCACATGGAGCACGGTAGTTCGACTGTTGCGGCTCTTCGGCGCCAGGAACCCGGTCATCTTCACCGCCCCGCCGAGGGGGGCTGCCTCCAGCCAGCGGGCGCTTTCGCCCAGGGCCAGGACAGCAATTTCCATTTCCACTTTCCGCGCCGCACCGGCTTCCATCTGCTCCGAGGCATGTTGCAGCACCCCTTCGCTGACGGGCACTCCGGCGGGCGTGTAACGCAGGATCTTGCGTTGGGCCAGGGTGCCGGAGAGTTCGATGCGGTTCAGTCGTTCTTCCCGTGCAATTAACCGTCAGGCGGCAGCCTGTTCGGCCGGAGCGGCTTCACCGCCGGCGAGCAGGGACTTGGACTTCTCTTCCTTCATCATCGGCGAGGGAGAGGTCACGGCAGCCTTCATCTTGACGGTCAGGTGGCGCAGCACGGCGTCGTTGAACTTGAAGGAGTGCTCCAGTTCGGCGAGGGTTTCGCCGTCGCACTCGATGTTCATCAGCACGTAGTGGGCCTTGTGAATCTTCTGGATCGGGTAGGCCAGCTGGCGGCGACCCCAGTCTTCCAGGCGATGGATGCTACCGCCCTTGGCGGTAACGATGGCGCGATAGCGCTCGACCATGCCGGGCACCTGTTCGCTTTGGTCCGGGTGGACGATAAAGACGATTTCGTAATGGCGCATGCAAGCTCCTTTTGGCTAAAGCCCCCCGCCATGCGGTTACGGTGGGGCAAGGTTGGAAAAGCCAGCGATTCTAGCAGAAGTGGCCGGCCCCGGTCAAAGCCAAAAGGCGGAGGCGGTCAGAAGGCGTCGTCGGGCATTTCCAGGGCGCCGGCGGCGCCGTTGACGACGGCCTCGGCCAGGCCGGCGGCCTGGGTCAGCCAATGGTCTGCGAAGAAGCGGGCCGTGGCGAGCTTTGCCGTCCAGAAGGGATCGCTGTCCCCCTCGGCCTTGCGCCGGCGGGCGATCACCGCCGCCCGGCCGAGTTGCCAACCGCCGGCGACGATGCCGAGCAGAAACAGGAAGGGTACGGCACCGGCGTGGGCCGCCATGGGATCCCTGGCAAAGTTGGCCACCAGCCAGTCCACCGCTTTATCCAGGGCGTCGACGGCCGCTGCCTGGCGGGCGCCGATGGCCGCCAGGTCGCCGTCCAGACCCGCAGTGGCAGCGCGCATGTCGGCTATCAGCGCCTTGGCGGCAGCCCCGTGGTCCCGGGCGATCTTGCGGCCGATGAGGTCGTTGGCCTGGATGGCGGTGGTGCCTTCGTAGATGGCCGTAATACGGGCGTCCCGCAGGTGCTGGGCGGCCCCCGTCTCCTCGATGTACCCCATGCCGCCGTGGACCTGGATGCCGAGGGAGGCGATGTCGATGGCGCTTTCCGTGCTCCAGCCCTTGACCACCGGGATCATCAGTTCGGCAAAGGACTGGGCCTGCCGGCGGGCCGCCTCGTCCGGATGGTGGCGGCCTTTGTCGAGGGCGGCGGCGACCACGTAGGCCAACGCCCGCATGGCTTCGACGCGGGAACGCATGGACATGAGCATGCGGCGCACGTCCGGGTGCCGGATGATGGGCACCTTGGGGCCGCCCCTGACGCCCGGCTCGGTGCCCTGGAGGCGTTCCCGGGCATAGGCGACGGCCCGCTGATAGGCCCGCTCCGCATCGCCCAGTCCTTCCAGGCCGACGTTGAAGCGGGCGGCGTTCATCATGATGAACATGTATTCGAGGCCGCGGTTTTCCTCGCCTACCAGGGTGCCGATGGCGCCAACCCGGTCGCCGAAGGCGAGGACGGCGGTCGGACTGCCGTGGATGCCCAGCTTGTGCTCGATGGAAACGCAATGGACGTCATTGCGCTCTCCCGGGCTGCCTTCGGCGGTCAACAGGAACTTGGGCACCACGAAAAGGGAGATGCCCTTCACGCCTTCCGGCGCGTTGGGAGTTCGGGCCAGCACCAGATGGACGATATTCTCGGCCAGGTCGTGCTCGCCATAGGTGATGAAGATCTTCTGGCCGAAGATGCGGTAGGTGCCGTCCCCCACCGGCTCGGCGCGGGTGCGCACGGCCGCCAGGTCGGAACCGGCGTTGGGTTCCGTCAGGTTCATGGTGCCGGTCCATTCGCCGGCGACCAGCTTCGGCAGATAGGCCGCCTTCTGTACGTCGCTGCCGGCGATGGTAAGGGCCTCTATGGCGCCCTGGGTGAGCATGGGGCACAGGGAGAAGGCGTGATTGGCCCCCTTCCACATTTCGCTGACGGCGGCGGAAAGGATATGGGGCAGTCCCTGGCCCCCGAATTCCGGGTCGCAGCCGAGGCCGTTCCAGCCGTTTTCCACGAATTGCCGGTAGGCTGCCTTGAAACCGGGCGGCGTGGTGACCGCCTGATCGTGCCAGCATGCCCCTTGGGTATCGCCAACGCGATTGAGGGGCGACAGCACTTCGCCGGCGAACCTGGCTGCCTCGTCGAGGATGGCATCGACCACGTCCGGCGTGGCTTCCTCGCAACTCGGCAGGGCCACGATCTGTTCCAGACCGGCCAGGTGCCGGAGGACGAAACGCATGTCCGCGAGGGGCGCGACGTATTCGCTCATCACTTGCCTCCGGTTTGTTCGCCGGCTTCCTTGTCCATCACCAGCATGGTTTCCCGCAACTCTATGAGGAACAGGATTTCGTGAACGACTTCCAGCGTGAAGCCACTACGCTTGCCGCCCCGGTTGTCGCGCAGCAGGTGGTGGAGATAGTCGAGGACTTCCGGAGAGCGCCACTGGCCGGCCAGGGCCTCGACGACATGGGGCAGGTCCTCGATCGTCAGCGCCTTGGAAACACCGTCCTCGCCCCGCGGCACCAGCGAAAGGCCGTTGTCCTCCGCCGGGATCAGCGCAGGCTGCCCGAGGTCCCAGTGCTGGACCTCTACGTTGAAATGCTTGTTGAGGTTCTCCGCCACCCGCTGGAACTCTTCCTGCATGCCAGCCATACGGTAGACGTCCAGGAGCTTGATCCAGGGCTGCAGCGCCTCCTGGGGATTGTTGTCGATGAAGTCCTGCAGGGCCTGGGCGGCCCCCTTGACGCGACCGAAGGACAACATGATCTCCGCCAGTTCCATGACGGGATTGGCCTCGAAGTGCTCATCCACCGTCGCTGCGGAAACCGAGAACTGTGATTCGAGCGGCCGGGGCTGCGGCGGAGGTACCGGCGCATCGTCGAGGGGAACGTCCACCTGCAGGGGCATGCCCATGGCGGCTGGCTCCACCGCCAGGTCGACGCCGCCGGGCTCGTCGAATTCCGAATCGCGCCGGGGATCGATCATCGGTTCCGGAACATCGAGAGGCGGCAGGGTCTCCATGGCTTCGCCGCGTTTCCGGTACTGCCGCCAACCCAGCCAGCCGGCCACGGCGAGTGCGGCCGCCAGGATCAGCCCGTAGAACCCCCATTCCGAAAGCGTTGAGGAAGATGCCTCCACCGGCCTTGCCGCGGGCTTTGCCGGAGCGGCGGGAGTCGGCGCAACCGGCACGGGTTCCGGCGCCGGAGCAGGCGCCGCCGCCGCTCCCGGAGCCGGCAGGTTGCCGCCTGGCGGCTCCATCCGTTGGGCGATCTCGGCGGTCCGCTGCTGCAGTTCCGCCAGGTTGGCCTCGAGATTGCGCAAGCGCTCCGAAGCGGCGAGCTGCGAATCGGCCTGCTCGTTGAGCGCCAGCAGGGTCCGGAATTCGAGGCGAAGCAACTCGCGCCGGGTCTCCACGTCCTGCCCGTCGCGCTCCCGCCAGGAGGCCAGTTCCGTTGCCAGGCGAAGCGCCCCCTCCTCGCCGCCGCCCCCTCCCGACAGCACCAGGCGATCCACCGGAACCGGCGGACGCCGCGGCGCCCGCTCCCGGGGCGGCCGGGGCGGCACAACGTCGCGGACGGTCCGCTCCCGCCGCGGCGCCGCGGGCCTGGCCTCCCCATCCGGGGGCGGCGCCGCGACCGGCGCTTCCCCCGGCCGCTGCGGAGCATCGCCCCGCCCGAGGGATGGCGAGAGGAACACCGTGTAGTCCCGCCGCACCTCGTGGCCGCAGCCGACGACGATGCCAACCTGCAGCACCGGATCGTTCTGGGGCGCATGGGAGCGGACGAGCAGCGCGGGCGCCGGTGCCTTCCGGAAGGTCAGCCGGGCCTGGTGCAGCCACGGCAGGCCGTCGTCGGAAACCGGCTGCCGGACGCGAAAGCAACTGGAATCAAGGATTTCGCCGGCGGCGACGATGACGTCGATTTCTGCCGCAAACGGCTCTCCCAGGGCCGAGATGCCCCGCAGTTCCCCCAATCCGACGGCAGAAACCGAGCCGGCCCAGGCCACGAAGGGGGCAAGCAACACAACCCTGCAAAGGGACTTGTTGGGGAAAAACACGGCCAAAATCAACTATTAAAAGCGTTTATTGTACGTTACTTGTTAGCCAGGTAGCGGGTATCGTCGAAGGTTGCCACCCAATGGGGGAAATAAACCACGAGCAGAGTCATGACCATGCCCGACAGCCAAGCTTCGGAAAACCCCAGAAGCAGGAAGTACGGCAGGTATTCGCTAATCAGGTATTCCAGGCCATAGGCCCCGGCAATCGCCAGAAAGAGGCTGGCCGCGAGCCCCACGACCATGACGGCCAGGGCCGAACCGAAAAAGCCGTTGGCGAAGATATAGACGAAAAAATGCTTGGGCAGCACCCGGTCAACCAGGCGGAAGATGAGGTGGCTCGCCCCCACTCCCACGCCGGCAGTGAGCAGGGCGTTGAGCGCGAAGGCGAACCACTCGGCATCGCCGTTGAGGGTTATCGCCGCCAGCACGCCGCACAAGCCGAGGAAGGCCAGGTGGACGCCGCAACTGAGGGTCATCACCATGGCCCCCAGGAGGTGCAGCGAAAGGCCCGGCTTGACCCCCGCCTTCATGCTCCAGAGCAGGGAGAGAATGACGATGAGGCCGAGCCAGAGATGCAGGCGGCCGAAATCCTTGAGGCTCGCCCAGGGTGCCTTGCGGATACAGCGCACGAAAACAGGTACCCAGACGACCCACGCCGCCCAGTACCAGCCTTCCTCCAGCAATGTACCCGGTAGATTCACATGATTATTCTAGCCGACCGCGGCCGCCAGTTGCGGTACGGCCTCGAACAGGTCGGCCACGAGGCCATAGTCGGCAACCTGGAAGATGGGGGCGTCGGGATCCTTGTTGATGGCGACGATCACCTTCGAATCCTTCATCCCCGCCAGATGCTGGATGGCTCCGGAAATGCCCACGGCGACGTAAAGTTGCGGCGCCACGATCTTGCCGGTCTGGCCGACCTGGTAGTCGTTGGGCACGAAACCGGCATCCACCGCGGCGCGGGAGGCGCCCAGCGCCGCCCCCAGCTTGTCGGCCAGGGGTTCGAGGAGCTTGTGGTAGTTCTCGCCGTTGCCCAGGCCGCGGCCGCCGGAAACGATGATCCTGGCGGCACCCAGCTCGGGGCGGGCGGATTTGGTCAGTTCGCGGCCGACCAGCTTCGCCTGTCCGGTGTCGGCGGCGGCGGCAACGGCCTCGACGGGAGCGCTGCCCCCAGCGGGCACGGCGTCGAAGGCAGTGGTGCGTACGGTGATGACCTTGACCGCATCGGCACTCTTCACCGTGGCCAGCGCATTGCCGGCATAGATGGGGCGCACGAAGGCATCCGGGCCTTCGACGGCGACGATGTCGGAGATCTGGGCCACGTCGAGCAGGGCGGCGACCCGGGGCAGGACGTTCTTGCCGAAGGTGGTGGCCGGGGCCAGGATGTGGCTGTAGCCGGCGGCCTGGGCGAGGATCAGGGCGGCGACGTTCTCGGCGGTCTGGTCGGCGTAATGGGCCGCATCCGCCACCTTGACCTTGGCCACCCCAGTCAGGCCGGCAACCTCCTGGGCGGCGGCAGCGCAGTTGCTGCCGGCGACGAGGACATGGATATCGCCACCGATCTTGGCAGCGGCGGCGACGGTGTTGAGGGTGGCCGCCTTGAGGGCGGCATTGTCGTGTTCGGCGATGACGAGGATTGCCATTTAGATCACCTTCGCTTCATTCTTGAGCTTGTTCACCAGTTCGGCCACGTCGGCCACCTTGACGCCAGCGCTGCGCTTGGGCGGCTCGACCACCTTGAGGGTGGCGAGGCGCGGGGTGACATCGACACCGAGGTCGACAGGCTTCACCGTGTCGAGCGGCTTCTTCTTGGCCTTCATGATGTTGGGCAGCGTGGCGTAGCGCGGCTCGTTCAGGCGCAGGTCGGTGCTGACCACCGCCGGCAGGCTGATCTCCAGGGTTTCCAGGCCGCCGTCGATTTCCCGGGTGACCAGGGCGGCGTTGCCGCTGATGACGACCTTGGAAGCGAAGGTGGCTTGCGGCCAGCCCAGCAGGGCGGCGAGCATCTGGCCGGTCTGGTTGGCGTCGTCGTCGATGGCCTGCTTGCCCAGGATCA
>DAINDE010000022.1:0-65958 GCA_036732025.1 Rhodocyclaceae bacterium
TGCTCGACACGCCGGGTCACGAGGATTTCTCCGAGGACACCTACCGCACCCTGACGGCGGTGGATTCGGCGGTCATGGTCATCGACTCGGTGAACGGCGTCGAAGCCCAGACCATCAAGCTCTTGAACGTCTGCCGCATGCGCGACACGCCCATCCTCACCTTCATCAACAAGCTGGACCGGGAAGGGAAATCGCCCATCGATCTGCTGGACGAAATCGAGTCGGTGCTGCAGATCCAGTGCGCGCCGATGACCTGGCCCATCGGCATGGGCAAGCGCTTCCGCGGTGTCTATCACCTCTACGACGACACCATCGCCTTTTTCGACCCCCAGGCCGAGAAGGGCACCGCCGAGATCATCCAGGGCCTGAACAATCCGCGCCTGGACGAGTTGATCGGCGAGCAGGCGGAGGAACTGCGCATCGACATCGAACTGGTGCGCGGCGCATCCCACGCCTTCGACGCCAAGGCCTATCTGGCGGGCAAGCAGACGCCGGTGTTCTTCGGCTCGGCGGTGAATAATTTCGGGGTGCAATCCCTGCTCGACGCCGTGGTGGAACTGTCGCCGGCGCCCCTGGCCCGGCCCGCCGCAACGCGCACCGTGGCGCCCAACGAACCCAAGTTCTCCGGCTTCGTCTTCAAGATCCAGGCCAACATGGACCCCAAGCACCGGGACCGCATTGCCTTCCTGCGCGTCTGTTCCGGGCGCTTCGAGCGGGGCATGAAGGTCAGGCAGGTGGCGGGCGGCAAGCTGGTGGCGGTGAACAACGCCATCACCTTCATGGCCCGGGACCGCAGCACCACCGACGAAGCCTATCCGGGAGACATCATCGGCATTCCCAACCACGGCACCATCCGCCTGGGGGAAACCTTCACCGAAGGCGAAGACCTCAAATTCACCGGCATCCCCTCCTTCGCGCCGGAACACTTCCGCCTGGCGCGCATTGCCAATCCGCTCAAGATCAAGCAGTTGTACAAGGGCCTGCAGCAATTGGCGGAGGAGGGGGCTACCCAACTGTTCCGGCCGCTGTCCGGCAACGACCTGATCCTGGGGGCCGTCGGCATCCTGCAGTTCGATGTGGTGGCCCACCGGCTTGAGAACGAATACGGGGTGCAGGTGATCTTCGACCACTACAACTGCGCCACGGTGCGCTGGATCCAGGGCGACGAGGGCGAACTGCGCCAGCTTTCCGACCGCTATGGCGCCAACGTGGCCCTGGACGGGGCGGACGATCCCGTCTACCTCGCCCCCAACAACGTCTATCTCAACATGATGCAGGAGAAGTACCCCAAGCTGAAATTCCTCGACGCCCGCGAGGTGGCCTGAGGTCAGCGCTTCGCCAGCAGCCGGTCAAGCTGATTGGCGAAGGCCTGCCGGTCGGCCTGGCTGAAGGCCGGGGGACCGCCGGTGTCGACGCCGCTGCTGCGCAGGCTGTCCATGAAGTTACGCAGGTCCAGGGCCTGGCGGATGTTCTCCCGGGAGTACAGCTCGCCACGGGGATTGAGGGCCAGCGCTCCCTTCTCGATGGCCGCCGCCGCCAGGGGAATGTCGGCGGTGATGACGAGGTCGCCGGCCACCGCTTGTTCGGCGATGTAGTTGTCGGCCACGTCGAAGCCCTTGGGCACCTGCACCGCCCGGATGCTCGGATAGGGGGGCGTCTTCAGCCACTGGTTGGCCACCAGCGTCAGCGGCAAGCCCGTGCGCTGGGCGGCCCGGAAGAGAATTTCCTTGATGACGCCGGGACAGGCGTCGGCGTCGACCCAGATGTGCATGGCGAGTCCGGTGATGAAGGGCTCGCCATGATACCGCCAGTGCGCTTTAGCGCAGGGGGATGACGATGGGCGGGATACCGATGCCGATGGTGATGGCCGGGTCGGCGCGGTAGCTGGGATAGGCCGGACGGTAGACCACCGGCGGGGGCGGCGGCGCAATATAGGCCGGTGCGTAGACCACCGGCGGCTCATAGACGTAGGCGGGGCGGTAACCATAGCCCCAGCCGCGGTCGTGGTGGTGGTGATGGTGGTGCCGGTGTTCCCAGCGGTCGTGTCCATGGCCGCGGCCGTCGGCGAAGGCGCTGGGCGCGGCGAGAACGAGCAGGGCGCCGGTGATGGCGGCGGCGAGCAGGCGGTTGGGGTGGGTCATGGTGTCCTCCTTGTGCTGTGGCTTCGGCGGATTTCGCCTGGGGCATGAACCCAGGATAGGACAGCGGCCCCAGCCAAGCTGTGAGGGTTTGCAACAAGATGTAAGTCGGCAGGGCGGCGCGGGATTTGGGATAATGCGCACCTTTCCCTCGACGCTGCCACCCCATGTCCATCCAATGGTTCCCCGGCCACATGACCTCTGCCCGCAAGAAGGCGGCGGAAACCCTCGCCATGGCCGACGTGGTGGTGGAAGTGCTGGATGCCCGCCTGCCCGAGGCGAGCAGCAACCCCATGATCCACGAACTGCGGGCCTTCCGCCAGCGGCCTTGCCTCAAGCTCCTGAACAAGGCCGACATTGCCGACCCGGCGGCGACCCAGGCCTGGCTGGAGCACTATTCCCGCCAGCCGGGCGTCAAGGCGGTGGCCATTTCCTGCAAGAAGGCCGCCGACGTGGCCCGCATCCCCAGCCTCGCCCAGCAACTGGCGCCCCACCGCAACGACGCCACCAAGCCCCTGCGCCTGATGATCATGGGTATCCCCAACGTCGGCAAGTCGACCCTGCTCAACGCCCTGGTCAAGAAGAAGGTGGCCGCCGTGGGCGACCAGCCGGCGGTGACCAAGAGCCAGCAGCGCATCGACATCAGTTCCCGGCTGACCCTCTACGACACCCCGGGCATGCTGTGGCCCAAGATCGAGCATGCCAGCGACGGTTACATGCTCGCCGCCAGCCATGCCGTGGGCGTCAACGCCTATATCGACGAGGAAGTGGCCACCTGGCTGGCCGGCTTCCTCCTGGCCGCCTACCCGGCCCTGCTTACGGCCCGCTACGGCTTCGCCACCGCCGGAATGGACGCCGTGGGGGTGATCGAGGCCATCGCCAAAAAGCGTGGCTGCCTCGTCAAGGGCCGTGGCGGCGAATTCGATCGGGAAAAGGCGGCGATCATCCTGCTCACCGACTACCGGACGGGCGTCCTCGGGCGCATCACCCTGGAGACCCCGGCCAGCCGGGCCGCCATGCTGGCCGCCGCAGCGGCCCCGCCGGCGGGCGACTGATTCAGGTTTCCGCCGCCAGCAGCGGCCACACCCGCCAGTGGCCGCAGGCGGAGCGGGCGCGCCGCTCCGAGCCGTCCCAGGGGCCGCCCTGGCACAGTCCGCTCACCGTCTCGCTGGCGACGGCGACGTGACCCGCCGCCGAGCCGATCTGGCGCGGCCCGCTCCAGCGTTCGCAGGAGGCGCAGCGGCGCCGGTCGACGGGCTGTTCGAGCACGCCCTTTCCCGGTCAGCAGGTCCTGGCCGCCCGGCAGGCGGCCAGGGTCGGGGCCGCCGGTGCCAGGGGGCGGCCTTCCTTGATCCACGCCTTGATGCCGTCGCGGACGTTGTACACCTTGGTGTATCCGGCCTGTTGGGAAAGGAACTGGCTGACGGCCTTGGTGCGGTTGCCGCTGCGGCAAATGACGATCACCGGGTCGCCCGGCCGGGCCACGGTCTTGGCCTTGTCCAGCCAGGCGGCGGGGTCGGCCTTGCCGCGCTCGTCGAAGAAGGTGAGCAGGCGGCTGCTGGGGACGATGCCAGTTTCTTCCCATTCCGGGGCGGTGCGGATGTCGATCACCGGGACGCCGGCGGCCATGAGACGGGCCAGCTCGGCATTGTCGATGTCGACGATCTCGGCCCGCGCGCCGAGGCTGGCGAGAAGCAGGCAGACGGAAATGAGCAGGGAGCGCATGGGGAATCCTCGGAAGTATCAGCAAACGCTGATTATAGGCCGCCGTCCCGGGGACGGGGCCTTGATCCTATGACCGGACCGGTCGCCGCGAATTCCCGCGGGCTTCACTGGTCCCGGTGGCGCTTCATCATTTCCTGGACACGGGGATCGTTCATCATCTCCTGCATGTTCATGCGCCCCCCCGGCATGTTGGGCATCATGATGTCGCCGGGCTTCTGGCCAGGCTTGCAGGGGCCGAGCCATTTCGCCTCGGAGACCATCTTCATCTCGCTCATCCCGTGCATGGGGGGCGTGTAGCGGACCTTCATGTCGCTGCGGTAGCCGGACTCGAAATTGCCGGTGATGACGGCGTCGGTGGTGGCAGTGGTCTTGGCATCGACCTGGCAAACCGAATGGACCGTGGTCTTGCCGCCGCTGCGGTTGACGTCCATGACGCTGCACTTGGCCTGTTCCCGGGCGCGTTCCTGCATGATGTTGTCGGATTTCTGGTCCACGCACATCTGGACGGGACCCTGGGAGGGCACGCCCTCCATCTGGGTGGTCATTTCCCAGAGGCCCGACTTGCGCTGGGGCAGGTCGGCGGCACCGGCAGGGGCGGCGAGGAGGGCGGGCAGGGCGACGGCGAGGACGGCAAGCGGCTTCATGGAATTCTCCTTGGCGATGGATTTCGTTCCACATGCTAGTCGGGATTTTCGATTTCGTCAGCCGGCGGGAGGATAATCACGGCTTTTTCCGCGTACCGCCATGGCTCTCAAGGCAACCATCCACAAGGCCGAGTTGCAGGTTTCCGACCTCGACCGGCACTACTACCAGACCCACGCGCTGACCATCGCCCGCCATCCCTCCGAGACCGATGAGCGCATGATGGCGCGCCTCTTCGCCTTCGCCCTCTTCGCCAGCGACGACCTGGCCTTCGGCCGGGGCCTGTCCACCGAGGACGAGGCCGATCTCCTGGAAACGGCCCCGGACGGCACCTTGCAGACCTGGATCGATGTCGGCCTGCCCGACGAGCGGGATATCCGCAAGGCTTGCCACCGGGCCCGGCGGGTGGTCGTCCTGGCCTATGGCGGCCGGGGGACCGACGTCTGGTGGCAGCAGATCGGACCGGCCCTGGCGCAGTACGCCAATCTCCAGGTGCTGCGCCTGACGGGCGAGCAGGGCGCCGCCCTGGCCGGGCTTGCCGAGCGCACCATGCGCCTTTCCTGCACCATCCAGGACGGAGTGGTGTGGCTGGGCGACGAGGGCCGACACCTGGAAATCCAGCCGGAGCGGCTGCTCGGCTGAGCGGCTGCGCCGGCTACTTCCCGAACAGCTTCCTGAGGCTGCTGCCGAGGCTCTGGGTAGTGCTGCTGGCACCCCTCGCCAGGCTTTCCAGGCTGATGCCCAGACCCTCGGCGACGGAGGTGCCGACGCGCATCATGAAGGCTTCGTTGAGGGAGAATTTCGGATCGTCGAGGCGGCCTTCCAGGGTGAACTGGACGCTGATCCTGCCGCTGCGGTCCTTCAGCATGCCGACGACCGCTGCCCGCGGCATGCCCATGAAGGTGGCCGATGCGCCGCCGCCGGAGGCGAGTTCCAGGTTGCTCAGGGTGACGCTGCCGGGCGCGGTGAGGCGGTTCTGCTTTACCGTGGATTTCAGGTCGAGGTCCAGGGCGCCCTGCTTGACGCCGGTCTCGGCCGCCTTGATGAGATAGGGCTGCAGCGCCACCAGGTCCCCGCCTTGCAGGCGGGTGGCGATTTCCGAATCCTTGCTGGCCAGTTCGATCCAGCCGGCGATGGTCAGCTTGCCGTCACGCCGCACGCCCTTGGGAACGCCGTCCACGTCGAGGCGGGTGCGCCCCTTGAGATCGGGCAGGTGGATCGGCCCCAGGCGCGCGTGGAGCTGTTCCAGGCGCAACCGGTGGGCGGGCTTGGCCACGGAGGCGTCGAAAAGCTCCACCGCCGAATTGCTGAGTTCGACGTCGTCGATGGCTACCGGCACGCCGGCGCCGTCCTTGCCGGCATCGTCGCCGGCGGGCTTCTTCTCCAGCATGCCGGGCAGGAGGCGCAACCTGCCTTCGCGGGTGCGGTAGATGGAGAGGTAGGCCTGGTCCACGGCGATGCGGCGGATGCGCACCTGGTGGTCCGAAAAGAGGGCGGCAAGGTCCGGCGAAACCACGATGCGGTCGGCCCGCAGGGCGTCGCCCGCCGGCCAGTCCCGGGGCGCCGGGACGCGCACCCGGCGCACTTCCACCGCCGACCAGCCGAGGGTGATTTCGCCGATTTCGCTCTCCGGCCCCAGGGCTTCACGCACCTTGTCGCGCAGGGTGCCGGCGGCGAAGTGCAGGCCGACGGCCACGGCGATGGCCAGGAGAACGAGCAGGCCGGCAAGGGCGAGGAGAAGGCGACGGAGCATGGCGCGGGCACGGGGTCTCGGAAGGCCCCATTATTGCGCAAGGCCCCGGCGGTGGGCTAGCGCGCCTGGATGGCCAGTTTGACGCCCTTCTTCAGCTTGCCCATGACGTGCATTTCGCAGCGCTTGCAGTCGAAGGTGAGGGTCAGCTTCTCGCCGGCGTTGGTCAGCACCAGGGGGTCGGGGCGGATGCCCTTCACTTCCTTGGGGCAGAGGTTGAAGCTGTAGCGCAGGCAGTGCTTGGTGATCATCAGCGACACCAGGCCCCGCTCCCGGTTGGCCTCGAAGGCCGGTTCGATGAGGCTGACGCCATGGCGGGCATAGAAGGCCCGGGCCTTCTCGTTGAGCACGTTGCCGAGGTAGGAAAGGGCATTCTGCGGGTAGGGCACGGGCGGCTCCACCGCCACGGCCCGCGGCGGACGGCGATAGGCCGCCCGGCGGGCGGCGTCGAGCTTGTCGACGGCCTCCCGGCGCAGGGCGTTGAGGGCGCCGGTGGGGATGAACCAGGGCTGCGCCAGGTCGATGCCCACCTTGTCCGCGCGGTAGAGGGTGTTGCCCAGCTTGGCGACCTGCTCGCGGATGGTGGCCAGGGCCCGTTCGCCGTTCTGGGCGGGCTCCCGGGGGTGGGCGAGGGTGGCGGTGGCGGCGACGCCGTCCTCGGCGGCGATGGTCAGGGCGAAGCCGTCGGCGGTTTCGGCAAAGCGGAGTTCGACGCCCAGGCGCCGCTCGGCGGATTTCTTTTCCAGCAAGCGCTCGAATTCCTGGTCGCGGTTGCGGTAGAGGACGGTGCCGGCGGCGAGGCCGTGGGGCATTACGTTGGGGAAGAGGCGCCGGCCCTCCACCCGGTTGACGCGCACGCCCACCAGCTCCTGGTGGTCATCGAAGAAGCTGATGCCGTCGCCGTTGTGGAGCGGTACCGCGGTTTCCGCCTCAAAATGCTTGTCCGCCACCGCCGTCACCTCGCCGATGGCCTCACCCACGAAACTGGGGGAATCGAAGGCGCCGATGTCCGCCTGGCGGCCGTTGACGAAGTAGTCGGTGGCACCCCGGTTGAAGGTCTTCTCCGGCCGGGGGGTGAAGGTGTAGCTGCTGACCCCGCTGGAAGCGCGCCGGTAGCCGGGGTTGCCGGCGATGATGGCGTCCAGCAGCGTGCGGTAATGGGCGGTGATGTTCTTGACGTAGGAGAGATCCTTCAGCCGCCCCTCGATCTTGAAGGAACTGATGCCGGCCGCGGCCAGGGCGGCCAGGTTGGCGCTCTGGTCGTTGTCCTTCATGGAGAGCAGGTGGCCGTCCTCGGCGATGACGTGGCCGTCCTCGTCCGCCAGGGAATAGGGCAGGCGGCAGGCCTGGGAGCATTCGCCCCGGTTGGCGCTGCGGCCGGTGTGGGCATGGCTGATGTAGCACTGGCCGCTGAAGGCGACGCAGAGGGCGCCGTGGACGAAGAATTCCAGGGCTAGGCCCGTGGCCTCGGCGACGGCGGCGATCTCCTTCAGCGAGAGTTCCCGCGCCAGGACGATCTGGGAAAAACCCACATCCTGCAGGAAGCGGGCCTTGGCCGGGTCGCGGATGTCGGTCTGGGTGCTGGCGTGCAACTCGATGGGGGGCAGGTCCAGTTCCAGCAAGCCCATGTCCTGCAGGATGAGGGCATCGGCGCCGGCGTCCCAGGCCTGCCAGGCGAGGGTGCGGGCGGCTTCCAGTTCGTCGTCGCGCAGGATGGTGTTGAGCGCCACCAGCACCCGGGCGTTGTAGCGGTGGGCGTGGTCGCACAGCCGGGCGATGTCGGCCATGGCGTTGCCGGCGTTGGCGCGGGCGCCGAAGGCGGGGCCGCCGATGTAGACCGCGTCCGCCCCGTGGTTGATGGCCTCGATGCCGAAATCGGCATTTTTGGCGGGGGCGAGGAGTTCGAGGCTGTGGCGGTCGGCGGGCATGGGGCAGTGCGGCATCATTTCAGGCGCGGGGGCGCATTTTATCCGGCGCCGGGGGTGGCCGGTTTACAATAAGCGCCGGATTTACAAACATTTTTGGAAACGTATGGATCAGCGCATCACCGACCTGGAGGTCAAGCTCAGCTTCGCCGAACACCAATTGGACGAGCTCAACGCCACCGTGTTCCGCCAGCAGCAGGCCATCGACGCGCTGCAGAACGAACTGCGCGTCCTGCGCCAGCAACTCCAGGCCAGCCAGCCCCGGGAGGAATGGTCCCTGCGGGACGAGATTCCGCCCCACTACTGATCGGCAATCAGTAAAGGAACCGCGGGGACAGGGCTTCCAGGCCCAGCTCTCCCAGGATGGCTTCGGCCCGCTCGCGGGCGTTGCCCCGCCGCGAACCGTGGCGGCTGGCGACGATCAGCTCGTTCTTCATGGAATGCTCCCAGCCCACCAGCTCGGTGACCGTCACCTGGTAGCCGTGGGCTTCCAGGAGCAGGCAGCGCAGGACGTTGGTGACGTGGCTGCCGAATTCCCGCGTGTGGATGGGGTGGCGCCACAGTTCCGCCAGGGGGGTGCGGGCGAGGGAGGACGCCTTGGTGGCGCGCAGGGCTGCCGCCACTTCCGCCTGGCAGCAGGGGACGAGGACGATGTGGCGGGCGCCCTTGGCCAGGGCGAAACGGATGGCGTCGTCGGTGGCGGTGTTGCAGGCGTGCAGGGCGGTGACCACGTCGATGCGCTCGGGCAGCGCCGGCGAGGCGATGGAGTCCTCGACGGAGAGAGCGAGGAAGGACATGCGGCCGAAGCCCAGCCGGTCGGCCAGTTGCCGGGATCTGTCCACCAGTTCCCGGCGGGTCTCGATGCCGTGGATGTGGCCGGCCTCCCGCTCCTTGAGGAACAGGTCGTAGAGGATGAAGCCCAGGTAGGACTTGCCGGCGCCATGGTCGGCCAGGGTCAGGGAATCGCCCGTGGCCAGCACGTCCTCGAGGAGCGGTTCGATGAACTGGTAAAGGTGATAGACCTGCTTCAACTTGCGCCGGCTGTCCTGGTTGAGCTTGCCGTCGCGGGTGAGGATGTGCAGTTCCTTGAGCAGTTCGATGGACTGGCCGGGGCGGATTTCCGGGATGGCGGGGGGAGAGCCGGGTTTCTTCATGATTGCGGGAGGACGATGGGTGCCGGCCCAGGCGGGGAGGGGCGGGCCGCGGTTCGGTGAATTATCTCACGCCGGCTGCCAAGAAATTTTGCGGGGGCGCGTCAACCACCGCCGATGGCTCTGCGTTGTTAGGCTCATGGTGCTGAGACACCAATTTCATGGAGATGAGAAGATGGGCCAGTTGAGCAACGAATCCTTCGAAGAATTCCTGAATTCCCTCAAGAAGGCGGGGATCGTCATCAGCAATGAAGACGAACTGCGCGAACGCCTTGCCGAAGCCCAGCGCTGGCGTTATGCCTTCACCACCCTGGCCAGCAACGGCCGCGCCCTGGGTATCCGGTTCGAAGACCAGACCGCCGGCTGCAACGAAGCCGAAATCCGCCGCGCCTTCGCCGAGTTCGAATTCCCCGAGCGCGCCCAGGCCACCTTCGCCGCCAGCCTGAAGACCCACCACTAAGCAGCGGCATCCGCTCCCACGATCACTTCCCTTCCGTTCCGGCGGCACGCCGGGGCGGCAGGGCAAAAAAGAAGGCCCGCCAAGCGCGGGCCTTCTCCTTTTGTAGCTGCCCTTCAGCGGGTGATGGGCTTGTAGCGGATGCGCTTGGGTTTGGCGCCTTCCTCGCCCAGGCGGCGCTTCTTGTCATCCTCGTATTCCTGGTAGTTGCCGGCGAAGAAGGTCCATTGGGATTCGCCTTCCGCCGCCAGGATGTGGGTGCAGATGCGGTCGAGGAACCAGCGGTCGTGGGAGATGACCATGGCGCAGCCGGGGAATTCGAGCAGCGCATCTTCCAGGGCGCGCAGGGTTTCCACGTCGATGTCGTTGGACGGCTCGTCCAGTAGCAATACGTTGCCGCCGGCCATCAGGGTCTTGGCCAGGTGCAGCCGGCCCCGCTCGCCGCCGGAAAGGTTGCCCACCATCTTGCCCTGGTCGGCGCCCTTGAAGTTGAAGCGGCCGATGTAGGCGCGGCTGGGCATTTCGAACTTGCCGATCTGCAGGATGTCGCGGCCTTCGGCCAGTTCGTCGAAGACCGTCTTGCTGCCGTCCAGGCAGTCCCGGGACTGGTCCACGTAGGCCATCTTGACCGTGGGGCCGACGACGACCTCGCCGGAATCCGGCCGCTGCTGGCCGGTGATCATCTTGAACAGGGTCGATTTACCGGCGCCGTTGGGGCCGATGATGCCGACGATGGCGCCGGGCGGCACGGTAAAGCTGAGGTTGTCCATCAGCAGCTTGTCGCCGAAGGCCTTGGTGACGCCGTGGAATTCGATGACCTTGTCGCCCAGCCGCTCACCCACGGGGATGAAGATTTCCTGGGTTTCGTTGCGTTTCTGGTATTCGTGGCTGGAGAGTTCCTCGAAGCGGGCGATGCGGGCCTTGCTCTTGGCCTGGCGCGCCTTGGGATTGGAGCGCACCCACTCCAGCTCCTGCTTCATCGCCTTCATGTGGGCGTCGATCTGCTTGTTCTCGGTTTCCAGGCGGGCTTCCTTCTGCTCCAGCCAGGAGGAGTAGTTGCCCTTCCAGGGGATGCCGTGGCCGCGGTCCAGTTCGAGGATCCACTCGGCCGCGTTGTCGAGGAAGTAGCGGTCGTGGGTGACGGCGACCACGGTGCCCGGGAAGCGGCAGAGAAACTGTTCCAGCCACTCGACGGATTCGGCGTCCAGGTGGTTGGTGGGCTCGTCCAGGAGCAGCATGTCGGGCTTGGAAAGCAGCAGCTTGGCCAGGGCGACGCGGCGCTTCTCGCCGCCGGAGAGATTGCCGATGGTGGCGTCCCAGGGAGGCAGGCGCAGAGCGTCGGCGGCGATCTCCATCTGGTTGCCGGTGTCGGCGCCGGCGGTGGCCAGGATGGCTTCCAGGCGGGCCTGCTCTTCGGCCAGCTTGTCGAAGTCGGCGTCGGGGTCGGCGTAGGCGGCGTAGATCTCGTCCAGCTTGGCCTGGGCCTGCATGACTTCGCCCATGCCGGATTCGACCTCCTCGCGCACGGTCTTGGCCGGGTCGAGCTGGGGCTCCTGGGGCAGGTAACCGATCTTGATATTGGGCAGGCGCTGCACCTCGCCGTCGAACTCGTTGTCCACCCCGGCCATGATCTTCAGCACCGTGGACTTGCCGGCGCCGTTCAGGCCGAGCAGGCCGATCTTGGCGCCGGGGAAGAAGGAGAGGGAAATATCCTTGATGATCTGCCGCTTGGGCGGCACGATCTTGCTCACGCGGAGCATCGACATCACGTATTGGGCCATGGTTTTTGCGGATAGGCTGGAAAGCCGGCTAGTTTACCCAAGAACCCCGCGACGTGTTCCGCCGCGATGAGGCAAAAAAAGGCGGCTGCCATGAAGGCCAGCCGCCCAAGCCAGGGTCTTGAAGAGGGGGTCAGGCGCCGATGGCCGTGGCGAAGACCGCCAGGTCCGGCTCCTGGCGCCTTGCCGGCATCCGGGGGACGACCGGTAGCGCGAGGGTGTTGATCTTCCGGTGCAGCAGCACCGCCGGCGCGCCCACCCGGGGGCACTGGCGCAGCTTGCCGAGACGGGAGAAGCGGAATTCCCGCTGATAGAAGTTGGCGTGGCGCGGATTTACTTCGATGACGGCGTCGGTGGCGGCGAAGCGTTCCCGCGCCTGGTGGTGGGCGGTGCGGAAGAGGGCGCCCAACAGTTGCCTGCTGCTGAAATCGCTGTCCACGGCCAGGCGGGTCACTTCGCAGAGGAGGTTGCCCTCCTGGCGCAGGCTGGCGACTTCGGCGGCGTACAGGGCCTCGCAGAGCAGGCCGGTGGGTGTATCGCGGCGCAGGGTCAGGGTGGCCACCGCCTCGTCCTCGTGCCAGGCAACGAGAGTCAGCCGGTCGGGCGGGTCGAGGACGGGGCCGGCCTGATCCACGTGGTAGCCGCGCCAGTGGTACATGCGCCGCACCAGGGCCGCCGCCGCCCGGTGCTCGTCGGCGGTACGGGCGGCCGCGATGCGGAACTCTCCTTCCGGAGCCACGAAGCCGTCGCTCCGCTGCCAGAACCTGCCGGTGGGGCAGGGGTAGGGCAGGGCAGAACCGTGGCTGGTGCGGTGCCGGCTGAAGACGAGGTGCATGGCGGTCAAGGCTGCGGCTCCGTGGACGCTCAAACGGCAGCGCTGATGGCGACCAGCGGTTCCGGGCGCGGACGGGAGGTGGCGTCGCCGCTGCCCAGGGAGCTGATTTCCCCGCACAGCTCGCCGCCTTCGTCGATGACCAACTTGCCGTAGCGGATCTTGCCGCTCACCCGGCCGGTGGCGTGGATGGTGAGCTGGGTGCGGGCCGTCAGTTCGCCCTCGAAATTGCCGTGGATTTCGGCGATATCGATGCTCACCTTGCCGGAGAAGGAGCCCTTGTCGGCGATGCGGATGACGCGGCTGTCCATGGTCGCTTCGACGCGGCCTTCCACGACCAGGGTGTCGCAGTCGAGAATCTCGGCGCCCTTGAGCTTGACGTCGGGGCCGACGATCAGGCTGGCGCCGGCCAGGGGTTCGTCGGCAGCGGCGGCGACCGCGCCTGCCGGGGCGGACGCAGCGGGGCGGGCGGTGGTTGCGGGTTGGGTGGTTGGGGCGTTCACGTTGGCCTCCTTGTCTTCTTTCGTTGTGGTGGCTTGGGAAGCCTGTGATGGGGTGGCGGACCCGAGGATCGGCCGGGTATCACGCTTGGTGATCGGATCATTGCGATTGAAGACGGTGGGCTTGTTGAACATGGGTTCTCCTTGTGATGCCTGGGGAAGGCTGAACTCCGGGGGCTATATCAACAAGCGTGCCAGAAGTGTTTACTGCCGATTAATCAACCGGATGGCCGGAAGGCGCAGGACGAGGGGGCACTGCATCCCGGGTCGGATGTCGTCAAAAAGCGACGCAAAATCGCTGATTTCTCGCCCGGCGGCGGCTGTGCTGCGTTACACCTGTCGGGTAATGGCGACGAAAAATAATCTATTGTTTATTTTGACTTATTTTCGCCATGACCAATTCCATTGGCATGATGTCGGCGGTGATTTTGTGCCGAGCCCGCGGTGGAATCGGAATAAACTAGCGGACTTTGCAGTCCGCCTGGAATTGGCCTTGATGATTCGCGTCTCGTTTCGCCGGAGCATGGTCGCCGGATTCATGCTCATCGCCCTCCTGCTGGGAGGGGCGGCGGCCCACGGCTGGCTGGCCATCGAGCAGTTCGCCCAGCAGAGCCGCCGGGTGGGCGAGGGGGCGATCCAGTTGACCGAATCCATCCAGGAACTGGGGGAACGCACCGTCGACCTGGAACGCAGCGCCCGCCAATACCTGGTGTTGAGCGATGAGGTCCTGCGCGCCCGCTTCGACGACAACCTGGTGCAGGCACGGACCGCCGTGGCCCGCCTGGGCACCCTGGCGGGGGGGACGCTGTCGTCCCACCTCGAGCGGTGGCGCGAACTCGCCCGGCAGTTGGAGGAGGGGCTGCACCGGGGGAGCAGCAAGGAAGAGCTCTTGCCGCTGCTGGCCAGCCTCGCCGAGATCAATGCCATCCTCGGGCAGGAAGGGAAGCGCTGGATCGACGAGGAAAACGCCCGCCTACTCGCCGGTTTCGACGAGCGGCGCATGATCCTCGCCCGCCAGCTGGCGGCGGCAGCCGTGGCGGCCCTGGCGGTGGCCCTGGCCATGGGCTGGTGGCTGGCGCGGCCCATCCGCCACCTGGAGGAGGCCATCGAGCGCCTGGGGGAGAACCGCTTCGACGAGCCAATCCAAGTCCGCGGCCCCGCCGACCTGCATCAGGTGGGCAAGCGCCTGGACTGGCTGCGGCAGCGCCTCGGCCAACTGGAGGCGGAGCGGGAGCAGACCCTGCGCCACGTCTCCCATGAATTGAAGACCCCCCTCACTGCCCTGCGCGAAGGCATCGCCCTCATGCAGGAGCAGGTGGTGGGGCGTCTGGGGGATGAGCAGCGGGAGGTGGTGGATATCCTCCAGCACAATGTGATGACCCTGCAGCGCCAGATCGAAAGCCTGCTCGACCTCAACGCCGCATCCTTCGCCGCCCGCCGCCTCAAGCACCGGCCGGTGCTCATCCGGCAACTGGTGGCCGAAGCCGTCCATCGGCGCGAGCTCCAATTGCAGTCCCGGGGCCAGGCCGTGCAGATGGAAGGCAACGCGGGCACCGTGCGGGTGGACGAGGAAAAACTGCTGGTGGCCCTCGACAACCTGCTTTCCAATGCCATCGACTTCAGCCCGGACGGCGCCGTGATCCGGGTCGTCATCGGCCGCAGCGAGGGAATGGTGACCCTCGATGTCATCGACCAGGGGCCGGGGGTGGCGGTCGAGGACCGGGAACGCATCTTCCAGCCCTTCGTCCAGGGCCGCCTCCCGCCGCCGGTCGAACGCCAGGGCAGCGGCGTCGGCCTGTCCATCGTGCGCGAGCTGCTGCACGCCATGGAAGGGCGCGTGACGTTGCTGCCCGCCGACAAAGGGGCGCATTTTCGCATCGAGGTACCCCATGACCGTTGAAAACAATTGGTTTCGCTTTCCGTCTGCCAAGGGTGGCGGCTGGGGGCTGCTGCTGCTCGCCTGCCTGGCGGCGGGCGGCTGCGCCGGCTCCCGCGACGCGGTGCGGGAGACGCCGGCCCCCATCCGTTACGAGGAACCCCCGCCGGTGACGCTGCTCAACTACCACCAGCAGTTGCAACGCCTTTCCGCCCAGGAACTGGCCCGGGAAAGGTCGGCCCTGGCCGCCCAGCCGGCGTCGCCGGCCAACCAGGTGAAGCTGGCCATGATCCACGGCCAGCCCCGGGCCGGCGGCGACCTCTCGCGGGCACTGGCCTTGCTTGAGGCGGTGCTCAAATCCAACGAACCCCACGCGGCGGCGCTGCACCCGCTCGCCCGCCTGCTTGCCGACCACTACGGCGAACGCCAGCGCAACGATATCCAAATGGACAAGCTCAATCAGCAGAACCGGGAGGCCCAGCGCCGGGCCGACCAACTCCAGGAAAAGCTCGATGCCCTTGCCGACATCGAGCGCTCCCTGCCCTCGCGCCCGAGAGTGCCGCGATCCGCGAACGGAGGCCAGCGATGACCCCGCGGCCCCTTTCCCACAAGGGACAGCACGTCCTCGCCGTGGACGACGACGAGGATCTGCTGCGCCTTCTCGCCATGCGCCTCAAGGCCTGGGGTTTCCGCGTCACCACCGCCGCCTCGGCGGAGGAGGCCCTGACCAAGATCGCCGTGGAACCGCCACAGGTGGTGGTGAGCGACGTGCGCCTGCCGGGCAAGGACGGCCTCGCCCTGTTCGAGGAACTGCGGGTGGCGCGGCCTACCCTGCCGGTGATCCTCCTCACCGCCCACGGCACCATCCCCGACGCCGTCCAGGCCACCTCCCGGGGCGTCTTCGGCTACCTCACCAAACCCTTCGACAGCCGCGTCCTCCTCGACAAGATCGAGCAGGCGCTGCAACTCTCCCCGGCGGTGGCCGCCAGCGGCGGAGACGACGCCTGGCGCGAGGGCGTCGTCTTCCGCAGCACCCGCATGGCTGAACTGATGGAGGAAGCCCGCATGGTGGCCGCTTCCGACGCCAGCGTGCTCATCCGCGGCGAGAGCGGCACCGGCAAGGAAGTGCTGGCCCGGGCCATCCACCGCGCCAGCCCGCGGGCCAAGGCGCCCTTCGTCGCCATCAACTGCGGGGCCATTCCAGAGCAGCTCCTGGAAAGCGAACTCTTCGGCCACGTCAAGGGCGCCTTCACCGGCGCCGCCGCCACCCGCCCCGGCCTGTTCCAGGCCGCCGACGGCGGCACGCTCTTCCTCGACGAAGTGGGCGACATGCCCCTGGCGCTGCAGGTCAAACTCTTGCGAGTCCTTCAGGAACGGGTGGTGCGTCCGGTGGGGACGACAATGGCGGAACCGGTGGACGTCCGCGTCCTTTCCGCCACCCACCGGGACCTGGAGGCCGCCATGCGGGAGGGGCAGTTCCGGGAGGACCTCTATTACCGCCTGGACGTGGTCACCCTGGTGCTGCCCCGGCTGGAGGAGCGGCGCGAGGATATCCCCCTCCTCGCCAACCACTTCGTCCAGCAGGTGGCGGGCAAGTACGGCAAGAAGATCAGCGGCTTCGCTCCCGAGGCTGTCGAAGCCCTGGCCACCGCCGCCTGGCCGGGCAACGTGCGCCAACTCTACAACGTGGTCGAGCAGGCCTGCGCCCTCACCACCACCGAACTCATCCCGCTGCCGCTGGTGCTGCGGGCCCTGCGGGTGCCGGCCATGGAAGCCCTGAGCTACGCCGAGGCCAAGCAGCGCTTCGAGCGCAACTATCTCGTCCAGCTCCTCAAGCTTACCGACGGCAACGTCGCGGACGCCGCCCGCATCGCCGAACGCAACCGCACCGAGTTCTACCGCCTGCTGCAGAAACATGACCTGACGCCGGCCATGTTCCGGGGCGATGCCGAAGGTGTCGCCTAACGCCGGGGCGGGCAACGTCGACGAATCAGCCACTTACGGCTGTTGGGGCTGGGGGCGTCGCCTGGGGACGACGGTGCCGGCGGGTCGCGGCCGGGCTGGATAATGCAAGGTACTGATTATCCGAAATAAATATTTCTGGCATGGTCTTCGCAAAGGAGGGCAGGCATCCCCGAAGACACAAGGAGAAAAGCATGTCGGATAGAACCCTCGTTCCCAGCCTGGCGCTGATCGTCAGCATTTCCCTCAGCGCCGCGCTGACTGCCTTTGCCACCGACAACCGGCAGGCGCCGGCCGCCTTGGGCGCTGCCGGCGAGGTGGTCGATACCGCCCTCAACGAGCGGGTCGAGGCGGCCCTCAAGAGCGACCCGGGGCTGGTCGGAAGCAAGCTGGCGGTGGCAACCCAGGCTGGCGTGGTGACCCTGGGCGGGACCGTGCCCAACGAAGAAACCATGCGCCGGGCCCTGGAACTGGCGAGCAATATCCGAGGCGTCCGGGAAGTGCGCAGCACCCTGGTCATCGAGGAGGTTCACTAGCCCACCCTGCCGCAACCGGGGACTGGCTTCAGCCATCCCGCTCCAGGGTGACGAGAAGCTGGCCCTCGGCCACATGATCGCCGGGCGTGACATGGACCTCCACCACCCGCCCGGCGTAAGGCGTGGGAATGTCGAGCGCCACCTTGCCGGTTTCCAGGGTCAGGATGGGGTCGTCGCGCTCCATCCGGTCCCCCGGATTCACCAGGATTTCCAGGATGAACACGTCGCCGCTGGCGCAGGAACCGCAGCTTTCCCAGCATTCCGGATACTTGGGCATGCGCACGTTGACAGTACTCATCAGGCGGGGTCTCGAAAGTTGTTCGGCAAGGCTTGCAATTCTAGCTTCCTTCCGTATAATGCGCGGCTCACGAGACAGCGCGCCCGTAGCTCAGTTGGATAGAGTACTTGGCTACGAACCAAGGGGTCGGGCGTTCGAATCGCTCCGGGCGCGCCAGTGAAATCAAGCAGATAGCCACTCCTCACCGAGTGGCTTTTTGCTTTGTGGGGTTTCAGGGGAATACTTCGTTGGCGTTGGCTTGTCGCCCTTGGCTTGCAGCCCTTCCTTCACGGGTTGTCCGAGCGTTTCCGATGAGCCAGGTCGCGGCAAGCGGCTATACGGCGGTTCGCTTACCGCTGCGGTGCCAACCGCGTGGAGAAACCTAGGCTGCCGCGTTGTGCCGACTCCGGCATGCCATTGGCCGCAGTATGGGCAATCCCGTGCGCGATATCGTCGGGCCGGCCGGCGATATTCCCGGCTTCCCCGGCGGGCCGGTCGAAACCGGCAGGCCGCTCGCGATTGGGCGGCTTATTGATTTTATGGCGATCGGCTGCGCCGTTCCCGCCGCGTTGGCAACCTCGCCATCGCTGGCTTCCTGAACTGGTGGGGGAAGTCGCCCTTTTTTCCCGCCGTTGTGGAAGAATGACGCCGATCAATAAAACCATACTAAATATATGGATGTTTATAGCGGAGGGCGGGGTGCGCAACGTAGTCTTGCATGATGAGGGCGGCCATCGCTTCGTGCTGCTGAACGAAAGCGAAGGCGGGGAAGAAGACGGGATTCGTTCGAACCAGTATCTGTTGCAGCATGGCGAACACGGTGTTCTCATGGACCCAGGGGGTTTCGGAGTCATGCCGCGGGTTTTGGCGGAGATGCTGCATTACCTCGGGCCGGACAGGCTGCTGGCCATCGTCCTTTCGCACCAGGATCCGGATATCGTCGGCGGTCTGTCCACCTGGCTGGAACTGACCGAGGCGCCGGTCTATATCTCCCACGTTTGGACGCGCTTTCTGCCGCACTACGGTATCGAGGGCATGCATCGCTTCATCGGCGTGCCCGACGACGGCTTGGACGTGGAACTGGCACCAGGATTCGCGGTGCAGTTGCTGCCTGCCCATTTCCTGCATTCCGAAGGGCAGATCAACGTGTTCGACCCGGTTTCGAAGATTCTGTTTTCCGGCGACATCGGCGCCGCCATGGTGCCGAGCGACCGGGACGACGCCTTCGTCGATGATTTCGCCGCCCATCTGCCCTTTATCGAGGGGTTCCATCGTCGCTACATGGGATCCAACCGGGCGGCCCGCCTGTGGGTTGACCAGGTACGTGAGCTCGATGTCCGGATGATCGCCCCCCAGCACGGTCCGGTCTACCGGGGCGCGGCGGTGGGCGATTTTCTGGCCTGGTTCCGGGAACTGGAGTGCGGGATCGATCTGATGCAGGCCGCCGGGGTGTTCGGGAAGGGTGGCGCATGACGGCAGCGTCCCTGGCCCGTTTGCCCCATCTGGAAGCAGTGCAGCGCGAGGTCGTCGAGCGTATTGCCGCCCTGCTTGAGAACCAGGTCCGCACCCACCGCTTCGGGGCAGTCATCCGGGCACTTATCCGGGATGTCCAGCGGGAGACCGGTGGGTGTCTGGCGGCCACGATGGAGTTGCTGGATACAGCCGCCATCGCTCCGCGGGACGGGCAGGCGCTAAGAGATGGCGTGGAACAGGCGGTCTCCCGTCATGCCCGGCTGGACATGGCCCTGGATTTGCTCTTCCGCGAGCGTCAGCGCCAGTGGCGGGCCGGCCAGGAGGATCTGCGCCAGGTGCTCTTCAGTTTCAACCGCACTATCGGCCAGCTTGCCGGCACGCTGGTGGAGAAGGATCTGCTGGAGCGCCAAAGCGAGGTGCTCGAGCAGATCGTCCTGTCTCACGAGAAGATTTCCCAGTGGAAGGCGTTCGTCCAGGAGATTCTTGCGAATTTCCAGGCGGTGTTTCCCTTCGACTTTTTCTTCGTGGCGTTCGCCGAGGAGCACGGGCTGTCCCTCAATCTGTACTACGTCGGCCAGTATTCGGAAGAAGTGCGGGCCAGCGCCCGTACCTCCCTCGCACGACGCATGTTGGGCCAGCTCGAATTGCCGGATAATGTGCCGCTCGATATCGAGGAGTTCGTCATTCCCTCGGTCCGGCAGTGCCGATCGGTGGAGGACATCAAACTCATCACCGTCGGCGTGCCCCAGCTCGAATCCCTCAACCTGGCCGGCCTGCTGGGTATCGCCTATGGCGGTGACGGCGAACTGAGCGAGCAGGAGGCCAGTATCATCCGCTCGGTACTGGCGGTAATGGTCATGGTGGTGGGTTCTTCCAAGGCCCTCAACCGGACCATGTCGGAGCTGGAGTATTACTCGGTGCACGATCCCTTGACCGGGCTGTACAACCGGCGCCACTTCAACGACATCCTGGTCTACGAGACGGAACGCTCGGAACGGCACAGCCACGAGTTTTCCATCCTCATGCTCGACCTGGACGATTTCAAGGACGTCAACGACACCTACGGCCATCCCTGCGGTGACGCGGTCCTCAAGCAACTGGCCGAACTGCTGCATCGGGAGTTGCGCAAGGGCGATCTCGCCACCCGCATCGGTGGCGACGAGTTTGCCATCATCCTCCCTGAGACCGGCCAAAAAGGGGCCCTGGTGGTGGCCGAAACGCTGCGCTCCCGCCTGCGCGACACGGGTTTCCAGGATCAGCAGGGGCGGCAGTTCCATATCACCACCTCCATTGGAGTCATAAGCTACCCGACCGATGCGAAGACCATCGACGATCTCATGGCAGGGGTGGATATCGGGCTCTACCGGGCCAAGCAACTGGGCAAGGACAACGTGTGCACCCTGGATGCGGTCGATACGCAGATCCAGGCGAGCCGGACCACTCGCAGCAACGTCGAGACGCTGCGCAATGCCCTCAAGGAAGGGCGCGTCGTTCCCTATTTTCAGCCCATCTTCGATTGCCGCACGGGGGCGCTCGTCGCCTACGAGACTTTGGCCCGCCTGGTGCAGCCGGGGGGCGAGACGCTATCGGCCGGTGCCTTCATCGAAACCATCGAACGCTACGGTCTGGGCCGGGAGCTGGACCGGGCCGTGATCGCCCGCGCCCTGGAGGCGCCCCTCGCCCGCATTAAACGCAACGAGGCGCCGGTGCGCCTGTTCATCAACCTTTCGGCCCAGGAAATCCAGAGCCGCGGGGTCCTGGGTTATGCGGAAGAAGTATGCAACCGCCTGGGACTGCCGCCCAATTCCGTGGTCTTCGAAATCCTTGAGCGGGATGCCATCGGCGACATGACGCACATGCGGAAGTTTCTTTCCGCCTTGCGGGAACGCGGCTTCCTGTTTGCACTGGACGATTTCGGCAGCGGCTACAACTCGTTCCATTACCTGCGGGAACTGCGCTTCGACTACGTCAAGATCGACGGTGCCTTCGTGCGCAACATCCTGGCCTCCCGCGTGGATTATGCCCTGGTGCGCAACCTGACCCGTCTTTGCCAGGACCTGGGCATTCTCACCGTTGCGGAGTTTGTGGAAACCGCCGAGCTGTGGGACGTTCTGCGGGACATGGGCATCGACTATGGCCAGGGCTTCCACCTGGGCATGCCGGTACCGGAAATCTAGGGGCTGCCGAAACAGGCGCTCAGTCGCAGCGCAGCGTACTGCCCACCGTCCGGCAGTTCTGCCCGGACGGGCCGGGGCCGATGCGCGGCTTGCCGGTGGCCTGGGGCGAGGGGGGCGAGGGGGGTGGGGCGGGCGGTGTTGTGGTGCATCCCTTGCCGACGCAGATCTGTACCGCCGATGGCGTCTGCGGCGGGTGCTGCCCGCGGACAGGGACCGGCACGTAAACCGGTTGCTGGACGACCGCCGGGCGTTGCGGGGCCACGCCGTTGCAAGCGGCGATGAGATCGGCTCGCACGATCGGGTCCGGTTCCCGCTGGGCGTTGTCGAGGCAACGGGTCTTGCGGGCGGAATCCTCCTCCGCCAGGCGGCGCTGGCTGTCCTGCTGACGCGCTTCTTCCTCGGCGCGGGCCTTTTCCTTTTCGGCGAGCAGTTCCCGGTCCCGGGCCAGGCGTTTTTCCGCTTCCCGGCGCTGCTCGGGGGTAATCGTCTCGGCCTGGCGCACGGCTTCGGTGCGGCTATCCCCGGGGCAGGGATCGCTGGAGATCACCGTCTTGCCGTCGCGGGTCCGGCATTTGAAGACGTCGGCACCGGCATCGGCGGCCAGCGCCAGGGCGAGAGGGAGAATCAGAAGCGGAACGCAGCGCATGGCGACTCCCGGTCATCGGCCAACAGTCAGGCCGGTGGTACAGACTACTAGATTTTCAGTCGCTCCATCAATTCGGTTTCCAGGCGGATGCGGCTGGCGCTGGCGCCCAGGTCCCCGCCGCTGATGAGGAAGACGTCTTCCACCCGCTCCCCCAGGGTGGTGATCTTGGCGGTGTGCAGGGTGGAGCCGTGTTCGGCCAGGGTGGTGGCGACGGTGTACAGGAGGCCGGGACGGTCGGCGGCGACGAGGGAAAGGATGTAGTTGGCACCCTTCTCGTCGGGGCGGATGGAGGCTTCCGGCTTGATGGGGAAATGCTTGACCTGGCGCGACAGGCGGCCGGAGGAGGGGGCCTCCGGCGGCGATTGCAGGCGCAGGCGCTCGGCGAGTTCGTGTTCGATGTAGGGCACCATCTCCCGCTCGTTCTCCCGCTGGGAGATGTCGAGGACGACGAAGCTGTCCAGGGCGTAGCCGTGGCGGGTGGTGTGGATCTTGGCGTCGACGATGTTGTAGCCCGCCTTGGCGAAGAAACCCACGATGCGGGCGAAGAGGTCGGGCTGATCCTGGGTGTAGACCATGACCTGGAGACCCTCGCCCTCGGTGTAGGGGCGGGCGCGCACCACCGGCTGGTCGTTGAAGATGCGGTAGTGCAGCGAACGGGTGTGCCAGGCGATCTCCTCGGCCGAGTGGCGCAGGAAATAGACCGTGTCGAGCTGCTTCCACAGGCGCTCGTGGACCGTCTCGGAAAGGGCGAAGAAGCGCAACAGGCGCATGGCTTCGGCCTGGCGGTCGGCGATGATGCCGTGGGGCGCCGGGGCGTCGCCCTGGTCGAGACGGTGCAGGGTGGCGTAGTAGAGATCGGCCAGCAGCTTGCCTTTCCACTGGTTCCAGACCTTGGGGCTGGTGCCGCGGATGTCGGCGTGGGTGAGGAGGTAGAGGGCGGCCAGCCGCCGGGCGTCGCCGACCTGGGCGGCGAAGGCCGAGATGACGTCGGGGTCGGTGAGGTCCTCTTTCTGGGCGACCTGGGACATGACCAGGTGGTGGCGCACCAGCCAGACCACCAGTTCGGTGTCTTCCCGGGAAAGGCCGTGGTCCTCGCAGAACAGGCGGGCGTCCACGGTGCCCAGCTCGGAATGGTCGCCGCCGCGGCCCTTGGCGATGTCGTGGAAAATGGCGGCGATGTAGAGCAGCCAGTGGCGGTCGAAGTCGCTGATGATGCGCGAGCAGAGAGGGTATTCGTGGGCGAACTCGCCCATGGTGAAGCGCCGCAGGTTCCGCATCACCTGCAGGATGTGCTGGTCCACGGTGTAGACGTGGAAGAGGTCGTGCTGCATCTGGCCGACGATGCGGCCCCAGGCGGGCAGGTAGGCGCCCAGGATGTCGAGTTGGTTGAGGCGGCGGAATTCATGGACGATGCCCCGCTCGCTCTGGAAGAGCCTGAGGAAGAGGGCACGGTTGGCTGGATCGGCGCGGAATTCCGGGGTGATGTGCTCGCGGGCCCGCCACAGGGCGCGCAGGGTGCGGGCCGTCATGCCTTTCAGCTCCGAGGATTCCTGGAGAATGAGGAAGCTGTCGAGGATGGCGCCGGGATTCTCGTCGTAGAGATTCTCGCGGCGCATGTCGAGCAGCTCGCCGACGGACTGGAAATTGTCATCGATGGGCTTGGGCGTCTGCTCGATTTCCGGGGTGAGGGCGGCGCCGATGTTTTGCAGGAGGATGGTGTTGAGCCCGGTGATGGCCTTTGCCGTCCGGTAGTAGCCCTGCATGAGCTGCTCCGAGGCCCGCTTGGCCTCGGTGGAAGCGAAGCCGAACTGGGCCGCCAGGCTGGTCTGATAGTCGAAAAGGAGGCGATCTTCCCGGCGCCCGACGGTAAAGTGCAGACGGATGCGCAGGTGCTGCAGGAATTCCTCGCAGCTTTCGGCATGCTGCATTTCCTCGCGGGTGAGGAAATCGTGGCGCTCGAGGTCCGCCCAGGTGGTGCCATAGCCGGCGGCCTGGGCGACCCAGAAGATGACCTGCAGGTCGCGCAGGCCCCCGGGGGAATCCTTGCAGTTCGGCTCCAGGCTGTAGGGGGTCTCGTTGAAGCGCAGGTAACGTTCCTGCTGTTCCAGGCGCTTGGCGTTGAAGAACACCAGGGGGTCGAGATTGCCCCGCAGACGCTTGTCGAAGGTGGCGAAGAGACGCTTGTTGCCGGTGAGCAGGCGGGCCTCGAGGAGGGCCGTCTGGACGGTGATGTCGTTGCTCGCCTCGTCGATGCATTCCTGGACCGTGCGCACGCTGTGGCCGATTTCTAGGCCGATGTCCCAGAAGCAGCCCACCAGGGTCTCCAGGCGGGTTTGCAGGGCGGCATCCGGCGGCTGCGGCAGGAGGATGAGGAGGTCAATGTCGGAGGCGGGGTAGAGTTCGCCGCGGCCGTAGCCGCCCACGGCCGCCAGGGCCAGGGAGGCGGGGAAGCCGAGGCTCTGCCACAGCCGCCGCAGGACGGAATCGACCAGAGCGCAACGGTCCCGCAGCAGGCGGCCGGCGTCGCCGTGGGCCTCGTAGTCGGCGCGCAGCGCCTCCCGGCTGGCCCTGATTTCCTCGCGCAGGGCGCGCACGTCCAGGGCTACTTGATCCATTCGGGCGGGGGGCGGGAGCCGGCCGAAACGGTGAGCACCTCGTGGCCGGTTTCGGTGACCAGCACGGTATGCTCCCATTGCGCCGACAGGCTGTGATCCTTGGTGACGATGGTCCAGCCGTCGGCGAGTTCGCGGATGGCGGCCTTGCCGGCATTGATCATGGGCTCGATGGTGAAGATCATGCCCGGCTCCAGCCGCGGGCCGGTGCCCGCCTTGCCGTAGTGGAGGACCTGGGGTTCCTCGTGGAAGCGCTTGCCGATGCCGTGGCCGCAGAATTCACGCACCACCGAATAGCCGCTCTTCTCCGCGTGCTTCTGGATGATGGCGCCGATGTCCCCGAGGAAGCCGCCCGGCCTGACGGCGGAAATGCCCAGCCACAGGCATTCGTAGGTGATCTCGCAGAGCCGCTTGGCCTGGATCGAGGCGTCGCCCACCAGGAACATGCGGCTGGTGTCGCCGTGGTAGCCGTCCTTGATGGTGGTGATATCCAGGTTGACGATGTCGCCGTTCTTCAAGGCCCGGTCGCCGGGGACGCCGTGGCAGACCTGGTGGTTGATCGACGTGCAGATGGACTTGGGGTAGGGCTTGTAGCCCGAGGGGGCGTAGTTGAGGGGGGCGGGGATGCAGCCCTGGACGTCGACCATGTAGTTGTGGCAGAGGCGGTCGAGTTCCTCTGTGGTGACGCCGGCCTTGACGAAGGGTTCGATGTAGTCGAGGACTTCCGAGGCCAGGCGGCAGGCGACGCGCATCTTCTCGATATCTTCCGGCGTCTTGATTTCAATGCCCATGAGGGAGCTTCTCTACGGTTGGGGAAGGGTGGAAGGATAAATTAAGCGGCACGCTTCGCAAAATCCGGCCCGGTTGGAATGGCATACTTATTCCCCTTGCAACCAACGGATGAGTTCCATGAAGATTCTTCTCCTCGGCCGCGATGGGCAGGTGGGATGGCAACTGCAGCGTTCCCTGGCGCCCCATGGCGAAGTGCTGGCCTGCGGCCGCGCCGAATGCGATATGGCGGATCCGGACCGGGTGCGCGCGGTGGTGCGGGAGGCGCAACCCCAGGTGATCGTCAATGCCGCCGCCTACACCGCCGTTGACAAGGCCGAGAGCGAACCGGTTCTCGCCCACCGCATCAACGGCGAGGCCCCCGGAGTGCTGGCCGCCGAGGCGGCCGCCCTGGGGGCGCTGCTGGTCCATTACTCCACCGACTACGTCTTCGACGGCGAGAAGGCGGCACCCTATACTGAAGACGACACGACCGGTCCCCAAAGCGTCTATGGCGCCAGCAAGCTGGCCGGAGAGCGGGCCATCGCCGCAGCTGCCTGCAAGTCCATGATATTCCGCACGAGCTGGGTCTTCGGCGCCCGCGGCGGCAACTTCGTCAAGACCATCCTGCGCCTGGCCCGGGAAAGGGAGGCCCTCAATGTGGTGGACGACCAGGTGGGCAGCCCGACGCCGGCCGCACTCATCGCCACCGTCACCGGCGTTGCCCTGGCCATGGTGCGCCAGGGCAGGGCCATGGGGGACGGCGAGCAGCGCCTCTACCACCTGGCGGCGGCCCGCCCCGTGAGCTGGTGCCAATTCGCCCGCACCATCGTCGGCCTGGCCGGCAGCCGTCCCGGCTTCGACCTCAGGCTGGCGCCCGAGGGCATCCGCGCCATTCCCGGCAGCGACTACCCGACCCCGGCCCGGCGGCCGAAAAACTCCCGTCTCGACTGCACCCGGCTGGAGCGCGACTTCGGCCTCGCCATGCCCGATTGGCAGCCCTACCTGGAGCGCGTGCTGCAGCTCCTGTCGCTCAAGCAAAACGGGTATTAGCCTTTTTCAAGGACTAGTCCGGTGGTACAATCCAAAAGTTTTTCGAGCCGGAAGGCGCGATAAACGTCAGCGGGCACGGTGCCCGCTGTCCATTCCACACACCCGCCGATTAAGGGTGTCCGCCAGAATCCAAAGAATGGCGGGCGTTTCCGGCGGGTGGCGGTACAACCCTTAAAGGAGTTTTGTCATGTCCGTGACCATGCGTCAAATGCTGGAGGCCGGTGTTCACTTCGGCCACCAAACCCGTTTCTGGTGCCCCAAGATGGCTCCCTACATCTTCGGTGCCCGCAACAAGATCCACATCGTCAACCTCGAGCAGACCCTGGCCAAGTACAACGAAGCCATGGGTTTCGTGAAGAAGCTCTCCTCCAACCGCGGCAACATCCTCTTCGTCGGCACCAAGCGCCAGGCCCGTGAGATCGTCGCCGAGGAAGCCCAGCGCGCCGGCGCCCCCTTTGTGGACCAGCGCTGGCTGGGCGGCATGCTGACCAACTTCAAGACCGTCAAGACCTCCATCAAGCGCCTGAAGGACATGGAGCTGGCCGTGGAATCCGGCGAAGTCGAGAAGATGCCCAAGAAGGAAGCCCTGAACTTCCGCCGCGAACTCGAGAAGCTCCAGAAGTCCATCGGCGGCATCAAGGAAATGGGCGGCCTGCCCGACGCCATCTTCGTCATCGACGTCGGCTACCACAAGATCGCCGTCACCGAGGCCAGCAAGCTGGGCATCCCCGTCATCGGCGTGGTCGATACCAACCACTCCCCGGAAGGAGTCGATTACGTCATCCCCGGTAACGACGACTCCTCCCGCGCCATCCGCCTGTACGCCCGCGGCGTCGCCGACGCCATCCTCGAGGGCCGCAGCCAGGTGGTCCAGGAGATCGTCGCCGCCGGCGACGACGAGTTCGTCGAAGTCGAAGAAGAATCCGCGGAATAACGGAATACGGTTGTAACGGCGGAGCGCTAGGCTCCGCCGGTTCTAAGCTCAGGAGAAATTTATGGCGGCAATTACCGCAAGCATGGTGGCTGAACTGCGCGGCAAGACCGACGCGCCCATGATGGAATGCAAGAAGGCCCTGACCGAAGCCGATGGCGACATGGCCAAGGCCGAGGAAATCCTCCGCGTCAAGCTGGGCAACAAGGCCTCCAAGGCCGCTGCCCGCATCGCGGCGGAAGGCATCGTGGCGGTCAGCATCTCTGCCGATGGCAAGACCGGCGCCATCATCGAAGTCAATTCCGAAACCGACTTCGTCGCCAAGAACGACGAATTCATCGCCCTGGCCAACGGTTGCGCCAAGCTGGTGGCCGAGAAGAACCCGGCCGACGCGGCCGCCCTCTCCGCCCTGCCCATGGGCGACGGCACCGTCGAGTCCACCCGTTCCGCCCTGGTCGGCAAGATTGGCGAGAACATGAGCATCCGCCGCTTCGTCCGCTTCGAAGCCAAGGGCAAGCTGGTTTCCTACATCCATGGCGGCGCCAAGGTCGGCGTCGTGGTCGACCTGGTCGGCGGCGACGAGCAACTGGGCAAGGATCTGGCCATGCACATTGCCGCTTCCAAGCCGAAGTCCCTGGACGCCTCCGGCGTTCCTGCCGAACTGCTGGACGCCGAGCGTCGAATCGCCATCGAGAAGGCCCGCGAATCCGGCAAGCCGGAAGCCATGCTCGAGAAAATCGCCGAAGGTACGGTGCAGAAGTATCTGAAGGAAGTCACCCTGCTGGGCCAGATCTTCGTCAAGGCCGCCGACGGCAAGCAGACCATCGAGCAGTTGCTCAAGGAAAAGGGCGCTTCCGTCGCCGGCTTCACGCTGTACATCGTCGGCGAGGGCATCGAGAAGAAGGTGGACGACTTCGCCGCCGAAGTGGCCGCCCAGGCCGCTGCTGCCGCCGCCAAGAAGTAAGCGGGGAAAGGACACGCCGATGACCGCACCCAAGTTCAAGCGCATCCTCCTCAAGCTCTCCGGCGAGGCCCTCATGGGCAACGATGCCTATGGCATCAATCCGCAGACCATCGCGGAAATCTGCGGGGAGATCAAGGCGGTCGCTGACCTGGGTGTGGAAATCGGCGTCGTCATCGGTGGCGGCAACATCTTCCGCGGCATGGCCGGCACGGCCACCGGGATGGATCGCGCCACCGCCGATTACATGGGCATGCTGGCCACGGTGATGAACGCCATGGCCCTGTCCGACGCCATGCGCCAATGCGGCCTCAATGCCCGCGTGCAGTCGGCCCTGAATATCGAGCAGGTGGTGGAGCCCTACATCCGGGGCAAGGCCATCCGTTACCTCGAGGAAGGCAAGATCGTGATCTTCGGTGCCGGTACCGGCAACCCCTTCTTCACCACCGACACCGCCGCTGCCTTGCGCGGTTCCGAAATCGGTGCGGAGATCGTGCTCAAAGCCACCAAGGTGGACGGCATCTACACCGCCGACCCCAAGAAGGACCCGGCCGCCACCCGCTATGACCGGATCAGCTTCAACGAAGCCATCGCCAGGAGCCTGGCGGTCATGGATGCAACTGCCTTCGCGCTGTGCCGCGACCAGAAACTGCCGATCAACGTGTTCTCCATCTTCAAGGCCGGCGCGCTGAAGCGCGTGGTGTGCGGCGAGGATGAAGGCACGCTGGTCTATTGCTGAGGGAGACACAGATGATCGCCGAACTCAAGAAGAACGCCGAAAGCAAGATGCAGAAATCCCTGGAGGCGTTGAAGAACGACCTCCTGAAAATTCGTACCGGCCGTGCCCATACCGGGCTCCTCGACCATGTCATGGTCGATTACTACGGCTCCCCGGTGCCGGTGAATCAGGTTGCCAACATTACCCTCGTGGACGCCCGTACCCTCGGCGTGCAGCCCTGGGAAAAGAACATGGTCGCCAAGGTCGAGAAGGCCATCCGCGATTCCGACCTCGGCCTCAACCCCGCTACCCAGGGCGACCTGGTGCGCGTCCCGATGCCGGCGCTGACCGAAGAGCGGCGCAAGGAAATGATCAAAGTGGTGAAGCACGAAGGCGAGGGCGCCAAGGTCGCCATCCGCAACCTGCGCCGCGACGCCAACACCCATCTCAAGGATGCGCTCAAGAAGGGCGACATCCCCGAGGACGACGAGCGCAAGGCCCAGGACGACATCCAGAAACTCACCGACAAGTACATCGCCGAAGTCGACAAGATGCTCGCCGCCAAAGAGGCCGAGCTGATGCAGGTCTGACGCCGGACGGCGCCCGGATGCCCATCTTTTCCAGTTCCACCCGCGAGGTTCCGCCGTCGGGGGCCGTCCCGGCGCACATCGCGGTCATCATGGATGGCAACGGGCGTTGGGCGAAGAAGCGCTTCCTGCCCCGTTTCGCCGGCCACAAGAAAGGGGTCGAGACGGTGCGCGGCATGGTCAAGGCCTGTCTGGAGCGGGGGGTGCGCTACCTCACGCTGTTCGCCTTCAGTTCCGAGAACTGGCGTCGGCCCGAGGAGGAGGTCTCCCTCCTCATGCAACTCTTCGTCAAGGCCCTCGAAAAAGAGGTTGCCAAGCTGCATCGCAATGGCGTGCGCCTGCGGGTAGTGGGTGACCTCGGCCGCTTCGACGCCAAGCTCCAGGCCATGATCCGGGAGGCTGAGGCCAAGACGGCGGAAAACGACCGCCTGGTGCTTACCATCGCCGCCAACTATGGCGGCCGCTGGGACATCATGCAGGCGGTCAATCGCATGCTCGCCGCCCAGCCGGAAAAGCGCTCGGGTTGGACGGAGTCCGACCTGGAACCGTATCTCTCGCTGAGCTACGCGCCGGAGCCCGATCTCTTCATCCGTACCGGCGGCGAAGAGCGGATCAGCAATTTCCTGCTCTGGCAACTGGCCTATACCGAACTCTATTTCACCGACGCCTTGTGGCCCGAGTTCGACGGCAAGATGCTCGACGCCGCCATCGATTCCTATCGCCGCCGCGAGCGCCGCTTCGGGCGCACCAGCGAGCAGGTGACGGGCGAGCCGCCGCAGGCTGCTTCGGGCGACTTGTCCACCTCCGGCGCGCATGCTTAAGACCCGCGTCATCACCGCGATCGTTCTCGTCGCGGCGTTGTTGCCCAGCCTCTTTTTCCTGTCACAGCGCCATTGGGCCCTGCTCATGGCGGGCGTGGCCGGCCTGGCAGCCTGGGAGTGGGGCGGATTGCTGCGCTGGACGAGTTGGCGGCGCATGGCCTTCGGCGCAGGCGTGGCCCTGTTGGCGGCCGGGGTGACCATAGCCAATCCGGGCCTGGTGGATGGCACCGTACCGGCTGCTGCCCTGCCCACCTATCTCCTGGCGGCGCTGTTCTGGCTGGTGGTGGTCCCCCTCTGGTTGCGCCGGAAGTGGTCGGCGGTCATGGGAGGTCCTTTGGTCGGCCTGTTGGTGATCCTTCCCGCCTGGCTGGCCATCGTCCAGTTGCGCAGTCTCGGCCCCGCGGTGCTGCTGGCCATTCTTGCCGCCGTATGGCTCGCGGACGTGGCAGCGTATTTTTCCGGCAAGGCGTTCGGCCGCCACAAGCTGGCTCCCGGCATCAGCCCGGGCAAGACCTGGGAGGGCGCTGTCGGCGCGGGTGTCGCCGTCCTCGTGTATGGGCTGGCCCTGCGGCCCCTGGCGAAGGGAGTCGAGCCTTCACTCGTCCTGTGGGCGGCGGCCCTGGTGCTGCTGACGGCGGTCAGTATCCTCGGTGACCTGCTGGAATCGCTGCTCAAGCGGCAGGCCGGGCTCAAGGACAGCAGCGCCATCCTGCCTGGCCACGGCGGCGTCCTCGACCGCATCGACAGCCTGACGTCGACCCTGCCCATGGTGGCCCTCCTGTGGATTCTCGTCGGGGGCGAGGCCAAGTGACGCGCCAGCGCCTCACCGTGCTCGGCTGCACCGGCTCCATCGGCGTCAGCACCCTCGACGTGGTGGCGCGGTACCCGGATCGCTACGAGGTTTTCGCCCTCTGCGCCCACAGCCAGACGGACAAGCTGTTCGAGCAATGCCTGGCATTCCGTCCCGCCTTTGCCGTCATGCGGGATGCCCATCTGGCCGCCGATCTGGCGGAACGCTGCCGGGCCGCCGGTTTGCCGACCCAGGTCCGCCATGGCCCCAAGGCGCTGGTGGAACTGGCGTCGGCGCCCGAGGTGGATGCCGTGATGGCGGCCATCGTCGGCGCCGCCGGCCTGGAACCGACCCTGGCGGCGGTACGGGCGGGCAAGAAGGTGCTCCTCGCCAACAAGGAAGCGCTGGTCATGGCCGGGGAGTTGTTCATGCACGCGGTGCGCGACAGCGGCGCCGTCCTCCTGCCCGTGGACAGCGAACACAACGCCATCTTCCAGTCCCTGCCCGCGGATTTTTCCCGGGGGCTGGAGGCCTGCGGCGTGCGCCGCATCCTGCTCACCGCGTCCGGCGGTCCTTTCCGCCGCACCCCGGCCGCGGAGCTGGCTGCCGTGACGCCGGAGGCCGCCTGCGCCCACCCCAACTGGGTCATGGGGCGCAAGATCTCGGTGGATTCCGCCACCATGATGAACAAGGGGCTGGAGGTCATCGAGGCGCGCTGGCTGTTCGACTGCCTCCCGGAAAAGATCCAGGTGGTGGTGCACCCCCAGAGTGTCATCCACTCCATGGTCGAGTATGCCGACGGTTCCATCCTCGCCCAGCTCGGCAATCCCGACATGCGCACGCCCATCGCCCACGCGCTGGCCTATCCGGAACGCATCGAGGCTGGCGTCGAGGCCCTCGATCTCTTCAAGATCGCCCGCCTCGATTTCGAACCCCCAGATTTCGAGCGCTTCCCCTGCCTGCGCCTGGCCTACGACGCCCTGGCCGCCGGCGGGACGGCGCCGGCCATCCTCAATGCCTCCAACGAGGTGGCGGTGCAAGCCTTCCTCGAACGGCGCCTGCCCTTCCTCGGTATCCCCCGCCTCAATGCGGCGACCCTGGCCGCCCTGCCGGCGGCCGCCGAGGGCAGCCTGGCGGATGTCCTCGAGGCCGACGCCGAGGCCCGGCGGATCGCCCATCGCCTCATCGCCGACGGCGCCCTGGCGTGAACGACCTGCCCCTCTACCTGTCGGCATTCCTGATGGTGCTGGGCGTGCTGATCGTCGTCCACGAGTTGGGCCACTACCTGGTGGCGCGGTTGTGCGGCGTCAAGGTGCTGCGCTTCTCCGTCGGCTTCGGTCGGGCGATCTGGCAGCGGCGTTTCGGCCGCGACCGCACCATGTGGGCCATCGGCATCTTCCCCCTGGGCGGCTACGTCAAGATGCTCGACGAGCGGGAAGGGCCGGTCAAGCCGGAGGAGGCGCACCGGGCCTTCAATACCCAGTCCGTGGGCAAGCGCAGCGCCATCGTCGCCGCCGGTCCGGCCGCCAATTTCCTGCTGGCCATCGTTCTCTACTGGGGCCTGTTCATGGCCGGCAGCGAGGAACTGATGCCCATCCTCGGCAAGCCGCCGGTCCACACCGCTGCCGCCGAGGCCGGCATCGTCAATGGCGAACTGGTGCGCAGCATCGATGGGGAGATGGTGGCGACGTGGACCGATTTCCGCTGGTTGCTGATGCAGAAGGCCGTAGACCAGGACAGCGTCCAGCTCGAAGTCATCAACGAAAGCAACGAGATCAGCCTGCGCCGGCTGAATCTTGCTGCGGCCGCCGAGCAGGGTTGGGAGGGCGATGCCCTGGAACGTCTCGGGGTCGGGTTCTACCGCCCCCGCATCCGGCCGGTCGTTGGACAGGTCCTTCCTGACGGCGGTGGCGCCCGCGGTGGCCTGCTCGCCGGCGATGAGATCACCGCCATCGATGGCGAAGCGGTGGTCTCCTGGCCGGATGTGGTGCAAAAGGTTCGCGCGTCGGCCGGGCAGACCCTGCGCTTTACGGTGTCCCGCGCCGGCGACGCGCTTGAGCTCCACGTGACAGTGGCCGAGGCCGAGGAGCGGGGGCGCCGTATCGGCCGGATCGGAGTCGGTGTCGCCGAAAGCGGCGAGCCCATGCGGGAAGTCAAGACCTTCGTCCGCTACGGCTTCGTCGACGCCGGGCGCAAGGCCTTGCGCGAAACCTGGGAGAAGTCCGTCTTCAGCCTCGTCATGCTCGGCAAGATGCTTACCGGCGAAGTATCCTGGCGCAACCTGTCGGGGCCGGTGACCATTGCCGACTACGCCGGACAGTCCGCCAAGATGGGGGCCGAGTATTACCTGAAGTTCATGGCCCTTGTCAGCATCAGCCTCGGCGTCCTCAACCTCCTGCCCATCCCGGTGCTGGACGGGGGGCATTTGATGTATCATATGATAGAAGTCGTCAGGCGCGGCCCGCTGTCCGAGCGGGCCATGGAAATCGGCCAGCAGATCGGCCTTTCCATCTTGTTGGCCCTGATGGCTTTCGCCTTTTTTAACGACATAAATCGCCTGCTCTCCGGCTGAATATGAACAAAACCCTGTTGGCGGCATTGTTGGCCAGCGTTTTCGCCGTACCGGCGATGGCGTTCGAGCCTTTCGCGATCAAGGACATCCGCATCGAGGGCATCCAGCGCACCGAAGCCGGAACGGTGTTTAGCTACCTGCCGGTCAAGGTCGGGGACACGCTCACCGACGAGAAGGCCGAGCAGGCCATCAAGGCGCTTTTCGCCACGGGTTTCTTCAAGGATGTCCGCGTCGAGGTCGAGAAGGACGTCATGGTGGTGGTGCTCCAGGAGCGCCCGGCCATCGCCCAGATCGCCTTCGAAGGCATGAAGGAATTCGACAAGGACCAGATCGCCAAGGCCCTCAAGGAAACCGGCATTGCCGAAGGCCGCATCTTCGACCGCTCGCTGCTGGAAAAGGCGGAACAGGAGCTGAAGCGCCAGTACCTCTCCCGGGCCAAGTATTCCGCCACCGTCACCACCACGGTGACACCCCTGGAGCGCAACCGGGTCGGCATCAATTTCAATATCGACGAAGGCCAGGCGGCGAAGATCAAGCAGATCAGCATCGTCGGCGCTCAGGCCTTCAAGGAGAAGGAACTCCTCGGCCTCTTCGAGCTGACGACGCCTGGCTGGCTCACCTGGTATTCCAAGAACGACCAGTATTCGCGCCAGAAGCTCTCCGCCGACCTGGAGAAGCTGAAGTCGTTCTACATGAACCGCGGCTTCCTCGAGTTCGCCGTGGAATCGACCCAGGTTTCCATCTCCCCGGACAAGCAGGACGTCTTCGTTACCATCAACATCAACGAGGGCCAGCGCTACCAGGTTTCCTCGGTCAAGCTGGCCGGCGACCTGGCCATTCCCGAGGGCGAACTGCGGCAGCTGGTGCAGGTCAAGCCGGGCGACGCCTTCTCCCGGGAAAAGCTCAACGACTCGACCAAGGCGATCAGCGACCGCCTGGGCAAGGACGGCTACGCCTTCGCCAACGTCAATGCGGCGCCGGAGCTGGACAAGGAAAAGGCCCAGGTGGCCTTCACCATCTTCGTGGACCCGGGCAAGCGCGTTTACGTGCGGCAGGTCAATATCACAGGCAACACCAAGACCAAGGACGAGGTCATCCGCCGTGAAATGCGCCAGATGGAAGGCGGCTGGTACGACGCGACCAAGGTCGCGCTGTCCAAGCAGCGGGTCGACAAGCTCGGCTTCTTCCAGGACGTTGGGGTCGAAACCCCAGCGGTGGCGGGCACGGCGGACCAGATCGACGTCAACGTCAATGTCACCGAAAAGCCCACCGGCAACCTGATGCTGGGCGTCGGCTTCTCCTCCACGGAAAAGGTGGTCTTCTCCGGGTCGGTCGCCCAAAACAACATCTTCGGCAGCGGCAAGAACGTCGCCACCCAGATCAACACCGGCAAGATCAACAAGGTCATCGCCTTCTCCTACACCGATCCCTATTTCACCATCGACGGCATCAGCCAGGGCTTCGATGTGTATCACCGGACGGTGAACCCCAGCTCCCTCACGGTCGGCCGCTACAAGACCGAGTCCACCGGGGGCGGCATCCGCTTCGGCTTCCCCATCGCCGAAAAGGAATCCATCAACGTGGGCCTCGGGGTCGATTCCACCACGGTCAGCACCTACAGCGACAGTCCGAAGCGCTACATCGACTTCGTGGACAAGTTCGGCAGCACCAACCTGTCCATACCGTTCACCGCCAGTTGGGTCAGCGACGGCAAGGACAGCTACATCTACCCGACGTCGGGCACGGTGCATCGGGCCGGCGTCGAAGTGACGGTGCCGGCGGGGGACCTCAAGTACTATCGGGCCACCTATCAGGTCCAGCAGTTCTTCCCGGTGTCCAAGGCCCTCACCCTCATGCTCAACGGCGAACTCGGCATGGCCAACGGTTACGGCGGCGAGGGCCTGCCCTTCTACAAGAACTTCTACGCCGGCGGCATCGGTTCGGTGCGCGGCTATTCCTCCGCCAGCCTGGGGCCGCGGGACACGGTCTGCGACGATTACACGGCCCAGACCAACTGCCGTTTCTCCAGCGACCGCCTGGGTGGCAACCGCCGGGTGGTGGCGAACGCCGAACTCCTCTGGGGCCTGCCTGGCATGGAGAAGTCGATTCGCCTCGGCTGGTTCGTCGATGCCGGCCAGGTGTTCGCCAAGGGGGAACGGATGCAGTTGGGTGATCTACGGGCGTCCACGGGCATCTCGGCGGCCTGGATTTCGCCGCTCGGCCCCCTAAAGTTCAGCATCGCGCAACCGCTCAACGACAAGCCGGAAGACAAGACCGAGCGTTTCCAATTTCAGATGGGTACCACTTTTTGATCCAGGAGCATCATGTTGAAAGTTAAATCCCTTGTTCTGGCGTCGTTGATGGCGGCGCTGTTTGCCACCGGCGCCGAGGCCGTGGAGCAACTGAAAGTGGGTTACGTCAATACCCAGCGCATCTTCCGTGACGCGCCGGCGGCGGTGAAGGCCGCCAAGAAGCTGGAAGGCGAGTTTTCCAAGCGCGATGCCGATCTGCAGCGCATGGCGAAGCAACTCCAGGGCATGCAGGAAAACCTGGAGAAGAATTCCGTGACCATGTCGGAAAGCGACCGTCGCGCCAAGGAGAAGGAATTCGGCGAGCTGTCCCGGGAGTTCCAGCGCAAGCAGCGCGAGTTCCGGGAGGACCTGAACCTGCGCCAGAACGAGGAGAACGCGGCGGTGATCGAGAAGGCCAACAAGGCCATCAAGCAGATCGCCGAAGCCGAGAAATACGACCTCATCCTCCAGGACGTGGTCTGGGTCAGTCCGCGCCTCGACATTACCGACAAAGTCATCAAGGCCCTGTCCGAAGGCAAGTGATGCCCCCAACGGAGCGCCAGGCTTTTTCCCTTGCCGACATCGCCGCCCGTCTGGGCGGCGATGTGCTTGGGGACGGGCAAATCCGCATTGCCCGGGTGGCGCCCCTGGCGTCGGCCGGGCCGGGGGACATCGGTTTCCTGGTCAGCGCGAAGTACCGCGGCCAGTTGCAGGCGACCCGCGCTTCGGCGGTCATAGTGCCGCCGGCCTTTGCCGAGGCCGTGGCGCTGCCGCGCATCGTCACCGCCAATCCCTACGCCTACTACGCCCGCGTGGCGGCACTGCTCAATCCCCCGCCGATGCGGGAGCCGGGCATGGATACCCGGGCCGCCTGCCTCTCCCCGGTGCCGCCTTCGGTGAGTATCGGTGCCTTCGCCACCGTCGGCCGCGACGTCACCCTGGGCGAGGGTGTCGTCATCCACGCCGGCTGCGTCGTCGGGGATGGTGTGTCCATCGGTGCCGGCAGCGTCCTCCATCCCAATGTCACCGTCTACGACCACTGCGTCATCGGCGAGCGGGCCATCGTCCATGCCGGCGCCGTCATCGGCGCCGACGGCTTCGGCTTTGCTCCCGACGGCGGGCGCTGGGTGAAGATTCCCCAGGTCGGACGGGTCGTCATCGGCGACGACGTGGAAATCGGCGCCAATACCTCCATCGACCGGGGTGCCCTGGACGACACGGTGATTGGCGACGGCGTCAAGCTCGACAACCAGATCCAGATCGGCCACAACTGCGTCATCGGCGACCACAGCGTCATCGCCGGTTGCGTGGGCATCGCCGGCAGCACACGCATCGGCAAGGGCTGTCTGCTCGGTGGCGCGGCCATGATCCTGGGGCACCTCGAGATCGCCGACGGCACAGTCATCTCGCCGGGGTCCATGGTCATGAAGAGTATTGCCAAGGCAGGCAAATACACGGCCCTGTTCCCCCTGGAAGAACACGAGCGCTGGCTGCACAACGCCGCCCAGGTGCGGCATCTGGATCGCCTGGCGGCGCGGGTCGCCGAACTTGAGAAAAAACTTCAAGAAATCAACAAAGAGAGCTGATTAAATGGACATTCATAGCATTCTTGAACATCTGCCGCATCGCTATCCCTTCCTCCTGGTGGACCGGGTCGTCGAGATGGAGGTGGGCAAGTCCATCCACGCCTACAAGAACGTAACCATCAACGAGCCGTTCTTCCAGGGGCATTTTCCCCATCACCCGGTGATGCCCGGGGTGCTCATCATGGAAGCCCTGGCCCAGGCAGCTGGCATCCTCTCCTTCAAGACCATGGGCGAGAAGCCCGATCCGAATTCGGTGTTCTACTTTGTGGGCATCGACGAGGCGCGCTTCAAGAAGCCGGTGATGCCCGGCGACCAGTTGCACCTCCATGTGGAAATCGAGCGCCAGATGCGGGGCATCTGGAAGTACAAGGCGGAGGCCCGGGTGGATGGCCAGGTGGTGGCGGAAGCCAAGCTCATGTGCGCCAAGCGGGATATCCAGCAATGATCCATCCCACCGCCATCGTCGAACCGGGCGCACGGATCGGGAACAAAGTCAGCATCGGGGCCTATTCCATCATCGGGGCCAACGTCGAGATCGGGGACGGGACCGAGATCGGCCCCCACGTGGTGATCAAGGGGCATACCCGCATCGGCCGCGACAACCGCATTTTCCAGTTCTGCTCCCTGGGGGAAGTGCCCCAGGACAAGAAATACGCCGGCGAGGACACCCGTCTGGAGATCGGCGACCGCAACACCATCCGCGAGTTCTGCACCTTTAACCTGGGCACGGTGCAGGATGCCGGCGTCACGCGCATCGGCAACGACAACTGGATCATGGCCTACGTGCATATCGCCCACGACTGCCAGGTGGCCAACCATACCACCTTCGCCAACAACGCCCAGTTGGCGGGGCATGTGCATGTGGACGACTGGGCCATCCTGGGCGGTTACACCGGCGTGCACCAGTTCTGCCGTGTCGGCGCCCATGTCATGACAGCGGTGGGGACGGTGATCCTGCAGGACGTGCCACCCTACCTCATGGCCGCCGGCAACACTGCCCAGCCCTACGGCATCAACGTCGAGGGCCTGAAGCGCCGCGGCTTTACCGCCGAGGCCATCACCGCCTTGAAACGGGCCTACCGTACCATCTACAAGTCCGGCCTCCTGCTAGAGGAGGCCAAGGCCAAGCTGGCGGAAGAGGCCAAGGCCCAGCCCGACGTGCAGCGCTTCGTGGATTTCCTGGCCGACTCCAAGCGGGGCATCATCCGCTGAGCCATTTCGGAGGAGGGGCCGGGGGGCCGCAGCACAAATGAAGAACAATCCGACCATCGCCATGGTTGCCGGGGAGGCCTCCGGCGACCTCCTGGGCAGCCACCTTATCGCTGCCTTGAGAGCACGCCTGCCCGAGGCGCGCTTCGTCGGCATCGGCGGCCCGAAGATGGAAGCCCAAGGCTTCCACGCTTGGTGGCCCCTGGAAAAGCTCGCCGTGCGGGGCTACGTCGAGGTACTCAAGCATTACCGGGAAATCGCCGGCATCCGGCGCCAGTTGAAGAAGCGCCTGCTGGAGACCCGGCCCGATGTCTTCGTCGGCGTCGATGCCCCTGATTTCAACCTGGGGCTGGAGGCGGATCTCAAGGCCCGGGGCATCACCACCGTCCATTACGTCAGCCCCTCCATCTGGGCCTGGCGGGGCGGGCGCATCAAGAAAATGCACCGGGCCGTGTCGCGGGTGCTGGCGCTGTTCCCCATGGAGCCGCCGCTCTACGCCAGGGAGGGGGTCCCGGTGACCTACGTCGGCCATCCCATGGCTGACCTCATTCCCCTGCGTACCGACCGCTTTGCCGTGCGGGAAAAACTCGGCCTGCCGCGCAACGCCCCGATCTTCGCCCTGCTGCCCGGCAGCCGGCAGTCGGAGCTCCAGTACATGGCCGACACCTTCGTGCGCACGGCCATGCTCATCCGCGAGCACCACGTGCCCCAGGCCCAGTTCGTGGTGCCCCTGGCGACGCGGGAGACGCGGTTGCAGTTCGAGGCGGCCATCTACCGGCAGCAGGCCGGCGACGTGCCCTTCCGGCTCCTCTTCGGCCATGCCCAGGATGCTGTCGGCGCCGCCGACGCGGTCCTGGTCGCCAGCGGCACCGCCACCCTGGAAGCGGCCCTGGTCAAGCGGCCCCTGGTGATCACCTACAAGATGGCCAAGGGCTCCTACTGGCTGATGAAGCGCATGGGCTACCTGCCCTACGTCGGCCTGCCCAACATCCTCGCCGGGCGCTTCCTCGTCCCGGAAATCCTGCAGGACGAGGCGACACCGGAGAACCTGGCGGAAGCCCTGGTCAAGCAGTACCAGGACAAGGAAGGGGCGGCGCTCCTGGAGGAGGCCTTCACCGGCATCCACCTGCAGTTGAAGCAGGATACGGCCGAGAAGGCCGCCGCCGCGGTCATCGAATGCCTGGGCTGAGCTACCCGCCGGGCCTGGTCTGCGGCATCGACGAGGCCGGGCGCGGACCCCTGGCGGGGCCGGTGGTGGCGGCGGCGGTGATCCTGGACCCGGCGCGGCCCATCGTCGGGCTGAACGATTCCAAGAAGCTGTCCGAGAAAAAACGCCTGGTCCTGGCTGGCGAAATCAAGGAAAAGGCCGTGGCCTGGGGCATCGCCTGGGCGACGGTGGAAGAGATCGACAGCCTCAACATCCTGCAGGCGACGCTGCTGGCCATGCAGCGGGCCGTCGCCCGGCTGGGGGCGATGCCGGCGGCGGCGCTGGTGGACGGCAATGTCTGCCCGACCTTGAACTGTCCAGCCACCGCCGTCGTCAAAGGGGACGGCAGCGTCGCTCCCATCGCGGCGGCGTCGATCCTGGCCAAGACCAGCCGCGACGCCGAGATGATGCGCCTGCATGCCCTTTACCCGGATTACGGCCTGGGCACCCACATGGGGTACCCGACGGCGATGCACCTGGCGGCGCTGCGCACCCACGGCGCCACACCCATCCATCGCCGCAGCTATGCTCCGGTGCGTGCCGTCCTTGAGGAGTCGAAACGATGAATGCCCATCCCTTGTGGCTGTTCCTGCATATCGCCAGCGTCGTCGTCTGGGTCGGCGGCATGTTCTTCGCCTACGTCTGCCTGCGCCCGGCGGCGGTGGAAGTGCTCGAACCGCCGCTGCGCCTGTCCCTGTGGGTCAAGGTCTTCGCCCGCTTCTTCCGCTTCGTGTGGGGGGCGGTGGCCCTCATCCTGGGCAGTGGCTTCATCATGCTCACCAGCCTCGGGTTCGCCGTCGCGCCGCCCAACCTGCACCTCATGTTCGCCCTCGGCCTGGTCATGGTCGGGGTCTTCGTCGGCGTCGTGACGGTGCCCTACGCGGCGCTGCGGGAGGCGGTGGAGGCGGGCAACTGGGCGGCCGGCGGTGCCGCCCTGGGGCGCATCCGCAAACTGGTGGGTTTCAACCTCCTGCTCGGCTTCGTGACCATTGCCGTCGCCACCCTGGGGCGCTGGATGTGAAGGTCGTCCACTCCCGGGACAACCTCTTCTTCAAGGAATTGCGGCGCCTCGTCGAGTCCGGCCGGGAGCGGAAGAAGGCCGGCCTGGTGGTGCTGGACGGCCTGCACCTGATCCGCGACTACGAACGGGCCGTCGGCCCCGTGCAGACCCTGGTGGCCAGCCGGCGTGGCCGGGAGAACCCGGAGGCGGCGGCATACCTTGCCGGGCGGCCGGTGGTCGAGCTGGCGGACCCCCTGCTTGCCGAACTGGGCATCGTCGAGACCCCCAGCGGCGTGCTGGCCCTGGCGCCCCGGCCTCCGGGCGGCGGTGCCCCGCGCAACGGCGTGGATACGGTGGTCCTGGACGGCATCCAGGATCCCGGCAACGTCGGTACGCTGCTGCGCACTGCGGCGGCGGCGGGGTTCGCCCAGGCAGTCCTGGGGCCGGGCTGTGCCGATCCCTGGTCGCCGAAGGTGCTGCGGGCGGGGCAGGGCGCCCATTTCGCCCTGGCGGTCAGTGAAGAAGCCGATCTGCCGGCCTTCCTCGGCGGCTTCGCCGGCACGGCGGCGGCCACCAGCCTGGAAGGGAGCGCATCCCTCTATGCCGCGCCCCTGGCGCCGCCGGTGGCCTGGGTCTTCGGCTCGGAAGGCCGCGGCGTCAGCGCCGAGGTCCTGGCGGCGGTGCCCTTGCGGGTGCGCATCCCTATGCCGGGGGCCGTCGAATCCCTCAACGTCGCCGCGGCGGCGGCAGTCTGCCTGTTCGAAACCGTCCGCCGGCGCCTTGCGGCATCAGGCTAGCTGCTAGCGCAGGTTCAGTTCCTGCAGGACGGTGGTCGAGATTTCCTCGATGGACTTGCTCGACGAGTCCAGCCAGCGGATCCCTTCCCGACGCATCATCTTTTCCGCCTCGGCCACTTCGTAGCGACAGTTGGACAGGGAAGCGTACTTGCTGCCGGGGCGGCGCTCCTCGCGGATGTGCGCCAGGCGTTCCGGCTGGATGGTCAGGCCGAAGAGCTTGTGGCGGTGTTTGGCGAGGGTGCCCGGCAGGCGGCCCCGCTCGAAATCCTCGGGAATGAGGGGGAAGTTGGCCGCCTTGAGGCCGAATTGCATGGCCAGATAGAGGGAAGTCGGGGTCTTGCCACAGCGGGAAACGGCCACCAGCACCACGTCGGCCTGTTCCAGGTCGCGGTCGGTGATGCCGTCGTCGTGGGCCAGGGTGTAGTTGATGGCCTCGATGCGCTTCTTGTAGTCGGAACTGTCGGCGGAGCCGTGGGAGCGGCCGACGGTGTGGTTGGACTTCAGCCCCAGTTCTGCCTCCAGGGGCGCCAGGAAGGTTTCGAAAAAGGACAGGGAGAAGGCGTCGGCCTGGTGCACGATCGCCGCCAGCTCCTGGTTCACCAGGGTGGTGAAGACGATGGGCCGCATGCCGTCCTCCTCGCCGGTGGCGTTGATGCGGGCCACCAGGTCGTAGGCCTTGGCCTTGTCGTCGAGGAAGGGGATGCGGATCTGCTTGAATTCGACATCCTCGAACTGGGTCAGCAGGCTGTGGCCGAGGGCTTCGGCGGTCAGGCCGGTACCGTCGGAGACGTAGAAGATGGTGCGCTTGATGGTCATGCCCGGGTTACTTTTTCTCGGCGATTTCCTGCAGCAGGGTGGCGGTGACGGGGTGCTGGTTGCGCTTGGCATAGCCGTGGGGCGTCAGCCCGGCGGCATCCCTGCCGCGCAGGTCGGCACCCTTCTCGGCCAGCAGGCGGGCGAGGTCGGGCTGCCCGGTGGCCGCCGCCAGGTGCAGGGCGGTCAGTTTGCCCTGCGTGGTGACCTTGATGTCCGCCCCCATGGTGAGCAGCAATTCCGCCTCCTGCAGGTTGCCGGCGAGGACGGCGGCGTGGAGCGGCGTCAGGCCGGCGCGGTCGGCGGCATCGATGGCGGCGTTGCGGCTCAGCAGCAGGAGGGTCGTCTTCTGGCGGTTGTAGAAGGCAGCCATGTGCAGGGGCGTGCGCCCCAGGGCATCGGTGACGTTGGCGTCGGCTCCTTGGTCGAGGAGGGCTTTGACCTGGGCCAGGTCGCCCCGCATGGCAGCGGCGGCCAGCGGAGACTGGGGTGTGGCCGGTTCGCTGGCGGGGGCCGGCGCCTGGGCCGAAGAGGGCGCCGGCTGTTGCGGCGAGCGGTTGCAGGCGGCCAGGGCGAGGGCTGCCGCCGCCAGGGCAACGAGGATCGGGCGGCGGATGGAAATGGCAGCGGGTCGGTCAAGGATGGCGGTCACTTTCAGGCTCCAGGGCGCGGGGGTATCGCGCCAAGCCGCAAGCTTAACCCGGAAATTTCATGAGCCGCCAGCTTTGCGCTACCGCATTGCCGGCCAACACGGCGTTTCGGAGCCCTGGCGCCCGGCGCCGGATCGGGCCGACGACGGCGCCGGCATCCGCGATACTCATGAAATATCCGGGCTGACCATTCTCGCCGCTTTGGGCGATGGTCGCCGCCGCCTATCCCGGGATCAGCCGCTGTTGCGCAGGCCGGCCGCCACCCCGTTGATGGTGAGATGGATGCCCCGGGCCACCCGCTCGTCCGTTTCCCCGGCGCGATGGCGTTTGAGCAGTTCCACCTGCAGGTGGTTCAGGGGGTCCATGTAGGGGAAGCGCTGTTGGATGGAACGCTTGAGAAGCGGGTTGTCGGAAAGGAAGTCGTCCTGTTCCTCGATGGCGAGCAGGTGGCGACGGGTCAGTTCCCATTCCGCCTTGATGCGGCCGAAGACGGTTTCGCGCAGGGCAGCGTCGCTGACCAGCTCGGCGTAGCGCGAAGCGATGGCGAGGTCGGTCTTGGCCAGCACCATGTCCATGTTGGACATCAGGGTGCGGAAGAAGGGCCAGGCGCGGAACATGCGGCGCAGGGTGGCGAGGCCGTCCGGGTTTTCCTGGAGCCAGGCCTCGACGGCGGAGCCGAAGCCGTACCAGCCCGGCAGCATGAGGCGGCACTGGGCCCAGCTGAAGACCCAGGGAATGGCCCGGAGATCCTCGATACGGTCGGAAGCCTTGCGGGAAGCCGGGCGGCTGCCGATGTTGAGGGTGGCGATCTCGGACACCACCGTCGACTGGCGGAAGTACTGGGTGAAGCCCTCGGTTTCATAGACCAGGCCGCGGTAGGCGCCAAAGGCCAGTTCGGAGAGGCGGTCCATGACGGGATGGAAGGCTTCCGCCGGCTCGAGGCGGTTCTCGTGGTCAGTGAGGCTGGCCTCCAGGGTGGCAGCCAGCAGCACTTCCAGGTTGCGGCGGCCGGTGCCGGGGTTGCCGTACTTGGTGGCGATCACTTCCCCCTGCTCGGTGAGGCGGATCTGACCGGAAACGGCCCCCGCCGGTTGGGCCAGGATCGCCTGGAAGCTGGGGCCGCCGCCGCGGCCGACGGAGCCGCCGCGGCCGTGGAAGAGCCGCAGGCGCACGCCATGCTCGCGGCACACCCGGGTGAGTTCGATCTCGGCCTTGTAGAGTTCCCAGCCGGAGGTGAGGAAGCCGCCGTCCTTGTTGCTGTCGGAGTAGCCGAGCATGACTTCCTGCTCCCGGCCGCGGGAATCCAGGAGTTCCCGGTAGGCCGGCAGGCGGAAGAGGCCGTCCATGGTGGCGGCGGCCTTCTGCAGGTCGCCGATGGTCTCGAACAGGGGGATGATGTTCATTTCCAGCCGCGGCGCGGCGCCGGGCCTCAGGAGGCCGGCCTCCTTGAGGAGCAGGGCCACCTCCAGCAGGTCGGAGACGCCGTCGGTCTTGGAAATGATGCAGTTGGGCAGGGCGGCGGCGCCGTAGCGCTCGCGCAGCTCCCGGGCGGCGAAGAAGATGGCCAGTTCGCCCCGGGTTTCCTCGGAGTAGTCGAGGAAGGGGGAGTAGAGCGGCCGCGGCGTCACCAGTTCCTGGGCCAGGAGGGCGATGCGGGCCGGCTCGTCGAGGGCTTCGTAGTCCGGGCAGCGGCCGGCGGCGGCGAGCAGTTCGGCGACGCTCCTGGCATGGACGTCGGAATTCTGGCGCAGGTCGATGGGCGCCAGGTGGAAGCCGAAGACCTGGACGGCCCGAAGCAGGCGGCGCAGCCGGCCGCCGGCGAGCAGCGCGCTGCCGTTTTGCTTGAGGGAGAGGGCGAGAGTCTTCAGGTCGGCGCGCAGGGCGGCGGCGCTGGCGTAGGGCTCGGCCTCGGCCACGGCATGGCGCAGGGGCTCCAGATGGTCCAGGGTGCGGGCGGTGGCGGCCAGACGGGCGTAGATGCCGGTCAGGGCCCGGCGGTAGGGCTCGTCGGCCCGCTGGGGCGACTTGTCCGGGGAGGCGTCGGCCAGGGCCGCCAGTTCCGGGGTGACCTTGACCAGCAGGCTGGACATGGGCAGTTCGCCGCCCAGGGCGTGGATTTCGGTGAGGTAGAAATCCAGGGTGGCGGCGGACTGCAGGCGCAGGGCTTCGCGCAGGATGTCGGCGGTGACGAAGGGGTTGCCGTCCCGGTCGCCGCCGATCCAGCTTCCCACCCGGAAGAAGGGGGGCAGGGCCCAGGGGCGGCCGGGGTAACGTTCCGCCAGCCGTTCGGCGGTCTGGATGTAGAGGCGGGGCAGTTCGGTGAAAAAGGTGCTGGCGAAGTAGCCGATGCCGTTCTTGACCTCGTCGATGACCTTCAGGCGCACCGGCCGCAGCATGCGGGTCTGCCACAGGGTGAGGACGGCCCGGGCCAGGGCCGTGGCGTTGTCGGCCTGCTCTTCGGGGGTTAGCTGCTGGCGGTCCCGGCCGTCGAGCAGGCCCTCGATTTCCCGCTGGCCCTGGAGCATGCTCTGGCGCTGCACCTCGGTCGGGTGGGCGGTGAGGACCGGGGAAATGAGGGCGTGGGCGAAGAAGTCGGCCACCGCGTCGGCATCAACGCCCGCTTCGGCCAGTCGGTCGAGGGCATGGGGCAGGCTGCCTTCCCGGGGGGGCGAGCCGGCCAGGTCGTGGGCGCGGCGGCGGCGGATGTGGTGCTGGTCCTCGGCGATATTGGCCAGTTGCAGGAAGTAGCTGAAGGCCCGGACCACCACCTGGGTGGCATCCCGGGGTAGGGGGTCGAGGAGGGCGGCAAGCTCCGCCCGGGCGGCGGGGTCGCCGTCCCGGGCAAAGCGCACCGCCGTCTGGCGCACCCGTTCCACGATGTCGAAAATGGCCTCGCCTTCCTGCTCCCGGACCGTATCGCCCAGCAGGCGGCCAAGGAGGCGGATGTCGGAGCGGAGGGGTTCGTCCTTGTTTTCGTCGTGGCGGGCGTTCGTCATCAGTGCTTTCTGACCAGGAGGGTGGAAACGGGGGAGAGGCGGACCAGTTGTTCGGCCACGGACCCGATGATAAGACGTTCCAGCCCCCGGCGGCCATGGGTGCCGACGACGATGAGATCGGCCTGCCAATCGTTGGCGGCGTCCACGACGACTTCCGAAATGCGCTTGGTGCTCGCTTCCAGTAGCCGGTGTTCGACGGCGAGGCCGGCGGCCTGCTGGCAGGCCTCCTCGATGAGCTTCCTGCCCGCATCGACGATGGCCTGGCGGGCGTGGTCGAGGTTGAGGGTGGTGCTGTAGGTCCGGTGGTGCATGCCCATCAGGGTTTCGTCGGCCACATGGACGATGCACAGGGCGGCACCGTAGGTCTTGGTGATGTGGATGGCTTCGGCCAGGGCGCAGCGGGAGGTTTCGCTGTCGTCGATGGCGATCATGACTTTCTTGTACACGGCTTCTCCTTTCCGGTCTTGAAGGCCGAAAGTTAACAAATCATCGGGATTGCGGCAGTTGGGGAAAACACTCAGCAGCCCCCTCCCGGTGGGCGGCTGCATTCCTCCAGCAAATAGGCGACGGAACGGTAGGTCCGGCCGGTTTCGGCGGTGAGGCCGATCTCGCAGGTGCGGTTGGTGGAGACGCCGCAGGCGCAGGCCGGCGGCAGCTCGTCGTGGATCTTGCGCAGGGCGTGGGCGTTGAGTTCCGGCACGGCGAAGCCCCGGTCGCCGCCGAAGCCGCAGCAGGTGACGCCGGCCGGCTCCAGCACCTCTGCCACGCAGGCCGCCAGGACCCGGCGCAGCTTGGCGTCGGAGGCGCTCTTCCTGACGCTGCAGTTGATGTGCAGGGCCACCGGCCCGGACTGCTGCCGCAAGTGCAGGCGGGGCAACAGGGCGTCGTGGGCGAATTCGTGGAAGTCGTAAAGCTTGAGGCGGCCGGCGAGATGCTGCTGCATGCGGGCGCTGCAGGTGCTGGCGTCCATGATCACCGGCAGGCGGCCACCGTCGCTGGCGGCCAGGAGGGCGGCCTCCAGGCTTTCGGCCATGGCATTGGCCTCTTCGGCCAGACCCTTGCTGGCCAGCATCTGGCCGCAGCAGAGCCCGTCGAAGCCTTCGGGCAGGCGGGGGGCGTAGCCGGCCCGCTCGAGAAGGCGGATGACGGTATCGGCCAGGCCGGCCTCGCCTTTGGCGGCGGGGCCGAAGATGCGGCCGCCGCAGGCGGGGAAGTAGACCACCGGATCGCCGACGCCGGCGGGCCGCGCCGGTGTCCGGCCCGGGCGCGGCATGGCTCGCTTCCAGGCGCCGCCGGATAGCGCCGCCAGGGGCCGGTCGCCGACGATGGCGGCCGCGGCGTGGCCGAGGGCCAGGCCGGCGCGGGAGGCAGTGGCGACGGCGCCGAAGTGATCGGCGGTCCACGCCCCCAGGCGGCGGGCACCGTCGCCGAGGCGGCGACCACGCAGGCGGCGGGTGAGTTCGCCGGTGTCGATGCCCACCGGGCAGGCGGTGGAACAGAGACCGCAGCCGGCGCAGGTGTCGAGCCCCTGGTAGGCGAAATTGTCGGCGATGGGGCCGGCAGCCTCGCCGGCGGCGGCGCGGCGGGACAGCTCGCGCCAGCTGACGATGCGCTGGCGGGGCGACAGGGTGAGGCGGTGGGAGGGGCAGAGGGGCTCGCAGAAGCCGCATTCGATGCAGCGGTCCACGATGTCCTCCGCCGCCGGCAGGGGCTTGAGGTGCCGGAGATGGGCGGCCGGGTCGTCGTTGAGGATGACACCGGGGTTGAGGCGGTTTTCCCGGTCGAAGAGGCGCTTGATGCGGCGCATCAGTTCGGTGGCTTCCTTGCCCCATTCCAGTTCGACGAAGGGCGCCATGTTGCGGCCGGTACCGTGCTCGGCCTTGAGCGAGCCGTCGTACTTCTCCACGACCAAGCGGCAGACGTCGTCCATGAAGCGGGCGTAGCGTTCCACCTCGGCGGCGTCGCCGAAATCCTGGGTGAAGACGAAATGCAGGTTGCCCTCCAGGGCGTGGCCGAAAATGATCGCCTCGTGGTAGCCGTGGTGGCGCAGCAGGGCCTGCAGGTCGAGGGTGGCGGCGGCCAGGGATTCGACGGGGAAGGCCACGTCCTCGATGATCACCGTGGTGCCGGTGCGGCGCAGGGCGCCGACGGAGGGGAAGGTGCCCTTCCTCACCTTCCAGTACATGTCGCAGGTGGCGGGGTCGGTGGAGAACTGCGGCGGCTCGACGGTGGCGATGCCGTCCAGGGCGCCCAGGGCGGCCGCCATGCGCGTCTGCAGGGCGGCGGCGTCGTCGGCCCGCACCTCGATGAGAAGGGCGGCGGCTTCCTCGCCCAGGGCGCGGATCACCGGTGGCAGCCCGGGCTTGTTCTCGACGGAATGCAGCGCCGGCCGGTCGAGCAGCTCGACGGCGGCCACCGGCTGCGGTTTCAGGCGGATCACCGCCTGGCAGGCGGCCGCGATGGTGGGGAAGAAGACCAGGGCGCTGGCCTTGTGGGCCTCCTCGACGACGGTGCGGTAGGTGATGCGGGAAATGAAGCCCAGGGTGCCCTCCGAGCCGATCATCAGGTGGGCCAGGATGTCGATGGGGTCATCAAAATCCACCAGGGCGTTGAGGCTGTAGCCGGTGGTGTTCTTGATCTTGAACTTCTGCCGGATGCGGGCGGAGAGTCGCGGGTTGGCCCGGGTTTCGGCGCCCAGGCGTTCCAGCTCGCCGAGGAGCACGGCGTGGCTCTTCTTGAAGGCGTCGACGCTCAGGGGGTCTTCCGTATCCAGCACCGCCCCGTCGGCCAGGACCACCCGCAGGCCGGCCAGGGTGCGGTAGCTGTTCTGGGCAGTGCCGCAGCACATGCCGGAAGCGTTGTTGGCGGCGATACCGCCGACCTTGCAGGCGTTGATGGAGGCGGGGTCGGGGCCGATCTTGCGGCCGAAAGGAGCGAGGCGCCGATTCACCTCACCGCCGATGATCCCGGGGCCGAGGCGCACGGTGGCGGCATCGGGGGCGATGTCGCAGGTGGCGAAACCCTCGCCGACGAGGACCAGCACGCCGTCGGTGATGGCCTGGCCGGAAAGGCTGGTGCCGGCGGCACGGAAGGTGACGGGACGGTTGTGGTTTTTGGCGGCCTGGAGGACGGCCTGCACCTCCTGCTCGTTCTCGACGACGGCGATGACCTCGGGGATGAGGCGGTAGAAGCTGGCGTCGGTGCCGTAGGCGAGGCGGCGCAAGTCGTCGGTGATGAGTTGGTTGGGGGGGAGGTGGGGGCGGAGGGAGTCGGTGAGGTTGCTCAAGGGGTGGGGTTTTTCAGGCGTTTTGGGTTGCTGATGTGCTGTATTCCGTGTCGGTTGCGTGTTGGGTTTGGTTAGCGCTGTTTTCCGCGCCTGACGCGCGGCATTACTTTCTTTTGTGTCGCCAAAAGAAAGTAAGCAAAGAAAAGGCGACCCTGGGTCGGAGCCCCGCTACGCGGGGTTCCCTGCGCTTCTCGGGCCTGGCGGGGGCTGCGGAACTCGGCCCTGCGGGCCTCAGACAGTCCTCGCCCTTTTTCCGCCAGTCCCTGCGATGCTCGGCGCCTCCCAAGGGGCCCGGTACACCAGGCGCCGCTGAAGCCGCCTTCGCTACAGGTTGCGTTCGGTGTTCCGGGTCCCCATGGAAGATGCTGAGCAACGCAGGTTGGCCGGGGGCAGTCGGCGAGGACTGTCTGAGCCCCCGCAGGGGGCGAGTTCCGCAGCCGCCCGGCCGGCCGAGTAGCGCAAGGGACCCCCCGCAGGGGGGCGTCGACCTTGGGGTCGCCTTTTCTTTGGTAACTTTCTTTTGGCGACCCAAAAGAAAGTTACACGCCGTCAAGGCGGAAAGCAGCGGTCGATCAACCGACAGAACCATTACTTCCGCTCATCCACCATATCCCTCAACCGCCGCGAAGCCGGCTTCAACGGCACCCGCACCGAAGTCCATCCTCCCTGGCTGGGAGGCGTCAGCCAGTTGAACCGGCTGGCCAGCCATGAATAAATCCGATACAGGGCCGGTCGCCCGTAGATCCCCGCCCACCCCCGCCAGACGGCCGTCATCAGCCGGCTGTACCCCGCCCCCTGGCCTTGCAGCGGGCTGCCTGAGCCAGGCTTGGAATTCACCTCCGAACGCAGGCGGATGAGCAGATCGGGAATGGGGATCCGCACCGGACACACTTCCCCGCAGGCCCCGCAGAGGCTGGAGGCGGAGGGCAGGGTGGCGGTGGCTTCCAGGCCCATCAGGTGGGGCGAGATGATCTCGCCGATGGGGCCCGGGTAGGTGGTGCCGTAGGCGTGGCCCCCGATGTGGGTATAGACCGGGCAGTGGTTCATGCAGGCGCCGCAGCGGATGCATTGCAGGGTCTTACGGAGTTCCTCGTCGGCGTAGGGCTGGGTGCGGCCGTTGTCGAGGAGCACCAGATGGACTTCTTCGGGGCCGTCCAGCTCCCCCGGCTGGCGGGGCCGGGAGATCATGTTCACGTAAGTGGTGATGTTCTGGCCCGTGGCGGAGCGGGTGAGGAGCGAGAGGAGGGGCGGCACGTGGTCGAGCTTTTCCACCACCTTCTCGATGCCGGTGATGGCGATATGGACTCGCGGCGTGGTGGTGGAGAGCCGGCCGTTGCCTTCGTTTTCCACCAGTACCAGGGTGCCGGTTTCGGCCACGGCGAAATTGACGCCGGACATGCCGATGTCCGCCTCCAGGAATTTCTGCCGCAGCACCTGCCGGCCGATCTGGATGAGGGCGTCCACGTCTTCCGTGTAGGCCACCCCGGGGAGCTTTTCCTCGAACAGCCTGGCGATCTGCTGCTTGGTCTTGTGGATGGCCGGCATGATGATGTGGGAAGGCTTTTCCCCCGCGAGCTGCAGGATGTACTCGCCCATGTCGGTTTCGATGGCCTCGACCCCGGCGGCTTCGGCGGCGTGGTTGAACTCGATCTCCTCGCTGACCATGGACTTGCCCTTGACCATGCGTCGCGCGCCGTGTTTCTCGCAGATGCCGAGGATGACGGCGTTGGCTTCTTCCGCCGTCTCGGCCCAGTGGACGTGGATGCCGTTCCCGGTCAGCTTGGCTTCGAGCTGGGCGAGCAGCGTCGGCAGCTTGTCGAGGCTGTTCTGGCGGATGCGCTCCCCCAGGCTGCGCAGGCTCTGCAGCTCGTCATCGTCGGGGAACTGGGCGGCGCGCTTGGCCATGAGGAAATCCATGGCGGCGCGGAAGCTCTTTTGCAGGAATTCGTTCTCGACGACGGCCTTGGAGCGCTCCCGGAAGCCTTCCGTGGGCATGAAGTGCAGGGGTTTTTCCTGGGCGCCCATCATGCGGCCTCCTTGAGCAGCACCACCAGTTCCTTCGGTCCGTGGGCGCCGTAGGCCAGGGTCTGCTGGATGTCGGCGGTCTTCGAGGGGCTGGAGATGAGGAGGGCGTTGCTGGGCAGGCCGGCGGCCCAATTCTCGGCGGCCATGGCGTCGATGAGGGTGGTGTGGAGGTTGGCGGCCTCCAGCAGGACGATATGCACCGGCGGCACCAGCGACATCAGCCGGGGCTCCCGGGCGTCCGGCCAGAGAATGAGGGAGCCGGTCTCGGCGATGGCGCCCCGGGCGGCGGTGAGGCTGGCCTGGACGTCGTTGAACAGCTCGGCCTTCCAGGCCTCGACCGGGCGGTCGTAGGCCAGGCAGGCGACGCCGGTTTCCTTCAGCCCCTCGGCGGCCCGGGCGCCGTGGGGCGTGCCTGGGGCGAGGAGGAGGTTGGAAATGTGCCGGGCGGCCAGCACCTCGTACAGCCTCTGCACCCAGTTGCCGTTGGTGACCCGGTGTACCTCGGCCCGGGCCGCTTCCATCATGGCGACGAAGCGTTGGGTGCGTGCGTCGGCGGGTTCGTTGCGGGCCCGGGCGGCGTACCACTCGGCTGGTTCCGGGGTGGGGTAGAGGCCCTTGGCCCGGGCGGCCTGGAGGCGGGCGAAGATGCGGTCGCGGGCGGTCATTGCGCTTGCTCCGTGCGCTTCAGAAGAAAGGTGGCGATGTGCTCGCCGGGCAGCGTGGGCTGGGAACGGCCTTCCTGCTGGTCCCGCCAGGCGGCGTGGCCGAGGATGTTCATCAGGCAGCCGCAGTCGGCACTGACCACCCGTTCGGCGCCGGTGGCTTTCAGGGCATCCACCTTGTCCTTGACCATGGCCCCGGAGATTTCCGGGTGCTTGACCGAGAAGGTGCCACCGAAACCGCAGCACTCGGCCTCGTGGTCCTGGCGGGCGACGGTGACCTGGCCAAGCTGGTCGAGGAGCGCCCGGCCGGTAAGATGGACGCCCATTTCCCGGCGCGCCGAGCAGGAGGTGTGCAGCACCACCGTGGCCGGGGCGCCGCGATCCGCCAGCTTGATTCCCAGCACCTTGACCAGGAACTCGGTGAATTCGTAGATGCGCGCCGAAAGGGCTTCCGCCTTGGCCTTAAGGGCCGGGTCGGCGGCGAAGAGGCTTGGATAGTGGTGCTTCATCATGCCGGCGCAGGAGCCGGAGGGCACCACCACCGGCCAGGGCTCGGGGAAGAGATCGAGCTGGGTGCTGGCCACCTGCCGGGCCTGGTCGTGGAAGCCGCTGGTGTAGGCCGGCTGGCCGCAGCAGGTCTGGTCTGCGGGGAAGTGGACCCGCAGGCCCTCACGCTCCAGTAGGCGGATCGCGTCCAGGCCGGCGCCGGGGAAGAACTGGTCCACCACGCAGGTGGCGAAGAAGTAAACGTCCGTGGTGGGCGGAGCTGCCCGGCTAGGTTGGGTCATGGAGCCTCCTCGCTTGATTCGTGCCGTGAAGTAATGCACGGTAAAATGGTCAAACCAATTTATCGGTTTTTATGAAATGTACGATATATCCGTTAGTTAGTCAAACATATTGGGGATTTCCCAGCCCTTGCGATTCCCTTGTTGCTTGGTTAAAATTGCATGGTCTTACCAATCGTGCGCAAGTTTTCCTCCGACGATCCATCATGCCCCAGACCAAGCTGCAGGTTCCCCGCATCTCCGACGCCATCGCCGCGTCCCTGGAGCGCCGCATCCTGGAAGGCTCCCTCAAGCCGGGGGACCGTCTGCCGCCGGAGCGGGAACTGGCCGTCGAACTGGGCGTGTCGCGCCCTTCCCTGCGCGAGGCGATCCAGAAGCTCGCCTCCAAGGGCATGGTGCAGAGCCGCCAGGGGGGCGGCACCTTCGTCACCGACCGCCTGGAAGCGACCTTCATCGACCCCTGGCGCGACATGCTGGGCGCCCACCCCAACCTGCGGGAGGATCTCCTGGAGTTCCGCCGCATGCTGGAGGGGCAGGCCGCCGAATGGGCCGCCGAGCGGGCCACGGAAGCTGACCATCTCCGTCTGGACCAGGCTTTCGAAGAATTGGCCGACGCCTTCGCCAGCGATGACATGAGCCGCCGCTCGGCGTCCGACATCGGTTTTCACCAGGTGATCTGCGAGGCCAGCCACAACGCCATGGTCGGCCACCTGTCGTCGGCGCTGTTCCGCCTGCTGCACGACAACATCCACCTCAACCTGGGGGAACTGCGCAACGTCCCCGGGGCCACCAACCTGCTGCATTCCCAGCATGCCGCCCTCTACAAGGCCATCCGCGAAAGGAAGCCGGCGGCGGCCCGGGCGGCGGCGGAAACCCACATCGCCTTCGTCCAGGAAACCCTGGCCCAGTCGCTGCGCACCGCCGCCCGGCGGGAAAGCGCCGCCCGCCGCCTGGGCGGGGCCGCCCTGGCCGGCGATGAACCGATTTTCAATCCCACCATTGAACAACTCTGAAAGGACTCGGCATGGAAGCCCTCGTCATCCCCTTTGAAAAGCTGCGCATGACCGACGTGGACAAGGTCGGCGGCAAGAACGCCTCACTCGGCGAAATGATCAGCCAGCTCGCCGACACCGGCGTGCGCGTGCCCGGGGGCTTTGCCACGACGGCCCATGCCTACCGCCTGTTCCTCGCCCAGTCCGGCCTCGACAAGAAAATCAATGCCACCCTCGATGCCCTCGACGTCGAGGACGTCAACGCCCTGGTCAAGACCGGCGCCGAGATCCGCCAGTCGATCCTCGACACTCCCTTTCCGATGGAGCTGACCATCGCCATCACCGAGCAGTACCAGCGCCTGGTGGCGGAATCCGGCGACGACATGTCCTTCGCCGTGCGCTCCTCCGCCACCGCGGAAGACCTTCCCGACGCTTCCTTCGCCGGCCAGCAGGAGACCTTCCTCAATATCGTCGGCCTGGAAAACATCATGCACGCCATCAAGGAGGTCTTTGCCTCCCTGTACAACGACCGCGCCATTTCCTACCGGGTGCACAAGGGCTTCGTCCATGCCGACGTCGCCCTTTCCGCCGGCATCCAGCGCATGGTGCGCTCCGACAAGGGTGCCGCCGGCGTCATGTTCACCCTCGATACCGAATCCGGCTACCGCGACGCCGTCTTCGTCACATCTTCCTACGGCCTCGGCGAAACCGTCGTCCAGGGCGCCGTGAACCCGGACGAGTTCTACGTGCACAAGCCCATGCTGGCCGCCGGCAAGCACGCCGTGGTGCGCCGCAACCTGGGCTCCAAGATGATCAAGATGGTCTTCGCCGCCGAGAAGGTCGCCGGCAAGTCCACCGTCACCGAGGACGTGGCCGAGTCCCTGCGCCACCAGTTCTCCATCAGCGACGCGGAAGTCCTCGAACTCGCCCGCTACGCCGTCATCATCGAGCAGCACTACGGCCGCCCCATGGACATCGAATGGGGCAAGGACGGCGGCGACGGCAAGCTCTACATCCTGCAGGCCCGCCCGGAAACCGTGCAGTCCCAGTCCAGCGCCGGCAAGATCGAGAAATTCACCTTGAAGCAGTTCTCCAAGGTCCTCGCCTCCGGCCGCGCCATCGGCCAGAAGATCGGCATCGGCCCGGTGCGCATCGTCCATGACCCCAAGGAAATGGACAAGGTGCAGCAGGGCGACGTGCTGGTGGCCGACATGACCGACCCCAACTGGGAGCCGGTGATGAAGCGGGCTTCGGCCATCGTCACCAACCGCGGCGGCCGCACCTGCCACGCCGCCATCATCGCCCGCGAACTGGGCATCCCCGCCATCGTCGGCTGCGGCGACGCCACCCAGACCTTGAACGACGGCGACGTCGTCACCGTCTCCTGCACCGAGGGCGACACCGGCCACGTCTATCGCGGCAAGCTGGACTACGAAGTGGTTACCCGCGACATCTCCGCCATGCCGGAGGTGCCGGTCAAGGTCATGATGAACGTCGGCAACCCCGAACTGGCCTTCGAATTCGCCCAGTTGCCCAACGCCGGCGTCGGCCTGGCCCGGGTCGAGTTCATCATCAACAACGTCATCGGCATCCACCCCAAGGCCATCCTCGACGTGGAGCGCCTGCCGGCCTCCAAGCGCGAGGAAATCAAGCGCCGCGCCCGGGGCTACGCCAGCCCGAAGGACTTTTTCGTCGAGAAGCTGGTGGAAGGCGTCGCCACCATCGGCGCCGCCTTCTGGCCCAACCCGGTGATCGTCCGCCTCTCCGACTTCAAATCCAACGAGTACCGTAAACTTCTCGGCGGCGAGCTCTACGAGCCGGAAGAAGAAAACCCCATGCTCGGCTTCCGCGGCGCCTCCCGCTACATCGCCAACACCTTCGAGGACTGCTTCGAGATGGAATGCCGCGCCATGAAGCGGGTGCGCGAGGAGATGGGCCTGACCAACGTGCAACTGATGGTGCCCTTTGTGCGCACCCTGGGCGAAGGCCAGGCGGTGGTCGACCTGCTGGCCGAGCACGGTTTGAAGCAGGGCGAGAACGACCTGAAGCTCATCATGATGTGCGAAATCCCCTCCAACGCCCTGCTGGCCGACGATTTCCTCAAGATCTTCGACGGCTTCTCCATCGGCTCCAACGACCTGACCCAGCTCACCCTGGGCCTGGACCGGGACTCCGGCCTCGTCGCCAACCTCTTCGACGAGCGCGACCCCGCCGTCAAGATGCTGCTCGCCATGGCCATCTCCGCCGCCAACAAGGCCGGCAAATACATCGGCATCTGCGGCCAGGGTCCTTCCGACCACCCGGACCTCGCCGAGTGGCTGATGGACCAGGGCATCTCCTCCATTTCGCTGAACCCGGATACGGTGGTGGATACCTGGACGCGGCTGGCGCAGCACAAGAAGGGCTGACATCCGCCGGCGCGAGCCAATGGCCAGGGCCGGGGCAACCCGGCCTTTTTCTTTCGGAGGAAGCGAACGGCGGTGGGGGGCGGTGTGTGCCCCGCCGGCAGCGATGGCGACGCCAATGAAAATGGGCACCGTGATGGTGCCCATTTTGCTGTGTTCTTGGCGTCCCCACGGGGATTCGAACCCCGGTTACCGCCGTGAAAGGGCGGTGTCCTAGGCCTCTAGACGATGGGGACCCGGACGGTGCTGCGTTTCTTTCACGGTTGCTTGGTGGAGGTAAGCGGGATCGAACCGCTGACCTCTTGCATGCCATGCAAGCGCTCTCCCAGCTGAGCTATACCCCCGTGCCGCGAAAGAGCGCGCATTATAGGGAAAAGGCGAAAGGAGGGGAACCCTTTGGCCGCATCTTTTTTGCGGGCGGGTGGGTTCCGGGATCGCGTTTTCTCAGGGCGCCTCGCGGCAATCCACCTCGAATTCCCCGGCATAGCGAAACACTTGTCCGAAGAGGGGGTGGATCAGCCGGAAATCCATGGCGAAGCGGGTTTCGCCGATGGCTTCCTCGATGATGCGGGTGTGGCCGAGGACCAGGCTTTCGGGGATGGGCAACAGCAGCGGCCCGAATCTGGCCACGAAGCGCACGCCCCGGTAGTGGAGGCGGCCGTCCGCCACGTGGACGGCCATCTGCAGACCCAGGACCGGATTGACGAATTCGATGACCTCGTTGCCACCGGCGGCGACCCAGAAGCTGTTGAAATGGATGACTTGTCCGTCGGGGTACGTGATAGTGCGCCGCCAGTACTGGCGGTCGCCGACGACCCGCTTGTCGACCACGGTCGCCACCTGCCGGCCGCGGCGGTGGACGAGGGCGCCGAGGCGGCGCAGCAGGCTCAGGCAGGGTTGCATGAAGCCCGGGTACTCGATGTCCATGTGGCCACTGTCCCGGGTCGTGCCGAAACGGTAGTGGGCCTGCAGGGCGGGGGGAAGGCGCTCCCAGTCGGCGCCCAGGGCTTGCTGCATGAGGCTGTCCATGATGCGGCTCCCGGAAACTGTTTGAAGACCATCAGCGCCACCACGAGCACCATGGAGAGGAAGGCAGGGACGCCCAGCCAGAACCAGCGGCGTGCCAGGCGCCAGTAGAGCGGCGGCAGCACGGTGGCGTCGGCGACGGCTCGGGCGGCGATGCGCTGCATGCGGATCTGCAGCCAGACCACCGGCAGCCAGCAGGCGCCGGCCAGGGCGAAGAGGAAGAGGCTGGCCGCGATCCACGGCGTCGCCAGGGGCAGGCCGAGGAGATGCACCATCCATAGGCCGCTGATGGGCTGGAGGATGACGGTGGGCGTGGTGAAGATCCAGTCTGCCAGGACTACGTGGCGGTTGGTGACGGCGATGTGGGCGACATTGCCGCTGCGGTCGGCCATCCATTTGTAGAAGGCGCTCCCCAGGCCGGTGCCGAAGAGCAGCACCATGCTGAGGATGTGCAGGGTCTTGAGGAGGGTGTAGGTCATGACGGGCTCCTGGCGGGAAAGGCGTCGGCAAAGAACAGGGGGGCCGCGAAGGCCTGGGGCCGGCGGCCGAGGAAGCGGGCCAGGGGGGCGGCATCGGCCTGGTAGCCGGTCTGCAGCATGCGCAGGTTTTCCGGTTGCAGCAGCGGGTGGATGCGGCGGCCCAGGTGGGCGAGGGCCAGCGCCAGCCGGAAGGGGACCCGCAGCAGGGGCGCCGGCGGCAGGCCCCGGGCCAGGCGCATGCGCCGCAGCCATTCGGCGAAGGTGACGGTCTCGTCGCCGACGATGTCCAGCGTCTGCCGCGCCCGAGGGGTGGCGAGGCTGTGCAGGACCGTCGCCACCACGTCGCCGATGTGGACCGGCTGCAGCGCCTGCTGCCCATCGCCGATCACCGGGATCATGGGCAGGGCGGCCAGGCGCAGGAACAGTTCGGCGCTGCCGCCACCCCGGCCGTAGATGAGCGACGGGCGCAGCACGAACCAGTCGAGGTCGAGGCTGCGCAGGCAGTCGTCGGCGGCGCGCTTGCTCAGGTGGTAGGCGGAAAAGGCGGTCGCATCGGCACCGAGCGCCGAGATCTGCACCACCCGCCGGATGCCGGCCTCGGCGCAGGCCCGGAAGAGGGCGGAGGGCGCAGCGGCGTGCAGGGACTCGAAACGCTGGCTGCCGCATTCGCCGATGATGCCGACACTGTTGATGACGGCGTCGATGCCGCGCAGATGGGGCTGCCAGTCGGCCGGCGAAAGCAGGCGGCGGAAATCGACGCCCTGGCGGCGGGAGGCGGGCGTCACCCGATGGCCGGCCGCTGCCAGGGCGGTGGTGACGTTGCGGCCGATGAAGCCGGAGGCGCCGGTGAGCAGGACGTTCATGGCCGGCTCCCCGGTTGCCGCGGCACGGCCACGAACCGCCCCAGGCGCCTGCCGATGGCCTGCAGGCCGATGAGCAGGCCGGCCAGGGCCGCCATGAAGGCGAGGCGCAGGCTGTCCAGGGGGTTGGCGAAGGCGGTGGCCATATCCACCGTCAGCACGAGGAGCAGGGGGGCGATGAGCAGCATCACCCGGGTGTAGCTCAACCAGAAAGCGGCGGCCTGATCGTCCGGGCAGATACGGGCGAGGACATTGACGAGGGGCAGCGCCAGCGCGCGCAGCACGGCCAGGCTGAGGGCCGTGCTGACGAGGGCCTTGGCGAGCAGGAGGAGATAGGCGTCCATGGAAGGCTCCTGAGGTGTGAAGGGAGCCCCCAGTCTGGCGGTGGCCGGACGGGAAATCTTCCATTTCGATCGAAACGGAGCATGTTTCGGCTCCGGAAAGATCATTCCGGAGCAATAAGCCGCCGCATCAGCGGGTGGCGGCGGTATTCAGCTTGCGGTACTGGCCCGGGGTCATGCCCTCGATTTCGCGGAATGCTTCGTAGAAGTTCGACTGGGAGGTGAAGCCGACGCCCAGCCCCACCGAGAGGACGGAAGCGGAGGGTTCGGCGCGAAGCATGGCCCTGGCGGCAGCGACGCGCTGCTCGCGCAGGTAGCGGGAAAAGCCCTTGCCCAGCCGGGCATTCATCAGTTCCGACAACTGGTGGGGGCTGAGGTCCAGGCGCTCCGCCAGGCGCGGCAGGCTGAGGTCGGCGTCCATGTAGAGCCGCTCGGACCGCATGAGGTCGTCGAGCCGGGCCAGGGCAGCCTCGCAATCCACGTTGGCAAGGGTGGAATTGGCGTAGGCCGCCTGGGCGGTTTCGCGGACATCGTCGGACAACTGCGGGCGCAGGCCGAGGGTCGTCTGCACCAGGAGGAAGGCGAGACCGATGGCGATGGCGTAGAGTTCGTAGAACAGCTTCCCCGGCAGGGTGGCCTGGGCGAGGCCCAGGGCCGACACCCCGGTGGCGATGGCAAAGACGGCCCCCAGCAGGAGCATTTCCAGGGGGAAGCGGGCCCGCTCGCGGCGCAGGGCGTGGAGGCTGCGCCCCAGCCACGCCAGGTAGCCGGCGCCGACGATGAAGGCCAGCGGCAGGGCCAGGTCCACCGGCAGCAGGGGGGCGAGGGCCAAGGGCAGTCCGTGCCAGAGCAGCCGCGGCCGGAGGGTGGGGACGTTCCGCGGGCACAGGAGCGGCTGGCTGAAAAGGTAGAAGGCCGGCGCCACCGCGAACAGGGTCAGGCGGTAGGGCAGGGCGGCGATCCAGGGCTGGTCGAGGTAGAGCCAGGAGAAATGCGCCAGTTGCAGGCCACCCAGCGCCAGCAGGAGCAGCAGCCCCATCAGCCTCGATACCGGCTGCCCCCGGTAATGTTCGCCACGGAAATGCGTCATCGCCAGCGTCAGGGCGCTGAACAGGGAAAAGCCGATCAGGAGCAGGGCAAGGGCGGTCATGGCGGTTGGCGGCATGGCTTCACCAGCCCGAGCGGAAGGTGGGCAGGGTGATGTCGAAGGCCATGGCCGCCAGGCGCAGCCCCAGCACCATGGCCATGCCCGCCCAGGCCGCTGCCACGGCCGGGACCCCGGCCTCCTGCAAGGCGATGACGGCCAGCGCTCCGGCCCAGGCGGCGGAGGCGTAGAGCTCCCCCTTGAGGAAGACCAGAGGCACGTCGTTGCAGAGAATGTCCCGCAGGACGCCGCCGACGACGCCGGTGGTGACGCCCATCAGGCTGGCGACCAGCCAGGGGGCGTGCCATTGCAGGGCGACCTGGGTACCGACGACGGTGAACAGGGCCAGGCCGATGGCGTCGGGAATCAGGAACAGCTTCGGCGGCAGGGGCAGGGCGCGGGCAGCGAAGAAGGTGACGAGGGCGGCGCCGAGGCCAACGATCAGGTAGGTCTGGTCGACGACCCAGAAGACGTTGCGGTCCAGCAGCAGGTCGCGCACGGTGCCGCCGCCGAGGGCCGTTGCCACGCCCACCAGGATGGCGCCGATGAGGTCCATGCGCTTGCGTCCGGCATCGAGGACGCCGGTGAGGGCGTTGACCGCCACGGCCACCATTCCCACCCAGTAGAGGAGGGCGTCCATGGTCATGGCGTGCGGGGCAGCCTCAGCGCTGCCGCTCCTTGGCGGCCCGGCCTGCGAGGACGCTGCCGCTCACCGCACGCTCACTTTCATGGCCCGGGCGGCTTCGCGCTTCGCGTCCTTCTCCTGGGCGTCGGCGCGCTTGTCGTACTGCTTCTTGCCCTTGGCCAGCCCGATTTCGGCCTTGATGCGGCCGCGGGTGTAGTGGAGGTCCAGGGGGATCAGGGTGAAGCCGGCCCGTTCCACCTTGCCGATGAGCTTCATGATCTCCCGGTTGTGCAGGAGCAGCTTGCGGGTGCGGGTGGGGTCGGGGTGGATGTGGGTCGAGGCCGTGGATAGCGGGGTCAGGTGCATGCCGACGATGAAGATCTCACCGTTCTTGATGACGACGTAGGCTTCCTTGATATTGACCCGGCCGTCGCGGATGGATTTCACCTCCCAGCCTTCCAGGGCGAGCCCGGCCTCGTACTTCTCCTCGATGAAGTAGTCGTGGAAGGCTTTTTTGTTGACGGTGATGCTCATGCCGGCGGCGATCCTTTAAAATCCGGCATTTTACAGGATTCGGGAAACCCGCCCCCATGGCCGTCGTCGAGAAGATCGTGCTGATCGAGCATTCCGCCCGGCAGATGTTCGATCTGGTCGACCGCTGCGAGGACTATCCCCAATTCCTGCCCTGGTGCAGCCGGACGGAGCTGAAATTCCGGGATGACACGAAAACCGTGGCGACGCTGCACATCAACTACCACAGCGTCAAATCCTGCTTCACCACCGAGAACGACAAGGAAATCCCGGTGCGCATGAACATCCAGCTGGTGGACGGGCCGTTCCGGCGCCTGGAAGGCGCCTGGCATTTCAAGCCCCTGGCGGAGAATGCCTGCAAGATCGAGTTCCGCCTGCATTACGAGTTTTCCAGCAAGGTCTTCGAAAAGGTCATCGGCCCGGTGTTCAGCCACATCGCCAATACCTTCGTCGATGCCTTCGTGCGGCGAGCCGCCCAGGTCTATGGAGAGAACAATGTCTGAACAGATCAAGGTCCAGGTGTGCTACGCCCAGCGCGACAAGCAGGAGCTCGTGAGCCTCGCCCTGCCGGCCGGCGCCACCCTGCAGCAGGCCCTGGAGGCCTCCGGCCTGCTCGCCAAGTACCCGGAGATCGACTTGAAGAAGAACAAGTTCGGCATCTTCGCCAAGCTGTCCAAGCTGGACGCCTTGCTCCGGGACAACGACCGGGTGGAAATCTACCGCCCCCTCATCGCCGACCCGAAGGAGGTGCGCAAGCAGCGTGCCGCCGAGGGCAAGGTCATGAAAAAGGGCGCCGGCGATGCCGACGCCCCCGAGGCGTGAGGCCTGCCGGAACGGCCGCCTATTTGCAGGCCTCGCCCACGTACTGACGAGTACGCTCGATTTCCTGCTGGCGGGCGGCGTCGTCGAGCACGACCTTTTCCCCCTTGTCGTCGTAGGTGGCCATGCGCTGGCCGCCTTCCAGGGCTGCCAGTTGCCGCCGGGCGCGGTCGCAGTTTTCCTTGCGCTGGCTGGCGGCGGCCTGTTCCTTGGCATCCTTGTCGGCCTTTTCCTTGGCTTCCGACTGGCGTTTCTTGAAATCGGCGTCTTTTTCGGCGGTTGTCTTCGGCCCCGCGGCGTCGGCGGTCGCCGGCGCCGCCGGTGTCGTGGCCGAGAAGCCCGCGCCGCCGACGCATTTCAGATCCTTGACGCGGCCCTGGGGCGGGGAGTCGGAAACCACCGTGCGTCCCGCGGCATCCTTCCATTGGCATGTTTCGGCGGCGGCCGGCGGCACGGCGAAGGCGGCGGCAAGGCTGATTGCGAGCGGAATATAAGCTTTCATGGGCTTCGGATGTGAGTTGGCGTTGCTGTATAATACTTTTTTGTGACCTTGGATCAAAGGCCATGCGACTGCTGCAAAAAGCCCTCACTTTCGACGACGTTCTGCTCGTTCCCGCCCATTCCCAGATTCTCCCCCGCGATGTCAGCCTGACGACCCGGTTGACCCGCAACATCAAGATCCATCTGCCGTTGCTTTCCGCCGCCATGGATACCGTGACGGAAGGCCGCCTGGCCATCGCCCTGGCCCAGGAAGGCGGCATCGGCATCGTCCACAAGAACCTGTCGGCCAAGGCCCAGGCGGCCGAAGTGGCCAAGGTCAAGCGCTTCGAATCCGGCATCCTCAAGGACCCCATCACGGTGGCGCCGACCATGACGGTCCGCGACGTGCTGGAGATCACCCGCCAGCACAGGATTTCCGGCCTGCCCGTCCTCGACAAGTCGGGCAAGGTGGTGGGCATCGTCACCAACCGTGACCTGCGTTTTGAAACCAACCTGGACCAGCCGGTGAAAGCCATCATGACGCCAAGGAAGCGCCTGGTGACGGTGAAGGAGGGCGCCAGCGTCGAGGATGCCAAGGAATTGATCCGCCACCATCGCCTGGAGCGCGTGCTGGTGATCGATGACGAGTTCCGGCTGCGCGGCCTGATCACCGTCAAGGACATCCTCAAGTCCACCGAGCACCCGCTGGCCAACAAGGACGCTTCCGGCCGGCTCCGCGCCGGCGCCGCCGTCGGTGTCGGCGCCGGGACCGAGGAGCGGGTCGAAGCCCTGGCCGAGGCCGGTGTTGACGTCATCGTCGTCGACACCGCCCACGGCCATTCCCAGGGCGTGCTCGACCGCGTCAAGTGGGTGAAGAAGAACTTTCCGCAGATCGAAGTCATCGGCGGCAACATCGCCACCGCCGACGCCGCCCGCGCCCTGGTGGATCACGGTGCCGACGCCGTCAAGGTCGGTATCGGCCCCGGTTCCATCTGCACCACCCGCATCGTCGCCGGCGTGGGCGTGCCGCAGATCACGGCCATCCAGAACGTTTCCGAATCCTTGAAGGGCACCGGCGTGCCGATGATCGCCGACGGCGGCATCCGCTACTCCGGCGACATCGCCAAGGCCATCGCCGCCGGCGCCGACACGGTCATGCTGGGCGGCCTCTTCGCCGGCACCGAGGAAGCGCCGGGCGAAGTGGAGCTGTTCCAGGGGCGTTCCTACAAGTCCTACCGCGGCATGGGCTCCCTCGGGGCCATGCAGGCCGGTTCCTCCGACCGCTACTTCCAGGACAACACCTCCAACGTGGACAAGTTCGTTCCCGAGGGCATCGAAGGCCGCGTGCCCTACAAGGGCCCGGTGCTGGCGGTGATCCACCAGCTCATGGGCGGCCTGCGTTCCTCCATGGGCTACCTGGGCTGCGCCACCATCGCCCAGATGCACGACCAGGCCTGCTTCGTCGAGATCACTTCCGCCGGCGTCCGCGAATCCCACGTCCACGACGTGCAGATCACCAAGGAAGCCCCCAACTACCACGTGGATTGATCGGTGTCCAAGTGGCCGACCTGGCTCAAGGCGCTCCTCGTCGTCCTGGCGGTGGCGGGGGCAGTCGGCGTCTCGCAAGTCCTGCTCTATGTGGACAGGATGAGTTCCAGCAAATTCGATCTCTGACAGGTGCCGGGTGACCGGCACCTTTTCCATTGACCCCCGCAACGGGTTTCGCACCATGTCCCACCAGAAAATCCTCATTCTCGATTTCGGCTCCCAGGTCACCCAGCTCATCGCCCGCCGGGTGCGGGAGCAGCAGGTCTACTGCGAGCTGCATCCCTTCGACGTCTCCGAAGACTTCATCCGCCAGTTCAACCCCCGGGGCGTCATTCTCTCCGGCGGCCCGAACTCGGTGTACGAGGCCCTGGAATGGAAGGCGCCCCAGGTGGTCTTCGAGCTGGGGGTGCCGGTGCTCGGCATCTGCTACGGCATGCAGACCATGGCCCAGCAACTGGGCGGCAAGGTGGAAAGTTCCGGCAAACGCGAATTCGGCTACGCCGAAGTGCGGGCCCGCGGCCATTCCCGGCTTTTCAACGGCATCCAGGACCGCAGCAACGACTTGGGCCATGGGCTCCTCGACGTGTGGATGAGCCACGGCGACAAGGTCACCGAGCTGCCGCCGGGCTTCAAGGTCATCGCCAGTAATGAATCCTGCCCGGTGGCGGCCATGGCCGACGAGGACCGCGGCTTCTACGCCGTCCAGTTCCACCCCGAGGTGACGCACACGATGAAGGGCAAGGAGATGATCGCCCGCTTCGTGCACGAGATCTGCGGCTGTGGCCACGACTGGAACATGCCGGACTACGTGAACGAGGCCATCGCCAAGGTGCGCGCCCAGGTCGGCAGCGAGGAAGTCATCCTCGGCCTCTCCGGCGGCGTCGATTCCTCGGTGGTGGCGGCCCTGCTGCACCGGGCCATCGGCGACCAGCTCACCTGTGTCTTCGTGGACAACGGCCTGCTCCGACTCAACGAAGCCGAGCAGGTGATGCAGACCTTCGCCCGCAACCTCGGCGTCAAGGTCATCCATGTCGATGCCACCGAGCAGTTCATGGGCCATCTGCGGGGTGTCTCCGACCCCGAGCAGAAGCGCAAGATCATCGGCCGCGAGTTTGTCGAGGTCTTCCAGGCCGAAGCGCAGAAGCTGCCCAACGCCAAGTGGCTGGCCCAGGGCACCATCTACCCGGACGTGATCGAATCCGCTGGCAGCAAGACCGGCAAGGCACACACCATCAAGAGCCACCACAACGTCGGCGGCCTGCCGGAAACCCTCAACCTCAAGCTCCTGGAGCCGCTGCGCGAGCTGTTCAAGGACGAAGTCCGCGAGCTGGGCATCGCGCTTGGCCTGCCCCACGAGATGGTCTATCGCCACCCCTTCCCCGGCCCCGGCCTGGGGGTGCGCATCCTTGGCGAAGTGAAGAAAGAATTCGCCGATCTCCTGCGCCGGGCCGACGCCATCTTCATCGACGAACTGCGCGCTGCCGACTGGTACGACAAGACCAGCCAGGCCTTTGCCGTCTTCCTGCCGGTCAAGAGCGTCGGCGTCATGGGCGACGGCCGCACCTACGAATACGTCGTGGCCCTGCGTGCCGTCCAGACTCAGGATTTCATGACCGCCCACTGGGCGGAATTGCCGCACTCCCTGCTGGGCAAGGTGTCCAACCGCATCATCAACGAGGTGCGGGGTATCAACCGCGTGGTGTACGACATCAGCGGCAAGCCTCCCGCCACCATCGAGTGGGA
>DAINDE010000023.1:0-61257 GCA_036732025.1 Rhodocyclaceae bacterium
CGTAGCCCCCAAGGTGGAAACTGTTGCCGTTGTCAGCCAAATCTTCGGCATGGGCGGTGCTCGCGCACAAGCCCAGGCCCAGCAATGCAGCACCGATCTGCGTCGGCATCTGCGTATGTCTCCTAACTACCTGCATTTCCCTGCTCCTTCCTTCATGTGGACTGCTTGAGAAAGTCCGCCGCGCCGACGGCACGGCGGACGTGGTGATTCGGCGGATCAGGCGAGTACCGCCTGCTCGATCGGACGCCGCTTGCTGCCGACGATGAATTCCGGCCGGAAGACATAGACCAGCGCCGGCATGATGAAGAGGGCACTGAAGGCCGAGACGAACAGCCACAGGCCGATGAGGATGCCCATGTCGGCCTGCAGCCGCAGGGACGAGAAGTGCCAGAGAACGACGCTGGTGATCAGGGTCAGGGCGGTGACGAGGACGCCCTTGCCGGCCGTGCGCAGTGCGTGCACGATGGCCCGCTCGACATTGGCGTGGTGGTGCAATTCCTCGCGGATGCCGTCGACGATGTAGAAGGTGTAGTCGACCCCCAGGCCGATGCCCAGCGCCACCACCGGCAGGGTGTTGATGTTCATGCCGATGCCCTGCCACGCCATGTAGGCAAAGGTCAGGGCGTTGGACAGGACCACCGGGATCATGAAGAAGACGCCGGCCACGGTGGAGCGGTAGGTGACCGTGCAGCAGACCACGAGCACCAGCAGCGCCAAGGCGATGGCTTCGATCTGCCCGGCCAGGATGACCTCGTTGACCGCCGCCAGGACGCCCACCAGGCCGCCGGCCAGCAGGTATTCGGCATCCTCGATCGGGTGCTCGGCGACGTAATCGCGCACCCGGGCCACGGCGGTGCGGATGGTTTCGCCCTGGTGGTCGCGGAAGAACAGCGTCACCGCCCCGAATTTGGCGTCGGCGTCGGCGTAGCGATCCATGTCGCCGGGGTCGGAGCCGGAAACGAACATGTAGGCCAGCTCGCCGTTCTCTTCCCGGGTCTGCCCCATCTCCTGGTACATCGGGTTGCCTTCGCGCAGCACGCGGCGGACCTGGGGCAGGATGTCGGCCAGCGATATGGTGCCGCCGACCTCGGGCTGCGCCTCCATGTACTTCTGGAAGCGGTTCATGCTGTCGAGCACGGCCGGCTCGCGCAGCGCCCCCTTGTCGTTGCCGGCGACCACCACGAACATGCGGTCGGAGCCCTGGAATTTGCCGTTGATGGCAGCGGCGTCCCGGTTGTAGCGGGAGTCCGGCCAGAGGATGGGGGAACCGGGATTGGCGTCACCGACCTTGAGATTGAAGGCATAGACCGCCGACAGGGCGAAGGCGACGCCAGCGCCGGCCAGCACGCCATAGCGCCAGCGCGTGGTGACGATGCTGGCGCAGACCGACAATAGCTTGTCGAGCAGGTGGGCCAGGTTGATGGGATGGATATGGCCCCGCTCCGGCCGATACCAGGACAGCATGACCGGCGTCAGCACCAGGGCACTGACGAAGATGGTCAGGACCCAGACGGTGCCGATGAAGGAGATCTTCTGCAGCAGCGGAATCGGCGTCAGGGCGACGACCAGGACGCAGCCCGCGTCGGCCACCACCGCCAGGGCGCTCGGCTTGAACAGGTTGCGCGCGCTGGCCCGGGCCGCGGCGTCGGGGGCAGTGCCGCCACGGGCCAGTTCGTCGTCGAAACGGGAAACCAGTTGTACCGAGTTGGAAATGGCCTGGGCGGTGATGAGGAAGGCGACCACCACCACCAGAGGGTCGAGGTGGAAGCCCATCAGCTTCGCCGCTCCCAGGGCCCAGATGGCGCTGACCAGGCCGGCCAGCAAGGGAAGCAAGGTGCCGTGCCAGGTGCGGGTGATGAGCAGGAGAAGCAGGACCAGCGAAGCGACTGCCACGAAGAAGATGCGCAGGGTCTCGTCAAGATAGTGGTTCACCCAGCCGTAGAGCACCGGTTCGCCGACCACCCGCACGGTGACGCCATCGCCGCCGGTGCCGTCGACCAGTTCCATGATCTGCCGGAAGGCCTTGGTGTAATCGACATTGGCATCGTTGAAATCGACGGTGACCAGCGTCGCCTTCAGGTCGGCCGAGACGTAGGGGCCGTACACCAGGGGGTTGTTGAGTACTGCCTCCCGGAGGGCGGTCATTTCGGCTGCATCCCGGGGCAGGTACGGCCACATCAGCGGGCGCGATTCGACCCCCTCGGTGGACGCCCGCACCTCCTTCAGCTTCTTGGAGGCCAGGGAGACGATCTGGTAGGTATCGACGCCCTCGACCTTCTGCAAGCCGACGGTGAGCTTCTGCACTTTGGAGAGGACGGCCTCGTTGAAGATGTCGCCCTGCCCGGTTTCGAGCATGATGCTGACCATGTTCGAGCCACCGAAAGTCTGTTTGAAGCGCTGGTTGACCGCAACGTAGGGGTGATTTTTCGGCAGCAGGTCGCTGAAGACCGTCTTGACCTCGATCTGGCTGGCCAGATAGCCCATCAACGCGGTCACAATGGCGATGAGGCCGACCACGAGGGTACGGAAACGGATGAGGGTGGCGAAGGCGTGGTCGATCTTGCCAAAGGTTGAGTTCTTCATCGCCGCCCCCTTACTTCACGCCCTGGCCGGCAACCAGCAGCCGGCCGTTTTCGAGGACCGCCAGATTGGCGCCGGCCAGGTAATACGCCTGCCCCGACTGCACGACCTGGGTACGCCAGGAGAGATCCTTGTCGGAAATGCGTGCCGCTTGCCACGGGCCGGACTCGGTTGCCGCCGTGACCATCACGCCCTTGTCGCCCACCGCCAGCCAGCGGTCACGGTCCCAGATGACGCTGTAGAGCGATTCCCGGGTGGCCTTGGCGGCCGTCAGCCAGGTTTCGCCGCCGTCGCCGCTGACCATGACCGTTCCCGAGAGGCCGACGGCGACGCCGTGCTGCGTGTCGCGGAAGACCACGGACATCAGGCTGACCTTGTTGGCGGTGGCCACGTCGCGCCAGGTCTCGCCGCCATCCGTCGTCTTCATGACCGTGCCGAACTCGCCCACCAGCCAGCCCTGCCGGCCGAGGAAGAAGATGTCGTTCCAGGCGCGGTCCTTTTCCGGCAGGACGCGGGACCAGGTCATGCCGCGATCACGGGATTGCAACAGGGCGCCGAATTCACCCACCGCCCAGGCGACATCGTCGAAAACCCGCGCCCGGAAGAGCTTGTTGGGGTTGGAGGATTCGGGCACCTTGGCCGTGTTCCAGGTTCCGCCGCCGTCAGCGGTGGCGATGATGGTGCCGAGATTGCCGACGGCCACCGCGTGCTCGGGATCCCAGGCGGCGATGCCAAGCAGGCTGTTCTGGGTACCGGTCGCCTGGCTTACCCAGGACTTGCCGCCGTCCCGGCTCTGCACCACCTTGCCGCCGGTGCCCGCCGCCCAGACGACGTTCGGCGCCGGCACCGACAGGCTGACATAGTTGTCTCGACGCTCGATGGCCGGTGCCTCCACCTTGTGCACTACGGCATCCGCCTTGACGAACAGGCCAGCGTAAAGCAGCCCCCCGATGATTCCGAACGGCACGACGGACGACAGGAAGGCAGCCCCCCCAGTCGCCGTGCTTCCGAACTTTCTGAAACGACGCAACATGTCTGAATCTCCTCGCTCTGGTTGCCCATCCCCTGATGGCTTGACGCGTGCAGGCCGCTGCCGTGGTGGCACGCTGCTTTATTGGCTTCGGCCGCTTAGCGGCTTCGCGCCGGCCATGCCGGCATGAACCTCTGCTGAAACTACGTTTTTCAGGCGACACGACCCCGCCGAGCCCGGGAAACCGGCATCGGCCGGCCCCCGGGTCGGGGAGAAGTCTCGCGTTGGGGTTGCTTCGGTCGTGCTGCTTAGTCGGCCCGCTCAGGGATGGGCAGATGCACCCATTCCTTGTAGAAGGCCTCGATGTCCGGTTCGAAGTCGTGGATCACCGGATACCAGGGGGTCGGCGCCTCGACGTCGTGCATCGTTCCGCACTCGGGGCAGTAGTACTCGCGGTACACCTGCCACTGGGTATCCGGGGCCATCAGCTTCGGATAGACCTCGGTCATCGCCTCCTCCGTGTCGCGCACGTAGATGCTGGCATGCAGCTTCCAGTTTTCCTGGTAGTCACAGAAAACGTGGCCGCAGTCGCACTGGGTGACCCATTTCTTGCTCTTGGCCGACTGCACGATGTAGAGGTGGGGGCCCAGGGGCAGGACAATCTTGTCCTTGAACTTGACCTTGGCCTGCAGGGCCGCCAAGTACTGCTCGAAGCGGCTGTTGTCCTTGGGCATGGAAAGCATGCGGAAGGTGGTTTCCCAGTCGAGGGAGCCCTCGACGAGGTGGGAAACCTGTTCGTTGGTGTAAGTAGACATTTTTCAACTCCTCGATTCGGTGGTTACTCTTCAACCTGGACGACGGTGGTGACGTCCGGCAGCAGGGACAGGTCCATGCGGTGCTTGGCGCCGTAGGACGGCACGCCCAGTTCCTCTTCCAGCAGTTGCCAGTCGCCCGGCAGGTTCCAGAAGTCCCTGAACTGCTTGGTGAACTTCTCGGAGAGGGCGAAGCTGGTGGCGAACATGTGCTGCACCTGGATGGAGGCGTGCTTGTTGAGGATGCGTTCACGCTCTTCCTTCATCCACTCGCGCGTCGGCAAAGCCCGGGCCAGGCGCTCTTTGCGCATCTCGGCGCGGCGTGCCTGGGTCTTGGCCTCATCCACCGTGAACACGCCCTTCTTGTCCTGGGTGAAGACGGCGCCGTAGACCTTCTGCGCGTACTCCGGCAGCAGGAACTTCTGGTTCAGATCCGCCTCGATGGCCTTCGGCTCACGGTCGATGGGATCGCCGAAACCGGGGCCGCCGCGCAGGTAGTTGAGGTACAGGTCGTGGTTGGCGTAGCAGTCCTCGGTGGTGATGCACTGCTTGTCGCGCTTGACGATGGCCGTGGCGTCCAGGTGGCGCTCGTAGTCCGGATCGGAAGGATCGAGGTCAGCGCCCAGGGGCAGGGAATCGCCGATGGCGATGCGCTTCTCCAGGCCCGTCTTGTGGGCTTCGAAACGGTAGCCGGTGGCGGACGGGTAGCCCCCCATCATGCCCCAGTCGCTGTTCATGAAGCCGTTGCCCATGAAGAACATGGTCCAGTCCTGGGCGTTCCACACCATGCGCAGGGTCTCGAAGCCGCAGCCGCCGCGGTACTTGCCGTAGCCGCCGGAGTTGGCCTTGACGTTGCGGCCCAGGTACAGGAGCGGCTCGGCCATTTCCCAGATCTCGATGTCCCCCATGTCGCCTTCCGGGTTCCAGATGGCGGCGGCATGGTTGAGGCCGTCCTTGACGGCGCAGGCGCCGGTGCCGCAGGAAGAGGCTTCGAAGCTGTTGACCGCGTGGATCTCGCCGTCCTGGTTGATGCCGCCGCCTTGCAGCCAGTTGGAGGTGTTGGCGTTGCCGGCATTGACTTCTTCCAGGTAGCCGCGGCTGAAGTAGGACTGGGACAGGCCGCGCCACAGGGCCGCCCAGCCGGAAACCAGGAAGTGCCAGGCGTAGGCGTGGCCGGTACGGCGGTCGTCCGGGTTGCACCAGGTGCCCTTGGGCAGGCGGAACTCGGTGGCGAAGTAGGCGCCGTCGTTGATCCGCTGCGTCGGCACCAGGGTCTGGCACATCATGACCCAGATGCCGGAGGTGAAGGCGACCTGGTGGGCGTTGAAGGTATGCCAGCCCCAGCGGCTGGCGCCCTCGAAGTCGAGGCGCCACTTGCCGTCCGGCCGGATCGTCATCTCGCAGGGCGAGTGCATGATCGAATCGAGCTTGGCGAAGGCGTTGGAGACCTGCACGTCGTCATGCTTGTAGGGCACATCGACGAAGGAAACCTTGCGGTACTTGCCCGGCAGGGTCATGGCCTTGATGCGGCTCATGAGGCCGCGGCGGCCTTCCTCGATGACCTCGAAGGCGAACTTCTCGTAGGCTTCCAGGCCATCCGCGCGGATCACTTCCTCCACCAGCTCGCGGATCATGTGGCAGCCGGCGATCCGGGTCTTCTCGTCGAGGATCCAGTATTTCGGCGTGCGCACCGAGCGCTGGGACTCGTGCAGCCAGTCGCGCAGCGGCTCGTCATTGATGCCGGTCTTGCGGCAGGTGATCATGTAGCCGTCACCGAAACGCTGGGTCTGGCCGGTGGACATGGAACCCGGGGTCACCGAGCCGGTGTCGATGACGTGGGTGACGCCGCCCACCCAGCCGATCAGCTTGCCGTCCCAGAAGATCGGCACGATGGTAGCGATGTCGCAGGGGTGGACGTTGCCGATGGCGCAGTCGTTGGTCGTGAACATGTCGCCCGGGTTGATGCCAGGGTTGGCTTCCCAGTTGTTCTCGATCATGTACTTGATCGCCGCGCCCATGGTGCCGACGTGGATGATGATGCCGGTGGAGGTGAGGACGCAGTCGCCGGCGGCGTTGTAGAGCGTGAAGCACAGTTCGCCTTCCTGCTCGACGATGGGGCTGGCGGCGATCTTCTTGGCGGTTTCCCGGGCATGCACCAGGCCGCCGCGCAGCTTGGAGAACAGTTTCTCGTAGCCGATGGGGTCGCTGTCGCGGAACGCCAGCTTTTCCTGGCCGTTGTAGTAGCCGGTGGCCTTGGTGCGCTCGATGATGCCGTCGCGGAACTGCTTCAAGGTCTGGCCGTTCTTCAGCAGGTCGGCGAAGCCGACTTCTTTCTTGCTCATCATGTTCATGGTGGGTCTCCTTACTTCACTTCCTTGAGGTGGAACAGGCGGTGCTTGTCCACCGTCGTCGCGAAACCGTCCGGCACCACGAAGGTGGTGGCATCGGATTCGATGATGGCGGGGCCGACGATGTAATTGCCGGCTTTCAGGCTCTCCATCTTCCACAGGGCGGCATCGACCCATTTCTTGTGGCGGTAGAAGGGGCGCGTGCCGAGATAGGCTTCCTTGGGCGGTGTCGGGCCGGCATCCGGGTCTTCCGGCAGCACCGGCTTTTGGGTGACGACGGTTCCGCGCAGGATGGCGCCGGTGATGGAGAAGCCCAGTTCCGGCGAGCGGGCCGAGCTCGCGTAAACGCGGCCGTAGGTGTTCTCGAAAGCCTCGACAATCTTGTCCCAGTCAGCGGCGGTGGCGGCGCTGGTCACCGGCGAGACGATCTCCAGGTCGTTCAACTGGCCCATGTACTGCATCTTGTAACCCGGGATCAGCAACACGTCCTCGGCCTTGTAGCCGTTCAGCACGAACTCGTCGATGACCTTGACCGCCAGTTCGGACCAGGCTTCCTGCAGGGTCTGGCAGGCCGCGACCTTGGCTTCGATCGGCGCCAACTGTGCGACCCCCAGGTCCACCGATTTGTCGTAGCGGTACTCGAAATCGGCACAGGCGCAGCCGAAGGCCGAGAAGCCGGCCGCCCAGGCGGGCACCACCACATCCTTGAAGCCGACGCCCTCGGTATAGCCGTAGGTATGTACCGGGCCGGCACCGCCGTAGGAGAAGCAGGTGAACTCGGCCGGGTTGTAGCCCTTGGCGCTGATGTTGGCGCGCAGGTATTCGGACAGCGTCAGGTCTAGCAGTTCGATGACGCCGGCAGCGGCGTCCTCCACCGAGAGGCCGAGGGGATCGGCAATCTGGGCCTTGATGTGGTCCCGGGCGCGCTGCACGTCGAGCTTGATGGCGCCGCCCAGGAAGTTGTCCGGGTTCAGGTAGCCGAGAACGACGTGGCAGTCGGAGACGGAGACGGTATCCAGTCCGCTTTCCGGCCAGCAGGTGCCGACGCGGTAGCCGGCGGAGTCGGGGCCAAGCTTGATGGACTTGCTGTAGGGATCGAGGCGGACGAAGCTGCCGGCACCGGCTCCGACCGAATCCATGGCTACCAGGGGCAGGGACAGCACCAGGCGGGCCATGTCGGGGTCGCTCTTGATGGCGAAGCTGCCCTTGGTGATCAGGGCCACGTCGAAGCTGGTGCCGCCGATGTCGGAGCAAGCGATATTTTCATCGCCCAGGGCCTCGCCCAGGAGCTTGGAGCCGATGACGCCGCCGATGGGACCGGAGACGATGGTGCGGGCCAGCTCCTTGGCCTTCCAACTGATGGTGCCACCATGGGTGGCCATCACCCGCAGGTCAAACTTGGCGCCATGCTTCTTGAAGCGGTCGCTGACCTTCTTCAAAGTCTGGCGGGAGGGCTCGGCGCCGTAAGCCTCGAGGATGGTGGTGTTCATCCGGTGGCTTTCCTTGCGCGAGGGGTAGTAGTCGACGGAAGCGAAGACCGGGATGTCCGCCTTCAGTTTCTTCAGCTCTTCCCGGACGACGTCGCGGGCGCGCTGCTCGCTGGCTTCGTTCTTGTGGGACTGGAGCAGGCAGATGACGATGGCCTGGGAACCCGCCTCCACCAGCTCGCGGGTAGCCTGGCGGACCTCGTCCTCGCGGAGGGGAATCACCACTTTGCCTTGCACGTCGGTGCGCTCGGTGACCCCACGGGTGCGGGAAACCGGCACCAGGGGTTCGTCGTAGCGGTGGGTGTTGAGGTGGATGCGGTCTTCCAGGGCGTAGCCCAGGTAGCTCTGCAGGGCGCGACCCATGGAATGGATCTGCTCGAAGCCCCTGTTGCAGATGAGGCCAACGTTGAGGCCCTTGCGCATCAGGATGCGGTTGAGCATGGCGGTGCCGGAATAGACGCAGGTCGCCAGCTCCGGATAGACGTCGTCCACCGTCCGGCCCCAATGGGCCAGGGCATCCTGGGAAGAGTTGAAGATGGCGAGCGATTCGTCGCCGGGGTTGCTTTGGGCCTTGCCGACCACGAAGCGGCCGTCGGCACGGACAAAGAAGGTGTCGGTCATCGTGCCGCCGGCATCGATCCCCATCACCTGTACGGTGGATTGCTGTTGCATGTTGCCTCCTGTCTTGGGTGTGTGCATGGGGAGTCTCCCCACGCCATCCCTAGCGCAAGGGGCGGGCCAGCGCCGCGGCAGACGCCGAAAATCCGGACGAACAAATTTTTAATCAACAAGTTAGGCGACAACGTCGCAGTCATGGAGACAACCGGAAAAAAGTGTCCGGCGCTGTCCGGAATCCCGACGCGGCAGCGGCGCTGTCCGGAAACCGGACACTTTTTCCCCCTCTTGCTGCGGCGCACAAGTCATTGATCCGAAAGGAAATTATTGACTTTGTCGAAGCAAGGTACTACGGTTATGCAATAGTTCATGCATTTCACTAAACACAACCCCACAGACCCCCCATGCCCTATTCCGAGTGCGGCTCCCTCATTCCCCGGATCGGCGACGAACAAGCCGTCGCCACCGCTTGGGAGCGTTTCCTGCAGGACCAGCCCTTGCCCGGAGAAGGTGTGCGTAGCGTCGTCCTCGATTCGTGGCAGCGCTGCCGTTCCGAGGCGGTAGACCCGACCAGCCACTGCGCGCCGGGGGCTGCCGCCGAGCGACTCCGGCAACTGCATTGGCAACACCGCGATCTCTGCGAGGCGGCCCGCCCGGTTCTGGACGGCCTACGCGACATCCTGCGGGAATGCGGCTCCATCATCATGCTGAGCGACCCCAGCGGCACCATCCTCCAACTCAACGGCGGATCCCGTGCCCGCAGCGCGGGCGAGACCATCAATCTGGCCACGGGCGGTTGCTGGAACGAGGAGGTCATCGGCACCAACGCCATCGGCACTGCCATCGCCACCTGCGCCCCGGTGCAGATCTACGCCAGCGAGCACTTTTGCGTCGACGTCAAGCGTTGGACCTGCGCCGCCGCCCCCATCCTCGATCCCCTCGGCCGCACCCTGCTGGGTGTGGTCGATGTCTCCGGCGTCAAGGAAACATTCCATGGCCATACATTGGGCCTGGTTATCGCCGCCGCCCGGCAGATCGAAGGCGAGCTGGCCCGGCGCGACGGTATCCTGCACGGCCGCCTGCTGGCCCGGGCCGTGGACGACTTCGTCCGTTACGCCAGCGATTGCCTGGTGCTGTTCGACCACCGCGGCCGCATCGTGCGTACCGCCGGCAATGTCCAGGCGGCGCGGGAGTTGTACGGCGTACGCTTGCCTTTCGAGGTCGGCGGCCAAGTCGCTGGACTCAACCTAACCACCCCCGAAATCGACCGCCGCCATCAGCGCCCGGACTGGCTGCGTCACGAATGGCTGCATCCGGTCAAGGATTCCGATGGAGAGTTGGGGACTTTGCTGGTGATCCCCCTGGGCGTTCCCCGGCCGGCGGGCGCAGGCCCGCTGCCCAAGCCGGCCCCTGTGGCTGCGGAAAGCGACCCTTTCGCCGACATCATCGGCAACAGCGATGCCTTGGCCAGCGCCAAGGCACGCGCCCGGCGCATCGCCCCCCTCGACCTGCCAGTACTCCTTCTCGGCGAGACAGGAGCGGGCAAGGAACTCTTCGCCCGCGCCCTGCACTTGGCCAGCAGCCGCGCCGCCGGCCCATTCGTTGCCGTCAACTGCGGCGCCCTAACCCGCGAACTCCTGGCCAGCGAGCTCTTCGGGTACGCCGAGGGCGCCTTCACCGGAGCCCGCCGCGGCGGACTTGCGGGAAAATTCGAACAAGCAAACGGAGGCACCCTGTTCCTCGACGAGATCGGTGAGATGCCCCTCGATATGCAGCCCCATCTCCTGCGTGTCCTCCAGGACGGAATCATCGTGCGGCTGGGCGACAGTCGGGAGCGCAAGGTAGCCTTGCGCATCATCACCGCCACAAACCGGGACATGCAAGCCGAGGTCGAAGCCGGGCGTTTTCGCGAAGACCTCTTCCACCGCCTGTGCGTAGTCAGCCTCAAGCTACCCGCGCTAAGGGAACGGCCCGGCGACATCGACACCATCGTTGCCCACCTTAACCACAAGCTGGCGGGTAAATACGGCTGTGCTCCGAAACAGCTCGACCCGGCCGTGCGCCAGGCTTTCCTCGCCTATCGTTGGCCGGGCAACATAAGAGAGCTGCAAAACGTCTTCGAGGCCATGTTCGCCCTCAGCGATGATAATGTCATCGACAGTTCGCAGTTGCCGCCGGTCATCGCGAGGATCGCGGCCGGCACGACGGACCTACCGGCGACAGACTCGACCCCAATCTCGATAGGGCGCCTCGAAGAGGTGGAAAGGCAGACCGTTCTGGCAGCCATCGCCAACGCTCATGGCAATATTTCCCTGGCGGCACGGACTCTGGGCATTTCGCGCAGCACTCTATACGTCAAACTGGCGGCCATACGGGGCCAATCGGCGAACTCGGGCTCCAGCCACTAGGCGTGTAGCGCCATGAGATCCATCCCTGTTGCGTTCATGCCGTCAGAGCAGTAGACGTCGGCCGGAATGAAGGCGCACAACCTCGCCGTTGCGGTGCGCAACGTCTAGTTCGGAGATGGGGTACATGCACCGCTTGCCATCGCGCTGGCACTGGCGGTTGTTCATTCACACCGCCATCGCCTTGGCGTAATTCCCCCCGGTGGCGGAAATGCCGACGCCGTAGGTGTCGCAGGTCGACCAGTCGAGATGGGTTTTCATGCCTGGTGCGAAGCAAGAGGGACACCAGAAATTTCCCGCTGCGAATCGATCGCTTGCCGAAACCACACCCTGTACGCTTGCCGGCAATAGCCCTGTTCCGGCGACAATGGGCGCTTCTGCGATTGCTTGGTGACCACCCCGTGAGCGACGACCGGACAGCCTCCCCCTGCCGCTGCCAGCCTTCCGCCGACACTTCCGCGCCCGCCGGCAGCCTGCCCGGCAAGGGCCCGGTGCAGCGCTCGGTGTTCCATATTCCGGGCATGGACTGCCCCGCCGAGGAGCAGACCATCCGCCTGCACCTGGCCGACGCTCCGGTGGCCGCCCTGGTTTTCGACCTGCCCGGGCGCACCCTGGTCGTCCACCATGGCGGTCCCCCCGGGGCGATCCTGGCATTGCTGCAACCCCTCGGCTACGGCGCCGAACTGCGGGAGTCCAGCGCCCTGGCGGCGGACGCGCCGGCACCGGCGGCCGGCGACCAGGGCCGGGTGCTGCGCCTCCTGCTCGCCATCAACGCCCTGATGTTCGTCGTCGAGGCGATCGCCGGCTGGTGGGCGGGCTCCGCCGGGCTGGTGGCCGACGCCGCCGACATGTTCGCCGACGCCGCCGTCTACGGCGTCGCCCTCTACGCCGTCGGCCGCAGCGCGGCGCACCAGCGCAACGCGGCGCGGCTTTCCGGCGTCCTGCAGTTCGGCCTGGGTCTTGGCGCCCTGGGTCAGACGGGCAGCCGCATGCTGGCCGGCGGCCTCCCCGTCGGCGAGGCGATGATCGGCATCTCCCTCCTCGCCCTCACCGCCAACGTCGCCTGCCTGCTGCTCGTGGCTCGCCACCGCGAGGGCGGCGCCCACATGCGGGCCAGCTTCATCTTTTCCGCCAACGATGTCCTCGCCAACCTCGGGGTCATCGCGGCCGGCGCCCTGGTGGCGTGGACGGCCAGCCCCTGGCCGGACTGGATCATCGGCACGGCCATCGGCATCCTGGTGCTGGCGGGGGCGATCCGCATCCTGAAACTGCGCTGGTACTCCGTCACAAAAACATAACCCACGGCGCCAATTAATTCGATAATATTCGAATTATGGAAACATTGACCGCCGCCGAACTCCTCGCCGCCCTCGGGCACGAATCGCGCCTCTCCATCTTCCGCCTGCTGGTGGAAGCCGGCCCCCAAGGCGTAACCGCCAGCGCCATCGGCGAAAGCCAGGGCATGGCGCCGGCCACCCTTTCCTTCCACCTGGCGCACTTGAGCCGGGTGGGGCTGATCCAGGGCCGCAAGGAGGGGCGCTTCATCCGCTACGCCACTGACTACGCCGCCATGGACGAATTGCTGGCCTTCCTCACCCGCAACTGCTGCCAGGGCAGCGGCGAATGCCTGCCCAAGACCCGGGCCGCCGATACCGTCGCCAAGCGCCGGGGCAGCCTCCAGAAAACCGCTTCCCGGCAGGAGTCGCCATGAACGACCAGAGCGAGCGCATCTATAACGTCCTCTTCCTGTGCACCGGCAATTCGGCCCGCAGCATCCTGGCCGAAGCCATCCTCAACCACATGGGCAAGGGCCGCTTCCGCGCCTTCAGCGCCGGCAGCCACCCCGTCGGTGCCGTCAATCGCTTCGCCCTGGAACTGCTGGCCCAGCAGGGGCTGCCGACGGCGGCCCTGCGCAGCAAGAGCTGGGACGAGTTCACCACGCCGGAGGCGCCCGCCCTCGATTTCGTCTTCACCGTCTGCGACAACGCGGCCGGCGAAGTGTGCCCGGTCTGGCCGGGGCAGCCCATGACGGCCCACTGGGGCATCGAAGATCCCGCAGCCGAGGATGGCGACACCGACGCCAGGCGCCATGCCGTTTCCATGGCTTTCCGCCTGCTCCACCGCCGCATCGGCATCTTCACCAGCCTGCCCCTGGACAAGCTGGATCGCATCTCGCTGCAGAAGCAGGTCGCCGACATCGGCCAGTTGCCGCGGCAGGACGACTGACACCCTTTTCCCCATTTCCGATACGCAACCCCGACCATGACCCCGACCGTATTGGTGCTGTGCACCGGCAACTCCTGCCGCTCCCAGATGGGAGAGGCCATTCTCAACCACGACCTGGCCGGCCGGGTGAAGGCGGTTTCCGCCGGCACCCGCCCCCAGCCCAAGGTGGCCGACGGCGCCATCGAGGCCCTCGAGCTGGCGGGCCTGCCCACGGCAGGCCTCTTCCCCAAGGATGTCGATACCCTGCTCGACACGCCCATCGACCTGGTGGTGAGCGTCTGCGACAACGCCCGCGAGACCTGCCCGGTCTTCCCCCGCCCGGTGCAGCGCATCCACGTGCCCTTCCACGACCCGCATGGGGAGCCGCTGGAGAGCTTCGTCGCCGTGCGCGACGACATCCGCGCCCGGCTGGTTCCCGCGGTCAAGGCCGCCCTGGGCCTGTGAGGAGCCGCCATGTCCGCCCAATGTGAAATCGCCATCAAGGCCGGGGCCGGTGCTCCCATGAGCGTCTTCGAGCGCTACCTGACGCTGTGGGTCTTCCTCTGCATCGTCGCCGGCATCGTCCTTGGCCAGGTCGCCCCCGGGCCGGTCCAGGCCATCGGCCGCCTGGAGGTGGCCCGGGTGAATCTGCCGGTGGGCCTGCTCATCTGGGTGATGATCATCCCCATGCTGGTGAAGGTGGATTTCGGCGCCCTGCACGAGGTGAAGCAGCACGTCCGCGGCATCGCCGTCACCCTCTTCGTGAACTGGCTGGTGAAACCTTTCTCCATGGCCTTCCTCGCCTGGCTCTTCGTGCGCAACCTGTTCGCCCCGATGCTGCCGGCCGACCAACTGGACAGCTACGTGGCCGGCCTCATCCTGCTGGCGGCGGCGCCGTGCACGGCCATGGTCTTCGTGTGGAGCCGGCTGTCCAACGGCGACCCGCTGTTCACCCTCTCCCAGGTGGCCCTCAACGACACCATCATGGTCTTCGCCTTCGCGCCCCTGGTGGGCCTGCTGCTGGGCATCTCGGCCATCACCGTGCCCTGGGCCACGCTGCTGACGTCGGTGGTGCTCTACATCGTCATTCCGGTGATCCTCGCCCAGCTCTGGCGGCGCAGCCTGCTGGCCGGCGGACAGGCCGCCTTCGACGCCGCCATGGCGAAGGTCGGCCCCTGGTCCATCGCCGCCCTGCTGGCCACCCTAGTGCTGCTTTTCGCCTTCCAGGGCGAGGCCATCCTGCGCCAGCCCGTGATCATCGCCCTGCTGGCGGTACCCATCCTGATCCAGGTCTTCTTCAACTCAGCCCTGGCCTACGGGCTGAACCGGGCCGCCGGCGAAAAGCACAACGTGGCCTGCCCCTCGGCCCTGATCGGCGCCTCCAATTTCTTCGAGCTGGCCGTGGCCGCCGCCATCAGTCTTTTCGGCTTCGAGTCCGGCGCCGCCCTGGCCACGGTGGTGGGGGTGCTCATCGAAGTGCCGGTGATGCTGCTGGTGGTGAAGATCGTCAACCAGTCCCGGGACTGGTACGAAGCCCGTTGATTCCACAGGAGACTCTCATGAAAAAACTGGAAGTGTTCGACCCCGCCATGTGCTGTTCCACCGGCGTCTGCGGCGTCGATGTCGATCCCGTCCTCGCCCAGTTCGCCGCCGACCTTAAATGGGTCGAGGAGCAGGGCGTCGCCGTGGCCCGCCACAACCTGGGCCAGGCGCCCCAGGCCTTCGCCGCCAACCCCGCCGTGGTGAAGGAAATGGAAGCGGGCATGGACCGCCTGCCCATCCTGGTGGTGGACGGCCACGTCGTCTCCACCGGCATCTACCTCACCCGCCAGCAACTGGCCCAGAAGCTTGGCCTCGCCCTCGCCACCGCCGACAAGCCCCACATCAAGGTCGGCAGTTGCGGCTGCAAGCCCGGCACCTGCTGACGCTCAAGCGCGAAAACCATGACCCTGCCCGAAGCCCGCACCCGCCACCTCTTCTTCACCGGCAAGGGGGGCGTCGGCAAGACTTCCCTCTCCTGCGCCACCGGCCTGGCCCTGGCGGACGCCGGCCGCCGGGTGCTGATCGTCAGCACCGACCCCGCCTCCAACCTGGACGAGGTCCTGGGCACGCGCCTGGGCGGGGCGCCCACCGCCATTGCCGGCGCCCCGGGCTTGTTCGCCCTCAACATCGACCCCGAGGCGGCGGCCCGGGATTATCGGGAACGCATGGTCGCCCCCTACCGGGGCATCCTGCCGGCGGCGGCCATCCAGAGCATGGAAGAGCAGTTCTCCGGCGCCTGCACCGTGGAAATCGCCGCCTTCGACGAGTTCTCCAAGCTCCTCGGGGACCCCGCCGCCACGGCGCAATTCGACCACGTCATCTTCGACACCGCGCCCACCGGCCATACCCTGCGCCTGCTCACCCTGCCCTCGGCCTGGAACGAATTCATCTCCTCCTCCACCGGCGGCGCCTCCTGCCTCGGCCCCCTGGCCGGTCTGGAGAAGCAGAAGGCCCTCTACGCCGCCAGCGTGCAGCGCCTCGCCGACCCGGCGGCGACCACGGTGATCCTGGTCAGCCGCCCCGAGGCCTCGGCCCTGCGGGAGGCCGAGCGCACCCGCGGCGAACTCGCCGCTCTCGGCGTGGCCAACCTGCAACTGAGCATCAACGGCCTGTTCGCCGACGGCCGCCCCGATGATGCCGTCGCCACCGCCATGACACGGCGGGCGGCCGAGGCCCTGGCGGCCATGCCCGCCGGCCTGGCCGGCCTGCCCCGCCAGACCATCCCCTTCCTGCCCCTGGGCACCGTGGGCCTCGCCGCCCTGCGCCGCATGGCCGATCCCGACGGCACCCCGCTCCCGGCGCCGGCGCCGATGCCGGCAGCCCCCCTTCCTCCCGGTCTGGCCGGGCTGGTGGACGACATCGCCAGCGCCGGCCACGGCGTGGTGATGACCATGGGCAAGGGCGGCGTCGGCAAAACCACGGTGGCGGCGGCCATCGCCGTCGCCCTGGCGGCCCGGGGCCATGCGGTGACCCTGTCCACCACCGATCCGGCTGCCCATGTGGCGGGAACCGTGGACGGCGCCGTCCCGGGCCTGACGGTGACCCGCATCGACCCGGCCCGGGAAGTGGCCGACTACACCGCCGAGGTGCTGGAGCGGGCCGGCCGCCACCTGGATCCCGGCGGCCGTGCCCTGCTGGAAGAAGACCTGCGCTCCCCCTGCACCGAGGAGATCGCCGTCTTCCGCGCCTTCGCCCGCACCGTGGACGCCGGCCGGGAGGGCTTCGTCGTCCTCGACACGGCGCCCACCGGCCACACCATCCTGCTCCTCGACGCCGCCGAGGCCTACCACCGGGAGGTGATGCGCACCCAGGGCGACATGCCCGAATCGGTTCGCCTGCTCCTGCCCCGCCTGCGCGACCCGGCCTACACCCGCATCCTCATCGTCACCCTGCCCGAGGCGACGCCGGTCCATGAGGCCGAACGCCTGCAGGCCGACCTCGCCCGGGCCGGCATCGCACCCTACGCCTGGGTGGTGAACCAATCACTGCTGGCCAGCGGCACGACGGACCCGCGCCTCGCCCAGCGGGGGGCGAGCGAGTTGCCCCTCGTCGGCCGGGTCCGGGACGAGCCCTGCCCCCATTGCGCCCTGGTGCCCTGGCTGGCCCAGGCGCCCACCGGCCCCGCCGGCCTGGCCGCCGTCGTCGCCTGAGCGCCTGTCACATTTGCGACAAGGGGGGCGACAGCCGCCGTCGCCCCCCGGCACAGAACCCTGATTCTTAAGAGAAAACGCCTCTGGCACAGCGATTGCTGAACTGCTCCCGCACAGATTTCGAGGAGCCAGCATCGTGGAACTACCAGTCATCAGCGCCAGCAGCGGCCCCAAGGCCGAAGGCGGCGGTTGCGCCTCCAGCGGCTGCGGCACCGCCCCCGACGCCCTCTCCCACCTGCCCGACCACATCCGGGCCAAGGTGCAGGACCACCCCTGCTATTCGGAAGAGGCCCATCACTACTTCGCCCGCATGCACGTGGCCGTGGCGCCGGCCTGCAATATCCAGTGCAACTACTGCAACCGCAAGTACGACTGCTCCAACGAATCCCGTCCGGGCGTCGTTTCCGAGCTGCTGACGCCGGATCAGGCGATCAAGAAGGTGCTCGCCGTCGCCGCCGAGATCCCGCAGATGACGGTCCTCGGCATCGCCGGACCGGGAGACCCGCTGGCCAATCCGGAGCGCACCTTCGAGACCTTCCAGCAGCTTTCCGAGAAGGCGCCGGACATCAAGCTCTGCGTCTCCACCAACGGCCTCTCGCTGCCCGAACATGTGGACGAGATCGCCAAGCACAACATCGACCACGTGACCATCACCATCAACTGCGTCGATCCGGAAATCGGCGCAAAGATCTATCCGTGGATCTACTGGCAGAACAAGCGCATCCGCGGCGTCGAGGGGGCGAAGATCCTCATCGAGCAGCAGCAGAAGGGCCTGGAGATGCTGACTTCCCGCGGCATCCTGGTGAAGGTCAATTCGGTGCTGATCCCCGGCGTCAATGACCAGCACCTAAAGGAAGTCTCCAAGGTGGTGAAGGCCAAGGGCGCCTTCCTGCACAACGTCATGCCGCTGATCGCCGAGCCCGAGCACGGCACCTACTACGGCATCATGGAGCACCCCAGCCCCACCGACGCCGAACTGCAGGCGCTCCAGGACGAATGCGCGGGCGACATGGCGATGATGCGCCACTGCCGCCAGTGCCGGGCCGATGCCGTCGGCCTCCTGGGCGAGGACCGGGGCGACGAATTCACCATGGACAAGATCGACGTCATGGACGTCGATTACGAAGCCGCCATGGTCCGCCGCAAGGAAGTGCACGACTCCATCATCGAGAAGCTGGACGCCAAGCGCGGCATCGTCAAGCCGAAGGCCGAAGGCATCCCCGAAGGTTCCCGCCCGGTGCTGATGGCGGTGGCCGGCAAGAACGGCGTCGTCGCCGAGCACTTCGGCCATGCCAAGGAATTCCTCATCTACGAGGCCTCCCCGGAAGGCGTGCGTTTCATCGGCCACCGCAAGACCGAGCTCTACTGCGGCGGCATGGACAGCTGCGGCGAAGGCGACGAGGAACCGGATTCCCTCCTCGACCGCAACATCAAGGTGCTCGAAGGCTGCGAGGTGGTGCTCTGCTCCAAGATCGGCTACGAACCCTGGGGCAAGCTGGAAGCCGCCGGCATCGCGCCGAACGGCGAGCACGCCATGGAGCCCATCGAGGACGCCGTGATGGCGGTGTACAAGGAAATCGCGGCCACCGGCAAGCTGTTGCCGACGGCAGAAAGCTTGAAGGTGGCTTGAATGGCGCTCCAGATCACCCAATCCTGCGTCAATTGCTGGGCCTGCGTCGACGTCTGCCCCAACGACGCCATCTACCAGGACAAGCCCCATTTCCTCATCGACGACATGAAGTGCACCGAGTGCCTCGGCGACCACGCCGACCCCCAGTGCGCCGCCATCTGCCCCATCGAGATGGCCATCGTCAACGAGCTGGGGGAATTCCTCAACCCACCGGGGTCGCTGACCGGGATTCCCATCGAGAAGCTGAAGGAATTCGGCTTGTGGCGGGAGGCGGCATGAAAGGCTTCCCGTCGCACGAGCCCCCTCTCACCGTTCGCCCTGAGCCTGTCGAAGGGCGCTTCGCCCGCGGAGCATCCCGGGCTTCGACAGGCTCAGCCCGAACGGTTGAGGAGGCGCAAGCCGCCGGCTAAACAAGGAGGCCTATGGCCATCGTCACCTTTTACGAAAAACCCGGCTGCAAAGGCAACCTGCGCCAGAAGACCCTGCTCGCCGCCGCCGGCCACACCGTCCAGGCCAGGAGCCTGAAAGCGGAGCCGTGGACGGCCGCGGGGCTGCTTGCCTTCCTCGGCCCCCTGCCCGTGGCCGACTGGTTCAACCGCAGCGCCCCGGCGGTGAAATCCGGCGAGATCGTGCCGGAAGCCCTGGGATTCGAGCACGCCCTGCACCTCCTGCTGGAGAATCCCCTGCTCATCCGCCGCCCCCTCATGCAGGTGGGCGAAGAGCGGAGGGTGGGGTTCGACGCGGCGGCGGTGCATGCCTGGATCGGCCTCGGGGGCGTAACGCTGCCGGAGGGCAATATCGAGGCCTGCGTGCATGGCCCTGAGGGTCATGGCAGTTGCGGCAGCGCCGCCCATGAGGAAGCCGACCATGCCGGCTGCGGGACTCGCTAGCGCTGCGGTGGAACTGGCCCCGGGCGTCCACTGGGTGGGCGCCCTCGACCCGCACCTGCGCAATTTCGACATCATCCTCAAAACCGCCAACGGCACCAGCTACAACGCCTACGTGGTACGGGGCGCAACGGGGGTGGCGGTGATCGACACGGTGAAGGAAAGCTTCGCCGACACCTTCTTCGAGCGCCTGGAATCGGTGGCCCGCTACGACGAGATCACCACCATCGTCCTCAACCACCTGGAGCCGGACCACAGCGGCGCCCTGCCGGAACTCCTGAAGCGCGCCCCCCAGGCCAAGGTCTACCTGTCCAGCCGGGCCCAGATGATGCTGAAGGCCCTGCTGAAACCCACCGCCGAAACGCCGCCCGAGTACATCCCCGTCACCACCGACGACACCGTGGACCTGGGCGGCCGCACCCTGCGCTTCCTGCACACCCCCTACCTGCACTGGCCGGACACCCAATGCACCTACCTGGAGGAAGAGGGCTTCCTCTTCTCCGGCGACGTCTTCGGCTGCCATTTCTGCGACGCCCGCCTGTTCAACGACGCGGTGGGCGATTTCCGCTTCTCCTTCGAGTACTACTACGCCCACATCATGCGGCCCTTCCGGGAGAACGTGCTGGACGCGGTGGCCCTCATCGAGCCCTTGGACCTGAAGCTGATCGCCCCCGCCCATGGCCCCATCCTGCGCCACATGCCGCGGGACTACGTGCACCGCTATCGGGAGCTGGCCACGCCGCGCCTCTTCAACGAGGCGCGGAGCGAGAAGACCCTGGTGGTCTTCTACATTTCCGCCTACGGCAACACCCGCCGCATGGCCGAGGCCCTGGCCGCCGGCGCCGAGGCCATCGCCGGCGTGCGCGTCTCCCTCTACGACCTGGAGGGCGGCGAATCGGGCATCTTCACCGATCTCATCGAGGAAGCCGACGGGCTGGCCTTCGGCAGCCCCACCATCAACGCCGACGCGGTCAAGCCCATCTGGGACGTGCTCTCGTCGCTGACCACCGTCAACGTCAAGGGCAAGCTGGGAGCCGCCTTCGGCTCCTACGGCTGGAGCGGGGAAGCCGTGCGCCTCATCGAGGACCGCCTGCGGGGCTTGAAGATGCGCGTGCCAGTAGACGGCCTGCGCATCAAGCTGGTGCCCGACGCCGGCGAACTGAACCAGTGCCGTGACCTGGGGGAAACCCTGGCCCGGCATCTCACCGGCCAAGTCGAGCATCGCAGCATCGACATGGCCGCACTCGCTTGAACAACCAGGGAGAGAACTAAATGCCCAAGGCCAAAGTCACCTTCGAAGACATCGGCGTTTCCGTCACCGTGCCGGCCGGCACCCGCCTCATCGAGGTCTCGGAAAAGGTCGGTGCCGGCATCACCTACGGCTGCCGGGAAGGCGAATGCTGCACCTGCCTGACCAAGATCGTCTCCGGGGCGGAAAACCTCGCGCCCCCCAGCATCCTGGAAGACCAGGTGCTCAAGGACAACATGGCGCCCCGCAACCACCGCCTCGCCTGCCAGGCCCAGATCATCGGCGGCGAAATCGTGGTCAAGCCCGCCTGAGCGCCCCCACCGGACAAGACTAAAAGCATCCACGCCCGACACGACAGAGAACTTCTGCAACCCGTACTCTCGGAGAAAACCCAATGGCACTCATCACTTTCAGCAGCCCCATGCACAAGGACAAGACGGTCTATGCCGTAGCCGGCAGCCATACCCAGACCATCCTGGACCTGGCCAAGGAGCATCACATTCCCATCGACTTCGGTTGCCAGGAAGGCAACTGCGGCACCTGCCTGGTCAAGGTCTCCTCCATGGACGGCAAGCGCCGGCCCATGGGCGGCCCCCTCAACCCGCGGGAAGTCGCCGCCCTGACGGAAATGGGCAAGATCACCAAGGCCGAGGTGGAGCAGATGTACGTGGACGACATCCCCCCCACCCACTGGCGCCTGGCCTGCCAGATGATCGTCCGCGACGAGGACATCCTGGTGGAATATCCGAGCAAGTGAGATCGTCATGAACGACCCGGATCGCGCCGCCCGCCGCGCCCTGGCCACCGCCGAACTGCTGGCGGCCCCCTGCGCTGCCGACGTGCGCGCCGATCCGAACCGGCCCCTGCTGGCCAGCCTGCTGGCTGGCCAGCGCCTGGGCGAAGGCTGCCTGCCCGCCGACCTGGGCCTGGGTGGCGATCGCCACGGCCGCCTGCTGGCCGAATGTTTCCCCGGCTACGACCACCTGGCTGCCAGCCATCCGGCCCCCGCCATCCCGGAATGGAGCGACCTGCAGAAGCTCCTCCTCGACCACCGCGCCCAGGAGCGCGCCTCCGAGCTGTGGATGGCCGACATCGTCGCCACCGCCTGCGCCGGCGCCGACCACCTGTGGCAGGATCTCGGCCTCGCCGCCCGGGACGAACTGACCCGCCTGATGTGGGTAAACTTTCCCGAACTCGCCCGGGCCAACAGCGGCGACATGAAGTGGAAGAAATTCCTCTACCGCCAGTTCTGCTCCCGGGAGGGCATTTACGTCTGCCCCGCGCCATCCTGCAGCGAGTGCAAGGACTACGCCAAATGTTTTGGACCCGAGAGCTGATCGCCCGCACGGCGCCGGTACGGCGCCGGGTTTCCCCTGACGACTCTCCCCGCACAGACCGGGCGGTGGCCGCCTATCTCGGCCTGGCCATCGGCGATGCCCTCGGCGCCACCGTCGAATTCCTCACCCCCCGAGAAATCGAGCAGCAGCACGGTACCCACCGCGACATCACCGGCGGCGGCTGGCTGCGCCTGAAACCCGGCCAGGTCACCGACGACACCACCATGTCGCTGGCCCTGGGGGATGCCATCCTGGCGGCCGGCAGCGTCGATGCCCGCGCCGCCGCCGAGGCCTTCGACGCCTGGATGCGGGGCAAGCCCGTGGACATCGGCAATACCGTCCGCCGCAACCTCATCGCCTTCCGGAAGACCGGCAACCCGGAGGCGCCGGCCTCCGAGCACGACGCCGGCAACGGTGCCGCCATGCGCATCCTGCCCGTGGCCCTGGCCTGCCTGGACCGGCCGGCGGCAGCGCTGGCCGGTGCCTGCCGGGCCCAGGGCCACGTCACCCACCACAACGCCCTGTCCGACGCCGCCTGCATCGCCCTGGCCGGCATGGTCCAGGATTTCCTGGAAGGCCTGCCCGCCACCGAAGTGGAACGCCGCCACGCCGCGCCCCTCGTCGCCGCCCACCCGGTCTTCGCCTATGACGGCAAGCGCCGGGAAAACCCCAGCGGCTTCGTGGTGGAGACGGTGCAGGCTGTCTTCCAGGCCCTCTTCGCCACGGCGAGCTTCGAGGACTGCCTGGTGGACGTGGTCAACCGCGGCGGCGACGCCGACACCACCGGCGCCATCGCCGGCATGCTGGCCGGCGCCCGCTACGGCCTCGACGCCATCCCCCCGCGCTGGCTGCGCAAGCTGGACGAAGGCGCCCGCACCCGTTGCGAAGCCCAGGCCCAGGCCCTGGTGCGGCTGGCCGCCCGGCACCCCTGAATCAGGAGGGTGCCCGCACCGCCTGCTTGAGGCACGCCGCCAGGGCCGCGTCCATGGTCGCCAGGTGGTTGGCGAACCACTGGGGCATGCCTTCCACGTAGGCCCGGGCCATGCCGATGCGGCCGCCGGCAACCCGGGCGGCCAGGTGGGCCAGTTCCCCCAGCACCCGCAGGTGCTCGCTCTCGTGCTCGCCAATGGCGGGAAAGCGGCAGGACCGCATGAGCCGCGCTTCATGCTCGAAATGCTGGCGGGTGTGCTCCCGCAGCTCGGCGAACAGCGCCGGAAAGTCTTCGTCCGGCGCCGCCGCGAGGGCGTCCGCGAGCGCCACGAATTCCCGGTGGGTGGCATCCATGTCCGCCACCCCCAGGGCGAAACGCTCGGACCAGGGCATCAGACGGCCCCGTGGGTTTCGCGCTTGGCGGAATTGGTGGCCTTCATGGCCTCCCCCACCGGCACCTCCGGGTACTTGAACTTGTGTCCCTTGAGGGCGTTGTAGAGGGTCACCACCTTCTCCGCGGAACCCTGGCCCTTGAAGTCGCCCTTTTCCAGGGCCACCATGTCGATCAGCTCGTTCCAGGTCATGCCCTGGACCAGGGGAATGAAAACCACCGGCGCGCCGTTGATGGTGGAGACGAAGGGGTTGTCGATATTGACCACGAACAGCACGACGATGGCGCCGGGCTGGATGTCGGCGCCGTACTTTTCCAGCAGGGCGGGGAAATACTGCAACTCGTCCAGGGAACCGGAAAAGAGGCGTAGGGCGTCGCCCTCGGCCAGGGCGATGGCCTGCTTCATGACCTCCACCGGCGGCTTGCGCCGGCCCTGGGCGTCGGCCACCTCGCCTTCCTTGAGGACCAGTTCGCCGCGGTAGGCGACCCAGGCGCCGCTGGCCACCTCCTTGAAGTTGGCGTTGAAGAAGAACGGTTCGTAACGGTCGAGCAGCATATTGTTTTACTCCCAGATGAAAAAAGTCAGGCGGGGACGGCGGCCCCGATGAATTCAAAAACGTCGGCCTCGATGATCTCCAGGCCGATGCGGGCGCAGAAGCGGCGCTCCTTGGCCGTGGGTTCGGCGATGAAGACCCAGCCGGCGGGCTCCGCGGCGCTGTAGATCATGTCGGCCATGACCATGCGCTCGGTATCGCGGTTGAGCCGCATGCCCATCAGCAGGTACTGCTTGCCCTTGCGCAGTTCCTTGACCTCCGGCGGGATGGAGAAGCCGCCCATGAGTTCGGTGATGAAATCCACGTAGTCGGCGTCGGAGGCGATATACACCGCTTCCGGCCGGGGCGTGCCCATGGGCTTGAAGAGCACGGGCAGGGCGGTGTTCACCGTCTCGCTCGGCCGGTAGGCGGCGCCGTCCCAGAAATAGATCTTGTAGCGGAACGCCGTGCCGCCGATGCGGGCGATGCCGACGATGAGGTTGTGGGGAACGTCGGCGTAGGAATCCTGGAGCTGGGTGTCGCGGTTGATGTCGATGACGTACTGGGGGGCGATGCCCTTCAGCCAGTCGTGGAGGGCGCCACGGGTCCATTGCGTCTCGCCGTAGGTGCGGGTGAGGAATTTGGTGACGGTGGTGCGGCCGCGCTTCAGTTCCACGTTCATGGCCGCCCGGGGAAACTCGTACATGAGCTTGGGGGCCATGGGCCGGCCGTCGTTCATGGCCAGGATGAGGGAATCGCTGTCGGCGGGGATGGGGGCGCCGGTGGCGGCGTTCTTGACATCGGCGAGGAAGCCGGGGCCCAGGTAGGGGACGATGCTGCCGTCCTGGAGGCCAGCCAGCAGTTTTTGGCGGAGTTCGGGGGTCATTTTTGTCGGCAGTGGAGTTGGGGTAGCCTTCTCCAGCAAATTCCACGCCCATCCCGGAAGCCAGTAACAGAGGGGCTTTCCGGACACCCCCCGGGAGCGTTGTCGGGTTTGCGACACGCCGGGCCGGCCGCAATGGAGGCTCCCGGCCACCCCCGAGGATTTCGGCGAATTGATAAAAGCAGTAGGATTGAAACGATTTGGCCGGGCACCCCGCCCCGGCAAGCGAACGACAACGACTTCAGGGAGGACGCCATGTTTTCATTCTTTTCTTCCGCCAAGGCCGAGCGCGCCTCCTCGGCAGGTGCCGCCGGCATGCCGGCGGCCCTGACCGGCCGCTTCGACGCCGACCGCCTGCCGGCAAGCGCCGAGGCCCTTGGTATCGGCCAGGGCGGCGGCCTCTTCATGGCTTTCGTGCCGCCCCACGCCCAGTTCGCCAGCACCGCCGACGGCCTAGCCCGCGTGGTGGCCGGCGCCTCCCTGCCGACCCGCTTCGCCGCCCTTTCCTCCACCGGCGCCCTTTGCGCAGCCCGGCCCAGCAGCTATTGCGGGGCGGAGACCCATGACCGGGAGGGCAGCTTCCTCTGGCTCTCCGGCGACGTCGTCGAGCAAGCCGAGGCCTTCACCGTCAACCTCCACGCCGGCGGCAACGCCAGCGTCAGCGAACGGGTGGCCCGCATCCGCCAGGAACTGGCCAGCGTCACCCCCTCCTTCCCCATCAACGCGCTAAACACCTTCGCCCTGGTCTTCTGCGACGGCCTGTCGGCCTCCGAAGGCTTCCTCATGCGGGCCTGGTACGAGAGCAAGCGCTTCCCCTGCCTGGCCATCGGCGGCTCCGCCGGCGGCAAGCTGGATTTCTCCGGCACCTACATCCACGACGGGCGCCAGGTGCTCACCGGCCGGGCGCTGCTGGTGTTCTGCAAGGTCCGGCGCGGCATCCGCTTCTCGCCCTTCAAGACCCAGAACTTCGTCCCCACCGGCACCAGCTGGATGGTGGCCGAAGCGGACCCGGTGGCGCGCACGGTGAAGAGCGTGTTCACCGCCGAGGGCGAGACCCAGGGCTTCCTCGCCGCCCTGGCCGGCCACTTCCGCTGTGCCGAGGCGGAGGTCGGCAACCGCCTGGCCGGGCATACCTTCGCCGTCTCCGTGGAAGGGGAGATGTTCATCCGCTCCGTCGCTTCCCTGGGGGCGGAGCAGACCGCCTTCTTCTGCGACATCGAGTTCGGCGACCGCCTGCACCTCCTCCGGATGACCGACTTCATCGGCACCACCCAGGAGGACTGGCGGCAGTTCCTCAACGGCAAGGGCCAGCCGGTGGCCATGCTGCTCAACGATTGCGTCCTGCGCCGCCTGGGCAACGCCGACGCGCTGGGACGGGCCGATTTCTTCGCCGACATCCCGGCGGCGGGCTTCTCCACCTTCGGCGAAATCCTCGGCATCCCCATCAACCAGACCCTCTCCGCCCTGGTGTTCTTCGCCCCCGGGGAAGGCTACAACGACCCCTTCATGGGTTCCTTCCCCGTCCAGTATGCGGCCTTTGCCTCCCATTACTCGCAGCGGGCGCTGGAACGCTGGATCACCCTGAGCGAGATGCAGCGTTCCATGGTGGACCGGGTGGTCACCTACGAACGGGCGGTGCAGCCGGTGATCGATACCCTGCCGGCCCTCTCCGAAGGCTTCCGGCACCAGTCGGCGACGCTGTCCCGGGCCCTTTCCCTGATGGCGGAGGTGGGCGACTCGGCCAAGGCCTCGCAAAGCTCCCAGGCCGCCCTGGATGCCGGCCTCGACGACCTGGAGCGCCTGTCCAAGGCCATCGGCTCCATCACCGGCGGCATCAGCGCCATCGCCGACCAGACCAACCTGCTGGCGCTGAATGCCGCCATCGAGGCGGCCCGGGCGGGCGAAGCCGGCCGCGGCTTCGCCGTGGTGGCGGACGAGGTCAGGAAGCTGGCCCAGTCGGCCAAGAATCAGGCCGACGCCACCGCCAGCAGCATCCGCGAGGCGGTGCAGACCATTGGCAGCATCCGTTCCATCGCCCAGGGCACCCTGACCACCATGAACGACCTCATCGCCGGCAGCGAGCAGGCCGCCGCCCAGATTTCCCAGATGAGCGCCGACGCCGGGCGGGAACAGTCCCAGGTGGCCCAGAGCCTGGCCAACGTGGATGAACTGACCCGCGGCATGGCGGTGATGAACGCCCTCATCGAACGCCTCGACCGCCTGCAGGCCATGGCGGCAAAGCTGTAAACGGCACTGAGCCCCCTGTCGAAGGGGGCTCGGCCGTCACTTTGAGTCACATTGTCGACAAGGTCACATCGACGACACCGCCGATGGCCAGGAACTCGTCCTCCCCCTGCAGGATTCCCGGCAGCAGGCCGCAGTAGAAGAAGATCTTGGTCAGGGGGATTTCCGCCGCCAGGATGTAGTCGCCGAATTCGCAGGCCCGTTCGCGGCTGCAGGTGAAGGAATTGAGGTTGTTGAGGAGGATGACGTTCCCGCCGCCGGGCCCCTTCTCCAGCACCTCGTGGTCGGCCATGCGGTTCACCCCGCGGTAGAGGGTGACGTGGCGGCGGCCCGGATGGCGGCGCGCCAGTTCGTACTGGCAATAGGTGTAGACCAGGTCGAGCTGGGCCTCCAGGGCGTTGGTGCCGTAGAGCCCCCGGGCGCGCATCTCCTGGTAGTGCCGGTAGGCGTCGCTGGTCGGTTCGCGCAGCGACTCCCGGTGATAGCGCGGCGTCAGGCCGAAACGCGATTCCACCCAGCCCTTGAGCACCGCGCCCTCGCGGCTGTCGGCGTCGAAGCTCCAGCCGCGGATGGCCTTGATGTAATTGGCCTTGGCCCGCCCCCGGGAGCGGGCGGTGAGCCCCATCTCCTCCGGCCATTCGAGCTGGAAGCGCACGGTCATGTAGTCCCGGAACGCCGTCGGCCGCTCCCCCGGCGCCGCCACTTCCAGGCGGCGGAAAAGATCCCGGTGCAGTTCCGCCACGCCGTCGATGAAGAGCGGCGTCGGGTGGCGCTGGTAGGTCAGGCTGCCCAGCACCACCGCTGGCAGGTTACAGCGATTGATGGGGAGACGCGCATCCCGAGGTAGCGAAGCCGGGTGGCTCGCCCCGGCCTGAAGCCCGTGGCCGCCCCTCAACGAAGCAGGCTGGAGACCGGCATCTCCCGGGGGCAACCCGGTGTCGCTCGTACTCGAGGCCTTGTCGTCACCCCTACAAAGCGTGGGGGAATTGTCGCATCTCGCCGCGCCGGCCGCAGCCGGGGATATTTCGTTTTTCACTGGAAATTCAATCGCTTGTGGTCTGCCAGCCGACCTGGCACGCAACGTGCAGAAGGGGAGGTGCGACTCTCTCTGATTCCTTCGCAAATCGACTGACAGACTAAGGAGATTACACCATGGCAAAACTGCGTCAATGCGCCATCTACGGCAAGGGTGGTATCGGCAAGTCCACCACCACCCAGAACCTGGTGGCCGCCCTCGCCGAAGCCGGCAAGAAGGTCATGATCGTTGGCTGCGACCCCAAGGCCGACTCTACCCGCCTGATCCTGCACAGCAAGGCTCAGACCACCGTGATGCACCTGGCTGCTGAAGCCGGTTCCGTCGAAGACCTCGAACTCGAGGACGTCCTCTCCGTCGGTTTCGGCGGCGTCAAGTGCGTCGAGTCCGGTGGTCCGGAACCCGGCGTCGGCTGTGCCGGCCGCGGCGTCATCACCGCCATCAACTTCCTGGAAGAAGAAGGCGCCTATGACGAAGACCTCGACTTCGTCTTCTACGACGTGCTCGGCGACGTGGTCTGCGGCGGCTTCGCCATGCCCATCCGCGAGAACAAGGCCCAGGAAATCTACATCGTCTGCTCCGGCGAAATGATGGCCATGTACGCCGCCAACAACATCGCCAAGGGCATCGTCAAGTACGCCAACTCCGGCGGCGTGCGCCTCGGCGGCCTGATCTGCAACTCCCGCAACACCGACCGCGAAGACGAGCTGATCATGGCCCTGGCCGCCCGCCTCGGCACCCAGATGATCCACTTCGTGCCCCGCGACAACGCCGTCCAGCACGCCGAAATCCGCCGCATGACCGTCATCGAGTACGACCCGACCCACAAGCAGGCTAACGAATACCGCCAGCTCGCCCAGAAGGTGATGAACAACACCATGCTGGTCATCCCGACCCCGATCGAGATGGAAGAGCTGGAAGAGCTGCTGATGGAATTCGGCATCATGGAAGCCGAAGACGAATCCATCGTCGGCAAGACCGCTGCCGATCTGGCCGCCTAAGCAGCACCCGCAGCACGGCGGAGGCTGGCGCCTCTGCCCCTTTCAACCAGTACGCCGGCCACAGATTGGTGGCGGCGTCAGGAGGAAAACATGACGACTCTGTCTCGCGAAGAAACCGAAGCCCTCATCGCCGAGGTGCTCGAGGTCTATCCCGAAAAAGCCAAGAAGGACCGCGCCAAGCACCTTGCGGCCAACGACCAATCCGTCGAACAGTCCAAGAAGTGCATCACGTCCAACCGCAAGTCCCTGCCCGGCGTGATGACCATCCGCGGCTGCGCCTACGCCGGTTCCAAGGGCGTGGTGTGGGGCCCGATCAAGGACATGATCCATATCTCCCACGGTCCCGTGGGCTGCGGCCAGTACTCCCGCGCCGGCCGCCGCAACTACTATGTCGGCACCACCGGCATCAACTCCTTCGGCACGATGAACTTCACCTCCGACTTCCAGGAGAAGGACATCGTCTTCGGCGGCGACAAGAAGCTCGCCAAGCTGATCGAGGAGATCGAAGTCCTCTTCCCGCTCAACAACGGCATCTCCGTCCAGTCCGAGTGCCCCATCGGCCTCATCGGCGACGACATCGAGTCGGTCTCCAAGAAGAGCTCCGCCGTCATCGGCAAGCCCATCGTGCCGGTGCGCTGCGAAGGCTTCCGCGGCGTGTCCCAGTCCCTGGGCCACCACATCGCCAACGACGCCATCCGTGACTGGGTCCTCGACAAGCGCGACGGCCAGCCCTACGAATCCACCCCCTACGACGTGGCCATCATCGGCGACTACAACATCGGCGGCGACGCCTGGGCGACCCGTATCCTCCTCGAGGAAATGGGCCTGCGCGTCGTGGCCCAGTGGTCCGGCGACGGCACCCTGGCCGAAATGATGAACACGCCGAAGGTGAAGCTGAACCTGCTGCACTGCTACCGCTCGATGAACTACATCAGCCGGCACATGGAAGAGAAGTACGGTATTCCCTGGATGGAATACAACTTCTTCGGCCCCACCAAGATCATCGAGTCCCTGCGCCGCATCGCCGGTTTCTTCGACGACTCCGTCAAGGAGAAGACCGAGGCCGTCATCGCCCGCTACCAGCCGATGATGGACGCCATCATCGCCAAGTACAAGCCGCGGCTCCAGGGCAAGAAGGTCATGCTCTACGTCGGCGGCCTGCGCCCCCGGCACGTGATCGGCGCCTACGAGGACCTGGGCATGGAAGTGATCGGCACCGGCTACGAGTTCGCCCACAACGACGACTACGACCGCACGATCAAGGAAATGGGCGACGCCACCCTGCTCTACGACGACGTCACCGGCTTCGAGCTGGAAGAGTTCGTCAAGCGTCTGAAGCCCGACATGGTCGGCTCCGGCATCAAGGAAAAGTACATCTTCCAGAAGATGGGCATTCCCCTGCGCCAGATGCACTCCTGGGACTACTCCGGCCCCTATCACGGCTACGACGGCTTCGCCATCTTCGCCCGTGACATGGACATCGCCCTCTCCAACCCGACCTTCAAGAACCTGACGCCCCCGTGGAAGAAGGTCGAGGCCGAGGCCGAGAAGAAGGCCGCCTGAGTTCGAGGAATTGGGAAACGGGCCCCGGCGGCGGGTGATTGCGGACCTCGGTCCTTCACCCGCCCCGGTTCCCCGGACCCGGATCATCAACCTTTCGCCGGGCACCGCAGATGAGCGGGCCGGGCAAGGAGCTAGCAATGCAAACCGCTGACAAGATCAAGCCCTGTTATCCGCTGTTCCGCGACGACGACTACAAGGAAAACCTTGCCAAGAAGCGTGACCAGTTCGAAGAAGGCCACGCCGCCGACAAGGTGTACGAGACCTTCCTGTGGTCCACCACCAAGGAATACCAGGATCTCAACTTCAAGCGCGAAGCCCTGACGGTGGACCCCGCCAAGGCCTGCCAGCCGCTCGGCGCCGTCCTCTGCGCCTCCGGCTACCACAAGACCCTGCCCTACGTGCATGGTTCGCAAGGCTGCGTCGCCTACTTCCGCACCTACTTCAACCGCCACTTCAAGGAACCGTGCTCCTGCGTCTCCGACTCCATGACGGAAGACGCCGCGGTGTTCGGCGGCCAGAAGAACATGTTCGACGGCCTGGCCAACGCCAAGGCGCTGTACAAGCCCGAGATCATCGCCGTGTCCACCACCTGCATGGCCGAAGTCATCGGTGACGACCTCAACGCGTTCATCAACAACGCCAAGAAGGACGGCCACATCGAGAAGGACTTCCCGGTTCCCTTCGCCCACACCCCGTCCTTCGTCGGTTCCCACACCACCGGCTGGGACAACATGGAAGAAGGCATCCTGCGCTACTTCACGCTGAACGACATGGAAGGCAAGAAGGCGGGCAGCAAGCCGACCATCAACCTGGTCCCCGGCTTCGAAACCTACCTCGGCAACTACCGCGTCATGAAGCGCATGCTGACCGAGATGGGCGTCGGCTACACCATGCTCTCCGACCCGACCGACGTCTTCGACACCCCGGCCGACGGTGAATTCCGCATGTACGCCGGCGGCACCACGATCGAAGAGATCAAGGACGCCCCCAACGCCATCACCACCATCATGCTGCAGCCGGCCCAGCTGGAAAAGACGAAGAAGTTCGTCGAGAACACCTGGAACCACGACGTGCCCAAGCTCAACATCCCCATGGGCGTGGAATGGACCGACGAGCTGCTGATGAAGGTTTCCGAGCTGACCGGCAAGCCCATCCCGGCATCCCTGGAACTCGAGCGCGGCCGCTGCATGGACCTCATCTCCGACAGCCACGCCTGGCTGCACGGCAAGAAGTTCGCCATCTACGGCGACCCGGACTTCGTCATGGGCATGGTCAAGATCCTGCTCGAAGTCGGTGCCGAGCCCACCCACATCCTCTCCCACAACGCCAACAAGCGCTGGGGCAAGGCCGTGGAGAAGCTGCTCGCTTCCAGCCCCTTCGGCGTCAATGGCAAGGTCTACGTCGGCAACGACCTGTGGCACATGCGCAGCCTCTGCTTCACGGACAAGCCGGACTTCCTCATCGGCAACTCCTACGGCAAGTACATCCAGCGTGATACCCGCTACAAGGGTGAAGAGTTCGAAGTGCCGCTGATCCGCATCGGCTTCCCCATCTTCGACCGTCACCACATGCACCGGGCCACCACCCTGGGCTACGAAGGCATGATGTCCGTGGTCACCCAACTGACGAACGCCGTCCTTGAGCAACTGGACAAGGAAACGATCGGCATGGGCACCACCGACTACAACTTCGACCTCGTCCGCTAACCCGGACCGCCGGTGCCCCGCCGGTCGGTTACGGCGGGGCACCGGCGCGCGAGCGTCTTGCCAATCACCTAGGGAGCCAACATGGCCAACATCATGATCCGACAGGCCGACAACGGCGGGCTGGTTTTCTACCTCCCGAAGCGCGACCTGGAGGCCTCCATCGAGTCCATCGAATTCGACACCCCGGAAAAGTGGGGCGGCGAACTGAAGCTGGACAACGGCGGGGCCTACTATATCGACCCGATCGCCAAGCCGCCACGCCTGCCCATTTCCCTGCGCGCCAAGCGCCTCGGCGCCGCCGAAGACTGAGTTTCACCCCGAACCTGCCCGCCCAGCCAGCCGATTAGCCAGCGAAGGCGGATTGAAAGGAGAGCATCATGGCAATGAAGATCGATCCCGACATGTGCACCGCCTGCGGCGACTGCAAGCCGGTCTGCCCCACCAAGTCCATCAGCGCCGGCAAGGTCTATTACAAGATCGATGCCGCCACCTGCACGGAATGCGACGGCCACAACGACTCCCCGCTCTGCGTGGACGTCTGCCCGTCCGGCTGCATCAGCCCGGCCTGATCCCTCTTCCGTTCGGGCTGAGGGAGCAATACCGGCTTAACAGAACCAACGAGCCTTGAGCCGAAGGCCGCTTCCGCCGGCCTTCCACTGAAGACTCTCAGGGAGCCCATCATGTCCGCCACGCCCATCGCTTCCCGCGAAGCCGCCCTGCGCATCGCGCTGGCCGCCCGCGCCCTTGCCGGCCTCGACGTCCGCGCCCTGGTCGGCGCCCTTGTCGACAAGCTGGAGGCCCCTCTCACCGAGGGCAAGCTCGCCACCCTCACCGTCGAGGATCTGCGCGCCATCCTGGCCGGCGACTTCGCCGAGCAAGGCTGCCACGTCGGCGTCGAGCCGGAGCAGTTGAAGGAAGCCGTCCGCCTCCTCTGGGGCCAGGGCATCGAGCACTCCGACTTCCCCGCCATCGAGGCCTACACCGAGGGCGACATGCCCGGCTCCATCCGCGTCGCCGTGGCCGCCAACCGGGGCGAGAACCTGGACGGCCACTTCGGCTCCTGCGACCGCTTCCTGGTCTACCAGGTCGGCCAGGAGTCCATCCGGCTGATCGCCGTGCGCAGCACTGCCGAAGCCGATGCCGCCGAGGACAAGAACGCCGCCCGCTCGGCCCTCATCAACGATTGCCAGATCGTCTACGTGCAATCCATCGGCGGCCCGGCCGCCGCCAAGGTGGTGCGCGCCGGCGTGCATCCGGTGAAGAAGCCCAGCGGCGGCCCCGCCCGGGAAGCCCTGGCGGAGTTGCAGGGCCGCCTTTCCAGCCCGCCGCCCTGGCTGGCCCAGATCATGGGCGTGCCGGCCGCATCGCTGGCCCGTTTCGAGGAAGGCCTGGAGGAGGAACAGGCATGATCACCGCCACCATTCTCGCCCGCATCGGCGAAGCCGTGCTTCTCGACGCCCGCGCCTCGGTGCTGCGCCAGCGCTTCCCCGACCTGCACTTCACCGAATGCAGCGAGGACGACGTCTCCCCCCGCTACCAGCCCGCCTTCACCGTCGACGGCTACGATCTCTACCTGGTTTCCGGCGCCAGCGGCCACTGTCTCGAATTCACCGCCGAACACGATGCCGCCACCGGCGTCCTCATCGCGGCGAAGGTCGATGACGCGTGAGACGACACCCGCCCAGGCCGGTGTCGGCCGCCTCGGACTGTGCTCCGGCTGCAGCTATTTTCCCGAATACCTGAACAGCCACCGCTGCACGCCGGGGGATGCCTGCATCCGCGCCCACAGCGGCCGCCAGATCGACCGCTTCCTGCGCGCCAACCCGGGCGAGGCGGAGCATTTCCTCAACGACATCTTCTGGGAACGGCGCGCCATCGCCGCCCGCTACGCCCCCGTCGCTGCCATCGGCACCCTCCGTGCCGACGCCGACGAGGTGGTCCGGCGGGTGGTGGCCACCCGCCTGCCCCTGGAAGAGCTGGCCGGCATGGTCGGCGATCCCGACCGGGAGGTCCGCCTGTCGGTGGCCACCCGCCTGCCGGAAGCCCTGCTGGTACAGATGATCGGCGACTCCGACTATCTCATCCGCGCCACCGTCGCCCGCCGCCTGCCCCACGGCCAGCTCGCCAAGCTGGCCAGGGACTCCGAGCGCGAGGTGCGCAAGGTCGTCGCCTCGCGGCTTCCCCCCTTCGCCCTGCACATGCTGGCCGACGACCCGGAACCGGAAGTGCGCGCCATCGTCGCCGAGCGCGCCCTGCCCGGGCTTGCCGCCACGCTCCTCCAGGACGACGAATGGTGGGTGCGGCTCGCCGCCGTCGGCAACGCCCCCCTGGAATTCCTGCAACCCCTGACCGCCGACCCCGAGGTCGAGGTCCGCGAGGCGGCCCAGTCCCGCCTGGCAGAAGCCCATACCGAGCCCTCACGAGGATAGCACCATGAAAGAAGCCCTGGCCTGGACGGAATACTGCAAATCCCTGGCCCCCGCCATCGTCGAAGCCTGCGCCAAGACGCCGGTCAATACCGGCCCGGCCGGGCTGGCCAAGGCGCTGGGCACTGCCCTGCCCGACTGGAAATTCCGTCATGCCCTGGGCCGTGGCGGCTGGTATCGCCTGGGGGGCATCGTCGACGGCGGCGGCCGCCGCGTCAGCGACAACCTGGAAACCTGGGTGGAAACCGAACTGGACGCCCGCGACGGCGACCTCGCCGCCCTTGCCGACGACTGCTCCGGGCAGGAACTCTACGCCACCCGCCTGGTGGGCCAGACCCACTACCTGGTGGCCCCCGCCGGCGACGACTGCGACGACTTCCTGCAACTGGAAGTCGAGGATTTGCAGGAGATGCGCGCCCACCGGCTATTCGCCAACGACCCTGCCTCCATCGAGGAACTGGTGGATCCCCGGGGCGGCGCCGAGGCCCCCCAGCCCATCGGGCTCCCCGCCTACAGCTTCCGCCGCATCCAGCACGTGGGCGCCTTCCTCAAGCGCATGCTGGCGCAGAAACCCGAACCCGCCCCCATCCACCGCATGGTCGCCGACTGGGCGGCCAGCAGCGCCGGCAACACCAGCGCCTTCGCCAACCACTGGGTCATCGCCACCCGCGAACACCTGGACCGCTACCACCAGCCGGTCTTCCGCGCCCAGCCCATCGCCACCCTGGCCGGCGAACCGCCCGCCTTAGAGGCCGCCAAGGGCACCGAAGGCCTCAAGCTGCACGACGCCCTCAACCACTTCGACCGCCAGGCCGGCTACCCCATGGCCTGGTACTTCCACATGCTGACCACCAAGACCGTTCCCCACTGGGTGGCCCAGACGGTGGTGGAAGACGCCCTGGCCGGCTTCGCCTACCTGCCGCAGAAGGATGTGGACGTGGTGCGGGGCTGGCTGCACCGGCCCTACGCGGTATGACATTGCCGGGGTCCAACCTCCGTTCGGGCTGAGCCTGTCGAGCCCTGAGGAGCGCCGCCCCGCGAAGGACCTGCCCCGGAACCCGGCGCGAACAGAGCAAATTCTCCGAGGCCTGTGCCCCTGTCGCATTCCCGACACGAAACCGACAGGCAGCCTGGGCTTAAGAATAAAACATCAATAAATCAATGCAATAGCGCCTGGCACCCCCCTTGCTAGATAGATCGCAAGGAGATTGCCATGATCCAGCCCAGCGTCACCATCAACGACACCACCCTGCGCGACGGCGAGCAGTCGGCGGGGGTGGCCTTCTCCCTGGCGGAGAAGCTGGAGATCGCCCGGCAACTCGACGCCATCGGCGTCCCCGAGCTGGAAGTCGGCATTCCCGCCATGGGCGAGGAGGAGCGCGACTCCATCCGGGCCGTCGCCGACCTTGGCCTTGCCGCCCGCCTGATGGTGTGGAGCCGCATGCACCCGGCCGACATTGCCGCCTGCGCCGGCCTCGGCGCCCACTATATCGACATCTCGGTGCCTGCCTCCGACCAGCACCTGGCCTACAAGCTGAAGCAGGACCGTGCCTGGCTGCCGCGGGAACTGCCCCGTTACGTGGGGGCAGCGCTGAACCTGGGCCTGGAGGTGGGCATCGGCCTGGAGGACGCTTCCCGCGCCGACCTCGACTTTCTCTGCGCCCTGGCCGAAGTGGCCGAGCGCTGCGGCGCCCGGCGCCTGCGCTTCGCCGACACCCTGGGCATCCTGGAGCCCTTCGGCACCTTCGACCGCATCGGTCGGCTACGCCGCGCCACCGACCTGGAAATCGAGATGCACGCCCACGACGACATGGGCCTGGCCACCGCCAACACCCTGGCCGCCTGCAAGGCGGGCGCCAGCCACGTGAACACCACGGTGAACGGCCTCGGTGAGCGGGCCGGCAACGCACCGCTGGAAGAGGTCGTGCTGGGCCTGAAGAAGCTCCACGGCATCGACACCGGCATCGACTTGAAGGGCTTCCCCGCCCTCTCCCGCCAGGTGGCCGCCGCCTCGGGCCGGGCCGTGCCCTGGCAGAAGAGCGTGGTCGGCGCCGGCGCCTTCACCCACGAGGCAGGAATCCACGTGGACGGCCTCCTCAAGCACCCCGACAACTACCAGGGCTTCGATCCCCGGGAAGTGGGCCAGGCCCACCGCATCGTCCTCGGCAAGCATTCCGGCTCCCGGGCGGTGCAGGTCGTCTATGGCGATCTCGGCATCGACCTGGCCGAAGCCGAGGCCCAGGCCCTGCTGCCTCGCATCCGCCAGTTCGTCTCCGTCCGCAAGCACCCGCCGGAAGCCACCGATCTCCAGGCGCTCCTGGCCGCCGTCAGGAGCCCCTCCCATGTCTGAAGCGATGACCATGACCGCCACTGCCGCTCCGGCCCCCGGCCTCTGGGCCATGCTCCGGGAAGACCTCCACTGCGTCTTCCAGCGCGACCCGGCCGCCCGCACGCGGCTGGAAGTGCTCACCACCTACCCCGGCGTCCACGCCATCCTCGCCCACCGCCTCGCCCACCGCCTGTGGCGCGGCGGCTGGCGCTACGCAGCGCGGCTCCTGGCCTTCCTCGGCCGCACCCTGACCAACGTGGATATCCACCCCGGCGCCACCATCGGCCGCCGCTTCTTCATCGACCACGGTGCCTGCGTCGTCATCGGCGAGACCGCCGAGATCGGCGACGACGTCACCCTCTACCACGGCGTCACCCTGGGCGGCACCTCCTGGAACAAGGGCAAGCGCCATCCCACTCTGGAAAACGGCGTGGTGGTCGGGGCCGGTGCCAAGATCCTCGGCCCCATCGTGGTCGGCGAGCGGGTGCGGGTCGGTGCCAATTCGGTGGTGGTCAAGGACGTGCCGGCGGACCGCACCGTCGTCGGCATCCCCGGGCGCATTGTCGATACCCGGGCCGGCAGCGCCCGCCCCGAAGACGGCATCAGCCTCGACCACAACCTGCTGCCCGATCCGGTGGCCAAGTCCATCGCCTGCCTCATCGAGCGCATCGAGACCCTGGAAAAGGAACTCGCCACGCTGCGCCAGGAACCGCCCCCCGCCGACCACGCCGGCCAGTGCCAGGTGTGCAGCGCCGGCGACCTGTGCTGCGAAAGCGAAACCATGCACCGGCACTGAGACGACCATGGACCTCCTCGACTTCTCCGACTGCAAGCTCTATTTCGAAGAGCCCCTGCCTGCCGAGGCGGAGCGCCTCATCGCCCAGGCCTCCCGGGAATACGGCGACGCCAGCGCCGAACTGGCGCTGCTGCGCGCCCACCTGCTGGCCCCGGAAAACCTCACCGTCCTGGTCGGCCTCTACCGCTACTACTTCTACCAGCACCGCCTGGAAGACGCCCTGCAGGTGGCAGAGCGGGCCATGCAACTCTCCGGCCGCCACCTGGGCCTGCCCAAGGACTGGAACCTCATCGACGAGGCCCAGCTCGGCTGCGCCGCGAAGAACTCCTTTGGCCTGCTCCGCTTCTACCTGCTGGCGCTGAAGGCAGCCAGCGTGGTGCTGCTGCGCCTGGGCAGGATCGCCGCTTCCCGCGCCCGCCTGCTCAAGCTTTCCTCCCTGGACAGCCGCGACCAGCTGGGTGCCGCCAAGCTGCTGGAAGTGGTGGACGAGTTCCAGAGCCCGGAAGAATCCGAATCCCCCCATCTCACCCTTGCCGCTGCCTGAGGAGGCATCATGGAAGACACCCTTTCCCTTGCCGAAGCCATGGACGACCTCGTCTCCGCCGAAGATTTCCTCGACTACTTCGAGGTGCCCTACGAGCCCGCCGTGGTCCATGTGAACCGCCTGCACATCCTGCAGCGCTTCCACGACTACCTGGCCAAGCAGGCCCCCAACCTGCCGCCGGAAGAGGAGCAGCAACGGGGCATCTACCGCCTCTGGCTGGAACGGGCCTACCAGGATTTCGTCGAGTCCGACTCGCTGACCGAGAAGGTCTTCGCCGTCTTCCAGAACCAGGCCAAGCCGGAGGGCGGCTTCAGTTCCTTCGTCTCCCTCGACAAGGTGTTCCGGCAATGATGGACGCCCGCTGGGATTACGGCGAGGCGGTGCGGCTCACCCGCAACGTCCGCAACGACGGCACCTACCCGGGGCTGGACCCGGGCGCGCCCCTGGTCCGCCGCGGCAGCGTCGGCTACGTGGTCGATGTCGGCACCTTCCTCCAGGACCAGGTCATTTACTCGGTGAATTTCCTCGACGAGGGCAAGATCGTCGGCTGCCGCGAGGAGGAGCTGATCGGCGCGGACGAGCCGTGGACCCCGAGCCGCTTCGAGTTCCGCGACAAGGTGCGGGCCGCCAAGGGGCTATCCGTGGGCGGCGAGGTGCTGGTGGCGGCGGACGCCGTCGGCGAAGTCATCAAGGTCATCCGCGACGCCCCCGGCGGCGTCGCCTACCACATCCATTTCGACAGCCTGCCCGGACGTGTCCTGCAGATTCCGGAAACGCTCCTGGAGGCCGGGCAAGAGAAGGAGTAAGACCATGCTGCACGGCTATCTCGCCCTCAAGCTTTCCTGGGAACTGTTCCAGAAGGCACCGGAAACCCTCACCCCGCCGGAGCGCACCCGCCTGGCCGAGGTCGCCGGCCGCCAGGACCGCATCGAGCACTGCATCCTGGCCAGCCCGGAAGCCACCCATGTCGTCATCCCGGCGGCGACCCTGGCCGCCCGCCTGGAGGAAATCAAGAAGCGCTACGCCAGCCCCGACGAGTTCGCCGCCGACCTCGAGCGCAGCGGCCTCGACCGCCAGGGCTTCGACAACGCCGTCGAGCGCGACCTGCGGGTGGAAGCCGTCCTCGACCGCATCGCCTCCCGGGTGCCGGCGGTCACCGCCGTCGATGCGGAAATCTATTATCGCCTCCATCCGGAAGCTTTCGACCGGCCCGAGGCCCGCCGCCTGCGCCACATCCTGGTCACTTTCGACAGCCCCCAGGAAAAGGCCAAGGCTGCCGCCCTGCTGGCCGGCCTGCGGGACAGGCTCGGCACCGCCGAAGCCTTCGGCGAGGCGGCCCTGCGCCACTCCCAGTGCCCCACCGCCATGGAAGGCGGCGTGCTGGGCGTGGTCAAGCGCAGCCAGCTCTACGCCGAACTGGAGCCGGCCGCCTTCGCCCTGGCCGAGGGCGAGATCAGTGCCGTGCTGGAATCCCCCATCGGCCTGCACATCCTTCGTTGCGAAGAAATCTTCCCCAGCGGCATGCTGCCTTTCCCGGAGGTGCAGCAGAAGATCATCGACCGCCTCACCGACAAGCGGCGCCAGGAAGCCCAGCGCAACTGGATCAAGGTCGCCGTCGCCCAGGCGCAGGGCAACCGCCCGCCGGCCGGAGGCAAGCTGGCCTGAAAACCATCCATCCGGCAAACGAATAGGGCTCCCGCGGGAGCCCTATTCGCTGGCGCGGGACGCTTCAGGCCTTGGGCGGCACGTAACCCTGGACCTGGTCGGCTCCCTCGCCGAAGAAGTGCTTCTCCACCTGTTCCATGAGGTACTTGCGGTGGCGGGCGTCCACCAGGTTGAGGCGGTTCTCGTTGATGATCATGGTCTGCATGCGGATCCACTGTTGCCACGCTTCCTTGGAAACGTTGTCGAAGATGCGCTTGCCGAGGTCGCCCGGATAGGGCGGGAAATCGAGGCCTTCGGCCTCGCGGCCGAGCTTGATGCAATTGACGGTACGAGCCATGGTGTTCTCCGGGGTGTGATGGAGCGATTATAACGGCTTGGCCGGTAACGCGACGGCGCCCCGCGCCAGGAGCAGAGCCGCGAAATCCGCCGCCGGCATGGGGCGCCCGAACAGGTAGCCCTGGGCGGCATGGCAGCCTTCGGCCACCAGGTAGCCAGCCTGGCGGGATTCCTCCACCCCCTCGGCGATAATGTCCAGCTTGAGGCTGCGCGCCATCTGGATGACCGCCCGCACGATGGCGGCGTCTTCCGGATCGGCGAGGATGTCCTTGATGAAGGAGCGGTCGATCTTCAGGCGATCCACCGCAAAGCGCTTGAGGTAGGCGAGACTGGAATAGCCGGTGCCGAAATCGTCGATGGCCAGGCTGACGCCCAGTTCCTTGAGCTGCCGTACGGTGTCGAGGACGGTATCGATATTGTCGGCAAGGATCGATTCGGTCAGTTCCAGTTCCAGGCAACGGGCCGGCAGGCCGGATTCGGCCAGGGCGCCGGCCACTGCCTCCACCAGGTTACCGCGGCGGAACTGGATGGTGGAAAGGTTCACCGCCACCACCGTTTCCGGCAGGCCAGCGGCGCGCCAGGCGGCGGCTTGCCGGCAGGCCTCCCGCAGGACCCAGGAGCCGATGGGGACGATGAGTCCCGTTTCCTCGGCGGCGGGGACGAAGGCGCCGGGCAGCATCGGCCCCAGCCGGGCGCTGTTCCAGCGCAGCAGGGCCTCGCAGCCGGAAACGCGACCGGTGCGGATATCCACCTGGGGCTGGTAATGCAGCGCGAACTCGCCCTTGCGCACGCCCTCGGCCAGGCAGGTGTGGAGCACCAGGGTTTCGGCCACGCCCACGTTCATGCTGGCGTCGAAGAAGCGGTAGGCGTTGCGGCCGGCGTCCTTGGCGCAATACATGGCGGTATCGGCCTTCTTCACCAGGGTGTCGAAGTCCTCGCCGTCGCTGGGATAGAGGGCGATGCCGATGGAGCAGGAGGTGACCACTGCCTGGCCATCGATGGTGAACGGTTCGGCCAGACGGTCGAGGATCTTGCGCGCCACCTCGGCCGCCACTTCGGAACCCCGCAGGTCGGGCAGGATGATGGCGAACTCGTCGCCGCCCAGCCGGCTGATGGTGTCGGTCTGCCGCACGCAATCCTGCAGCCGCCGGGCCACCGCCTGCAGCAGCGCGTCGCCGGCGGTATGGCCGAGGGTGTCGTTGACCGCCTTGAAGCGGTCAAGGTCGAGGAAGAGCAGGGCCACCCCGGCGTCGGCCCGGGCGGCGAAACCCATGGCCTGCTCGAAGCGGTCCCGCAGGAGCAGGCGGTTGGGCAGCCCGGTGAGGGGGTCGTGGTAGGCGAGGAAGGAGATACGCTCCTCGGCGGCCTTGCGCTTGGTGATGTCGGAAAACACCGCCAGGTAGTGGGTGAGCCGCCCCTCGGTATCGCGTACCGCCGAGATGCCCAGCCACTTGGGATAGATCTCGCCGTTCTTGCGGCGGTCCCAGATTTCGCCCTGCCAGCGCCCGCTTTCATTGAGGACGCGCCACATCTCGGCGAAGAAGACGGCGTCGTGGCGTCCCGAGGCGAGCAGGCGGGGGTTCTGGCCCAGCACTTCGTCGGCGGTGAAGCCGGTGATGTCGGTGAAGGCCCGGTTCACCGAGACGATGCGGTTGCCGGCGTCGGTGATCATGATGGCCTCGCCGCTGTCGGCGAAAACCTTGGCGGAAAGGCGCAGGGTCTCTTCGCCCCGCTTGCGGTCGGTGACGTCCTCCTGGATGCTGACGAAGTACTCAACCCGCTGATGGGGGCCGACGATGGGCATGATGCGCACGTCGTGCCAGCGCAGCTCGCCGCTCTTGTGCCGGTTGAGCAGTTCTCCCGACCATTCCTCGCCGGCCAGGATGGTCTTCCACATGGCCTCGTACACCGCCCGCGGCGTCTGCCCGGAAGCGATCAGGCTGGGCCGCTGGCCGACGGTCTCCTCGGCGGAATAGCCGGTGTTCTCGGAGAAGCGCTGATTGACGAACTCGATGCAGCCGCTGGCGTCGGTGACGATGATGGCCGCCGGGCTGTGGGCGATGGTCCGCGCCAGCAGGCGTTCCCGGGTCTGGGCCCGGAGCTGGGCGGTGCGGTCCCGGGAGAAGAGGACGTAGCCCACCAGGACGCCCCGGTCGAACAGCCCTTCCATGCGCGACTCCAGGAAATGGGGGCCGTCGTCCAGTTCGACCTGTTGCTCGAAGAGGTGGCTCCCGCCGTCAGCCACCCTGGCTGCCGCCTGCAGGAAGCGCCGGTTGTGCACGGCCAGGTCGTCATGGATGTCGGTGACCTTGCGCCCCACCACCGCCGCGGCCAGGTGCCCGAACAGGCGCTGGGCCACCGGGCTGCAGAAAGTGATGCGAAACTCCAGATCGATGGTGACCACCGCCAGGTCGGGGCTGAGGTCGAGCATGCGCGCTGCCAGGGAAGGCAGGGCGGACGGGGGAATGGCGACAGGTGGTGGTTCCGGCGGGGGCAGGCTCATCGCTGGGACAATTCTGGCAGACAGGCCAATCGTAATACCTTTTCCCGGCGCATGGATTTGATCCAGATTGCGCCAGCCCCCGTCGGCGGCCGGTCAAAGACGCTTGAACAGTACCTTCGAACGCCGCTGGTAGTTGTACATCTCCCGCTTCTGCAGGGGAAGCTCGTCCACTCCGGCGATCCTGAAGCCGCGTTCGACGAACCAGTGTTCGGTGCGGGTGGTGAGGACGAAGAGCTTCCTGATGCCGGCCTTCTTCGCCCGCGCCTCGATGCGGCGCATGAGCAGTTCGCCGTAGCCCCATTCCCGGTGGTCGGGGTTGACCGCCAGGCAGGCCAGTTCTCCGACGTCGTCGCCGTAGCGGTAGAGGGCGGCGCAGCCGACGATGATGCCGTCGTGCTCCATCACCGAGAAATGCTCGATCTCCCGCTCCAGCAGTTCCCGCGGGCGATGGACGAGGATGCCCTCCTGCTCCATGGGCTCGATCAGGGCGATGAGGGAACCGATATCGTCGGGGCGGGCCTCGCGGATGGCCTCCAGGGATTCCCGGGTGATCACCGTGCCGACCCCGTCGTGGGTGAACAGCTCCTGCAGCAGGGCGCCGTCCCGCTCGTAGCCGATGAGGTGCACCCGGCCGACGCCGGCCCGGGCACCGCGCACGGCGCAGGGCAGGTAGCGCTTGAGGTCGGGGGACAGCCAGGCACCGGCCTTGAGCTTGTCGGCCTCGTCGGCGGTCAGTGCGTCGAGGAACTCCCCGGCCTTGTCGGTGACGCCGCGGCTGTCGCTGAGGAAGACCAGCTTGTCGGCCTTCAAGGCGATGGCCACGGCCTCCGCCACCTCCTCCATCTGCAGGTTGAAGATTTCACCGGTGGGCGAGGTACCCTGGCAGGAAAGCAGCACGATGTTGCCGATGCCCAGTTGGGCCTTCAGCCCCTCGCCATCCACCTTGCGCACCTTGCCGGCGTACTGCAGGTCGATGCCGTCGAGGACGCCGATGGGATGGGCGGTGATGAAATTGCCGCCGATGACGCGGATCTGGGCGTTGGCCATGGGGGTGTTGGGCAGGCCCTGGGACAGCAGCGCCTCCACCTCCAGGTATACGCTGCCGACGGCGTCCAGCACGCAGTCCAAGGTGGCGGCATCGGTGATGCGGTAGCCCCGGTGGTACTTCGATTCCAGGCCCTTCTCCTGCAGCTCCTCCTCGATCTGGGGGCGGGCGCCATGCACCAGCACCAGGCGGATGCCCAGGCTGGCCAGCAGGTTCACGTCGTAGGCCAGGGTCTTGATGAAGCCGTCCTCGATGGCCTTGCCGCCGAAGGCGACGACGAAGGTGCGGCCGCGGAAGGCGTTGATGTAGGGAGTCACCGCCCGGAACCAGGCGACGAAGTTTTCGTCGTAGAGATCGTCAGTCATTTACTGGTCTTCGCTGCTTTCACCCTTGATGGCCGCTTCCAGCCGCTCGCAGAGGGTCTTCAGAACCTTCACCCGGGCGAAGTTCTTGTCGTTGGCTTCCACCAGGGTCCACGGGGCGAGGCCGGTGGAGGTGCGGTCCACCATGTCGCACACCGCCGTGGCATAGGCGTCGCCCTTCTCCCGGTTGCGCCAGTCTTCCTCGGTGATCTTGAAGCGCTTGAATTCGGTGTCCTGGCGTTCCTGGAAGCGCTTCAACTGCTCCTCGGCGCTGATCTGCAGCCAGAATTTCACCACCACCGCCCCATCCTTCACCAACTGGTGCTCGAAATCGTTGATTTCGGCGTAGGCCCGCAGCCAATCGGCCTCGGCGCAGAAGCCCTCGACCCGCTCGACCAGCACCCGGCCGTACCAGGAGCGGTCGAAGATGGTGATGCGCCCGGTCCGCGGCAGGTGGCGCCAGAAGCGCCAGAGGTAGGGCTGGGCGCGCTCCTCCTCGGTGGGGGCGGCGATGGGCACGATCTGGTACTGGCGGGCATCGATGGCTTCCACCACGCGGCGGATGCTGCCCCCCTTGCCGGCGGCATCCGACCCCTCGAACACCACCACCAGGGAATGCTTGCCGGTGAAGCGTGGGTCCCGGGCCAGTTCGGAAAGCCGCCCCTGGTACTTGGCCAGTTCCCGCTCGTAGTCCTTCTTCGCCAGTTTCTGGGTGAGGTCCAGCTCGGTGAGCAGGTTGCGCTGGTCGATGGTGCGCACGATGGGCGGGGCCACCGGCACCGCCGGACACCCTTGCTGCTGCAGGCGCTTCTTCATGGATTCGAGAACGATGCGCCCCACGGTGAGGGAGCGGTATTCGTCGTCGGTGCCCTCGACGATGATCCACGGCGCGTGGGCGGTATTGGTCACGCGCAGCACGTGGCCCGCCACCTTCTGCAGGTCGTCGTAGGTCTTCAGCCGGTCGTAGCTGGTCTTGGTCACCCGCCAGGCGGTGCGCGGATCCTTCTCCAGGGCCTTCAGCCGCTTCTTCTGGCCGTCCTTGGAGAGATGGAACCAGAACTTCAGCACCAGGGCCCCTTCGTTCACCAGCATGGCCTCGAAGCGGTTGATGTCGTCTCGGAGCGCCGCATGCGGCCGGCGATGCGGTCGGCGATGGGCTGCGAATACCAGGAGCCGGCGAAGATGCCGACCTTGCCCTTGGGCGGCAGAGCGCGCCAGTAGCGCCACATGTAGGGGCGCTCCCGCTCCTCGTCGGTGGGGGCCGAGAAGGCCAGGGTGGAAATGTGGCGGGGGTCCATCCAGGAATAGAGGAGGTTGATGGTCTCCCCCTTGCCGCTGCCGTCCACTCCGCTGATGAGGATGACTACGGGGAGTTCCTTCTTCTCCAGCACGTCGTACTGCACGTCGAGCAACTCGGCGCGCAGCTTCGGCACCTCGGCCCGGAAGGTTTCCTTGTCGATCTTGTGGCCCAGCTCCGCGGATTCAAACATGTTCTACTCCTCCCTGAAATCACCCCACAAAGTCTGCAACGCCGCCAGGGCGGCCAGCCCCGCCGTCTCCGTGCGCAGCACGCGCGGCCCCAGGCGCACCGCCGTGAAGCCGGCCTGGCGGGCGGCGATCACTTCCTGCGGGTCGAGCCCCCCTTCGGCCCCCACCAGCAGTTGCACATCCCGGGCCGGCGGCAGGGCCGCCAGGGCCACCCCGGCGCCGGGCGCCAGCATCAGGCGCAAGGCGCCGCCAGCCGGCCGGGCCAGCCAGTTCTCCAGGCGCTCCACGGTTGCCACCGTCGGCACCTGGTTGCGCCCGCATTGTTCGCAGGCGGCGGCGGCCACCCCCTGCCAGTGGGCCACCCGCTTGCCGGCCCGGTCGCCGGCGAGCCGGGTGACGCTGCGCCGGCTTTCCACCGGCACGATGGTGCGCACCCCAAGCTCCACGGCCTTCTGGATGGTGTAATCCATCTTGTCGCCCACCTGCAGGGCTTGCACCAGGGTGATGGCCAGCCCGGACTCGCGTTCGACCTCGTTCCAAGCGCCGATGGCGGCGGCCACCCGGTCGCGTTCGATGCGCTCGATGGTGGCGGCGTACTCGCCGCCACGGCCGTCGAAGAGGACGATCTCGGCCGCCGGTTGCAGGCGCAGGACGCGCACATGGCGGGCCACCGGCTCGGGGAGGTCGAGGCGGGCGCCCGGTGCCAGCGGCTCGCGGCAATAGAAACGCGGTGAATTCATCGCTGCTATTATGGTCGAAATCAACTATTGCCGGTGCCCCCATGGTTGCCCTCAACCCTCCCGTCTGCGATTTCGGCTGGCAAGCCGCCCCCTTCGACCTGCCCGGCACCGACGGCCGACGCCACACCCTGGCATCGGCCCGGGGCCCCAACGGCCTGCTGGTCATGTTCATCTGCAACCACTGCCCCTTCGTCAAGGCGGTGATCGACCGCATCGTCCGCGACTGCCGCGGGCTGCAGGTCCACGGCGTCGGCAGCATCGCCGTCATGAGCAACGACCCGGCGGTCCATGCCGAGGATTCCTTCGACAACATGCGGCGCTGGGCCGAGGAACTCGCCTTCCCCTTCCCCTATGTCTTCGACGAAAGCCAGGCGGTAGCCAAGGCCTACGGTGCCGTATGCACGCCCGATTTCTTCGGCTTCAACGGCCGGCTTGAACTCCAGTACCGCGGCCGGCTCGACGCCTCCGGCCGCGACCCGGCGCCTGCCGGTGCCCGCCGCGAGCTCTTCGAGGCCATGCTGCAGGTGGCCCGTACGGGGGAAGGGCCGCGCCAGCAGACGCCCTCCATCGGCTGCTCGATCAAGTGGCGGGATTAGTCGTGGATCTCGCCGCCCTGCTTCCCCGGGTCGAGGCCGTCGTGCGCGAAGTGGCGGCCCGGGAGATCATGCCACGCTTCCTGCAGGTGGTGCGGGAACACAAGTGCGACGGTTCGGTGCTCACCGCCGCCGACCTGGCGGCCCAGCGCTTCCTGGCCGAACACCTGCGCCAGTTGGCCGACCTGCCCATCCTGGGCGAGGAAATGGAGGAAAGCGAGCAAGAGGCTGCCCTGGCGGCAGGGGATGACGGCCTGTGGTGCTTCGACCCCATCGACGGCAGCACCAACTTCCTGGTCGGCCTGCCCTGTTTTGCCGTATCGGTGGCCCTGGTGCGCCGTGGCCGGCCGGTGTTGGGGGCGATCTACACGCCCGTCGCCGACGAGATGTTCACTGCCGTCGCCGGCGGCGGCGCCCGCGTCAATGGCGAGCCCCTGCCCCTGCGCGAGGGGGAGAAGCGCCTCGACAAGGCCGTCGCCCTGGTGGATCTCAAGCGCCTGCCGGTGCCGTTGCGCAACGCCCTGGCCGCCACGCCGCCCTATTACTCCCAGCGCAATTTCGGTTCCAGCGTCCTCGAATGGTGCTATCTCGCCGCCGGCCGCGCCGATCTGCTCCTGCACGGCAGCCAGCGCCCCTGGGACTATGCGGCGGGCAGCCTCATCCTGCGGGAAGCCGGCGGCCACGTCGCCACCTTGGACAGCGACGACTTCGACGCCGCCCCGCCCTGGCGCCGCTCCGTCCTGGCCGCCCTCGCCCCCGAAGCCTTCGCCGCCTGGAAGGGCTGGGTCCGCGGACGGGACTGAGCAGCCCACCCGGCTTGGGGGTATGATTGCCAGGTTAATCCTTTAACCTGCGCGGATTTTGGAGAAGCACACCCCCCTGCTGGCGGCCCTCGGCCTGGTCTCCGACGACGGCAACGCGCCCCTGTCGGCGACGCCCATCGACCAGCGCCACCTGGCGCTCCTCCTCGAAGCGCAGCGCATCGGCCGCATCGGCAACTGGGAACGGGATCTGCGCACCAATCTCCTGTGGTGGTCCGACGAGTGCTACCGGCTCTTCGGCTACCCGCCGGGCAGCATCACCCCTTCCTACGCCCTCTTCCTGCAGCACGTCCATGCCGAGGACCGCCCCCGTGTGGCCCAGACCATGGTCCAGGGCCACGCCGACGGCAAGCCCTACGACGTCGAGTACCGGGTCGTCCTTCCCGGCGGCGAGGTCCGCCACTTCCTCAACCACGGCCGCACCTATTTCGACGAGGAAGGCCGCCCCCTGCGGGCCAGCGGCACCACCCAGGACATCACCGAACGCAAGCACATCGAGACCGAATTCCAGCGCCAGCACGCCTACCTCAAGGCCGTGCTGGAGAACATGCCGCAGGGGATCAGCGTCTTCGACGAAAACCTCAAGCTGCGGGTGTGGAACCAGGCCCTGCTGGACATCCTCGACCTGCCGCCGGAAGTGGTGCGGGAGGGAGCCCCCTTCGAGGATCTGATCCGCGTTTCCGCCGAGCGGGGCGAATACGGCCCCGGCGACCCGGACGAGCATGTGGCGCGAATCCGCGCCCTGGCGCAGCGTTTCGCGCCCCACCGGGTCGAGCGCATCCGGCCCAACGGGCGGGCCCACCTCTCCCAGGGCCAGCCGCTGTACATCGGCGAGCGCATCGTCGGCTTCATCACCACCTACACCGACATCACCGAACGCCGCGCCGCCGAAGACCGCCTGCGCCGCCAGTACGAGCAACTGCAGGCCCTGGTGGACAACATCCCCGGCGGCGTCACGCTCTTCGACGGCGACCTCAACCTGGTGGTGCACAACGCCGAATTCCGCCGGCTCCTCGAATTGCCCGACGGCATGTTCGCCGAACACCCGCCGACCTTCGAGGACATCATCCGGTTCAACGCCGCCCGGGGGGAATACCTGCCCGAAGACCCCGCCGCTTCCGTCGCCCGCCTCCTGGCCCAGGCACGGCAACCCGCCCGCCACCACTTCGAGCGGCGCCGCCCCGACGGCACCACCCTCGACGTGCGCGGCGCCCCCCTCAGCGACGGCGGCTTCGTCACCATCTACACCGACGTCACCGACCGCAAGCGCAGCGAGGAACGGCAGCAACTGGCCGACATGGTCTTCGCCAACAGCCCCACCGGCATTCTCATCGCCGACGACCGGCAGCGGATTCTTTCGGTCAACCCCGCCTTCACCGCCATTACCGGACTCGAAGCCGAGGCGGTGGTCGGCCACCCGGTGGACAGCCTGCCCCACGCCGCCACCGCGGCCGACCTGGACAACCTGCGGGAAAGCCTTGCCCTGCGCGGCGCCTGGCACGGCGAACTGGAAGCCCGGCGCAAGGACGGCCAGACCTTCACCGCCGGCATCCGCATCAGCCGCGTCGACGACCGGGGCACCGGCCACACCACCCACTACATCTGGCAGTTTTCCGACATCACGGAACGCAAGCAGGCCGAGGAGCGGGTGCGCCACCTGGCCCAGCACGACCCCCTCACCGGCCTGCCCAACCGCCTGGCCCTGCTCGTGCGGCTCAACCAGATCCTGCCTGAAGCCCGCCGCCACGACTGGAAGGTGGCGGTCATGTTCCTCGACCTGGACCGCTTCAAGATCATCAACGACACCCTCGGCCACCAGACCGGCGACGAACTGCTGCGGGAAGTGGCCTGCCGCCTCGCCGCGACGGTGCGGGAAACGGACATGGTGGCCCGTCTCGGCGGCGACGAGTTCGTCATCCTGCTGCCCGACGTCAGCTCCGCCACCGACGCCGCCGTGGTCGCCGGCAAGATCATCTCGTCCCTGGCCGCCCCCATCCAGGTGGACAAGCACGAACTGCACACCACGCCGTCCATCGGCATCAGCATCTTCCCCACCGACGGCAGCGACGGCGACACGGTGCTGAAGAACGCCGACACGGCCATGTATCACGCCAAGTCGGCGGGCCGGAACAACTACCAGTTCTATGCGGCGGAAATGAACGCCGCCACCACCGAGCGCCTCAACCTGGAGAACAAGCTGCGCCAGGCCATCGCCCGCAACGAGATGGCCCTCGTCTTCCAGCCCCAGTTCGCCGTCGGCGGCAGGATTCCCACCGGCGTCGAGGCCCTGCTGCGCTGGCACCACCCTACCGAGGGGCTGATTTCCCCCGCCCGCTTCATCCCCATCGCCGAGGAAACCGGGCTCATCGTCAATCTCGGCGAGTGGGTCCTGCGCCACGCCTGCCGCGAGATGAGGCACTGGATCGACAACGGCCTGCCCCCGCTGCGCATGGCCATCAACGTTTCCGCCCGCCAGCTCAAGCGGCGGGATTTCTGCGAGACGGTGGCCGGCGCCCTGGCAGAATCCGGCCTGCCGCCGGAGCTGCTGGAGCTGGAGATCACCGAGAGCGCCGTCATGGAAAACCCCCAGGAGGCCATCGGCATCCTCCAGGTGCTCGGGCGCATGGGCGTCACCCTCGCCATCGACGACTTCGGCACCGGCTACTCCTCCCTCGCCTATCTGAAGCTGTTCCCCATCGACCACCTGAAGATCGACCGCTCTTTCGTCCGCGACATCGAGCACGACCTCAACGACCGGGCCATCGCCTTCGGCACCATCGCCCTGGCCCATTCCCTCGGCCTCAAGGTCATCGCCGAAGGGGTGGAGACCGACGACCAGTTCGAACTCCTCGCCACCAACGGCTGCGACGAGGTCCAGGGCTTCCTCTTCAGCCAGCCCCTTTCCGGCGCCGCCGCCTTCACCTTCCTCCACGCCCGTTGCACGCCGGAGTAAAATCCCGGCTTTAGCAACCGGCACACCAGGGAGATGCCATGGCGCGCATGACGCTGTCCCGCTACCTCATTGAAGAACAACGGGAAAAAGGAAAGATCACCGCCGACCTCCGGCTCCTCATCGAAGTCGTATCCCGGGCCTGCAAGGCCATCTCCATCGCCATCGGCAAGGGCGGCCTGGGTGGCGTGCTGGGCGAAGCCGGCAGCGACAACGTCCAGGGCGAAGCCCAGAAGAAACTCGACGTCCTCTCCAACGAATACCTGCTGGAAGCCAACGAATGGGGCGGCCACCTCGCCGCCATGGCCTCCGAGGAAATGGATCTCCCCCATACCATCCCCAACCGCTATCCCCGGGGCGAATACCTGCTCCTCTTCGATCCCCTCGACGGCTCCTCCAACATCGACGTGAACGTCTCGGTGGGCACTATCTTCTCGGTGCTCAAGTGCCCCGAGGGCGCTGACCTGTCTACCCCGGAAGCCTCGGAAAAAGCCTTCCTGCAGCCGGGCACCGAACAGGTGGCCGCCGGCTACACGGTCTACGGCCCCACCACCCTGCTGGTGCTCACCGTCGGCGACGGCGTCGTGGTGTTTACCCTCGACCGGGAGATCGGCGCCTACGTGCTGACCCAGGACCGGGTGCAGATCCCCGCCGACACCAAGGAATTCGCCATCAACATGTCCAACATGCGGCACTGGGAGGCCCCCGTCCAGCGTTATGTGAACGAACTGCTGGCGGGCAAGGAAGGCCCCCTGGGCAAGGATTACAACATGCGCTGGGTGGCCTCCATGGTGGCCGACGTGCATCGCATCATGACCCGCGGCGGCATCTTCATGTACCCCATGGACGCCAAGACGCGGGAAAAGGGGGGCAAGCTGCGCCTGATGTACGAAGCCAACCCCATGGCCTTCCTCGTCGAGCAGGCCGGCGGCGCCGCCACCACGGGCTACCGGCGCATCCTGGACCTCCCGCCGGAGAAGCTGCACCAGCGGGTGCCGGTCATCCTCGGCTCCAGAAACGAGGTGGAGCGGGTCACGGCCTACCACGCTTGATCGACGGCGCCATCCGGGTTCAAATATGCAAAGCGCACGGGGCCTCCCGGCGCAAGTCAGCGACAAGGAAAGAACATGAGCTTCCTCGACCAGTTGCGTGCCTTCCTCAAGAAGCCTGAGCCCGCGCCGGCGCCCCAGCCGGCCCCCGCCAACGTGGTGAACCTGGCCCCGGCGGAACGGCGCCAGCGCCAGCGGGTCAATGCCCGCCAGGGCACCCGCGCCCTCATCATCGACGACTCCCCGACCATCGTCGCCGCCCTGCGCAAGACGCTGCAGTCGGCAGGCTTCACCACCCTCGAAGCCCTCAACGCCGAACGGGGGTTGGAGGTGGCCTTCCGCGAGCAGCCCGACCTCATCTTCCTCGACATCGTCCTGCCCGGCATGAACGGCTTCGCCGCCCTGCGCACCATGCGCAAGGATCCGCGCACCCTGCACATTCCCATCATCATGATCAGCGGCAACGAGCAGGCCACCGAGCAGTTCTACGCCAGCCGCATCGGCGCCGACGACTTCATGAAGAAGCCCTTCTCCCGCTACGAGGTCTTCGCCCGCATCGAGCGCCTGCTCGACGCCAACCTGGCGCCGGTCCGCAAGATTCCCGCCGCCCGGCCAGGCCAGGATCAGCCCGGCGGCTGATCTCCCCCGGCCGGCCGCCGGGGGGAACTCCCGCCCGGCCCGCCCCCTCTAACGGGCATCCCGCCCTTGCCGGCTCCATTTTCGGCGAGTTGCGGCAGCGTCGGCGGGCATCAGGAGGTTTGTCATGTCCATTGCGCATCTTCCTTACATGCTCGTATCCGAAACCGAGGGCTGGTCCGACATCGTCCGCAGCCACCCCGCCGCCCGACGCATGCTGTTCTCGCTGGTGATGCCCATGTCGCTGATTCCGCCGGTGATGTACGCCTACGCGGAAACGATGCATCCCGGCGCCGTCTTTCCCCTCTCGGTCCCTGCCATGAGCAGCGGCCACCTCCTGGTCACCGGCCTGGTCTTCTTCGTGGTGCAGGTGGCCATGGTCTCCTTCATGGCCATGCTCATCCAGCGCATGTCCCTCGCCCACGACCACGACCCGGGCTACGAGAACGCCTATGCCCTGGCCGCCATCGCCCCGGTGCCGCTATGGCTGTCGGCCCTGGCCCTCTTCGTGCCCATCCTCGGCTTCAATATCGCCGTGGTGGCACTGGCCTGGCTCGGCTCCGCCGCACTGATCCGCCATGGCGTGCGGCCACTCCTGATGGTGGACGACGCCCGCAAGGCCCACTACATCTCGAACATGGTGACCATGGCCGGGGTGGCGGCGTGGATCGGCCTGATGATCATCTCGGCCGCCATCCTGAGCGTATTGCTGAGCTGGTGGAGCATCTGACGCCCCGAGGCGGCCGACAGGCGGTCAGCCGCCCGCCTCGGGCGGCTGGGCAAGGATGGCCTGCAGGCGCTGGGAGAGTTCGCGGTTCTCCCGCTCCATCTCGTGCATGCGAAAGGCGTCCAGCAACGAATCGACGAGGGCCTTGTCTTCCCACGGTTTGGTGATGAACTTGTAGACCGCGCCCCGGTTGACGGCGTCGAGGATGGAATTGAGTTCCGTATAGCCGGAAAAAACGATACGCACTATGGCCGGATAGAGATCCCGTACCCGCCGCAGGAATTCGGTGCCGGTCATCTCCGGCATGCGCTGGTCGCACAACACCACCCCGACGGCCTGGGTCGCCAGGAGCTGAAATCCCTCCTGGGCCGTGGTGGCGGCCAACACGCGGATACCGCTGCCACGCAACAACCGCCGCAAGGCGGAAAGGATGTGGGGTTCGTCGTCCACCGCCAGGAGAACCCGTTCCGGCGCACCGTCGGCCGCCGGGGGAACCAGGGCCCGCCCTTCCTCCAGAAGCGCCGCAATTCCCGCCGGCGGCAACGGCCGGCTGCAGTAGTAGCCCTGCATCTCGTCGCAGCCGAGACCCCGCAGGTAGCCCAGTTGCCCCTCGCTCTCCACGCCCTCGGCAATGACCTTGAGCCCCAGGCTGTGGGCCATCCCCACCACGGCGCGGACGATGGCCGCGTCGCTCGGTTCCGAGGTGATGTGGGCGACGAAGCTGCGATCGACCTTGAGGCGGGAAACGGGGAGCCGCTGCAGGTAACTGAGGGAGGAGTAGCCGGTGCCGAAGTCGTCCAGGGCGTGGGTGACGCCGATGGCCTTGAGTTCGTCCAGGGTGCGGATGACCGTCTCGGCATTGAGCAGGACGACGCTTTCGGTGATCTCCAGTTCCAGCCAGCGGGGTTCCAGTGCCGCCGCCGCCAGGGCCTGGCGCACCAGGGAACCGACATCCCCTTCCTGGAACTGGCGGGCCGAGAGGTTCACGGCAACGCGGACCGGCGGCAACCCGGCATCCTGCCACCGGCGTCCCTGCCGACACGCTTCTTCGACGACCCAGCGACCGACCGGAACGATCAGCCCGGTTCCCTCAAGGAGGGCGATGAAATCCGCCGGCGGCACCAGTCCTTGGCCGGGCCGGTCCCAGCGCAGCAAGGCCTCGACACCGACGATGAGGCCGGTCGCCAGATCCACCTGGGGCTGGTAATGGAGAATGAACTCCCCACCGTCGACGGCACGCCGCAGGGTCGCCTCCAGGTCCAGGCGACGGCGCTGGTTGAGATCCATGTCGGCGACGAAGAAGCGGCAGCAGCTCCCATTGTCCTGGGTATCCACCGTCGCCGCGATGCGGGCCGCCTTGAGGGAGACCGCGGCGTCTCCGTCGCGGGGCGAGAGGGCGATACCGACGAAAGGATTGAGGAATACTTCCTGCCCCTCGACGGCGATGGCCCGGGCGAGGGCGCCATGGACTTGCCAGGCGGTTTCCTCCACAAGGTGGAGCGCGTCGCCGCCTTCGACGAAGAGGGCGAACTCGGATTCGCTGAGGCGGCCGACAACGGTGGTGGGCCGCAGGCGCTCAAGGCGCTCGGCGACGGTGCGGGCCAGGAGGAAACCGGCGGCCTGGCCGAGCACTTGGAGGATGCCATGGTAGTTGCGCAGCGTCACCACCATCACGGCCAGTTCCTTTCCCGCCGCTGCCTTGCAGGCCGCCGCCAGCCGCTCCCCGAATAGGACGCCGCCGGGCAGGCCGGTCTGGGGATCGTAATAGGCGAGATACTGGATCTTCGTTTCGGCGACGGCGCGCTGCTCTTCCCGCCGCATGCCGTCGAGGGCGAAGGAGACGTCGTCGGCCATCTCGGTCAGAAGCTGGATTTCCTCGCTCCGGAAATAGCCGGCCTCCCCGGCCCCAGTGACCAGCACGCCGATGCAGCGGCCTTCCAGGCGCAGGGGCACCGCCGCCAGGGCGCCGATGCCGCCCTCGGCCATCGCCGTTGCCCAGGCGTCACTGTCAGTCGCAGCCGCCAGGTCGTTGACCACGCATAGCCGGTCTTCGCCGACAGCGGTACCGGCCGGATCGCTGCCACCGCCGACGAGGGGCCGCTCTGCGCTCAGATCCGGCACCGCCCCGGCCCGAGCCACCGGCGTCAGACGACCACCGACCGGATCGGCAAGCCCAACCCAGGCGAAGGCCAGCCGTCCCTCCTCGACGGCGATGCGGCACAGGGTTTCGTAGAGCTCGTAGGGATTGCGTTCCCGCACGATGGCGCGGTTGATCCGGCTGAGCATGCGGTAGAGGCGAATCTGCCGCTCCAGCCGCTGGCGCGGCGATTCGGCGTGCCGGGCGGCGCCGCTCATTGCTCCCCCCCGGGGGAAGCCAGCGCCTCCCGAATGACCGAGCGGAGTTCCCAGCGATCCACGGGCTTGGTGACCACCCGCGTGATGCCCGCCGCCGCCAGGCGCCCCCGCGATGCTTCGTCGTTGAGGGCCGTGATCATCACCACGGGGATGGCGCGGGTGGCTTCCCCGGACAGCAGATGGCGCGCCACTTCAAAACCGTCCATGCCCGGCATCATCAGGTCGAGGAGCACCAGCCCCGGCGGGGAATCGGCGACCGCCGCCAGGGCGGCCGGACCGGAGTCGACGCAGCGGACGGCGAAGCCATCCGCCCGCAACAGGGTCATCAGCAATTTCCGGTTGTTGGGGTCGTCATCCACGACCAGGATTTCCGTTGTTCCCATGGCGTCAGGCTCCTCGTTCCGCCAGCAGGCGCGCCACCCTTTCCAGGAGGTCGCGGTACTGGATCGGCTTGGCAATGTAGTCGTCGCACCCGGCGGCGCGGATGCGCGCCTCGTCGCCCCGCATGGCGAAGGCGGTGAGGGCGATCACCGGAATGCCCTTCAGCGCCGGGTCCTCCTTCAGGCGCCGTGTTGCTTCCAGGCCATCCATGCCGGGCAACTGGATGTCCATGAGGATCAGGTGGGGCCGGCGCTCCCGGGCCAGGGCCAGGCCGACCGGGGCGTCAGTGGCCACGATGACCTCGTAGCCGGCCCGTTCGAGGACGAGGACGGCCAGCTTCATATTGGCCGGATTGTCTTCGACGACCAGCACCCGGGCGTTCATTTCCCGCCTCCCCCGGCCCCGTTGCCACGGCCCAGGCCGAAGCTCCCCAGGGCTTCGAGAAAGTCCTCCCGGGCCACCGGCTTCTGCAGTACCCGGACGGCCACCGGCAAGGCTTCCGGCCCGCTCTCCGCGGCGATGGAGACGACCAGCACCGGTACTGCCGACCAGGGGTTGCCCGCCCGCCGTATTCTTTCCAGGAAGTCCCAGCCTCCCATGCCCGGCAACAGGATGTCGAGGACGATGAGAACCGGTTGCAGGCTCGGCTGCAGCGCCAGGGCGGCCTCGGCGCTCCTGGCCTGAACGACGGTCAGCCCCTCCTCGGCCAGGAGCAGGCGCGAAAGTTCCCCGGCAGCCTCATCGTCCTCGACCACCAGCACCGGTCCCGCCGCAGCGGAGGCAGCGGCGGCGGCGGGAACGGGGCTCGAAGCGGCCGCGGATTCGGCCTTCCGCCACGGCAGCCAGATGGTAAAGACGCTGCCGACACCGGGACGGCTGGCGAGGGCCACCGCCCCGCCGAGGAGACGGACCATCTTCATCACCATCACCAGCCCCAGGCCGGTGCCTTCGTAGCGCCGGGAGAGGGAAGCGTCGAGCTGGCTGAAGGGCTGGAAAAGACGGGCGGCGTCTTCCGGCTCGATGCCGATGCCGCTGTCCTCGACGGCGATTTCCAGGAATTCCTCGCTCTCGCCCGCGGGCAGGACCAACCCCAGGCTGGTGGGCGCGTCCGTGTGCCAGCCGGTCACCGCCGCGCGATCGACACGCCGCGCCCGCAGAGTCACCCGCCCCCCGTCCGGAGTGAATTTGACGGCATTGGACAACAGGTTGTAGACGATCTGCCGCATCTTCCTGACATCCGCCACCAGGGGCGGCAGCCCCGGCTGCACCTCCTCGGCCAGGGCAATGCGGTGGACCGCCGCCTTTTCACGGATCACCGACAGGCTGCCGGCGAGGAGCGGCGCGACCTCGGCCCGTTCCAGCTCGACGGTCATCATGCCGGCCTCGACCTTGGACAGGTCGAGGATGTCGTTGATGAGGGAAAGGAGATGGTGGCCGCTGGTGAAGATGTCGTCCAGGTATTCCCGCTGCTGGGCCGGTACGTCGCCCAGCAGGCCGTCCCGCAACACCTCCGAGAAACCGATGATGGCATTGAGCGGCGTCCGCAACTCGTGGGACATGTTGGCCAGGAACTCCGACTTCAGCCGGTTGGCCTCCTCCGCCTCCCGCCGCCGCGCCTGGTCGCGCAGGCGGCCGATGCCATAGGCGAGGTCCGCCGCCGCCTCGCTGAGCAGTTCGATCTCGCCGGCATCGAAGGCGTCATCCTCCACCGAATAGATGCAGACCACCCCCAGAGCGCCCTTGCCGTTGAGCAGGGGCAACGCCAGCGCCGACCGGGTGCCGTTCTCCACCATGCAGGACAGGGGGCGCCCCGGCGTGCCGATGCGATAGAGGGCAGGCGTCCCTTCCCGCATGGCCCGCCCCGCCGGCGCGATGTCGGAGGCGACCTCGTCGCGGGTCAGGCAGCGCGGATCGATACCGCTGATCCGCCCGCCGTGCTGCACCGCCGGAACGATGCCGCTTTCCCCTGCCGCAAAGCCGACCCAGGCCATGGCATAGCCTCCCCGCTCCACGATCATGCGGCACATCTCGTCCAGCAGGCGTTGCTCGTCGTCGGCCCGCAGCATGGTACGGTTGCCGGCGCTGAGGACGGTGAGCGCGCGATTGGCCCGAGTCAGGGCGCGATCGGCGGCGATCAGGCGGGTTTCCCGCTGTTCGATGCCTTCGGCCATGCGATCGAAAGCCGCGGCCAGCACCCCCAGCTCGCCGGCCACGCCCCCCAGCCCCGTCCGCACCCGCAGGTCGCCCTGTTCCAGGCTCGCGGCGGCCGTCGCCAGGGCCTGCACCGGCCGGCGGATCAGCAGGCGGGTACCGAACCAGGCCAACAGTCCGGCCAGCGCGGCCACCAGGCTCATGGCCGCCATATTTCTCAGCAGGCGGCTCTCGACGGGCCCGTAGACCGCTTGCCGGGGGACGCCGACCCGGAGATGGACGCAGCGCCCGTCCTCCAGGAAACGCAGGGGTTCGACGGCGTTGACCCGCGACACGCCGTCGAGGCCGACGAACTCGACGTAACCCCGGCAAGTACTGGCCAGCAGCGCCGCCAACTCGTCGTTGGCCGCCACCCGCTGGCCCGGCGACGCCTCCGGCGCTTTCGGATAGCGGGCCAACAGGACGCCATCGGCATCGACCATGGCGACGACGGAACCCGGCTGCATGGCCATGCCGTCGGCGACCTCGAGAAATCGTGCCAGGTCGATGGCGGCAAAGAGAACGCCCAACAACTCGCCCTTTTCCCCCATCACCGGCAAGGAGACCGTCAGGCTGGGCAAGCCCGAGATTCGCCCTACCAGGTAGTCCCCCACCGCGAACGCCCGCCCGTCCCGGGCCCGCACGAACCAGGAGCGGTCCGCGACATTCAGCCCCGGCTTGAAGGGCAAAGCACTGCAGCGGACGTTGCCTTGGGGATCGGCCATCCCCAGGTTGCCGTAGACCGTGTTGAGGGAACGAATCCGGGCGAAGACCTCGCTGCAGCGCCCCGTCAGTTCCGGATCGCGCACCACCGGCACCGAGGTCAGCACTTCCAGCAACTGCCGGGATTGGTCGAGGATCCGGCTCTGGCGCTCGGCAAAGACGGCAGCGAGTTGCCCCACCTGGTTGCGGGCGGCTTCCTCGGCCTGGGTACGCTCCTCCCCGGCCGACAAGGCCAGCAGGCCGAAGGCCGGGAGCAAGGCCAGGAAGATCGTCAGCACCAGGCGCTGCCCCAACCCCCAGTTCGCATTCACGACACCCATGCTTCACCCTTCCCGGCCGGCCCAGGCCGGCCTTGCTATCAGCATAGCCAAGATAATGCCATTGCCAACCGCTGATGCCAATCGGGTTTCCCCGGGGCTGGGCTACGATTTTGCCAGCCTGCCTTCCGGCCGGGACGTTCGCACCCGGTCGCCGATAACGCCGTCGAGCAGCAAGTCGGCCCCGCGCTCGACGATGAATTGGCGGAAGGCCAGGGCCGCCGGGGAGAGCAGGCGGTCCCGGCGGGCGCAGAGGTTCCAGCGGCGGCGTACCGGCAGGCCCGCGACGTCGAGCACCCGCAGGCGCCCGCTGGCCAGCTCCAGTCCCACCGTGTGCAGGGACAGGAAGCCGAGTCCGAGCCCGGCCATCACCGCCTGCTTGACCGTCTCGTTGCTGGCCATCTCCATGCCCGCGCGCACCGCCACGCCGCGGTCGGCGAAGAAGCGCTCCATGGTCCGCCGCGTGCCGGAGCCGGCTTCCCGCATGACGAAGACCTCGCCGGCCAGGTCCGCCGCCTCCAGTGCCGGCCGGGACACCAGGGGATGGTCCGGCGCCGCCACGATGCCCAGGGGATGGTCGGCGAAGTAGTCCGCTTCGAGGCCGCTGCCTTCCGGCGGCTCCCCCATCACTGCCAGTTGCACCTCGTTTTCCGCCAGTAGCCGCAACACCTGCTCCCGGTTGGCCTCGAACAGACGCACGCGCACGCCGGGGTGGCGGTCGCTGAAGCTGGCCAGCAGGTGGGGGGCGAAATAAATGGCGGTGGAGACCACGGCGATGGCCAGGGTGCCGGCCTCCAGGCCCTTGAGGGCGGCCAGGGCGTCCCCCGCCTGGCGCAATTCGCCGGCCACCCGCCGCGCCACCTGGGCCATGAGCACGCCGGCCTCGGTCAACTGGATGCGCTTGCCGGACTGCTCGACCAAGGGCAGGCCGGCGCTGTCCTCCAACTGCTTGACCTGCATCGACACTGCCGGCTGCGTCAGGAACAGCTCCTCCGCCGCCCGGGAAAAGGACAGGTGGCGCGCCACCGCCTCGAACACTTCCAGTTGCCGCAGGGTCAGATGCCAAGCCATAAGTTATACCTTATAGCACCCATAAAAATTCGTTACTTTTATTATACGTACAAGTCCCTATAGTTCAGCCATCAAAGCTGCACACACAAACACAGGAGACAAGCAATGGCCGCAAAGACCTATAGCGCTGGCGTGAAGGAATATCGCAGCACCTACTGGGAACCCCATTACCAGGTCAAGGACACCGATATCCTGGCCTGCTTCAAGATCACCCCGCAACCCGGCGTCGACCGCGAGGAAGCCGCCGCCGCCGTCGCCGCCGAATCCTCCACCGGCACCTGGACGACGGTGTGGACCGACCTCCTCACCGATCTCGACTATTACAAGGGCCGCGCCTACCGCATCGAGGACGTGCCCGGCGACGACAACGCCTTCTATGCCTTCGTCGCCTATCCCATCGACCTCTTCGAGGAAGGCTCGGTGGTCAACGTGTTCACCTCCCTGGTGGGCAACGTCTTCGGCTTCAAGGCCGTGCGGGCGCTGCGCCTGGAGGACGTGCGCTTCCCCATCGCCTACGTCAAGACCTGCGGCGGCCCCCCCAACGGCATCCAGGTGGAACGGGACAAACTGAACAAGTACGGCCGTCCCCTGCTCGGCTGCACCATCAAACCCAAGCTCGGTCTCTCCGCCAAGAACTACGGCCGCGCCGTCTATGAGTGCCTGCGCGGCGGCCTCGACTTCACCAAGGACGACGAGAACGTCAATTCCC
>DAINDE010000024.1:0-57993 GCA_036732025.1 Rhodocyclaceae bacterium
CGCCGCCGGTCCAGCCGATGCGCGTGCCCCAGCCGGCAGCGGTGCCGATGCCGACCCCGGGGCGGGAAGCCTCGCCGGGGGAGCGGCGCATGCCCGGTCCGGAAGCCCGGCCCGGCGGCCAGCCCCGCGACGAGCGCCAAAATCGCGGGCACGACAAGGAAGACGGCCAGCGCCGTTGAGGTTGAAGGAGCGAGGGGAAGGGGTCAGGCGGCGGGCTGTGGCTGCAGCATGCGCACCAGCACCTGGTCGTGAACCTTGATGTGGTTCTCCACCCAGCGCACCAGCAATTCGTCGAGCTGGCGGATATGGGCGGCCGTCCTTGCCGGATCGAGGCTGGCGACGATGCGCTGGACGGTGTGCGAAATGGCGGCGTGGTCTTCCTTGTGCAACTCGCACAGATCCCGGTCGACGAGGGTGGCGCGCCCTGTCCGCATGAGGTCTTCCTCGGTGCGGAAATGGTCCACCAGGAACATCAGAAGGTCCCCCAGGGTTTCCACCAGGGCGTTGTCGCAGCGATGTTCCGCATGATGGGGGCAGCCATGGCAGTCGTCCCGGGCGAGGAAATCGGCACAGATCTCGCGCAGCCGCCCCATGATCCCGAGTAGCAGGCGGTGCTCCTGGTCGATGTCCGCATTCCCGGTCAACAGGGCCGGAGAGACGGAAGGGAAGGGAGTGGGCGCGCGCATGGGGGACGGGCGGCTCGGGCAGTCGGTCAGAATGCGAAGAGCGCAATTATGCCTCCATTCTTGCGCCGGAGGTGAACCGACGGAGCGCCCGGCACCGGTGGCCATGGTAAAATCGCCTCCCCCTTTTCCCGTCACCTCGCCATGTTTTCCGGAATCGTCGCCGCCGTCGGCCGCATCACCCATATCACCGCCCGCGAGGCCGGTGTCCGCCTCACCGTCGAGGCCGGCCGGCTCGGCATCGATGACGTCGCCCTCGGCGACTCCATCGCCCATAACGGCGTCTGCCTCACCGTGGTGGGCAAGGAAGGCAACTGCTTCATGGTGGACGTCTCGCCGGAAACCCTGGCCTGCACCGTCGGCCTCGACGCCCCCGGCCCGGTCAACCTGGAGAAGGCCCTGCGCCTCTCCGACGTCATCGGCGGCCACCTGGTCTCGGGCCACGTGGATGGTGTGGGCGAGGTGCTGCGCTTCGACCCGGTGGGGGACAATCGCCTGCTGGAGATCCGCGCCCCCGGGGAACTGGCCAAGTACATCGCCCGCAAGGGCTCCATCGCGGTGGACGGAACCAGTCTCACCACCAACATGGTCAAAGGGACGGACTTCACCATCAACCTCATTCCCCACACCCTGGAGAACACCACCCTGCACCGCCTGCAGCCGGGCAGCAAGGTGAACCTGGAGGTGGATCTCATTGCCCGCTACTGCGAGCGGCTGCTCAACCCCGAAAGCTAGTATGGCCCCGATGCATCCCGCCATTTCCACCACCGACGAGATCGTCGCCGAGCTCCGGGCCGGCCGCATGGTCGTCCTGGTGGACGAGGAGGACCGCGAGAACGAAGGCGACCTGGTCATGGCCGCCGAGCACATCACGCCGGAAGCCATCAACTTCATGGCCAAGTTCGGCCGCGGCCTCATCTGCCTGACCCTCACCCAGGCCCGTTGCAAGCGCCTCGGCCTGTCCCAGATGGCGCGCAACAACGGTACCGTCTATGGCACCGCCTTCACCGTCTCCATCGAGGCGGCGGAAGGCGTCACCACCGGCATCTCCGCCGCCGACCGGGCCCGCACCATCCAGGTGGCGGTAGCCAAGAACGCCACCGCCGACGACATCGTGCAGCCGGGTCACGTCTTCCCAATCACCGCCCGGGAAGGCGGCGTGCTGGTGCGGGCGGGGCACACCGAAGCCGGCTGCGACCTGGCCGGCATGGCCGGCCTCGAGCCGGCCGCCGTGATCTGCGAGATCATGAACGACGACGGCACCATGGCCCGCCTGCCGGAACTGCTGGAGTTCGCCAAGCAGCACGGCCTCAAGATCGGCACCATCGCCGACCTCATCCACTACCGGGCCGCCTCGGAAAAGCTGGTGGAGCGGGTGACCAGCAAGCCCATCCAGACCGCCCACGGCGAATTCACCCTCAACGCCTACGTGGACCGCGCCTCCGGAGCCACCCACCTGGCCCTGGTCAAGGGCACCATCCCGGCGGGGGAGGAAACCTTCGTGCGGGTGCACGAGCCCCTTTCGGTCCTCGATTTCCTCGATCCCGGCAGCAAGCAGCAATCCTTCTCCATCGACCAGGCCCAGGCCGCCATCGCCGCCAAGGGCCACGGCGTCATCGTCCTCATGCACCGGCCGGAAGATGGCGAGGCCCTCCTCGCCCGCCTCACGGGCGCCGCCCCCAAGGGCCAGGCCAAGTGGGATCCGCGTACCTACGGCATCGGCGCCCAGATCCTGCGCGACCTCGGCGTCACCAAGATGCGGCTGCTTTCCAGCCCGCGCCGCATGCCCTCCATGACCGGCTTCGACCTGGAGGTCACCGGCTTCGTCACCTCTCCCGCGGATATCTGACATGCCCCGCTTCGACAACATCTACGAATACGACAGCAATCTCAAGGGCGCCGGTGTCCGCGTCGGCATCTGCATGAGCCGCTTCAACCAGGACGTCTGCGAAGGGCTGCTCTCCGCCTGCGTCGCCGAACTGAAGCGCCTGGGCGTCGCCGACGCCGACATGGCCATCGCCACCGTCCCCGGCGCCCTGGAAATCCCCCTGGTGCTGCAGACCATGGCCCAGAGCGGCCGCTACGATGCCCTCATCGCCCTGGGCGCCGTGATCCGGGGCGAGACCTATCACTTCGAGGTGGTCTCCAACGATGCCTGCCGGGCCGTCATGGAAGTCCAGCTCGACACCGGCGTGCCGGTGGCCAACGGCATCCTCACCTGCGAGAACGACGACCAGGCCTTGGCCCGCATGCAGCCCAAGGGCAGCGACTGCGCCCAGGCCGCCGTGGAAATGGCCAATCTCCTGAAAGCCCTTGCCGATGACCGATAAGCCCCAAGCCGCCGCCAAGGCGCCGGCCAAGTCCGCCCGTCGCCGCGCCCGCGAGTTCGCCCTCCAGGGCCTCTACCAGTGGCGCGTCGGCGGCCAGGACGAGGCGGCCATCGAGGCCTATCTCCCCGAACTGGAGGGTTTCGAGAAGGCCGACAAGGCCTTCTGCCTGAAGGTCGTACGCGGCGTCCTCGCCCAGCGGGAAACCCTCGCCGGTCAGCTTGCCGCCCACATCGACCGGGCCTTCGACGAGCTCTCGCCCGTCGAAGCCTGCATCCTGCTGGTGGGCGCCTTCGAACTCGCCAACCACCCGGAAACCCCCTACCGGGTCGTCATCAACGAGGCCATCGAACTGGCCAAGGCCTTCGGCGGCACCGACGGCCATCGCTACGTCAATGGCGTCCTCGACAAGCTGGCGGCGGAACTGCGCAAGGCGGAAGTCGAGGCCAAGAAGCAGGGGCGCTGATGACGGGTGCCCGGGTTTCCGAATTCGCCCTCATCGACAAGTATTTCACCCGGCCGACGCCGGGAGCCGTCCTCGGCCCCGGCGACGACTGCGCCCTGCTGCAGCCGACCCCCGGCAGGCAACTGGCGGTCACCACCGACATGCTGGTGGCCGGCACCCATTTCTACCCTGACGCCGACCCCCGCAACCTGGGCTGGAAGGCCCTGGCGGTGAACGTCTCCGACCTCGCCGCCATGGGCGCCACCCCGCGCTGGGCGCTGCTCGCCGGCAGCCTGCCCGAGGCCGACGAGGCCTGGATCGCCGCCTTCGCGGAAGGTTTCTTCGCCTGTGCCGCCGAGTACGGCGTGGACGTGGTGGGTGGTGACACCACCCGCGGCCCCCTCAACCTGTGCATCACCGCCCTGGGGGAAGTGGCCCCCGGCTGGGCCCTGCGCCGGGACGGGGCTCAAGTCCTCGACGACATCTGGGTTTCCGGTCGGCCCGGTCTGGCCGCCCTCGGTCTCGCCCACCTGCAGGGCCGCGTGGACCTGCCCGAGCCCTGGCACCGCCTCTGCCTGGCCGCCCTGGAAAAGCCGCGGCCCCGGGTGAAGCTGGGGCAGGCCCTGGGCGGCATCGCCAGCGCCGCCATCGATATTTCCGACGGGCTGCTGGCCGACCTTGGCCACATCGCCGAACGTTCCGGCCTCAAGGCGGCGGTGCGCCTGGTCCAGTTGCCCCTCCTGCCCAAGGGGCCGACGCCGGAGGCCATTCCCCGGGCCCTTGCCCTGGATTGCCAGCTGGCCGGCGGCGACGACTACGAGCTGTGCTTCACCGCCCCCACGGGCCAGCGCCAGGCCATCGCTCAGATAGCCGCCGACCTGGAACTGCCCCTCTGGTGCATCGGCGAGATGCAGGCCGGCCCCGCCGGCGAGGTGACGGTCTATGATCCCGACGGCAACCCAGTGGCCTTTGACCACCGGGGCTTCGATCATTTCTGTCGGGGGTGAACCGTGGCCACCCAGCCGCCCAGCCTGAAATTCCTCCTCGCCCACCCCGCCCATTTCATCGCCTGCGGCTGCGGCAGCGGCCTGTCCCAATGGGCGCCGGGCACCGTCGGCACTCTTTTCGCCTGGCTCACCTTCAGCCTTTTCCGCCCCCATTTCGGCGACCTCGCCCTGGCGGGCTTTTTCGCCGCCGCCTACGTGGTCGGCTTCTGGGCCATCGACACCGCCGGCCGCGCCCTGGGTGACCCGGACCACGGCAGCATCGTCTGGGACGAGATCGTCCCCTTCTGGATCGTCCTGCTTATGACGCCCGGCGAATTCCTCTGGCAGGCCGCCGCCTTCGCCCTCTTCCGCTTCTTCGACATCGTCAAGCCGCAGCCGGCCAAGTATTTCGACGACCACGTCAAGAATGGCTTCGGCGTCATGGCCGATGACCTGGTGGCGGCGTTCTATACCCTTCTGGTCCTGGCCGTCCTGCGGCAACTGCTGGGTTGAGCGCGCCCGTTCGACCGGCGGGTTGAACCAAGGCGGGGCATTCGTTTTCTAAGCAGCACGAGTTTCCTGCCGGGAGGGGTCGCCCCCGGTCCGGACGGGGACGAGGTGGCGCATGGCCGTGCTCATTGGTCCCACGGATGCGCCGGTTGCACCCCCTCCCGGCAGCTCGCCTGTATCGATTATTTACAACTGCTCCAAGCTTGAGCACCCGGCCTTGGCGCAGCGACGACCGGGGGAAGTTTTTGAAATCCTCGAAAATTCAATGAAGTGCGTCTTGGCTGAGGGAGTTGAGCACCATGCCGACCCCCCTGCAAAAATGGGGCATAATTTTTGCACCCCTGCTCCGGCCGGGCCGCCGGACCAGGGTTGATAACGCGTCATTGCCTGTAATCGCGGCCTAACTCAGCGATCCATACAAACACCGTCGAGGAGACGTCATGCAAAAGTCGCTTCATATCGATCCGGTCAAGTGCACTGGCTGCCTGCAGTGCGAGATGGCATGCTCGTACGAGCACACCGGTGCCATCAACCCCTCCAAGTCCCGCATCAAGGTCTTCAATTTCGAGCATGAGGGGCGCAAGGTTCCCTATACCTGCACCCAGTGCTCCGAGGCTTGGTGCATGCACTCCTGCCCGGTGGAAGCCATCGTCCTCGACGCGGCCACCGGCGCCAAGGTGGTGAAGGAAGCCACCTGCGTCGGCTGCAAGGTGTGCACCATTTCCTGCCCCTTCGGCACCGTCAATTACATGTCCGACGTGGGCAAGGTCCAGAAGTGCGACCTCTGCGGCGGCGACCCCGCCTGCGCCAAGGCCTGCCCCACCGGCGCCATCACCTATATCGATGCGGACTGGACCGGCCTGGACCGCATGCGCGCCTGGGCCGCCAAGTCCATGCCTGCCGCTGCCTGAGGAGTGAACCATGAGCTGGAACCGTAAAATCCTTCGCGTCAACCTGACCGCCGGCACCTGCACCGCCGAACCCCTGAACATGAAGTGGGCCGACGAGTACATCGGCTCCCGCGGCCTGGGCACCAAGTACCTGTTCGAAGAGACCGACCCCAAGGTCGATCCGCTGTCCCCGGACAACAAGATGATCATGGCCACCGGCCCCCTGACCGGCACCATGGCCTCCACCGGCGGTCGCTACACCGTCATCACCAAAGGCCCGCTGACCGGCGCCATCGCCTGCTCCAACTCGGGCGGCTTCTTCGGCGCCGAGCTGAAGTTCGCCGGCTGGGACATGATCATCTTCGAAGGCAAGTCGCCCAAGCCCGTCTATCTCTATGTCGAGAACGACAAGGCCGAGCTGCGCGACGCCTCCCACCTGTGGGGCAAGACCACCTGGGAAACCGAAGAGATGATCAAGGCGGCCCACCAGGACCCGCAGATCCGCATCTCCTCCATCGGCCGCGCCGGCGAGAACCAGGTGCTCTTCTCCTGCATCGTCAATGACCTGCACCGGGCCGCCGGCCGTTCCGGCGTCGGCGCCGTGATGGGTTCCAAGAACCTCAAGGCAGTCGCCCTGCGCGGCACCAAGGGTGTTTCCGGGGTCAAGGACTTCGGCGCCTTCCTGCAGGCCACCCAGGCCGCCAAGAAGGTGCTCGCCGACAACGCCGTCACCGGCCAGGGCCTGCCCACCTACGGCACCCAGGTGCTGATGAACGTGATCAACGAGGTCGGCGCCCTGCCCACCCGCAACCACCGCGACGTGCAGTTCGAGGAAGCCTCCAAGATTTCCGCCGAAGCCATGCACGAGGTACGGCCCACCGACGGCAAGAAGCACCTCATCGCCAACCAGGCCTGCTTCGGCTGCACCATCGCCTGCGGCCGTGTCTCCCAGATGGACAAGGGCCACTTCACCGTCGCCAACAACCCGAAGTACTGGGGCGCTTCCGGCGGCCTCGAGTACGAAGCCGCCTGGGCGCTGGGCGCCGCCAACGGCGTGGGCGACCTGGAAGCCCTCCAGTACGCCAACATGCTGTGCAACGAGGACGGCATGGACCCCATCACCTTCGGCGCCACCGTCGGTGCGGTCATGGAACTGTACGAAATGGGCGTCCTCACCAAGGAGCAGATCGGCATCGAAGCCCCCTTCGGTTCCGCCAAGGCCCTGGCCTACCTGGCCGAGATCACCGCCCGCGGCGAAGGCTTCGGCAAGGAAGTCGCCCTCGGCTCCAAGCGCCTGTGCGCCAAGTACGGCCACCCCGAGCTGTCCATGAGCGTCAAGGGCCAGGAATTCCCCGCCTACGACGGCCGCGGCATCCAGGGCATCGGCCTCAACTACGCCACCTCCAACCGCGGCGCCTGCCACGTGCGCGGCTACACCGTCGCTTCCGAAGTGCTGGGCATCCCGGTCAAGACCGAGCCCACCGCCACCGAAGGCAAGCCGGAGCTGGTCAAGGCCTTCCAGGACGCCACCACCATCTTCGACGCCGCCGGCGTCTGCCTGTTCACCTCCTTCGCCTGGACCGTGGCCGACGTGCAGCCCCAGCTCCAGGCCGCCTGCGAGGGCGACTGGTCGATGGAGAAGCTGGCCGTGGTCGGCGAGCGCATCTGGAACCTGGAGAAGCTCTATAACCTCAAGGCCGGCTTCACCAAGAAGGACGACGACCTGCCGCCGCGCCTCAAGACCGAAGCCTGCAAGACCGGTCCGGCCAAGGGCGTGGTCAGCCACGTCGAGGAAATGCTGCCGATCTACTACCAGGTGCGGGGCTGGGACGCCGAGGGCGTGCCCACCGCCGATACCAAGGCCCGTCTCGGCCTGTAATCCGTAACCGCCACCCGATCCCGCCCCTGGCGGGCCGGGTGGAGCGGCGCCCGCCCCCGGCGGGCGTCTTCGTCTTGGACTCCAGCGAGGACTGAAATGAAACAGCCCCTGCTCACTATGTTCGCTGCCCCCCGGGGGGGCGCAGGCCCCCTTCGGGGCGGCCCTTCAGGAGACCTGATATGAAATATCTCATTCTAGGCAACGGCCCTGCCGGTGTCGTGGCCGCCGAAACCCTGCGCCGCGCCGATCCCGCCGGCGAAGTCGTCATGGCAGGCAGCGAAAACGAACCGCCCTATTCCCGCATGGCGATTCCCTACCTGCTGGAAGGGAACATCGACGAAAAGGGCACCCACCTGCGCAAGACCGCTGACCACTTCGCCAAGCTCGGCATCCGCGAGCTGCGCGGCCGGGCCGTGTCCCTCGACACGCAGGCGCAGAAGGCGCTCTTCGCCGACGGCCATTTCGAAACCTACGACCGCCTGCTCATCGCCACCGGCTCGCACCCGGTGCGCCCGCCCATCCCCGGCGTGGACCTGCCCCAGGTCCAGACCTGCTGGACCCTCGACGACGCCCGCGCCATCGCCGACCTGGCCAAGCCCGGCTCGCGGGTGCTGCAACTGGGTGCCGGCTTCATCGGCTGCATCATCATGGAAGCCCTGGTCAAGCGCGGCGTCCAACTCACCGTGGTGGAAATGGGCGACCGCATGGTGCCCCGCATGATGACGCCCGAGGCCGGCTCCATGATCAAGCGCTGGGTGCAGAAGCAGGGCGTGCGGGTGGCCACCTCCACCGGCGTCCAGCGCATCGACCCGGGCAGCGACGCCCCCGTGGTGGCCACGCGCTCCTCCGGCGAGCAGGTGCCCTGCGACCTCATCATCGTCGCCGCCGGCGTCGCCCCCAACGTGCACTTCCTCGATGGCACCCCGGTGCACGTGGCCAAGGGCATCCTGGTGGATCTCGGCATGCAGACCTCGGTGCCGGGCATCTACGCCGCCGGCGACGTGGCCGAGGCGCCGGACCTGTTCACCGGCGCCCACCTGGTGTCCGCGATCCAGCCCAACGCCGCCGACCAGGCCCGTGTCGCCGCCCTCAACATGGCCGGCCAGAAGGCCGTCCTGCCCGGCGTCCTGCCCATCAACGTCCTCGACTCCATGGGCATGATCTCCTCCTCCTTCGGGGAATGGCAAGGGGTCAAGGGCGGCGACGGCGTGGAAGCCGCTGACGAGGAGAAGGGCCGCTACATCAGCCTGCAATTCAAGGACGACGTGCTGGTCGGCGCCACCTCCATCGGTCTCACCAGCCACGTCGGCATCTTCCGCGGCCTGATCCAGGGCAAGACTCGCCTGGGCAAGTGGAAGGAAATCCTCAAGGAAAACCCCACCCGCGTCGCCGAGGCCTACATCGCCTGCCAGCAGGGCGTTTCCCATAACTGACGGCAAGCCATGCGCATCACCCTCAAGCTCTACGCCACCTTGACCGACTACCTGCCAGCCCACAAGGTCGGCAACAAGGTGGACGTCGAGCTGGCGGAAGGAACCACCGTCCAGGCCGCCCTGGACGGTTTCGGCCTGCCGCCCAGGCTCACGCACCTGGTCCTGGTGGACGGCGCCTACGTGGCGCCCGACGACCGGGCCGGGCGCATCCTCAAGGACGGCGAAGCACTGGCCGTCTGGCCCCCCGTCGCCGGCGGCTCATTGGCCTATCCCTGGAGCGGGCAGTCCCGGCGGACCATGACCGCCACACCGGCGGAATTCATCGGCAGCCTGGGAGTCGCCTTTCCCGGGCAGATTGAATCCGGCGCCGGCTGGGCCAGCGTGGCGCGGGACGGCGCCTGTCTGCGCTTCGATTTCGCCACCGAAAGTCCGCTCCGCATCGGCAGCCTGGCCCTGCCCCGCATGCTGGTGACGGTGACCGTCATGGCGGGGGAGGCCGGGGCGGCGGAACGCCTGCTCGAGGCCGTGGATCGGGCCACCCAGCGCGGTGGCGGCTAGTTTCAGATCGATCAAAGTCATTCCCCCGCGGGACTGCTAGGATTGCACGATGGATACGATCGCCCCCTCTCCCCTCGACCACCTGCGCTCCCGCCTGCCGACGCTGGTGGCCAAGCTCGAAGCCGGCCTGGTGGAACGCCGCCTGAGCGTCCGCCTGTGCCTCCTCACCGCCCTGGCCGGCGAACACACCCTGCTCATCGGCCCGCCGGGCACCGCCAAGAGCGAGCTGGCCCGCCGCCTGCACACCGTCTTCCGCGACGGCCGCTATTTCGAGCGCCTGCTCACCCGCTTCTCGGTGCCCGAGGAACTGTTCGGCCCCCTCTCCATCCAGGCCCTGGAGGAGGACCGCTATGAGCGCCATACCGCCGGCTTCCTGCCCGACGCCTCGGTGGCCTTCATCGACGAGGTGTTCAAGGCCAACAGCGCCATCCTCAACGCCCTGCTCACGCTTCTCAACGAGCGGGAATTCGACAACGGCGCCGGCCGGCTGCGCTGCCCGCTGATCAGCGCCATCGGCGCCACCAATGAGGTGCCCGAGGACGAAGTGGCGGAGGCCTTCTTCGACCGCTTCCTCACCCGCATCCCGGTAGAGCCGGTGAGCGCCGCCGGCTTCGCCGCCCTGCTCCACGCCGATCCCGGCGCCGCCTGGGCCGTGCCCGCATCCGCCGACGCCCTGACCCCCGACGACCTGGCCGCCCTGGCCGACGCCGCAGCGGCCGTGACCCTGGCGCCGACCGTGGTCGCCACCCTGGCCGAGTTGCGCGCCCAGTTCGCGGCTGAACAGATCTACGTCTCCGACCGCCGCTGGGTGAAGATCGTCTGGCTCCTGCGGGTGGCCGCCGCCAGCGAGGGGCGGACCAGCGTCGCCCTCTGGGATCTCCTGCTGCTGCCCTGGATCACCGCCCCCGACGCTTCCCGCCAGGCCGGCGTCGCCGACTGGCTGCAGGCCCGGCTGGGAGTGCGCGAAGCCTTCTCGCCGCCGCGCCTGACCAAAGTGGTGGAAGCCTTCCAGGCCCAGCTCGACGCCGAGCTGCAGGCCAACGATCTCGATTACGACGAATCCGGGCGCCTGCGCTTCTCGGCCGAGGACATCGCCGACCAGATCGGCGACGCCAAGGGGGGCTCCGCCGCCCTGCGCATGACCTACGCCCGGAAGCGCCGCTACGGCGCCTGCCACATCGCCGCCCGCACCGGCCAGATCGACGGGCTGCTCGCCCGCATCGACGCCTACGCCGGCGAACTGGCCGGCCAGCGGGCCGACCTGGCCGCCTACCGGGCCGCCAGCCTGTGGCTGGACGAAGCCCTGGCCGCCCGGGTGGACGCCCACCTGGCCGCCACCGCCGACGCCCTCGCCGGCCTGCGGGAACGGGCCCTGGCCGCCCGCGCCGGCTTCGAAGCCCTGCCCCGCCTGCCCGAGGACGACGGCCGGGTGCCCGAGCCGGTGGCCTTCGACCAGCTCGACGCGGCGTGAAAGCAGCGGCCGTCCGGCCCCTCCTCTTCGAGGCCCAGGAGGCCCGCCTCGCCGCCCTGGACGACCTCGCCCGCTCCCTCTGGCTGGGCGGGCTGACCAACGCCCAGGGCGCCCTGGAGCCCCGGCTCGCTACCCTCGCCGGCCTGCGCGACGCCCTGGTGGACGGCGCCCTGCCGGATGCCGCCACCTGGCCCTGGCCGGACCCCGGCCTCGCCGCCGGCCTCGCCGGCACCATGGCCGACCTGGAGATCGCCGGCTACTGTGCCGGCCAGCCGGAGCTGGCCGACACGGTGCTGATGAGCCTCCTCTTCCACATCGACTTCATCGTCGACTACCAGGACCGGGGCGCCGCCCCCGAGGCCGCCCGCCGCATGGCCCTGGAAGCCTTCGCCGCCGACTGGCAGGAGCGCTGTGGCGAGATGGACGAATTGAAGGAAGTCTTCGGTCTGCTCCCCGACGGCGGCAAGAACACCCGCTGGGATCTCATCCGCGGCCTCCTGCGTTCCGCCGGCTGGCAGGACGTGATGCGCATCAGGAAGCTCCTCGAACGCCTGCCGGAGCTGGCCGCCATCATCCGCGGCCTGGGCCGCGCCCGGCAGACCGAGGAGACGGACGAAAGCAGCCAGGCCACCATCCAGGTCATGGAACAGGCCACCGCCCAGCGCCCGGAAACCCGCACCGTGCGGGTACCCGAGCTGCCCGGCGAAACCCGCGCCATCTACCGTTCCGACCGCATCGCCCGCATGCTGCCGGCGGAAGCCGTGCTCCTCGGCCACCCCCGCCTGCGCCTGGTGTGGCACGCCCGCCGGGCCGAGCGGACGCTGCTCTGCTACGAGGACGACGACCGCATGGAGGAAACCCACCTCCACGAAGCCCTGGTCTGGCGTCCCCATCCCGAGCCCAAGCCGGAAAAGCGCCTGGAGATGGGACCCATCCTGGTCTGCGTCGACACCTCCGGCTCCATGCAGGGAGGGGCCGAGGCCGTGGCCAAGGCCACCGTGCTGGAGGCGGTACGCACCGCCCACGCCGAGAAACGGCCCTGCCACGTCTTCGCCTTCGGCGGCCCGGACGAGGTGGTGGAGCTGGAAATGCCGGTGGACGCCGACGGCATCGAGCGCCTCATCCGCTTCCTCGGCCAGGCCTTCCGCGGCGGCACCGACATCTGCGGCCCCCTGGAAAAAACCATCGCCAAGCTGGAAGACAGCCGCTGGCAACTGGCCGACCTGCTCATCGCCTCCGACGGCGAGTTCGGCGCCACCGGCGAGGTGGCAGCCCGTCTCGACGCCTGCAAGGAAACCCTCGGCCTGCGGGTGCAGGGCGTCCTCATCGGCGACCGGGAGACCATCGGCCTCCTGGAAGTGGCCGACGCCATCTACTGGGTCCGCGACTGGCGCCGCTACGGCACCTCCGACGCCGATTCCCCCATCCATTCCAAGAGCCTCACCGCCATGTACTTCCCCGGGGCGCTGCGCTCCCAGGAGAACAAGGCCGGCACCGTTTCCGCCGAGACCGCCTCGGAAGCGGTGCGCGCCGCCCTGCACCGGGGCGAGTACAAACCCAAGGATTCGTCATGAGCTTCGCCGCCGACTATCTCGCCCAACTGGAGCGCTTCGCCGCCCGGGGGCCCCTGCCCCGCATCCGCGCCCTCCACCTGCCGCCGGACCCCGGGGCCAACCTCGACAATCGCGGCGAATTCTGCGCCCTGGAGCTGGAGGACGGCGCCATCGGCCTCTCCTACGTCCTGCTGGACGACACCCTGGCCCGCCTGCGGGCGGTGGAAGGCGGCCTCGGCCTGGCCGGCACCGAGGCCCTCGCCCTGGCCCGCCGCTACGCCACCGGCACGGGGCTGGACAAGACCCTCGGTTTCGCCGCCGCCAACGCGTTGACCCGCTGCCTCTTCGACCGGGCCGGCTACGCTCCCCCGGCCAGTGCCGATTCCATCGGCGAACTCGACCCCCAGCCGGGGGAACGCATCGGCATGATCGGCTTCTTCAAGCCCCTGCTGGGCCGCGTGCTGGAAACCGGTGCCTCGCTGACGGTGGTCGAACTGCGGGCCGACCTGGCCGGCGACAAGGACGGTTACCGGGTGACCCTGGACGCCGGCGAGCTCGCCGCCTGCAGCAAGGTGCTGTCCACCAGCACCATCCTCTTGAACGACACCCTCGACGTCATGCTCGGCCACTGCCGAAACGCCCGGCGACTGGCCCTCATCGGCCCCTCCGCCGGCTGCCTGCCCGACGCCCTGTTCGCCCGCGGCGTCACCTTCCTGGGCGGCAACTGGGTCAGCGATCGGGCCGCCTTCGTCGACGCCCTGGTGCGGGGCGAATCCCAGAAGGGAGCGGCACGCAAGGTGGCGATCACCCCCGCCGTCTACCCGGGATTAGAAGCCCTGCTGCAGGCCCTGTAACCCCGGCCGGGGCCGGTCACACCCCGTGCTTCTTGAACCACTCCCCCATGCGCCGCCAGCCGTCTTCCGCTTCCTCCTTGCGGTAGCTCGGCCGGTAGTCGGCGTGGAAGGCGTGGGGGGCGTTGTCGTAGACGTGGATTTCCGCGGGCTTGCCGGCGGCCTTGAGCAAGCCTTCCATCTTTTCCACCGTTTCCAGGGGAATACCGGTGTCGAGGCCGCCGTAGAGGCCGAGGACCGGCGCCTTGAGGTCGGCGACCAGATCGATGGGGTGCTTGGGCGTGAATTCGTTGGCCGGGCCCACCAGGCGGCCGTACCAGGCGACGGCGGCCTTGAGCTGCGGGTTGTGGGCCGCGTAAAGCCAGGTGATGCGCCCGCCCCAGCAGAAGCCGGTGATGCCCAGGCGGGCAGTGTCGGCGCCCTTGCCGGCGGCCCAGGCGACGCAGGCGTCGAGGTCGGCCATGACCTGGGCGTCGGACGTCTTGGCGGTGATGTTGGCCATCAGCTCGGGGATGCTCGTGTATTTGCGGGGGTCCCCCTGGCGGGCGAACAGCTCGGGGGCGATGGCGCAGTAGCCGAGCTTGGCCAGGCGCCGGCAGACGTCCTGGATGTATTCGTGCACGCCGAAAATCTCGCTCACCACCAGGATCACCGGCGCCTTGGCGGCGCCCTTGGGCAGGGCGCGGTAGGCGATCATCTCGCCGCCCTGCACCGGCACCTTCACCGGCCCGGCCAGGAGCCCTGCCTCGTCGGTGACGATGGCGGTCTGGGCCATGACCGGCTGCACGGCGAGGGCAAAGCCGGCTCCCAGGCTGGTGACGAGGAAACCGCGCCGGGAGAAGGACTGCCCCGGCACGAGGCTGGCAAGGTCGTCGGTGATGCTGGTGGCGCTCATGGTGTTTCCTCCGGAGGGTGCGGCGTTACATGAGGACGATGTCGAACTGCTCGGGCGAATAGCTGGTTTCGGCCTGCAGCGAGATGGGCTTGCCGATGAAGTCGGAGAGCATGGCCAGGGCCTGGGATTCCTCGTCCAGGAAGAGGTCGATGACGGCCGGGCAGGCCAGCACCCGGTATTCCCGGGCGTTGAACTGGCGCGCCTCCCGCAGCAGCTCCCGCAGGACCTCGTAGGCCACCGTGCGTGCCGTCTTCACCTCGCCCCGGCCGCCGCAGGTGGGGCAGGGCTCGCACAGCACGTGGGCCAGCGACTCCCGGGTGCGCTTGCGCGTCATCTCCACCAGGCCGAGGGCGGTGAAGCCGTTGAGGGTGAGGCGGGTGTGGTCCCGGGCCAGGGCCTTCTGGAACTCGGCGAGGACCGCCTGGCGATGCTCCTCGTTCTCCATGTCGATGAAATCGACAATGATGATGCCCCCCAGGTTGCGCAGGCGGAGCTGGCGGGCGATGGTCTGGGCGGCTTCCAGGTTGGTCTTGAAGATGGTGTCGTCGAAATTGCGCACGCCGACGAAGCCGCCGGTATTGACGTCGATGGTGGTCATCGCCTCGGTCTGGTCGATGATCAGGTAGCCGCCGGATTTCAGATCCACGCGCCGGGCCAGGGCCTTCTGGATCTCGTCCTCGACGCCGTGCAGGTCGAAGAGGGGACGCTCGCCGGTGTAGTGGTCGAGGAGCGGCAGCACCGCCGGAGTGTATTCCTCGGCGAAAGCGGTGAGCTTCTGGAAATTCTCCCGGGAGTCGATGACGATGCGGGTCGTTTCCGGATTGACGAAATCCCGCAGCACCCGCTGCCCCAGGTAGAGATCCTCGTAGAGCAGGGTCGGCGGGCCGGACACCCGGGCCTTGTCGCGCACGTCGCCCCAGGTCTTCTTGAGGTAGGCGATGTCGGTGGCGAACTCGTCGTCGCTCGCCGTCTCGGCGCTGGTGCGCACGATGAAGCCACCGGCCTCGTCCGCCGGCACCAGACGGGTGAGGCGCTCGCGCAGGGCTTCCCGCTCCTCCTCCGACTCGATGCGCTGGGAGATGCCGATATGCTTTTCCTGGGGCAGGTAGACGAGCATGCGGCCGGCGATGGAAATCTGCGTGGACAGCCGTGCCCCCTTGGTGCCGATGGGGTCCTTCACCACCTGCACCACCAGGCTCTGGCCATCGGAGAGGATGCGCTCGATGGGCTTGTCCGAGGCGCCGTCCCGGGGCTGCCAGATGTCGGCCACGTGCAGGAAGGCGGTGCGCTCCAGGCCGACGTCGATGAAGGCCGACTGCATGCCCGGCAGGATGCGGCACACCCGGCCGAGATAGACGTTGCCCACAAGCCCCCGGCTGGCGTTGCGCTCGATGTGCAGCTCCTGCACCACCCCCTGCTGCATGACGGCGACGCGGGTTTCCTGGGGGGTGAAGTTGATGAGGATATCTTCGGACATGGGGAGGGTAGAATGCGCGGTCTCACCAGATTCTACACTGGCATTCATGCCCCGCCCCGCCTCCCCCGAACTCCTCGCCCCGGCCGGTTCGCTCGCCATGCTGCGTACCGCTTTCGCCTTCGGCGCCGATGCCGTCTACGCCGGCCAGCCGCGCTATTCCCTGCGCGTGCGCAACAACGAGTTCGGCACGCTGGAAGCCCTCGCCACCGGCATCCAAGAGGCCCACGCCCTGGGCAAGCGGTTCTACGTGGTCAGCAACATCTACCCGCGCAACGCCAAGCTCGCCACCTACCTGTCCGACATGGCGCCGGTGGTGGCCCTCAAGCCCGACGCCCTCATCATGTCCGACCCCGGCCTCATCGACATGGTGCGTGAGGCCTGGCCGGAGCAGACGGTGCATCTGTCGGTGCAGGCCAACACGGTGAACTGGGCGGCGGTGAAGTTCTGGCAAAAGATCGGCGTTCGCCGCGTCATCCTCTCCCGGGAGCTGTCCCTCGACGAGATCGCCGAAATCCGCCAGCGCTGCCCCGACATGGAGCTGGAAGTATTCGTCCACGGCGCCCTGTGCATCGCCTACTCCGGCCGCTGCCTGCTCTCCGGCTACTTCAACCACCGGGACCCCAACCAGGGCACCTGCACCAACTCCTGCCGCTGGGACTACAAGGTGCACCCGGCCGGCGAGAACCCGGCGGGGGACGTGCATCTGCTGGAGGAACGCCAGCGCCCCGGCGAGCTGATGCCCATCGAGGAGGACGAGCACGGCACCTACATCATGAATTCCCGCGACTTGCGGGCCATCGAGCACGTGCAGCGACTGGTGGAAATCGGCATCGATTCCCTGAAGATCGAGGGCCGCACCAAGAGCCCCTACTACGCTGCCCGCACCTGCCAGACCTACCGCCAGGCCATCGCCGACGCCGTTGCCGGCCGGCCGCTGGACCCGCAGCTGCTGGCCGAGCTGGAGGGCCTGGCCAACCGGGGTTACACCGACGGCTTCTACCAGCGCCACCACGACGCCGAGTACCAGAATTACCTCAAGGGCCACTCGGAATCGGAGCGCAGCCTGTACGTGGGCGACGCCGTCGCCTGGGACGCCGCCCGGGGCCTGATGGAAATCGCCGTCAAGAACCGCTTCACCCTGGGCGACCGGCTGGAATGCGTGCATCCCGCCGGCAACCACTCGTGGTCGCCGACCCGCATGGAAAATACCGCCGGCGAACCAGTGGCCGCTGCCCCCGGCGACGGCCATCGGGTGTGGATCGACTGCCCGCCGGACAAGGCGGGCGCCTTCGTGGCCCGCTATCGGTAGCGCCGTCACTCCCGGGGGATCGCCACCCCGGTATTCCGCCGGCACGACCAGGGCGTTTCCTCCGCCCCGATCAGCGCGCCAGTGCCTGACCAACTGGCGCCTGCAACTGGCGGCCAACCTCCTGCGCTCCGGTCACGGCACCGTGGCGACGATCGCCCAGGAAGTGGGTTACGAATCGGAGGCCGCCTTCAATCCGGCCTGCAAGCGCACCACCGGCGGCTAGGGCGCCAGGAACCTGGCGGCAAACGCTTCCTCGGTCAGCGGCGGCGAGAACAGGTAGCCCTGCAGCAGTTCGCAGCCCAGGCCGGCCAGGCAGTCGCGCTGGGCTTCCGTCTCGACCCCTTCCGCCACCACCTTGAGGTGCAGCCGGCGGGCCATGGCCAGGATGGCCTCCACCAGGGCCATGTCCTGCTCGCTGTCGGGCAGGCGGGCGACGAACTGGCGGTCGATCTTGACGATGTCGAAGGGGAAGCGGCTGAGGTAGGAGAGGGAGGAATAGCCGGTGCCGAAGTCGTCGAGGGCGATGCGGGCGCCCAGCCGGCGGGCCGCGTCGAGGAAGTTGCGGACCGTGTCGTCGCCGGACAGGAGCGAGGATTCGGTGATCTCCAGGGTCAGGCTGCCCGCCTCCGGTGCAGCCTCCTCGATGAGGGCGAGGAGCCCTTCGAGGTGCATCCGGTTGCGGAACTCGACACTGGAGAGGTTAACCGCAACGCTGCCCCGGTAACCGTGGCGGTCATGCCAGCGCTGCAACTGGGCCAGGGCCGCGGGCAGGATCCAGGCGGTGATGTCGGGGATGAGGCCGATTTCTTCGGCGATGGCGATGAACTCGCCCGGCGCCACCAGGCCGCGCTGGGGATGCTGCCAGCGCAGGAGCGCTTCCGCCCCGCGCAGGACGCCTTCGGTGGTGGTCACCGGCTGGAAGTGCAGGCGGAACTCCTTGGCGGCGATGGCCTGGCGCAGCTCGGCGGCCAGGCGCAGGCGCTCCTCGGCCCGGGCGTGCAGGGCCGGGGTGAAATAGGCGAGGCCGTTGCGCCCGCCTTCCTTGGCGCGGTACATGGCGACGTCGGCATTCTTGAGGAGGCTGGCGCCATCCTCCCCTTCGCTGGGGAAGAGGGCCACGCCGATGCTGGCGGTGATGACCACGTCCCGCTCGTCGATCTGATAGGGCCGGGAGAGGACGTCGAGCAATTTGCGGCCGACGATGTCGGCGTCGTCGGAACGGCCCAGGGTGGGCAGAAGGGCGGCGAATTCGTCACCGGAGAGGCGGGCCAGGGTGTCCTCGGAGCGCAGGCAGCCGATCATCCGCCGGGCCGCCTGGCGCAGTAGCTGATTGCCGGCCTCATGGCCGAGGGTGTCGTTGACCCACTTGAAGTGGTCCAGGTCGATGAAGAGCAGGGCGAGGGGGTGGCCGTGGCGGCGGGCTTCGGCGACGGCCTGGTTGAGGCGTTCGTTGAAGTGGGTGCGGTTGGGCAGGTCGGTGAGGGCGTCGAAGTTGGCCTGTCGCCAGATGCGGTGCTCCCGCTGCTTGCGCTCGCTGATGTCGGAGAAGACGCCGATGTAGTGGCGGGGCCGCCCGGCGCCGTCATGGACGACGGAGATGGTGAGCCATTCCGGGTAGATCTGGCCGTTCTTGCGCCGGTTCCAGACTTCGCCCTGCCAGCGCCCGGCGTCGCGGATGGTTTGCCACATCTCCCGGTAGAAGGCGGCGTCGTGGCGGCCGGACCGGAGTACCCGGGGGGTTTGCCCGATCAGCTCCTCCGGGGCGAAGCCGGTGATGGCGGTGAAGGCCGGGTTCACCATCTCGATGATGCCCTCCACGTCGGTCACCAGCACGCCCTCGGCGGCGTTCTCGATGACGGCGGAGGCCAGTCGCTGGCTTTCCTGGACCTGGCGGTCGGCGGTGATGTCGCTGAAGGAAATGACCACCGCCTCGCCGGCGTTTGCCTTCCCCGAAAAGGGACTGGCGCTGATGCGCAGCCAGCGGGGGCCGCCGGGGAGCGCGGGCAGTCCGATCACCGTGTCGACGGTGGTGCGGCCCTCGGCCAGGGCGGTGGCCAGGGGGGTCTGTTCGGAGGGCAGGGGGGTGCCGTCGGCGTCGGTCACCGCCACGCCTGCCGCCAGCAGGTTGAGCCCCACCGGCTCCAGGCCGCTGGGGGCGAAGGCCCTGCGGGCGGCGGTGTTGGCGGCCATCACCACGCCCTGGCGGTCCACCAGCAGCACGCCTTCGGTGAGGGCGGAGACCAGGGTGCGGTAGCGCAGTTCGCTCGCTTCCAGGTTGGCGGCGGCCCGGCTGCGCTGGTTGAGGGCATGCACCATGCCGGCGAAGAGGAGGGTGAGGAGCAGGGAGAAGAGTCCACCGCCCAGGAGATAGGTGAAGCGCTCCTTGGCGTAAGGGGCCATGACCGCGGCGACGGACTTGCCTACCACCACCGTCAGCCCGTACTCGGGAATGCGCCGCCAGGTGTAGAGGCGCTCGATGCCATCGGCCTGGGCGATGCGCCGGAAGCGGCCGCTGTCGCTGGCCCCCGGCGCCAGGTAGGGCACGTCGCGCAACACCTTGCCCAGGCCGGCCTCGGGATTGGGGGAGCGGGCGAGGTAGTCGCCGCCGTCCCGCACCAGGGCGACCACGCCGTCTTCCCCCAGGCGGAAGCTGTCGTAGAAGCCGGAAAAATACTCCGGGGCGATGGAGAGCACCATGACCCCCTGGAAGCCGTTCCGGCCGTCGTCCAGGGGCCGGGTGAACTGGATGGACCACTTCTGGGAGACGCGGCCGAGGACCGGCTTGCTGACGAACAGGCGATCCCCCTTGCCGTCGGCGTGGACGCGGAAATGCTCCCGGTCGGAGAGATCCACCGGTTTGGGATGGGGGTCGAGGCTGGAGTAGGCGAGCCGGCCTTCCCGGTCGATGACGCCCAGTTGCAGGGTCATCTGGCGGCGGAGGTGGCCCTGGTATTCGGCCACGGCGGCGTCCATTCCCGGCCGGTCCCGCAGCCAGCGTTCCCGCAGATGCAGCAGCGTCAGGTCGATGCCCCGCACCGTCGACGTCACCTGCTCGGCGAAGGCCAGGGTCAGGTTGGCGCTGTCCCGTTCCCAGGCGGCCGCTTCCTCGGCCTTCACCCGGTTGAGGTGGAGGCCGATGGCGATCCACATGGCGACCAGCAGGCAACCCAGCGCCACGCCCAGTTGCAGGCGGGCTGACGCAAGGGAAGAAGGGGGCTGGTCGGGCATGCGATTACTACTAAAGTATTAGGCGGGCGGCCGAGGGTAACCTATCCCTCCCTTTCCGACAACCCGGCTCATCAAACATTGGACAGGCCTGCGGCGATTTGGATCGGGCGAGGGTTACATCCCGTTACGGCCGCTTACAGCGGTGGTCCGACGAGTGCCCTACAGTGGCCGGGTAGCGCCGCGGCCGCGGCGTCCCTACGGAGGAAAAACCATGACCATGAAGCGAAGCACTCGCCTGAAACGGCATCTCCGGCAGTTCCTGGCCGTCAGCGCCCTGGCGCTCCTCGGCCAGGCCCATGGCGCCGCCAATCCCCCGGACGCGGAAGTCCGGGCCGCCACCGAGGAGGTCCTGGCGGTCATCGCCAGCGCGCCCGACGCCAGGACCCTGCGCCAGCTGGCGGAGGAAAAGGTCGTCCCCCGCTTCGACTTCCGCCGCATGACCCAGCTCGCCGCCGGCCGCGTCTGGAACCAGGCCAGCCCGGCCCAGCAGGACGAACTGACCCGGGAATTCCAGCATCTCCTGGTGCGCACCTACACCAAGGCCCTGGCCGCCACCCGCCATGCCCAGGCCAAGGTGACGGTGATGCCGGCCCGCATCCGCGAGGGCAGCAACGAGGCCACGGTGAAGACCACGGTGGCCGAGCCCGGCCGCCAGGCCATCGCCATCGACTATCGCATGGAACAGGCCGACGGCGCCTGGAAGGTGGTGGACGTGACCGTGGACAGCATCAGCCTGGTCACCAACTACCGCGACTGGTTCGCCAGCCAGGCCCAGAGCGGCGGCGTGGACGGCGTTATCCGCGCCCTGGCGGAAAAGAACCGGGGCAGCGCCCAGGTGGCCGGTTAATCGGCCGCCAGCTCCGGCCGGTCGCGGAAGCCTTCCAGGGCTTCCGGATTGGCCAGGGCTTCCACATTCTTCACCGGCTGGCCGTGCACCACGTTGCGCACGGCCAGTTCCACGATCTTGCCCGACTTGGTACGGGGAATGTCCGCCACCTGCACCACCTTGGCCGGCACGTGGCGGGGCGTGGTGTTGTCGCGGATCTGCCGCTTGACGCGGTCGATGAGGGCGTCGTCCAGAGTCCTGCCCTCGGCCAGCTTGACGAAGAGCACCACGCGCACGTCGTCGTGGCGGCCCGGGGGCCAGTCCTGGCCGATGACCAGCGCTTCGAGGATTTCCGGCAGCTTTTCCACCTGGCGGTAGATTTCCGCCGTACCGATGCGCACGCCTCCCGGGTTGAGGGTGGCATCGGAGCGGCCGTAGATGATCACCCCGCCCCGGGAGGTGAGCTCCGCGTAGTCGCCGTGGCACCACACGTCGGGGAAGCGTTCGAAGTAGGCCGCCCGGTAGCGGGCGCCGTCGGGATCGTTCCAGAAGCCGACGGGCATGGCCGGGAAGGGGCGAGTACATACCAGCTCCCCCTTTTCGCCCTGCACCGGCTGGCCGTCTTCGTCGAAGATGGCCACCGCCATGCCCAGGCCCCGGCACTGGATCTCGCCCCGGAACACCGGCAGCACCGGGTTGCCCAGGACGAAGCAGGAAAGGATGTCGGTGCCGCCGGAAATGGAGGCCAGCAGGACGTCGGCCTTGATTTCCCGGTACACCCAGTCGAAGCCCTCCGGCGACAGGGGGCTGCCGGTGGAGAAGATTGCCCTCAGGGCGTCCAGGCGGTGGGTGGTGCCGGGTCGCAGGCCCATCTTGGCGGCGGCATCGATGAACTTGGCGGAGGTGCCGAAGTGGGTCATGCCCTCGGCCTGGGCGTAGTCGAAGAGGACCGTACCGCCGCCGGCGAAGGGGGAGCCGTCGTAGAGCAGCAGGGTGGCGCCGGAGGCCAGCCCGGTCATCAGCCAGTTCCACATCATCCAGCCGCAGGTGGTGAAGTAGAAGAGGCGGTCGCCAGTGCGTACGTCACTGTGCAGTTGGTGCTCCTTGAGATGCTGCAGGAGCGCACCGCCATGGGTGTGGACGATGCACTTGGGCACGCCGGTGGTGCCGCTGGAGTACATGATGAACAGCGGATGGGCGAAGGGAACGGGGACGAAGGCGATGGTCCCGCCGGCCTGGGAGGATAGCGCCTCGGTCCATTCGATGGATTTGCCGATGGCGCCGATCTCCGGGTCCGGGTCCAGGTAGGCCACCACCACCACCTGGGTCAGGGACGGCAGCCGCGCCGCCACCTCGGTGTTCTTGGCCAGGCAATCGACGGCCTTGCCGTTGTACCAGTAACCGTCCACGCAGAAGAGTACCTTCGGCTCGATCTGCCCGAAGCGGTCGAGGACACCCTGGACCCCGAAATCCGGCGAGGCGGAGGACCAGATGGCGCCCAGGGCTGCGGTAGCCAGCATGGCCACCAGGGTTTCCGGCAGGTTGGGCAGGTAGCCGGCGACCCGGTCCCCGGGCCCGACGCCGGCATCCCGCAGGACGCCCAGGCAGCGGGAGACGTCGTCGTAGAGCTGGGCGCGGGACAGGCGGCGTTTGACCTTGTCCTCCCCCCAGAAGACCAGGGCCTCGCCGCCGTGGCGCCGGAGGAGGTTCTCGGCATAGTTGAGGCGCGCTTCCGGGAACCAGCGGGCGCCGGGCATGCGCCCGCCGTCGGCAAGCACCGTCGCGCCCTTGTCGCCGATCACGCCGCAGAAGTCCCAGACCTTGCTCCAGAATTCCTCCGGGCGATCCACCGACCACTGCCAGAGTTCCGGATAGGTCGGCCGCCCCATGGCCTGCATGAAAACGGCCATGGGCGTATCGCCGACGGTGGTGGGATCGGGCTTCCACAGGGGCGCTTCGGACGGGGTCATGGGGTCTCCTCGGGCTATGGTTGTCGTGGGCACCGCGGGTGCCAGGTGCACGATACGCCCGGGGGGCGCCCCCGCTCAACGGGGGATTTCCCGCCATCCCGGCCCTATCCCATGGACATGGCCGGCGGCCGGCGATAAGCTAGGACGATCGTCGCCACCCATGGCGCCAAGGAGGCTCCGATGCTGGCCTGGGGCAGGAAGGTTTCCAAGCGTTTCCGCGATCGCATCCGCCGGATGGGGGAGACCCTGCAGGTGGATGCGAGTTTCCTCATGGCCTGCATGGCCTTCGAAACCGGCCGCAGCTTCGACCCCGCCCAGAAGAACGCCGCCGGCAGCGGGGCCGTGGGCCTGATCCAGTTCATGCCCGCCACCGCCCAGGCCCTGGGCACCACACCGCAACAACTGGCGGCCATGAGCGCCGTGCGCCAGCTCGACTACGTGGAGCGCTACTTCCTGCCGCGGGCCGGCCGCCTCAAGACCCTGGCCGACGTGTATATGGCCATCCTGTGGCCGGCGGCCATCGGCAAGCCGGGCAGCCACGTGCTCTTCGACCGCAACGACCCGGACCATCCCCGCCGCTATGTGCAGAACGCCGGCCTGGACTACAACCGGGACGGCCTCATCACCAAGGACGAGGCGGCCCGGCGGGTGCAGGAGCAGCTCGAACTCGGCCTGCGGCCGGAAAACGCCTGGCCCTGATCCATCGATTTCCCTTTGTGGAGGCAAGCATGTTTCCCTGGCTATGGTTGTGGACACCGCAATTCCACTTTCCCCTGAGCGGCGACATTGCCCAGGACATCGAGCCGCAGACCCACTGGTTCTTTTCCGGCATCCCGCCCGGGGCGGGCGACGGTGCCCTGGAGCGGCGCATCTTCGAGACCGCCTCCTACGGCACGCAACTGGGCCTCATCACCGAGGTGCTCCTCTCCCTGGCCGCCAAGGGCACGGTCGATCCGGACCAGGCCAGACAGGCCCTGGCGGACCTGAAGGCGGTCTACCGGGACATCGAGGCGGTCAAGCAGAGCGAGAAGGATTCCCTGGAAACCGCCGCCGGGAAGGTTCTCGAGCGCCTCGAGCGCCGCGACCCCGAGGCCCTGGCCCGGGTGCTCAAGCGCTACCGGCCTTCCGGCTCCTGACGATGCGGTCGGCGGGCGTGGCCGCCCGCACCCCGTCGCGCCCGTTGGCCTTGGCCCGGTACATGGCGTGGTCCGCCGCGCTGACCAGGGCCTGGCCGTCGTCGCCGTCTTCCGGGTAGAGGGCGATGCCGATGCTCACCGAGCCCTGCAGGCTCAGGCCGTCGATGGCGAAGGGTTCGGCGATGGCGGCCCGGCATTTTTCCGCCACTACCTCGGCGTAGCGGCGGCAGTCCACTTCGCTCACCACCAGGATGAATTCATCGCCGCCCAGGCGGGCCAGGGTGTCGGTCTCCCGCAGGGCGGCACGCCAGCGGCGGGCCACCGCGTGCAGGTAGCGGTCGCCGACGGCATGGCCGTGGCGGTCGTTGATGGCCTTGAAATTGTCCAGATCGAGGAAGAGCACCGCCACCCCGCTGCCTTCCCGCTTGGCCTGGGCGATGGCCTGGCCGAGGCGGTCGAAGAGCAGCAGCCGGTTGGGCAGTTCGGTGAGGGGGTCGTAATGCACCACGAAATGCAGGCGCCGCTGGTCGTAGCGGCGGGCGGTGGCGTCGGAGAAGATGCCGATGTAGTGGGTGACCGTCCCCTGGGCGTCGCGGACGACGTTGATGGACAGCCATTCCGGATACTTCTCGCCGTCCTTGCGGCGGTTGATTACTTCGCCCTCCCAGCGGCCCTCCTCCCGCAGCCCCTGCCACAGCGCCCCGTAGGTCTCGGCCGGCGTGGCGCCGGAACCGAGGAAGCGCGGGTTGCGGCCCAGGACTTCGCCTTCGGCGTAGCCGGTGATCTCGGTGAAGGCCCGATTGACGGCGACGATGTTGTTGCGGGCGTCGGTGATCATGATGCCGTCGGAGCTTTCCTCGAAGACCTTGGCGTTCAGGCGCACCTGGGCCAGCGCCCGGCAGGTCTCCCGCTCGGCGCGGTAGAGGCGGCCCGACTGCCGGTAGAGGAAGGCGGTGAGGGCGGCGATGATGGCCGTCACGGCAGCGCCCAGGGCCGCCATGTCCCGGCGCCGCCGCTGCAGGTCGGCGAAGGCGTGGTCCTCGGCCATGCCCACCAGCACCACCAGCGGAAAATGGTCCATCACCCGGTAGGCGTAGAGGCGCCGCAGCCCGTCCACGGTGCTGGTGCCGCGGTAATGGCCGCTGCGGTGCAGTTCGACGATCTGGCGCAGGCGAGGCGTGGCGATGTCCTGGCCGATGCCTTCGGCGCCCGCCCCCTGAGCGTGGCGGGCGCGGATGACGCCGTCCAGGCCAACCAGGGCGACGACGCTGCCGGGCCCCAGGTCGAAGCCGGCGTAGAAGTCGGTGAAGTAGCGGGAATCCACCGTCGCCACGGCGACGCCGCCGAAGCCGCCGGCGCGGTCGAAGATGCGCTCGGCCAGGGGCAGGGAGGCCTCACCGCCCTGGCCGGGCACCGGGCGGCCGATGAACAGGCCGCCGTCGGGGCGCTCCCGCTGGGCAACGAAAAAGTCCCGCTCGGCCAGATTGTCCGCCAGTTTGCCCCTGCTCTTGGTCAGCACCCGCCCCCTGGCGTCGGTGACGGCCACCTGGCTGAACAGGGGATCGTCCCGCAGGCGTTCGCCGAGGAGGTCGGCGAGATCGGCGGGGGCGCCGTGGCGGGCCGTTTCCTGGGCGACGACGGTCAACACCTGGCCGATGTTGAGGAGCGAGCGCTCGACATGGCCCTCGAAGGATCGGGCCAGGTTGGCCAGGGTGCTCTCCGCCGCCTCGCGCTCGGTGTGCTCCAGGGCACGCAGGCCGAAGACGATGGCCGTCCACAGGACGGCGACCGACAGCAGCCCGAAGGCCAGGGCAGCCAAGGGCACGTAGCGCAGGAAGGCGGGCGGTTCGGCGGGTTGCGCGGGAGTGCACAACCAGGCGGGCGTGGCGTCCGTCGTTGTGGCTTCTCTGTCGGCTTCCTGCCCGGGCCTGGCGTCCATGGTCGCTGCCCTTCTGTTGGGATATCCCGACTACGGTACTCCTCCTAGGCGCCCGGCCGCAAGGGCCGCCGCCGCGGCCCTGCCTTTGCTATCCTTGCCCCAGGCAACCAACGGAGGAATCCCATGACCCCCGCAGTCCTCAGCGAAACCCACGGCCGCGTCGGCCTCATCCGCATCAACCGGCCGGAAGCCCTGAATGCCCTCAACGACGCGGTGATGGACGGCATCGCCGCCGCCGTCGACGCCTTCGAGGCCGACGATGCCATCGGCTGCCTGGTGCTGACCGGCAACGACAAGGCCTTCGCCGCCGGCGCCGACATCGTCGCCATGAAGGATTTCGACTACCAGCACGCCTACCGCAGCGATTTCATCACCCGCAACTGGGAGCGCCTGAAGACCGCCCGCAAGCCGGTCATCGCCGCCGTTGCCGGCTACGCCCTGGGTGGCGGCTGCGAGCTGGCCATGATGTGCGACATGATCTTCGCCGCCGACAGCGCCCGCTTCGGCCAGCCCGAGGTGAAAATCGGCATCCTCCCCGGCGCCGGCGGCACCCAGCGCCTGCCCCGGGCGGTGGGCAAGGCCAAGGCCATGGACCTATGCCTCACCGCCCGCCTCATGGACGCGACGGAAGCGGAACAGGCCGGCCTGGTGGCCCGCGTCTATCCTGCCGCCGACCTCCTCGTCGAAACCTTGAAGGCCGCCGAAACGATCGCCGGTTTCTCCCTGCCGGTGGTGATGATGATCAAGGAGGCGGTCAACCGGGCCTACGAGTCGTCCCTGAACGAGGGCCTGCTCTTCGAGCGCCGCAGCTTCCACGCCGCCTTCGCCCTGGAGGATCGGCAGGAGGGCATGGCGGCCTTCGTAGACAAGCGCAAGCCGGCGTTCAGGAACCGCTGACGCCCCCTCCCCCCTCCCATGCATCTCTTCGCCGACATCTCCAGCCACGGTCTCGGCCACCTGGCCATTGCCGCGCCGGTCCTCGACGCCCTGGCCGAGCGGGTGCCGGACCTGCGCCTGACGGTGCGCAGCGGCCTGCCGGAGGCCAGGCTGCGGCAACGCATCCGGGCGCCCTTCGCCCTCATCCCGGCGGCGACCGATTTCGGCTACGTCATGCGCGATGCCCTGACCGTCGACCGGGGTGCCAGCGCCGCCGCCTATCGCCGTGCCCACGCCGACTGGCCGGGCCGGGTGGCGGCGGAGGCGACGTTCCTGGCGGCCATGGCGCCGGACCTGGTCCTCGCCAACGTCAGCTACCTGCCGCTCGCCGGGGCCGCCCGGGCGGGCATTCCCGCCGCCGCCCTCTGTTCCCTCAACTGGGCCGACCTCTTCGCCCACTACTTCGCCGGGGAAGACGCGGCGGCGGCCATCCACGCCGACATCCTCGCCGCCTACCGGAGCGCCCGGGCCTTCCTGCGCACGACACCGGGGATGCCCATGGCCGCCCTCGGCAACGTCGTGCCCATCGGGCCGGTAGCGGCCCGGGGGCGGCGCCATGACCTGGGGCTGGGGCCGGGGGAACGGGCCGTCCTCGTGGCCATGGGCGGCATCGTCCACCGCCTGCCGGTGGAGGGCTGGCCGCGCCTGCCCGGCGTGCGCTGGCTGCTGCCGGCGGCCTGGGGCTGCGCCCGCACCGACGCCCTGGCCCTGGAATCCTTCGGCCTCGGCTTCACCGACCTGCTGGCGTCGGCGGATGCGGTGGTGACCAAGCCCGGCTACGGCACCTTCACCGAAGCCGCCGCCAACGGTACGCCGGTGCTGTTCCAGCGGCGGGAGGACTGGCCCGAGCAGGATTGCCTCATCGCCTGGCTGGGGGAACACGGCCGCTGCCGGGAAATCGCCGGGGATGCCCTGGCCGCGGGCGACGTGGCGGAAGCACTGGAGGCCCTGTGGGCGCAGCCGGAACGGCCGCCGGTGTTGCCCACGGGAGCGGCCGAGGCGGCCGCCCTGCTGGCGGGTTACAGCCGGTAGCCGTAGGGCTTGAGCAGCGCCGCCGTCTCGCAGACGGGCAGGCCCATGACCCCGGTGTAGCTGCCGGCGAGGTGGGCGACGAAGGTGCCGGCCCGGCCCTGGATGCCGTAGGCGCCAGCCTTGTCCATGGGTTCGCCGGTCATGACGTAGCGGCGGATTTCCTCCTCCTCCAGCTCGCGGAAACGCACCTCGCTCGCAGAGAGGGCATAGGTCGTCTGCGCCTGGGCGTACACGGCGACGCCGGTGAGGACCCGGTGGGTGCGGCCGGAGAGGCGGCGCAGGATGCCCATGGCGTCGGCCTCGTTGAAGGGTTTGCCGATGATGTGGCCGTCGAGTTCCAGGGTGGTGTCCGCCGCCAGCACCGGCTGCGGCGGCAGGCGCCGCCAGGCCACCAGTTGCGCCCCGTGTTCGGCCTTGGCCCGGGCGACCCGCTCCACGTAGGCGAGAGCGTTCTCGCCGGGTTCCGGCGTTTCGTCCGTTTCCGCGTCGGAACGCTGGCCGTCGCGGAAGATCAGGGTGTCGAAGGCGACGCCGATCTGGGTGAGGAGTTCGCGCCGCCGGGGGCTGCGGGAAGCGAGATAGATGCGCATGGCTTCGGCCGGGAAGGACTATCCCGAAAGTATAATCCGGCCGGGCGCCAAGTGCTCAGCCTTCCCGGTGGTAGGGATGGTTCCTGAGCACGCTCACCGCCCGGTAGAGCTGCTCGCAGAGCAGCAGGCGGGCCAGCCCGTGGGGCAGGGTGAGGCTGGAGAGGCGGATGCGGTCGGTAGCGGCGGCCTTCAGTTCCTCGTCCAGGCCGTCGGCGCCGCCGATGAGGAGCGCCACGTCGCGGCCGTCCTGCATCCAGGTTTCCAGGCGGCGGGCCAGCTTGAGGGTGGTGAGGTCGTCACCCCGCTCGTCGAGGACAACGATGCGTGCCCCCGGGCCGAGGGCCTCCCGCAGGCGCCCCTTCTCGGCCGCCAGCAATTGCTCGCGGGTTTTGGAACCGCGCGGTTCCGGCTTGATCTCCAGCACCGCCGCCGGCAGCTCCCGGGGCATGCGCTTGAGGTACTCGTGGCAACCCTCGCTGACCCAGGCCGGCTGGCGGTGGCCGACGGCCAGGATGGTGAGCTTCATGGCTGGCGCCCGGACGGTCCCGCCCGGGTCATTCCGCCGCGGCTTCGGCGGCCTTGCGGCGCTGGGCCGGCGTCACCTGCCACAGCTCTTCCAGGTTGTAGTAATGGCGGACGGTGGGCTGCATGACGTGGACCACGATGTCGCCGAGATCCACCAGCACCCACTCGCCGTTGTCCTCGCCCTCCACCGAGACGATCTCGGCGCCGGCCTCCCGCACCTTGTCCTGGACGTTGCGGGCCAGGGACTTGACCTGGCGGTTGGAATCGCCGGAGGCGATGACGATGCGGTCGAAGAGGGAAGTCAGCTTGGTGGTGTTGATGACTTCGATGTCCTTGCCCTTGATGTCTTCCAGGGCGGAGACGACGATTTTCTGCAGTTTGCGGACGTCCATCAGGTGTTTCGGTAGAGGTGGTGAAGGTCAATATAGTCGAGAACCCGCTGCGGCAGCAAATAGCGGGGGCTGCGGCCGTTGGCCAGGAGCTGGCGGATCTGGGTGGCCGAGATGGCCAACTGGGTCATGGCGAAGGTGGCGATGCCGCCGGCGGGGGCGGCGTGCAGCCCGGCGGCGTCCGGCAGCCGGCGGCGGGCGAATTCACCCGCCAGTTCGTCGGGCAGGCTGGCGGCGTCCACCGGGAAACCGGGCCGGTGGGAAACCGCCAGGTGGGCCAGGGCGAACAGGTCGCGCCAGCGGTGCCAGGTGGGCAGGCCGGCAAAGGCATCGGCCCCCACCAGCAGGACCAGGGGGCAGGCGTCCCCCAGTTCCCGGCGCAGGCGTTCCAGGGTCGGCACCGTGTAGCTGGGCTCCGCCGCCTCCACCTCGGTGGCGTCCACGGCGAAAGCCGGGTTGCCGGCGGTGGCCAGACGGACCATGTCCAGGCGATGGCGGGCGGTGACGCGGGGCGCCGCCCGGTGGGGCGGCTGGCCGGCGGGAATCCACCGCACCCGGGCCAGCCCCAGGTGATCCGCCGCTTCCTGGGCCAGTCGCAGGTGGCCGAAATGCACCGGATCGAAGGTGCCGCCAAAGATCCCGAGGGCCTCAGACAATTTCGGAAATGCCGAAGACGTCACGGTAGCTGACGTAGAAGCTGGCAAAGGTCACCGGCGCCAGGACCAGCACCAGAGGCACGGTGATCAGGGCGGTGAGCAGGTTGGCGGCACCGGGGAAGATGAGGAGCAGGATCCCGACGAAGACGCCGGGGAAGATGCCGCCGACGACGAAGAGGCCCAGCCCGTAGGCCAGGAAGGCGCGCCAGTTGAGCCAGCAGGCGACGAAGCTGAAGAAGAGGGCCTTGAACAGCGGCAGGCGGTGCCAGGCGGCGAGCACGGGGGCGAACCAGTAGGCCATGAGGAGCGGCACCATGAGGGCCATGAGGATCAGCGCCGGCGCCAGCAGGCTGCCGCTTTCCAGGGTTTCCCGGTCGACGGGCTTGCCCGATAGCATCAGGCGCACCAGTTCGCCGCCGTCGGCGATGGTGGTGAGGCCGAGGATGCCCAGGGTGCAGGCCAGGTAGAGGGCGCCCAGGGCCACCAGGGTGCCGGTGTTGTCCTTGAGGCTGCCGAAGAGGGTGGGCAGGCCCACCGGCTGGCGGCGCTCGAGGCCGCGGCAGGCCTGCATGAGGCCGACCGACAGCCCTGGCATGAGCAGCGAGGCCGCCACCGTGCCGATGATGGGCACCACCGAGAGGAGCAGCATGGTGAACCAGTAGGACATCACCAGGAGCCCGAGGAGCGGCGGATTGCGGCGGAAAATGGCGAAGCCGCCGGTGATCCAGCCCCAGCCGGCAGCAGCGGGAAGATATTGGGCGCGCACGGTCAGGCCTTGGGAAAGATGTCGCGGTAGGAGGCGTGGAGCGCCCCGGCCAGCACCGGCACCAGGACCAGGAAGCCCAGCCCCATGGGCAGGGCGGCGAAGAAGCCGAGCACCAGCAGGATCACGCCATAGACCAGGAAGGCCAGCCAGTTGGCCAGGCAGGCGGCGAAACTGGCCTTGAGGGCGGCCACCGGCTCCATGCCGTTGAAGTAGACCAGGGCCGGGGCGAACCACATGGCCATGAAGAGGGGGGCGGAAAGCACGGCGGCGAGGAGTCCGCCCAGGAGCATGCCGCCCAGCATCATGCCCAGGCCGAGGCTCGCTGCCCGGCCGCCGCCCATGACCATGCCCGCGGTGCCCCCGGCGATGCCGCCGGCGACGAGGAGACCGACCACCAGGAAGATGAGCAGCAGGGCCACGCTGTAGATGACGCCGAGGATGACCAGGGGCCCCGCCCGCTCCTGGAAGCCGGCGAAGAGGTCGTTGAGCGCCAGTTCGCCGCCGGTCGATTGGCGCCGGGCCATGTGCAGCAATCCGGCGGCCAGGACTGGCGTCAGCAGGTTGGCGGCCAGGGTGCCGATGAAAGGGACGATGTGCAGGGCCAGGGTGAGGACCAGGACCAGCACCGCGGCGGCGAGCCAGATGCCGGGGTTGGCCATGAACAGTGCCCATCCCTGGCGCAGCCAGTCGAAGCAGGCCCCCGGGTCCACCCGGCGGCTGGCGCCGTCGAAGGGGGGCGGGGCGATGGGGAAGCGGGGGTTGTCGTCCATGGCCGAATGCTAGCGGGGCAGGGGGGCCGGGGCAAGCCGCAGGCGCTCGAGGAGGCGGCGGAACTGGTCGGGATCCTTGACCGTGACCACCGCCCCGGCCTGGGGATGGTGGCGCACCTGCAGGCGCAGGAGCCAGAAGCGCAGGGCCGCCGCCCGGCGGAGAGCCGGCCAGGCTGTGGCCTCGGCCGCCAGGAGTGGGCGCTCGCTTTCGTAGCCGGCCACGAGGGCAGCGAGGGTCGCTTCGTCGGCGCACCAGTCATTGGCGGTCACCGCCAGATCGAAGAGCAGGCAGTCCTCGCCGGCGAAATAGAAATCCAGGAGGCCGGACAGGCGGCCATCCTGCCAGAGGACGTTGTCGCGGAAGAGGTCGGCGTGGATGATCCCACGGGGCAGGCCGCCCAGATCGAGGCACGCCTGGAAGGCCAGTTCGTCCGCCAGCAGCGCCTGTTCCCCAGGGGTCAGCAGGGGCATGAGTTCCGCGCCGACGGCCTGGCGCCAGGCGGCGCCGCAGGGATTGGGCAGGGGGTCCGGGAAATCGGCCCCGGCGGCGTGCAGGCGGGCCAGCGCCGCCCCCACCTGGCGGCAGTGCCGGGGGTCGGGGACGGCGACGTCATGGCCGGCCAGGCAGGTGAACAGGGCGGCGGGCTTGCCCGCCAGGGGACGCCAGGTCCGCCCGGCGCCGTCGGCCAGGGGGCGCGGACAGGGCAGGCCCTTGCCTGCCAGGTGGGCCATCAGGTCCAGGTAGAAGGTCAGGGCCGGCGGCGGCAGGTGCTCGAACAGGGTGAGCACCCAGCGGCCGCGGGCGGTGGTGACGTAGTAATTGGAGTTCTGCATGCCGGCGGCAATGCCGGCGAAATCAAGCAGTTCCCCCGCGTCCAGGGGGGCGAGCCAGGCCGCCAGTTGGTCGCGGCCGACGGTGGTATAGACAGACAGCGGCGCTTACCAGCTATGGATGACCCACATGGGGGGCTTGGTGACGGGGCCGACCATGCCGGATTCGATGAACTGGCCGTCACCCTTGTGATCCACCAGGTAGTAGGGCTTGCCGCCGACGGGGGTGACCTTGATCATGTACAGCTTGCCGTTGACGCGGAATTCCTCACGGGTTTCCTTGTCGTTCCTGATGATGGTGACCTGGGGTTCGAGGGCGGCGTCGAAGGCCTCCATGCCCGGGGGCGGCGGCGGCACGGCCGGCAGGGGCTGGGCGTCGGCGGGCTTGTTCTGCTGGGCCCAGACCGGCAGGGCGGCGAGGAGCAGGAGGGGGAGCAGGCGGCGCATGATGTTTCCTTGGGTTCGGTATCCCATTCTATTACAGGTTGAGAAGCATCTCCCGCTCCGTCGGCAGCGGCCCGAAGGGGCGGCCCTCGTAGTGCTTGAAGATGGCTTCCACCACCTGGGCGGGCTCGTCGATGATCTGCAGAAGGTCCATGTCGCCGGCGTCGATCATCTTTTCCGAGACCAGGCGGTCGCGGAACCAGTCCACCAGGCCTTTCCAGAAGTCGGCGCAGACCAGGATGATGGGAATCTTGCGCGCCTTGCCGGTCTGCACCAGGGTCAGGGCCTCCAGGAGTTCGTCCAGGGTGCCGAAGCCGCCGGGCATGACCACGTAGGCGCTGGCGAAACGCACGAACATGTACTTGCGGGCGAAGAAGTGGCGGAAGGTCTGGGAGACGTCCTGGTAGGGGTTGGCCCGCTGCTCGTGGGGGAGCTGGATGTTGAGGCCCACCGACGGCGACTTGCCATGGAAGGCGCCTTTGTTGGCCGCTTCCATGATGCCGGGGCCGCCGCCAGAAATGACGGAGAAGCCGGAATCGGAGAGCAGGCGGCAGATGTCCTCGGTGAGCGCGTAGTAGGGTGACTCGGGGGGCACCCGGGCGCTGCCGAAGACGGTGACCGCCGGGCGGATGGCCGCCAGGCGTTCGGTGGCTTCGACGAACTCTGACATAATGCCGAAAACCCGCCAGGATTCCCGGGCCGAGGTGGACTGCATCAGCGCCTCGGATTCCACCGCCATCTCCAGTTTGTCTTTTTTCACGTCATGCCTCTCTTGTTGCTGGTGGACGGTTCGTCCTACCTTTATCGCGCCTTCCATGCCCTGCCCGACCTGAGAAACAAGGCCGGCGAGCCCACGGGCGCGCTGTATGGGGTGCTTTCCATGCTACGCCGGCTGGAAAGCGACTACAAGGCAGACTACAAGGCCGTGGTCTTCGATGCCAAGGGCAAGACCTTCCGTGACGACTGGTTCCCCGAATACAAGGCCCATCGCCCGCCCATGCCGGAAGACCTGGTGCGCCAGATCGAGCCGATCCACGAAGCCGTGCGGGCCGCCGGCTGGCCGTTGCTGATGGTGGACGGGGTCGAGGCCGACGACGTCATCGGCACCTTGGCTGCCGGCGCCAGCGCTGCCGGATTGGAGACTCTAATCTCCACCGGTGACAAGGATCTCACCCAGTTAGTCAGCCCGACGGTGCGCTGGTTCAACACCATGAGCAACGAACTGCTCGACCCGGCCGGGGTGGAGGCCAAGTTCGGCGTGCCGCCGGAACGGATCGTCGATTACCTGGCGCTGATCGGCGACAGCGTGGACGGCGTCCCCGGCGTCGCCAAGTGCGGCCCCAAGACGGCCCTCAAATGGCTGGCCCAGTACGGCGACCTGGACGGCATCGTCGCCCACGCCGGCGAAATCGGCGGCGTGGTGGGGGAGAACCTGCGGGCCCACCTGGAATTCCTGCCCCTGGGCCGGAAGCTGGTGACCGTGGTATGCGACCTGCCGGGCCTCCCGGCGCCCGTCGAACTGGCGCCGCAACCCCGCGATACCGAGGCCTTGAAGACACTGTTCAGCCGTTTCGAATTCAAGACCTGGCTGAAGGAACTGGAATCCGGCGGCGCCCCGGCGACCGATCCGGCAACGCCCGCCCCCGCGCCGACCCTGGACGCTTCGGGCGACCACCGGGCAGCCTACGAGACGGTGTTCACCTGGGAGCAGCTGGAGTCCTGGCTTGCCAAGATCGGCGCCGCACCTCTCACCGCCCTGGATACCGAAACCACCAGCCTCGACGCCTTCGCCGCCCGCATCGTCGGCATCTCCCTGTCGGTGCAGGCCGGGGAGGCCTGCTACATCCCCGTCGCCCACACGGCGCCCGGCGCCCCGGACCAGCTCGACCGGGAACAGGTGCTGACCCGCCTCAAGCCCTGGCTGGAAGATGCAGGCAAAGCCAAAGTGCTGCAGAACGCCAAGTACGACCAGCACGTCTTCGCCAACCACGGCATCGCCCTGGCCGGCGTCGCCCACGACACCATGCTCCAGTCCTACGTCCTGGAGTCCGACAAGGGCCACGACCTCGGCCAGCTGTGCAGCCGCCACCTGGGGCTGGCCACCATCGCCTACGAAGACCTCTGCGGCAAGGGTGCCAAGCAGATCGGCTTCGACCAGGTAGACGTGGAACGCGCCGCCGCCTATTCCGCCGAGGACGCCGACGTCACCCTGCGGGTGCACCAAGCCCTCTTCCCGCGCTTCGCCCATGAACCTGGGTTGGCCCGCATCTACGGCGAACTGGAGGTGCCGGTGCAGCGGGTGATCTGGCGCATGGAACGCAACGGCGTACTCATCGACACGGCGGCCCTGGCGCGGCAAAGCCACGAGCTTGGCCAAAAGATCATGGCCCTGGAAACCCAGGCCTACGCACTGGCCGGCCAGCCCTTCAACCTCGCTTCGCCCAAGCAGCTCGCCGAAATCCTCTTCGAGCGCCAGGGCTTGCCGGTGAAGAAGAAAACGCCTTCCGGCACGCCTTCCACCGACGAGGAAGTGCTCTCCGAACTGGCCCTCGACTACCCCTTGCCCAAGCTGCTGCTGGAACACCGCAGCCTCTCGAAGTTGAAGGGTACCTACACGGACAAGCTGCCCCGCTCGGTGAATCCCACCACCGGCCGCGTCCATACCCACTACGCCCAAGCCAGCGTGGCCACCGGCCGGCTCGCCTCCAGCGACCCCAACTTGCAGAACATTCCAGTACGTACCGAGGAAGGCCGGCGCATCCGCACCGCCTTCGTCGCCCCGGCCGGCAGCAGCATCGTTTCCGCCGACTACTCCCAGATCGAACTGCGCATCATGGCCCACCTCTCCCGGGATCCGCGTCTGCTCGATGCCTTCGCCAAGGGAGAAGACGTGCACCGGGCCACCGCCGCCGAGATCTTCGGCGTCACCCCCCTGGAGGTTGGCCCCGACCAGCGCCGCGTCGCCAAGACCATCAACTTCGGCCTCATCTACGGCATGAGCGCCTTCGGGCTGGCCCGCCAGCTCGACCTGGAGCGCGGCGCGGCGCAAACCTACATCGACCGCTATTTCGCCCGCTACCCCGGCGTCGCCCGCTACATGGAGGAAACCCGCAACGCCGCCCGCCAGCAAGGCTATGTCGAGACCGCCTTCGGCCGCCGCCTGTGGTTCCCCGACATCCGCGCCAGCCAGCAGGGCCGCCGCCAGGGGGCGGAGCGCGCCGCCATCAACGCCCCCATGCAGGGCACCGCCGCCGACCTCATCAAGCTGGCCATGATCGCCGTGCAGAAGTGGCTGGACGAACGCCGCCTGGCGTCGAAGCTGGTGTTGCAGGTCCACGACGAGCTGGTGCTGGAAGTGCCGGACGCCGAGCTGATGGACGTACGCACCCACTTGCCCCGGCTGATGACCCAGGTGGCGCAGCTCTCGGTGCCGCTGCTGGTGGAGGTGGGGGTGGGGGCGAATTGGGAAGCGGCGCATTGAGCGCTTACCGACTACTGCGTTATCGAGCCAGTTGTCGGTACAAGGTTTCCATCCGGTCGAGCATTCGGGCGATCGTATGCTCGCTGGTGGTTAGGCGGTAGCCATTCTCGGCGAGACGGACTCCCTCGGCCGGGTTTTCCAGGAGGAAGCTGATATGTCGCGCCAACTCTTCCGGCCGGTTCCGCGGGGCGCACAGGGCCGTTTGCCCGTGAATCGCCACTTCGCGGACCCCGCCGACATCGGTGGCTACCACCGGCACCCGGGCGGCATGGGCCTGGAGTACTGCCTGGGGCACCCCTTCGGGAGAGCGGGCGGCAAGGACATACAGGTCGGCATCGGCAAGGATCTCGGGAACGTCCCGCCGGTACCCTGCCAGCTTGATCTGCTCGGGAGCGCCGCATTCCTCCAGCATGGCCTCGACCCGTCGGCGCATGCTGCCGTCGCCCACGAGAACGAAATAGGCCCGGCATCCCTCTTCGATCAGTGTCAGGGCGGCCTTGACGAAGACGTCGGGCCCCTTGTCGCTGCGCATGACCGCTATTTGCACCACCAGAGGCGCATCGGAGGGGATCGCCAAGTCGGCGCGCAGAGTTCCCGTGGTACAGTTGGAAAACCGCTCGAGGTCGATTCCGGTGGGAATGACATGTATCTTCTCTTGCGGAATACCGACAGCCACCAATCCTTCCTTGATGCCTTCGCCAGTGGTGAGAATGGTGTCGCAAAGGGGGCCATAGCTCATGAGCCGGAGCCGCCCAGCCTTCACAGGGTTGCCGATGTGGCGTGAGCGGATCACCGGCTTTCCTAGCGCCCTCGCCACTACGGCTACGTTCCACGCATCCTTGGAGTTGTGGGCGTTGACCACATCTATACCGTATTTCCTGAACAGTTTGCGCAGGGTCCAGAGGGATGGCAGATGAAGGTTGCTGCGCATGGCCACGGCATGGGCTTTGAGGCCGCGGCGCAGAGCCTCGCCTAGGATCGGGGTATCGGGCCGGGCGACCAGGACCGAATCGATCCCTCGCCTCGCCAACCCCTCCATCTCGAGGAGAATGCGCAGTTCCTGTCCGCCAAGGGACGGGGAGGATTCACTGTGGAGGACACAAAGCCGTTGATTGGAAGACGATAGCGTTTTGGTCATTAGTTTTTCGGTGGACTACGTTGGCGGCGGGAGACGCTGATTGCGCGTGGCGACGCTGAAATAGACGATGGCAAGCACCAGGATAATCAGCGGCCCCCAGCGCACCGACTCGAACGAGCCGCGTACCAGATAAAAGGCGACGAAGGAGCTGGTTGCCGCCAACGCGAACATGCGGTCTTCGTTGTTGCCGGCACCCGCCACCGCTCTCTGGCCATAGCCCACCGCCGCCAGAAACAGCGCGGCGATGGCGAGCAGAGCCGGATAGCCGCCGGAAAACCCGGCCTCCAGGAAGATGCTATGCGGCCCAATGGATTTCTTGATCGTCCATTCCGCCTTGGCGGGGGCGCGCTCGTTGAATTCCCGGTTGAAGATTTCCTTGCCGAAACCATAGCCCAGGCCCGGGCGATCCCGCAACATGTCCAGGGCTGGCCCCCAGGTACCTGAGGTGCGCAGGCTGGTATCCATGCCCTTGGCGATGCGGTCGCGGACAATCGACGCCGGCAGGGCGAAATAGGCGACCAAGGCGAGCAGGACAGTGGCGACCGCCAGTCGCGCCAGGTGCCGCCGGTCATAGTCGTGCCAGCCCCACAGGACGAGGAGGGCGAACAGGGCCAGCCAGGCACCACGCGCCCCGGTGGCGATGATCATTGCGGCCTCGATGGCGAACAAGACGAACCACAATTTGGCCTCCCGGCCGCGCGTAGTCCTCGTCTGCATCAGGGCGAAGGGCAGGAAGTACATGAGCGGATGCCCCCAGCCGCGGTGCAACTTGATATTGGCCAGCAGGGCGGGATCACGGGCCAGTTCCTCGACATATTGCGCGCCGTTGAGGACGACGATCACCAGTCCGGCCAGCGCCAGGGCGCGCGCGAACAGGCGCCGGTATTCGGGAATGGAGAGCAAATAAAGCATGGGCGGAATGATCAGGAAATAATCCTTGAAGACACTGGTCACCGACCTAAAGGTAGTCGCCGGATCGACAGACCACGCCGTGCTCAACGCGAACCAGGCTACCAGCCCCAGGGTCAGCAGCAGCAGCGGATGCCCTAGCCCGGCCAGGCACGCCCGCCAGCGCCCGCCCATCATGCTGACGAGGAGGGCGCTGTAGAGTCCGAGGTTCTGCAAGGCCGTGATGCCGGGCAGGAACAACCCCAAGGCGTAGACGGAAAGGCCGGCAACCAGGATTTGGTCCCAGAAAGAACGGCTTCGGAGCACACTGGACAGTGCAATCATGCTAGTTTCCCGCGGTTGAGGATTTGCTGGAAAAGGGATTCGAGGCGGCCGACGTTGGTAGCCGGCAGGAAGTTGGCTACGGCATAGGCGAGGGCATTCTCGCCCATGCGGCGAGTCAGGCCGGAATCGCCGATGAGTTGGCGGGTCTGGGCGGCGAAGCGCTTCATGTCGTTCTCTGCGAAAAAGCCTAAGCCCTTGCGGATGAGCAGGCCATCCGGATCAAAGGCCAGGCTTATGACTGTCTTGCCCTGCAGCCAGGCCTGGATGAAATTGTTGGGGAAGCCCTCCGGATGGCAGGTATGGACCAGGAAGAGGCTGCTCGCGAGCATGCCATTGACCTCTTCCAGGCGCTTTTCGCCCAGGTAATGGAAATGGGCCGGGCCAGACTGCAAGAGTCGCGCATAGGACTTGCTCTGCAGCTGGCCGACCATCAGGAAGTCGATGCCGCAATCGCTCAGGCGCGCCGCCAACTCGACAAATTTTTCCGGCTGCTTACGCTCCTTGATATTGGCGACCCACAGGCAGAAGGGGCGCGGCCAGGCGAAGGGAACGGCGGTGGTGACCATGGAGTTGGGGATATGGACCTGGACAGGTACCGCCACCTTGCCCAGGTTATCTGGATTGTTGCTGACCAGGGCCGCGACATGGGCGAAGCCGCGGTGCTCGCGATAGAGCCGCCAACTCTCTTTGGCAGCCCGGCGCAGCGCCTTGAAGCCACCGGCCCGCCAGGCGCCGGGTTGGAAGTAGCAGCGCGTAACGTCGCGCACATGCGAGACAGAAAAGACGATAGGTATGCCGGCGCGCCCGATCGCCCTGGCGGCTATCGCGAAACAGTGCTTGTTAAAACGCCAATAGACAAGGTCGGGCCGGGTGGCCAGAACCTCGTCGGCGATGGCTCTTGCCTGGCGGGCCACTGGCAGGACACGGTAGGGCGCGCCGTAATCCTGGCCCGCCTTGCCGCCGACCGCCAGATAATCGACCCCGTGGCCGCGCTCGACCAGGCCGCGGGCGATGATGTCGCACTGGATCTCGCTGCCGCCCAGCATATCCGCCGGGTGCTGGTTGACGATGGCGATGCGGTAAGCCACGCTACGCTCCCTTACCGAGCAGCACCCGGTCACGGCGGAACGCGCGCCAGCCCTTATAGAGCTGCGCCAGCCAAAGCAGGCGGTGGCTGCTTCCGCGCCATTGGGCGGCGACACCCAGGCCGGCGTGGAAGGAAGCACGGACATAGGTGCGCATGGCCTGCGCCCGGGTTCGGGCCGGGACGTACAGGGGCAGGTCTAGCAATTCCCGGCTGCGCAGGCGGAAGGCTTCTGGCGACAGTCCGAGTTTACGGTGGACTCCGCCCAAGGTGATCCCCGCCTCCTGATATTCCTTGAATTGCAGTGGCGTGTTCAGGTAGCGGGTCAGATAGTGCACCGCGATGCGGTTCCATATCAGGCTAGGCATGCAGTAGCGGCCGACGTGCTCGGGAAAAGGGAATTGCCGGCGGACGTCGGTGCGCGTAGCCATGGCGATTTCGCCGTGGATGCCGTGCCGGGTTTCGATTTCCACGCTGTTGCAGTCGAAGGCATCGGCGGGAAAAAGGCGGGTCACCGGCTTGCCACCAGGGTCCAGGAAGAGCCCCGCGATATTGGCGTAACGCCCCCGCTGGCCGGGCGGAATCGCCTCCCAGGCAGCGCGGATCACCCGCAAGGCCCCATCCGCCAGCCAGTCGTCGGAATCGACGATAACGAACATTTCTCCGGCTGCCATCTCCACCGCCCGGTTGGTCGCCACGTGCTTGCCCTGGTTGGCCTGCTTCACATAGCGCACGGGAAAGGGCGCCGCCGCCGTCCAGGCGCGCACGCGGGCCTCGGTGTCGTCACCGGAACCGTCGTCCACCACCAGCCATTCGAAATCCTTGTCGTCCTGGGCGAGCAGGCTCTCGTAGACGCGGTGCAAGAGATGGCCGCGGTTGTAGGTCGGCGTATAGACGGTGAAATAGGGGCTCATGGCAAATATGCAGCGGCCGGACGATCCCGGCGGTATCCGGAAACGACATTATTCATAAATTCCACCAGGGCTTCGGCCCGCGCCTGCCATGTGCAGTTCTGCGCCAGGCGGCGCGCCGCCTCGCCATGGCGGCGCGCCAGTTCCGGCTGTTCCGTTAGCTGGCGCAGCGCCGCCGCCAGGGAGCGGGGGTCGCCCGGGGTAAACCAGGCGGCATGCTCAGCCGGCAGCACTTCGCGGATCGACGGCAGGTCGGCGGCGACCACCGCGCAGCCCGCCCCCATGTATTCGAACAGCTTGAGGGGCGAGGTGAATTGACTGACCCCGTCGGAACGGTTGGGAAGAACGGCAATGCAAGTCTGCAGCATGCGGCCCATGACCTGCTCTGGCGGCAAGCGGGGCAGCAGGACGACCTCCGCCCCGGCCGGGGAGACCGCCGCTCGCAGCCGCTCCAGTTCCACGGCCTCGCCGCCCAGTAGCGTCACCCGGCAGCCCGGCAAGTGGGCCGCCGCCGCTACCAGGTCGTCGACACCCTTCCAGCCCCAAAAACTGCCGGCGTAGAGGATATGCCGGCCGCAGTTCGACCAATTCTTCTCCGGCACGACCGGCGGCAGGTCCACGCCGCTGTGCAGGACGATTTCCGCCCCACCCACCCGGTACTCCTGGTGCAGGGCCTGGCGTACCGCCCCGGAGATGTACACCACACCCGCCGCCCGAGCCAGGACATAGGCCTCCTGGGCCTCCAGCGCCATCCGCTTGGCGGCCGGCGCCGTGGCCGCGAAGACCTCGTGCGCCTCGTAGAACAGCGGCAGGTCCGGCCGGGCGCGCAGCAGCCGGTAGGCGAGTTTCAGGTGACGGACAAAGACAGCATCCGGCCGGTGCGTGGCGAACCGCCCCTGCAGCCGGCCGGCGAAGCGGGAAACCGAATGCCAGCGCTGCAAGGGAAAGGGCCAATTGCGCGACAGCGGCAGCAGCTCCAGCTTGGTGTGCGAATCCTGGCGCCCCAGGGACTGCAGCGGGTGGGCGCCAGCCGGTACATGGGCCAGGCAGACCTCCACCCCGGCAGCGCACAGCGCATCCACCATCCACGCCGTCTGAATGCCGCGCGCCTTGGGTAGCGGCAAGGGTTCCGGGAAGGCGTATACCAGTCTCATACTGCCCCCGCCGCCTCGGCCACGGCTTGGCGGAAACGGGCGCGGAAAGCCGCCCAGGAATAGCGCTCCTCGACCATGCGGCGTGCCTCTAAGCCGAGGGCGGCAGTCGCCTCCGGATCCTCGTAGCAAGACGCGATGACAGCCGCCACTTCGTCCTCGTCGTTGCGTTCGGCGACGAAAATCGTTCCCGGCGCGTCGACCGGCAGGCCGGCCTCACGCGTGCACAGGTTGGGCACGCCGCTGGCCCCGGCCTCCAGGAGAACCTTGGCGAAACCCTCGTTGCGTGACAGCAGGACATGCAGATGGGCCCGGCGCAGCAGCTCCGGCAGATCCTTGCGGAAACCCAGGAAGCGCACCGTCGGCGTCGCCAGCTTCCGCAGGAGCGCCGCCTCCGCATCGGGCAGATGGCCGATCAGCCACAGTTCAGCATCGGGCAGGGCCAGGCGGCGCCACGCCCGTAGCAGGGCATGGCTACCCTTGCGCTCACCGAGCAGGCCACAGCTGGCAACGATGAAAGGGCGGGCCGGCTTGTCCGGGAGCGGGGAAAAGCGGCTAGTATCGGCGCCCCGGTAAAGGATCCGCAGCTTTTCCGCCGGCAAGCCCTGGGCAACGAAGGTATGGGCGGCATAATCCGAGGCTACGAGGATCAGGCTCGCTAGCTCGTACTCGGCCCGGTAGCGGCTATGCGGAATGCGCGGCCAACGGGTCAGCGGCGCGGCACCGCCGCTGTCGAAATCGCGGTGCGAATTGCCGACATTGAGCAGGCGCGGCATGCCTCGCCGCGCTGCCGCCTCAAAGACGCGCAAGGCGGTCTTGGACCAGGCGACTACGCCAGCATAGTCGCCGCGCTGACAATAGCTGCTACCCAGGCGGGAGAAATAGCGCTTATTGAGGGCGTAGTAATCTTGGGAGGGCAACCAGGATAGAAGCTTGGTCGGCGGCAGTGGGTGCCACGATGTCGTTACGCCCGATAGATCGGTCTTGCCCCGCGCGACCAGATGCGCCGGTATCCCCACCTCGGACAGGGCGCGCAGCTGCTGCTCGGTGACCAGGTCAATGCCGATTCCTGACAGCTTGCTGTCGGTCACGTACAGCCAGGACTTAGACATAGCTTTGCTCCAGGAGCCTGACGATCGCGGCGCGCACGGCGGGCACGGGAATGGCGTCGACCGGCGGCTTGCCTTCGCCGCTGAAATCAGCGGCCCACAGGCGCGGCGTGGCCGGTGTCGGCCAATGCCAGTGAGAGGGATTGGTGGGGCCAAACAGTGTCAGTACCGGCAGCCCGAAGGCCGCCCCGAGGTGGCTGGCCGAACCGTCGACGGCCAGCACCAAGCGGGCGCCAGCGAGCAGGCCGAGGTATTGGCGCAGGCTGGTGCGCCCGGCTAGGTTCACGGCGCGGCTTCCCAGGCCGGCAGCGATGGCGCCGGCCAGTTCGACCTCCCAGGCACCGCTCCCGCTACTTACTACCCAGACGAGGTCGCTGCCGATGCCGGCAAGGGCCTCGACCCAGCCCTGGGGCGACCAGGTCTTGCGCCGCCACGCCGAGGTCGGGTGGATCACGCCATAGGCGGATGGCAGGCCGGGCGGCCGCCAGTCGACCGGCGGCAGGCGCAGGCGGGGGGGGCGGAAGTCGGCAGGCTGGCCGCCCGCCATGGCATGGAACAGGGCCGCCCGATAGCTCGCCCCGCCGAGCAGGATGCGCTTCTCGTCCATGACCAGGCGCTGCCACCAGGGCGCCTCGTCGCGGGTTAGGATCAGCTGGCGGCGGGCGCCGAGCGCCTGCGCCGCATAGGCGAGCGCCCCCGCCCGAGCTTCCAGGCAATAGACTTGGCGCGCCCGCGGCAGCCAGCGCGGGGCCAGCTGGACCGGCCCGGGCATCAAGGAGAGCAGATCGGCGAAGCCCGGGCGGGTGGCGAGGGCGACACTGCCGCGCCCAGCCAGCTCCTCCAGGGCCGGCTGCAGGAGCAGGACATCGCCCAACTGCTTGCGGTAGATCACCAAGCTGTCGTAACGGGGCATGCTCGCCTTACTCCAGGGGCAGATGCCGGGCACGGCACCAGGCCTTGAAGTATTTGAGGAAGGTATAGAGCCCGGCGTAGATGCCGGTCACCATGCCCACTGCCCCGTCGCGCCAGGCGCCCTTGCGGAAATACCATTTGGCGAAGGCGAAGGCAGGGCTCAGCAGGGCCCGCCCCAGGCTGGGCGTCACCTCCTGGTGGCGGACCAGACGGCTGGTGTAGCCGTTGAGCTTGGCGAAAATTTCGTGCAGGGAGAAGAAGGTGTCGTGAACGACCCGCCCCGGCAGAACAACCCTTCGCTCGGCGCCGCTGGCCTTGTCGTCCACCGGTTGCTCGTTGAAGCGCACGCGCTGGCGGTTGAAGAGGCGCAGGGGCCGGTCGGGAGATGACACTGGGTAGATGGCATGTACCTCCCGCCCGAGAACCTGCCAATGGCGCTGGATGCGGTAGCCGACGCCGGGGTCGTCGAGTTGCGGCTTCAGGGCGGCAATGGCGGCCAGGATCTCGGCATCGAGGAACTCGTCGCTGTCCAGGCACAGAACCCAGTCATGGGCAGCCTGCTCGATGGCGAAATTCATCTGGCTGGCATGGGTCCGGTAGGGGCGGTGGATGTAAGCAACGCCCTGGCTGGCAAGGAATTCCAGCGTGCCGTCGGTGCTGCCGGAATCGACCACGACCATTTCGTCGGCGATATTGAGGGCCGGCAGTAGGCAGCGCTCAATGGTACGTAGGGAATTGTGGGTCAACAGGCAAACGGATAGTTGGCTCATGCCAATGCGCTCACAGTTTGCCAACGATATGGGCGAACATCTCTTCCCGTGGCGCCGGCGGCAAGTTTTCCAGCATGGCCTGCAGGGCTTCCACCGAGCGGATGTGCTCAACCAGACGGGCGACGTCGCCACGGTAAGCGGCATCGACGAAGCGCCCCCAGCCGCGGCTATCGAAGTAGGCGATGACCTGCGGCAGGAGGCGCGCCTGCCCGAGCAGGCCGCGGATCGAAGCGAGCCGCTCCGGCTGGTCAAAATCCTTGAACTTGCTGGCTTTCAGATGGGAATAGCCACCAATGTGGCAGTGCGGCACCTCGGCACCCACGTCGATGACCCGGTAGCCGCGTGCCTGGGCTCGTAGCGAGGCGGCGATCTGGGTGTCGACAGCGTTGACCTGCAACCGACCCCGCGGGTATTCGCGGCGCAGGGCATCGAGGGCACGCTGGTCCTTGTTGTAGCGCTGACTGTTGAGGGCCGTGTGCAGGGCGGTGTTGAGGGTAAACAAGTTGGTCCGCATCGCCACCCAAGTGTGCTCGTCAACGGCCAGGGTGCTGTTCGGGCGCGAACCCACGGTCAGGGCATAAACGTCGTCAGCCAGGTGGTGGCGGCATTGCCGCCACCAATTGCCGTCGGCAAGGAAGAGGTCGGCGTCGACGAACGCGAGGTGCTTTTCCCGTTGGAAGCGGCGCACCACGTCGTTGATCATCACCTGGTGCCATTTCCCGGGAATACGGTCCTGGGAGAGAATGCCGAACAGGCCGTAGCTTACCTCGACGCCCGGAACTTCGCGCAGCCAGGCGAGCAGATCGCGGCGAACGCGAGCGGCAACGCCATCCACATGGATGTACAGGCGGAAATCTGGGCGCACCTCAGGCGGGCAAGCGGCTAGCGCAGCTTCGGCCGCCAAGCGGGCAAAAACGGGCGTATAGGTGCCCGCCGAAAAAATATGGTGAGATGGCAAGCCGCCGACTCGCTCGCCCACATCGGACGGCACCTGTCGCTGCAGTGCGCTGACCAGCTTGCGCAGCACGGAGGGGTGGCGGTTGCGCCGCATCAGGCCGAACATCGTCAAACACCCATCGCGGGAACTTCCTCCGCCTTTTGCCGCTGATAGAGCCGAGCATACACGCCCTCGGCTGCCAACAATTCGGTATGAGTACCTTCCTCGATTTTTCGCCCTTGGGCGATGACGACGATGCGGGTGGCCCGCTCGATGGTGGACAGGCGGTGGGCGATGACGATGGTGGCGCGGCCCACCATCAGTTCGTCGAGGGCGGCCTGCACCACCCGCTCGGATTCGGTGTCGAGGGCCGAGGTGGCCTCGTCGAGGATGAGGATGGGGGCGTTTTTCAGCAGCGCCCGGGCGATGGCCAGGCGCTGGCGCTGGCCGCCGGAGAGCTTGACGCCCTTCTCGCCCACCAGGGTGGCCATACCTTCAGGTAGCCGCTCGATGAATTCCAGGGCGTGGGCGGCCCGGGCGGCGGCCTCGATCTCGGCGGCGCTCACCTCGCGGTTGCAGCCGTAGGCGATGTTGGCCGCCACTGTGTCGTTGAAGAGCACGATGTCCTGGCTGACCAGGGCGATGTTGCGGCGCAGGTTGGCGAGGGCGATGTCCTGGACGGGATGGCCGTCCACCCTGATGCTGCCGGCGTCCACGTTGTAGAAGCGGGGCAGCAGGTTGGCGACGGTGGTCTTGCCGCTGCCGGAAGGCCCCACCAGGGCGACGCTCTCGCCGGGGGCGACGGCGAAGGAGAGGTCGGTCAGGGCCGGCCGCTCGGCGCCGGGATAGGTGAAGCCGACGTTCTCGAAGCGCACCTCGCCACGGGCGCGGTCGAGGGCGATGGCGCCGGTGTCCGGCTCGGCCGGCTGGTCGATGACGTGGAAGACGCTCTCCGCCGCCACCAGACCCTTCTGGATGGTGGCATTGACGTCGGTGAGCTTCTTCAGCGGTGCCAGGGTCATCAGCATGGCGGTGATGAAGGAGACGAACTCCCCCACCGTCGCCTCGCCGCGGCCGGCCTGGTACAGCGCGATGCCCATGATGACCGAGAGGGCGATGGCGACGAAGAAATGCACGATCGGCCCCTGCACGCCGTTGGCCAGGGCCGCCCGCATGTTCAGCCGGCGCTGGTCCTGCACCGCCTGGTGGAAGCGGCCTTCCTCGTAGGCGTGGCCGCCGAAGATCTTGACCACCTTCTGGCCCTCGATGGCCTCCTGCAGCACCTGGGTGATCGTCCCCTGGGCGTTCTGCTGGCCCCGGGCCAGCCGCCGCAGCCGGCCGTTGAAGCCGCGCACGGCGAGGGCGATGAAGGGCACCATGGCCAGGGTGATGAGGGTCAGCTTCCAGTTGAGGTAGAAGAGCCAGGCCATGAGGCCGATGACCGAGAAGGAATCCTTGACCACCGTGGTCAGGGCGCTGGTGGCGGCGCCGGCGACGCCGCTGACGTCGTGGGTGAGGCGGGACATCAGGCGGCCGGAGAGGTTGTCGCCGAAGTAGCCGGTGGGCAGGCGCAGCAGGCGGGCGAACATGGCCTCCCGCAGGTCGGTGACCAGGTGCTGGGCGATCCAGGTCATGGCGTAATCCGCCACCAGGCCGACCACCGCCCGGGACAGGAAGACCAGGAACACGCCGAGGGGATAGAGCAGCCAGTCCCACTGCCCCTGCTGGCGCGCGAAGCCGTCGTCGAGGATGTACTTGAGCAGGGCCGGGAAGGCCGGCTCCAGGGCCGAGGAGAGCACCATGCAGCCCAGCGCCACGGCGAAGGCCCAGCGGTAGGGGCGCACGTAGCCGAGGAGGCGGGCGTAGAGCTGGCGGCTGCTGATTTCGTCGACGGCGGAGCGACCCATGAACGGTTGCCGCGGCCGGGGCCGGGCGCTTGGCGATAAAACGGCCAATTATATCAGGCCGTTGCAACGCTCCCGGCCAGTTCCCGGTAGAGGGCGAGAAGGCGCCCGGCCATGGCTTCCAGGGTCAGCCCTGCCACCGCCTCGCGGGCGGCCTGGCGGGCCCGTTCGTCGCCGGCGAGGGCGGCGAGGCGGTCGAGGCGATCGGCCAGGGCCGGGGCGTCTAGGGCGTCCACCACCCAGCCGTTGGCCCCTTCCGCGATCCACTCCCGGGCGCCGCAGGTGGTGGAGGTGACCACCGGCAGGCCACAGGCGAGGGCCTCCAGGGCGGCGTTGGGACAGGGATCGTAGAGGGTGGGCAGGACGAAGCCGTCGGCGGCGCCGTAGAAAGGGCGGACGTCCTTTGCCGGCCCGGTAAAATGGACGCGGGCCGCGACACCCAGGCGGGCGGCCAGGGCCGCCATGGCCTTTCCCTTGCGGTCGGCACCGACGACGGCCAGGTGGGCGTCGCCACGGGCCATGGCGGCGAAGGCCCGCAGCAGTTGGGGCACCCCCTTGCGTTCGAAGCCGCTGCCGACGAAGAGCAGCAGCGGCGCGCCTTCCGGCACGCCGAGGGCGTTCCGCGCAGCGACGCGGTGCGCCTCGCGCAAGCGCGGGTGGAAGGCATCCGTGTCGACGCCGTTGTAGATGACCCGCAGCTTGTCCGCCGGCACGCCGTAGAAGCGGGCGGCCTCTTCCGCCACCAGCCGGGAATTGCAGATCACCGCCTTGAGCGCCGGGTGGGCGAACATGGCCCGTTCCGCCGCCAGCACGTAGCGGTGATAGGGCGACCACCGCTGCGCCAGCCGCTGCAGGGGTGACAGGGTCCGGCCCCGATGGTCCAGCCAGGCGGCGTGGATGCCGTCGCCGGCGCGGAAGACGGCGCAGCCGGGGATGCGCTCGTGGGACTGGACGAGGTCGTAGCCGCCCCGGGCCATCTCGGCCTGGACGGCGGCGGCGAAGCTCCGGTCGCGGGCCACCCGCCCGCCCAGGAGGCGGGAATAGGACGGATCGCAGGTGACCTGGCGGAACGCCGCCGCCGGCGCCCCCTCCCAGTTGCGGGTGATGAGGGTGACCTCGGCCCCCTGCCCGGCCAGGGCCGCCAGGGCCCGCTCGACGAAGCGCTCGGCGCCGCCGAAGGGGTTGTAGCGCTGGCGGACGATGGCGAGTTTCACGGGGCGGACGGCTTCCGGGCGGGAATCATGGCCGGCATTCTACCGCCCCAGGCACACCACCCGGGCCGTCGAACCGGCGAGCTCGACGGTGGTGAGAGAGCCATGGGGAATCACCAATGCCGGCCACTCCGCCGGCGCCAGGCCCAGCCAATGGGCCGCCAGCACCCGGATGACGCCCCCGTGGGTGACGACTACGGCCTCGGTCTCGCCGCACTCCGCCACCCAGGCCAGGGCGCGGGCCTGCACCGCGGCTCCCGACTCGCCTCCCGGCGGCGCGAAGCCAGCCACATCGGCGGCCCAGGCATCCAGGGCGGGACGGGCAACGGTTTCCCAAAGCTGTCCCTCCCAGGCGCCGAAATCCATCTCCTGCAGGCGTCCGTCCAGGCGGGGAGCGGGGTGCAGGCGTTCGGCCAGTTCCCGGCAGCGGCGTAAAGGGCTGGACCATACCGGCAGGCCGGGGGGCAACAGTCCTTGCAGACGCGCCGCGGCCTCCGCCACGCCCTGGGCCGGCACGTCGAGGCGGCCGTAGCAGGTGCCCGGCGCCACCACCGGCGGCGGGTGGCGCACCAGATGGAGGATCAGGCCGGCCATGCCGCCGCCACCCCCAGGTAGAAGGCGATTTCGCTCACCTGCTGGGCGGCTCCCAGGCAGTCGCCGGTGTAGCCGCCGATCCAGCGCCGGAACCAGCGGGCCAGCCACAGGGTGGCCAGGGCCGCGAGACAGCACCCCGCGATCGATTTGCCCAGGGGCAGCGCCGCCAGCCCGGCCAGGGCGAAGCCCGCCGCCACCGCCATCGCCCCCGGCGAAAGTCGTGTCGCCAGGGGTTTGGCCTTGGACTGGGCGTCCTCCCGCACGTAGTCGAGGGCGGACAGTAGCGTGGTTGAGGCGAAGCGCGACAGGGCGTGGCCCGCCACCAGGGCGGCGGGCACCAGGGCATCGGGGAGGGAAAGCAAGAGGGCGAACTTGCCGGTAAGCGCCAGCGCCAGGGCCACCACGCCATAGCTGCCGACCCGGGAGTCCTTCATGATCTCCAGGATGCGCGCCTTTTCCCAGCCGCCGCCGAAGCCGTCCACAGTGTCGGCCAGGCCGTCCTCGTGGAAGGCGCCGGTGGCGAGCACGGTGGCGGCCATGGAGAGCAGCACCGCCACCGGCTTGGCCCAGAACAGCGCCGCCAGGGCGAAGACCAGGGCGCCGATGCCCCCTACCAGCAGGCCCACGGCCGGGAAATAGCGGGCGGAGGCATTGAGCGCCTCGGCCGAATGCCCCACCCAGGCCGGCACCGGCAAGCGGGTGAAGAAGCGGACGGCGCCGAAGAAGTACTCGGCTTCCCGGCGCAGGCGCTCCTTCAGCACTTATCGGCCACGCCGGCCGTCTCGAAGCTGGCCATGTCGTTGAGGAAATTGGCGGTCGCCTGCAGCAGCGGGTAGGCCAGGGCGGCGCCGGTGCCCTCGCCCAGGCGCAGGCCCAGATCAAGCAGGGGCTCGGCGCCGAGGGCCGCCAGTTGCGCCCGGTGGCCGGGCTCCGCCGAGCGGTGGCAGAAGACGCAGTAGTCGGTGAGGGCCGGGGCCAGGCGGGCGGCCACCAGGGCGGCGGCGCCGACGATGAAGCCGTCGATGAGCAGCACCATGCGGGCCTCGGCGGCGGCCAGCATGGCACCGGCCAGCATGGCGATCTCGAAGCCGCCGAACTCGGCCAGCACGGCGAGCGGGTCGTCGTTGCCGCCGGCGGCGCGGTAGCGGGCCAGGGCCTGGCCGAGGAGCTGGCGCTTCCTTTCCAGGCCGGCGTCGTCGAGGCCGGTGCCGCGGCCGACGCAGTCGTCCAGGGCGGTACCGGCGAGGCAGTGGGTGAGGAGGGCGGCGGCGGCGGTGTTGCCGATGCCCATCTCGCCGAAGCCGACGACGTTGCACCCGGCGCCGGCGAGGTCGCGGACGATGCCGGCGCCGTGTTCCAGGGCGGTGGCGCACTGCTGGGCACTCATGGCCGGCCCTTCCAGGTAATTGGCGGTGCCCGGCGCCACCTTGGCGTTCACCAGGCCGGGGCGTGGACCGAAGTCGTGGGCCACGCCCGCATCCACCACGGTCAGTTCCAGCCCGTTCTGGCGGGCGAAGACGTTGATGGCGGCGCCGCCGGCCAGGAAGTTCTCCACCATCTGCCAGGTCACGTCCTGGGGATAGGCCGAGACTCCGGCCCGGGCGGCGCCGTGGTCGCCGGCGAAGACGAGGAGGTGGGGTCGGGCGAGACGCGGGCTGAGGGTCTGCTGGATCAGGCCCAGCTGCAGGGCGAGGGCTTCCAATTGGCCGAGGGCGCCGAGGGGCTTGGTCTTGCGGTCGATCTTGTGTCGCAGGGCGGCGGCCAGCTCCCGATCCGGGGCGACGACCTTGCAGGGCGAGGAATGCATCCGATTCTTCCTTGAAATATCAGCGACCTCCACCCCGTTCGCCCTGAGTTCGTCGAAGGGCGGTTGGCCACGGGCTTCGACAAGCCTGTCCTGAGCACTGTCGAAGGGCTCAGCCCGAACGGAGGTTGGGGCCGGTGAAAAAACAAAAAGGGCCTCGCGGCGACACCCTCGGGCACCCCCGCGAAGCCCTGTCCACAGGCTTCAAACTCTCGAACCGACAGGTCTTCTGGCTCCCGGATCGGCCGGACCGCCGCGTCTTCCCGGAGGGTCTGTCTCCCCTCGTAGTGACGTCGTGCGGCGTCCGTCCCCGGTTACAGCGGCGGGCCCGCCACGGATTCGCACCGTGTTCCGTAATGTCGGATCGGCGGCCATTATCCGGCTTGCGGGAGGGGGGCGCAATCGCCTAAGCTCAGGCCATGAATGAACTCATCATCGGCGGCGCCCGTTCCGGCAAGAGCGCCCTGGCGGAAGCCCGGGCCGGGGAGTGCGGCGGCGAGGTCATCTACATCGCCACCGCCCAGGCCCACGACGCCGAAATGGCGCGCCGCATCGCCCACCACCGGCAGCGCCGCCCCGCGGCCTGGGAATGCGTCGAGGAGCCGCTCTATCTGGCCGATCGCCTGGAGAAGCTGGCCGCCCCCGGCCGCTGCCTGCTGGTGGATTGCCTCACCCTGTGGCTCTCCAATCTGCTCTTCGCCGGTCGTGCCGCGGCTCAAGCCGAAGCTGGCGAGCCCGTCGATTGCCCGCTGCTGTACGAGGAAACCACGGCTCTCGTGGACGTCCTGCCCCGCCTCTGCGGCTCGATGATCCTCGTTTCCAACGAGGTGGGCTGGGGCATCGTCCCCATGCATCCGGTGTCCCGCCTCTTCGCCGACGAGCAGGGACGGCTCAACCAGCGGGTGGCGACGGCCTGCGACCGGGTCACCCTGGTGGCGGCCGGGCTGCCGCTGCGCCTCAAGGGCTAGGGTCTGCTCTCATTCAGCTCGCGGATCCGTGACCTGAACGAGAACAGACCCTAGGGCTTCCCCTCGTCCTCGCCGTACTGCCGGCGCAGGCGTTCCAGCCCCTGGCGGTAGCTTTCCGCATCGCCGAATTCGAAGAAGCGCGGATAGCGCTCGTGGGCGGCGACGATGCGACGGGCGTGCTTGATCGGGCACCAGTACTGCTCCGTGCGGGCCGCCACCTCCCGCAGGTAGGAAGCGACGCCGTTGCCGTAGGAGCAGTAGAAGCAGTTGAAGCGCTCGATGGCGTTGAGGTAGGGCAGGTCGCCCCGGTCGAAGACCATGTGGTCGCCGCGCCGTACCTTGGGGATGCCGTAGATGGGGAAGCACAAGGCCTGGTAGACGGTGACGAAGAGGTCCATCAGGAGAAAGGGGATGAATCCCGAATAGATGATCGGCGCCGTCAGCACCACCGGCAGCGAGCTGCCGCGCAGGTAGCGCCAGAGGCCGACGCGGTGCAGGCGCTGGCGGCGGAGCACCTCCTGGGCGAAGCGCACGCGCTTGTCTTCGATGACGAACTCGATCTGTTCCCGCTTCTTGCGGAACTCGATTTCGAGTTCGTCCTGGAGGGCGTGGATTCGGGCGAGCAGGTCGTCGATGGGGGAGGGCATGGGGAAGCTCCGGCAGAGGTGTACGCCATTATGGCCGACGGGGGCCGCCCGTCGCGCATCGCCCCGAACGGGTCGACTCGCGTTATCCTTGCCGGCAACCGGCGCGCCAGACGCCGCCCCTACCCGCAAGGAGGAGACCCATGCACCGCCTGCTCGATGCGCTGGTGTCCGGCGTCCATGACGCCAAGAACCAGCTTTTCATCGCCGAATCGCTGATGGCCGCCGCCGAGGCGAAGGCCGGCGTGGACCTGGGCGAGGCCCGCTACGCCATCGAGGCCGCCGCCAACCGCCTTTCCCGCACCCTCGCCGCCTACCGCCTGTTGCGCCACGGCGCCACCCTGGCCGTGGTGCCTGCCATCGTCGCCGATCTCTGCGACGAGGTCGCCCTGGCCCACCGCCAGCACCTGGCCCGGGCGGGACTGCTCCTGACCGTGGACTGCGCCGTGGTGGACGAATGGCCCCTGGACCGGGACCTGGTGGCCGACATGCTCAACAACGCCGTGCAGAACGCCGGCCGCTTCGCCCGTCACCAGGTGCATCTGGAAGCGCGGGTGGCGGGGAAGGAACTGGTCCTGCGGGTGGAGGACGACGGCCCCGGCTTCGCCGACCTCTCGGCCGGCATCCCGGCCACCGGCACCGGCCTGCTCGTGGGCGAGCGCCTGGCCGGCCTGCATGTCCGCCACGGCCGCCACGGCCGTCTGGCCCTCGCCAACGGCGGCCGCCTGGGCGGCGCCGTCTTCGAACTGCGCCTGCCCTGATGTCGGCCTACGCCAACAAGCGCTTCCTGGTCATCGACGACCAGCCCCTGGCCCGCGAGGCCCTGCGCGCCATCGCCCAGACCGTCGGCGCCTTCGCCGTCGAATTCGCCTCCAACTACCAGGATGCCATCTATCGCATCCGCAACAATCCGCCGCACATCATCCTCTGCGACTACATGCTGGGGGATGGGCGCTCCGGCCAGCAACTCCTGGAGGAGCTGCGCCGCTTCAACCTGCTGTCCGACGACACCATCTTCATGATGGTCACCGGCGAGCAGTCCTACGAGCAGGTGGTGGCCGCCGTCGAGCTGGTGCCCGACGACTACATCATCAAGCCCTTCTCGCCGGAAAAGCTCCTCCTGCGGCTGGACCGCATCCTCGCCAAGAAGCGCTTCTTCGCCGCCTACTACAAGGAGAAGCGCCGCCAGGAATACGCCAAGGCCCTGGCCATCCTCGCCGCCCAGCGCGACAGCGAGGCCGGCCGGCCCTACCGCTTCGAGATCCTGCGCCAACAGGCGGAGGTGCACCTGGCGGCGGGGGATCCCGAGGCCGCCGAGGCGGCCTACCGCGACATCCTCGGCAATTACGAATTCCCCTGGGCCCGGGCCGGGGTGGCGCGGGCCCTGCACGTGCAGAGCCGGCACGGGGAGGCGCGGGAGGAGATCGAGCGGGTGGTGGCCGGCACCCCCGGCTATTTCGACGCCGCCGACCTCAAGGCCAGCATCTGCATGGCCCAGGGCGAGCATGCCGAGGCCCAGAAGGTCCTTGACGAAGTGGCCCGCAAGACACCCCGCAACTACCTGCGCAAGCGCCTGCTGGCCGAGGCCGCCGGCCTCAACGGCGACAGCGAGACGGCCCGCGCGGTGATGGCCGACATCGTCGCCAACGACACCATGCCCGGCGCCGTTTCCCCCGCCGACCAGCTTGCCCTGGCGCGCAGCCACGTGAACGCCGGCGATCTCGTCGCCGCGGAAAAGGTGCTCGTCGGCCTGCGCGAAAGCGAGGTGCAGAACCTCAGCCTGGCCGAACAGGCGAGCTACGCCGGTCTGATGGCCGTCGCCTCGCCCGAGCGGGGCAAGGGGCGCTTCGCCGGCCTGCGCCCGGCGCTGCTGGCGACCGAACTGCCCGGCGAGGCACGCATCGACGTGCTGCGCGCCGCCCTGGCCGCGGCCGACGCCGAACTGGCCGACCGCCAGGCCACGGCGCTGATGGCGGGGGACGAGGCCAAGAAGGTCTTCGCCGCCACGCGCAAGCTCTACGCCCTGCACGGGCGCGAAGGGGATTTCCGGGAAATCCAGAAGGAAGTGGCCCTGCGCCGCATCCAGCACGAGGAGGGGGTGCCGCCGGCGGCGGGATGAACCCGGCCCTCAGGGCAACCAGGAGGCCAGTCTGGGCCAGTCGAGGGCAGCCTCCACGGCATCCGCCAGGCGCTCCAGGTCCGCTTCCCGGCGGGCGGCGAAATCCACCGGCGCGGCGTCCGCCAGGCCGGCCCAGGCCAGCAGCCCGGCCAGGGCCTCCGGGTGGTCGAAAAGGCCGTGGCAGTAGGTGGCCAGAATCTGGCCGTCGGCGGACAGGGCGCCCTCCGGCCGCCCGTCGGCGAGATGCACCGCCGGCTGCGCCAGGGCCGGGCCGGCGGTGACCCCCAGGTGGATCTCGTAGCCCGTCATGGCCGGATTACCCGGCAGGGCCAGGGTGCCGGCGACGTTGCGCAACTGCTTTTCCGCGGCCAGGGTGGTCCGGCATTCCAGCAGCCCCAGTCCCGGCGTCTCGCCCGGCGGGCCCTCGCGGCCGGCCGGGTCGTGGAGGGACTGGCCCAGCATCTGGTAACCGCCGCACAGGCCCACCACCTTGCCGCCGTAGCGCAGGTGGCGCGCGATGGCGCGGTCCCAACCCTGCTGCCGCAGCCAGTCGAGGTCCGCCCGCACCGCCTTGGAGCCGGGCAGGACGATGAGATCCGCCGACGGCGGCACCTGGCCCGGCCCGATCCAGCGGAAATCCACCTCCGGATGCAGGCGCAGGGGGTCCAGGTCGTTGTGGTTGGACACCCGCGGATAGGCTGGCGCCACCACCGTCAGGCGGGTTTCCCCGATCTTCTCCTGGCCGCCGGCGATGGCGTCCTCGGCGTCGAGAAAGAGGCCGTGCAGGTAGGGCAGCACCCCCAGCACCGGCTTGCCGGTGCGCTCCTCCAGCCAGGAGAGGCCGGGTTCGAGGAGGCCGATGTCGCCGCGGAAGCGGTTGATGACGAAGCCCTTGACCCGGGCCTGCTCGGAGGCCGAGAGCAGGTCGAGAGTGCCCACCAGGTGGGCGAAGACGCCGCCCCGGTCGATGTCGGCGACGAGGATCACCGGGCAATCGACGGCCTCGGCGAAGCCCATGTTGGCAATGTCCCGGTCCCGAAGGTTGATCTCCGCCGGCGACCCGGCTCCTTCCACCAGCACACAGTCGTAGGCCGTGGTGAGGCGGTCCCAGGAAGCAAGCACCGCCTCCATGGCCCGGGGTTTGTAGGCGTGGTAGTCCTTGGCGTCCAGGTCGGCGGCGACGCGGCCGTGGATGATGACCTGGGCCTGCTTGTCGGTGGTGGGCTTCAGGAGCACCGGGTTGAAGTCGGTGTGAGGCGCCAGCCCCGCCGCCAGGGCCTGCAGCGCCTGGGCCCGGCCGATCTCGCCGCCGTCGGCGGTCACCGCCGAGTTGAGGGCCATGTTCTGGGGCTTGAACGGCGCCACCCGCACGCCGCGGCGCTTCATGATGCGGCAAAGGGCGGCGACCAGGGTGGATTTGCCGGCATCCGAGGTGGTGCCCTGGATCATCAGGGAAGTTTTGGGGAGCATGGGTGGATTATCGCCTGGATGGGAGGAGGTGGGCTTGGTGGGGATTCATCGACCGCGCGTTGCCCGCCTCGGCAACCCCATCCCCCTTGCCCCCACTCCCCGCCTGCACTAGCATCCCCCCGTCCGGCGACCATTCGCCGGACAGTCTCCCGGTGCCCGCGGCCCCAACCCCGCGGGAGAATCGGGAAGGCGGTGAAATTCCGCCACGTGCCCAACGCTGTGAGGAGGATGCAGGGAGCAGGAAGCCACTGGCGGGAAGCCGGGAAGGCGCTCCCGGCGGGTGAATCCGAGTCAGAAGACCGGCCGGGAGACGGATCAGGGCCGCCCGGCCAGGCGGCTCCCATATTTTCCTCAAGGGGACTCAAGGAAGAGCCATGAACAGCCCGGATAGCCAGCTTCAGCACCAATTTTCCGCCGCCGACCGCGAGGCGGTGTACCGCAGCATCTTCACCCGCCGCGACGTGCGCGGCCAGTTCCTGCCGACGCCGATTCCCGACGAGGTTCTCGGCCGCGTCCTCATGGCGGCCCACCATGCGCCGTCGGTGGGCTTCATGCAGCCCTGGAACTTCGTCGTCGTCCGCTCCCCCGAGGTCAAGCGGCGGGTGCATGAAGTGTTCAAGGCCGCCAATGCCGAGGCCGCCGCCATGTTTGAGGGCGAGCGCCGGGAAATCTACAGCCGCCTCAAGCTGGAAGGTATCGTCGAAGCGCCGGTGAACCTCTGCATCACCTGCGACCGGGAGCGCACCGGCCCGGTGGTGGTGGGCCGCACCCACATCAAGACCATGGACCTCTACAGCAGCGTCTGCGCCGTCCAGAACCTCTGGCTGGCGGCCCGGGCCGAGGGCCTGGGGGTGGGCTGGGTGAGCATCTTCAAGCAGGCCGAACTGCAGGACGCCCTGGGCATCCCCCGGAGCATCACCCCGGTGGCCTACCTCTGCCTGGGCTACGTCAGCCACTTCTTCGACAAGCCCGAGCTGGAGACCGCCGGCTGGCTGCCCCGCCTGCCCCTCGACGAACTGGTCTTCCTCGACCGGTGGGCCCAGGCGGCCCCGGCCGGCGACAGCCTGACGGCCGAACTGCGCCGCCAGCAGGCCGCCTTCCGGCAAGGCGGCGTGGACGGCCTGGGGATCGCTTGAACCCGGCCCTCCCCTTCGCCCTGCCGGCACTGTCCGAGGCGTTGCTCCTGCCCCTGGCGGCGCTGGCCGCCGCCCTGCTCGACCAGATTTTCGGCGAGCCCCGGCGCTGGCA
>DAINDE010000025.1:0-36120 GCA_036732025.1 Rhodocyclaceae bacterium
CCTTGCCCCGCCTGCACCCCGCCGGAAGCGCCGCCGCCGGCGGCCCCCCCGGCCAAGCCCCTGCAGCCGGCAGCCTGGAAGGATCTCCCCGGCTGGGAGGACGACGACCTGCGGGCGGCCTGGCCCGCCTTCCAGCAGTCCTGCCGCGGCGTCGCCGGCAAGCCCCACGGGCCGCAATGGAAGCGGGTGTGCGACCTGGCCGCCGGCGTGGATGCGAAACGGACGGCCGCCATCCGCGCCTTCTTCGAAGGCAACTTCCGTCCCTACGCCCTGGTGGCGCCGGATGGCAACGCCACGGGCCTCGTCACCGGCTACTACGAGCCCCTGGTGAAGGGCAGCCGCCAACGGACCCGCCTGTTCCAGAACCCGGTCTATGGCGTGCCCGACGACCTGCTCACCGTCGACCTCGGCGATGTCTATCCGGAACTGAAACACCTCCGCCTGCGGGGCCGGCTCCAGGGCAACAAGGTCGTTCCCTACTACACCCGGGCCGAGATCGCCGGCCAGGAAGCCCGCTTCGCCGGCAAGACCCTGCTCTGGGTGGATGATGCCGTCGAACTCTTCTTCCTCCAGGTCCAGGGCTCGGGCCGGGTCAAACTGCCTGATGGCGGCATGGTGCGCCTGGCCTACGCCGACCAGAACGGCCATCCCTACCAGTCCATCGGCCGCCTCCTCGTGGAGCGGGGCGAACTGAAACTGGAAGAGGCTTCCATGCAGGGCATCCAGGCCTGGGGCCGGGCCAATCCGACCCGGCTGCCGGAACTGCTCAACGCCAATCCCAGCTACGTCTTTTTCCGGGAAAGCGCCGCCAACGGCAACGAGGGGCCGACGGGGGCCCTGGGGGTTCCCCTGGCGGCGGAGCGCAGCATCGCCGTGGACCCCCGCTACGTTCCCCTGGGGGCGCCGGTGTTCCTCGCCGCCACCCGCCCCCTCAGCAGCCAGCCCCTGCAGCGACTGGTGTTGGCCCAGGACACCGGGGGCGCCATCAAGGGCGTGGTGCGGGCGGATTTCTTCTGGGGATTCGGCCCCAAGGCCGGGGAGCAGGCCGGTCGCATGCGCCAGAACGGGCGCCTGTGGGTCCTGCTGCCGGAGGAGGCGGCGCCAAAGTAGTGCGCGCACTGAATTGAGGCATTATTTCGGTGCATGCACCGTATGCGTGCGATAATTTGCACCGATGTGGTGATACCTCATTGATTTTCAATGGATTGATGCACTGGAACGGTGCTTGCTTCCAAAATCCGATCTTTTGTTTCGGGGGTTTTATGGAAGCATTTCAGTCCGGCAGCAATGTACTGTTCATTTTGCTCGGCGCCATCATGGTGCTGGCCATGCACGCGGGCTTCGCCTTTCTCGAAGTCGGCACCGTGCGCAAGAAGAACCAGGTCAATGCCCTGGTGAAGATCCTCACCGACTTCGCCATGTCCACCCTGGCCTACTTCTTCATCGGCTACAGCATCGCCTACGGCGTCAACTTCTTCTCCGGCGCCGAGTCGCTCATGGACAAGAGCGGCTTCGAACTGACCAAGTTCTTTTTCCTGCTCACCTTTGCCGCCGCCATCCCGGCCATAATTTCGGGGGGCATCGCCGAGCGGGCCAAGTTCCATCCGCAACTGGCCGCCACCTTCCTCCTGGTGGGCTTCGTCTATCCCTTCTTCGAGGGCATCGCCTGGAACCAGGCCTTCGGCATCCAGGCCTGGCTGAAAGCGAGCTTCGGCGAGGAATTCCACGACTTCGCCGGTTCCGTCGTGGTGCACGCCATGGGCGGCTGGATCGCCCTGCCCGCCGTGCTGCTCCTGGGTGCCCGCCACGGCCGCTATTCCAAGACCGGCGCCATCGCCGCCCACCCGCCTTCTTCCATCCCCTTCCTCGCCCTCGGGGCCTGGATTCTCACCGTCGGCTGGTTCGGCTTCAACGTCATGAGCGCCCAGACCCTCGACAAGATTTCCGGCCTGGTGGCCCTCAATTCCCTCATGGCCATGGTCGGCGGCACCCTGGTGGCACTGGTGCTGGGCAAGAATGACCCGGGCTTCGTCCATAACGGCCCTCTGGCCGGGCTGGTGGCCGTTTGCGCCGGCTCCGACCTGATGCACCCGATCGGTGCGCTGGTGGTCGGCGGCGTCGCCGGTGCCCTCTTCGTGGTGATGTTCACCCTCACCCAGAACCGCTGGAAGATCGACGACGTCCTCGGCGTCTGGCCCCTGCACGGCCTGTGCGGCGCCTGGGGCGGCATCGCCGCCGGCATCTTCGGCAGCAAGGCCCTGGGCGGCCTCGGCGGCATCGCCTTCATGCCCCAACTGATCATGACCGGCCTCGCCATCGTCGTCGCCCTGGTCGGCGGCGGCCTGGTGTACGGCGCCCTCAAGGCCGCCGTCGGCCTGCGCCTCGATCAGGAGGAGGAATTCGAGGGCGCCGACCTCAGCATCCACAAGATCACGGCGACACCGGAACGGGAACCTAACTGGTAAGCAACGGCTGGGCCGTTCCGGCAACGGCCTGATGATGCCGCGGGCAGGGCGCCCGCGGCATTTTTTTGGCACTTACTTGCCGTTGCCAGCAGGCTGGGCCAGCTTCTGCTCGATCTTGGGCAGGGGGACGGCGCCGGGGACGCGTTCGCCGTCGGCAAAGAACAGGGTGGGGGTGCCGGTGATGTTGAGCTTCTGGCCAAATTCCTGATTGCGGGCGACGGCGCTGGTATCGCAGTCTTCCTTGCCGCTCGGCGCCTTGCCTTCGAGCATCCAGTCGTTCCAGGCCTTGGCCCGGTCGCTGGAACACCAGATCTGCCGCGACTTCCGGACGGAGTCCTCGGACAGGATGGGGTAGAGGAAGGTGTAGATGGTGACGTTGTCCAGCTTCTGCAGATCCTTGGCCAGGCGCTTGCAGTAGCCGCAGTTGGGATCCTCGAAGGTGGCCAGGATCCGCTTGCCGTCGCCCTTCACCTGTTTGATGGCGCGCTCGAGGGGAAGCTCGGAAAACTTGATCGCCGTGAGCTTGCGCATCCGCTCGTCGGTGATGTTGCGCCCGGTCTTGGGATCGAGGAGGACGCCGTCGATGATGGCGGTGACCTTGTCGTCGGTATACAGGATGTGTCCGTCGAGATAGACCTCGTACAGGCCCAGGTAGCCCGATCTGGTGACGCTGTCCACCTTGGTCTTCAGGCGTGCCTCGATGGCCTTGCGGACCTCCCCCTCGTCGGCGCCGGCGGGGGCGGCGAGGGCCAGGGCGAGCAGGCACGTTGCGGCGGATTTCAAGAACATCATTTCTCCTAATAAGCCCCGAGGGCGTAGCGCGCCAGCACGTTCTTCACGAAAGGCAGGCGGTTGGTGAGGTCGAGGCCCAGGTTGCGCAGGGGTTTGAGTCCCGGCGGATTGGCCCGGAAAAGACGGCGCAGGCCATCGGTGGTTGCCTGGAGGAGCAGGGTCTCCTCTTTGCGGGCCCGCTGGTAGCGCTGCAGGAAACGCTCGTCGCCGATGTCCTGCCAGGGGGGGCTGGCGGCGAGGAGGTGGGCGAGTTCGCTGGCATCCTGGTAGCCGAGGTTGATGCCATGGCCGGAAAGGGGATGGATGCCATGGGCGGCGTCGCCCACCAGGGCGAGGCGGGGCGCCACGGTGCGGGGGACGCGCATGAGCCGCAAGGGAAAGGCGGCGGCGGGCGTGAGGGGCTCCAGCGGGCCGAGGACGCCATCGCCGCCAGTGGCGACCCGGGCCGCCAGCTCGCCGGGCGGCAGTGCGCACAATTCGTCGGCATGGTCATCAGCGGTGGACCAGACGATGGAGATGCGGTTCCCCGGCAGGGGGAGGTAGGCGAGCACGCCGTCTTCGCGGAACCACTGGTAGGCGATATTGCGGTGGGGCAGGGCGGTGGCGAAGTTGGCCACCAGGCCCTTTTCCCCGTAGGGCGTGTTCACCGCCGCCAGCCCGGCCCGTTCTCGGACCCAGGAGTCGCGGCCGTCGGCGCCGACGAGCAGGCGGCCGGAAAGCAGTGCGCCATCTTCCAGGCGCAGCACGGCGGCGTCGTGGCGGAATTCGAGGGCGGCCGGCTTGCCCGGGCAGAACAGGGTCAGGTTGCCCTGGCGCTTGGCGTTTTCCCAGAGTTCGCAGGCCATCAGGGAGGATTCGATGATCCACCCCAGTTCGCCGACGCCGCAGTCGTAGGCGGAAAAATCCAGGCGCCCGCCGCTGTCGCCGGCCACGCGCATGGCGCCGATGGGCGCGAAGCGGGTCGCGTCGAGGTGCTTCCAGACGCCGATGCGCTCTAGGAACGCGGCGTTGGCCGGGCTGATGGCGTAGATGCGGGCATCCCAGCCGTCCGGGCGCTGCGGCGTGGCGGCCTCGACCAGGGCGATGCGCAGGCGGCTGTCGCGCAGGGCCACGGCCAAACTGGCGCCGGCCAGGCCGCCGCCGACGATGACGAGGTCGAATTGTTGCATGGCCGCAATTCTGCCGGGGGCGGGCGTCGACGGCAAGGCCGGCGAGCGGCCGGGGCGCCCGGCGAAAAGAGGGTGTTAGGCCTGGGGCGGCTTCGGCTTGTTGGGCCGGCGGTTGTTGCCGCGGGGCCGGTGCTTGCGGGCCTGGGACGGCTGGTTGCCGCCGCCGCCACCGCCGCCACCGCCACCACCACCGGGGTTCGGGTTGCCGCCGCCGCCGCCGGCGGGGCCGGCAATGCGGTTGCCCGGAGCGAGCTGGATTTCGAGCTCGACGATCTCATCCCACTGTTCGTCGGTGCGGTCGCGCTCCGGCACGGAGAGCAGTTCCCGCAGGCGGCGGCGCAGGTCGTTGGGCTGAGGCGAGGTAGGAGTATTCATGGGTAAACCTAAAGGCAAGCGAGGCCAGCAGTTTACTGCGGGCCTCGCAAGCTTGCTGCGCTATCGCTATTACTTCTTCTTGGCAGTCTTCTTGGCGGCAACGGCGGCCTTGAAGGCGGTACCGGCGGAGAACTTGGGCACGGTGGTGGCCGGGATCTTGAGGGTGGCGCCGGTCTTCGGGTTCTTGCCGGTGCGGGCGGCGCGCTTGGCGGACTTGAAAGTACCAAAGCCAACCAGGGTCACGGATTCGCCCTTGGAAACGGTCTTAACGACAGCGCCGATGATGGCGGAGAGAGCCTTGTCGGCAGCAGCCTTGGTGATGCCTGCTTCTTTGGCGGCGACTTCGACCAGTTCGGACTTGTTCATCTACATGCCTCCTGAGAATGGTTGAAACGACTGAATGACTGGCCGTTTTCACGGCAGCGCGACAAAAGTAGCACATTTTTTTTGGCAGTGTTGGCGCTGGCATATGTTTTTTCAGCCTCCAGCCGCAGAAAGTGTGGTATGGGCGCCTACAGACCCCCGAAAACAGGGGGTAAGAGCCCTTGTGCATCGCCGCAATCCCCGTCTCGCCTTTACTTCGGCGGGTGGGGGTGGCGCCTGCATCCGCTTTTATTTTTCCCGCGTATTGAACAACGGGGATTCGATGGGGCGGCCCGCCGGGCCGTTCGCCGGAGGGGTCCGCCGACCGACAGAGACCGCCCCGGCCGGGGCATCGACAAGGAAAGGAAAGACCATGCTGATCAAGATCGAAGACGAAACCACGGTTTCCCGCCGCCGCTTCCTGGGCCGGACCGCGCTGCTCTCCGGGGCGGCCGTCGGCCTGCTGGCGGGCAATGCGCGCCTGGCCGCCGCCGCCGGTGGCGACGCCGGGGCCGACGTGAACATCCTCAACGTCGCCCTGGGCCTGGAGCACGAGGCCATCGGCGCCTACCAGGTGGGGGCCGAGAGCGGGCTGCTGCAGAAGGCGGTGCTCGACACCGCCGTGCTCTTCCAGAGCCACCACAAGGGCCACCGCGACGCCCTCATCGCCACCATCGAGAAGCTTGGCGGCAAACCGGTGGCAGCCAAGTCCACGGCCGACTATGCGGTGGCCCTGGGCGCCGGCGGCCTGAAGTCCCAGGCCGACGTGCTCAATCTGGCGGCCAAGCTGGAAATGGGCGCGGCCAACGCCTACATCGGCGTCATCCCGTCCTTCGGCTCCCGGGATCTGGCCAAGGTGGCCGCCCGCCTGGCCGCCGACGAGACCATGCACTGGTCGCTGCTGGCCAGCGCCCTGGGCAAGCCGGTGCCCATGGCCGCCCTCAGTTTCGGTGCCTGACATGGCGCCGGGGCGCTCCCTGCCGCTGGCCGCGCTGCTCCTCGCCACGGCGGCCCCAGCCGCCGCGGCCGACGCCGGCCGCGGCGAGCAGCTGTACGAACAGCGCTGCGGCGCCTGCCACGGCCTCGACGCCGACCGCGTCGGGCCGCGGCACCGCGGGGTGTTCGGGCGGGTGGTGGGCAGCATCGCCGGCTTCGCCTATTCGCCGGCGCTCCTGCGTGCCAGAATGACCTGGAACGACAAGACACTGGATGCCTGGCTGGCCGATCCGGAACGCCTGTTGCCCGGGCAGCGCATGGGCTATTCGGTGCCGGACGCCGCCGACCGGGCGGACATCATCGCCTTCCTGCGGCAGGTGTCGCTGCCGCCGGGGGCCGAAAAGAGGTGAACGGGATGGCGGAAGACGATTTCGACGAAGCCCCCCTTGCCTCGCCGGCGGAAGAAGGCTGGCCGGAGGCGGAGGAACGGGCCGCGCCCCCACCGCAAGGCGCGGGCGCCTACCCCGCCCGGGCGGCCACCGAGGCCGAGTTGTGCGGCTGGATCGCCGGCATGGTCGCCCGCGACGAGGCTGCCCTGGGCGAACTCTACGAAGCCATGGTGGGGCGTGTCTACGGCCTGGCCCTGCGCATCACGCGCAACGTGCAGACCGCCGAGGAGGTGACCGAGGATGCCTTCTGGCAGGCCTGGCGCCAGGCGCCGCGCTTCGACAGCAGCCGCGGCACGGCGGTGGCCTGGGTGATGACCATCGCCCGCAGCCGGGCCCTCGATGCCCTGCGCCGGTTCGATCCGGCGGAAAGCCTGGCCGACGAGGAAGATCGCCGCCCGGACGAGGCCGCCGGCCCCGAGGATCTGCTCGCCGCCGCCGAGGCGGGGAGCCGGTTGCAGCTGGCGCTCCAGGGGCTGGAGCCCCTGCCGCGCCAGCTGGTCGCCCTGGCCTTCTTCCGTGGCCTCAGCCACGAGGAGATCGCCGATCACACCGGTCTCCCCCTGGGGACCGTCAAATCCCACATCCGGCGCGCCCTGGGCCGCTTGCGGGAAAGTCTCATGCCGGGGCCGAGGTTGGTGACGCCATGAACACGCACACGGATATTGACGACGACGAGGCGGAAATGAACCGGCTCCTGGGTTCCGGCCTGGCGCCCTTGCCCATCGCCCAAGGCAAACGGACGGCGGTGCGCGGACGCCTGCTTGGCCGCGTCGGGCGCAGCCTGGCTTCCCTGGCGGGCGTGGCCGTGGTGCGCCAGGCCGAGGGCGCCTGGCGCAGCCTGCGCCGGGGCGTGCGGGTCAAGGATCTGTGGCGCGGTCCCGGGGGCAGCTCGGTCCTCATCGACATTGCCCCGGGGGCCGAGCTGCCCAGCCATCGCCATGCCCACGTCGAAGAGGGGCTCATCCTCGCCGGCGGACTCCTGGTCGGCGACATCGACCTCGGGCGGGGCGACTACCAGGTGTCCCCGCCCGGCAGCAAGCACCGGCGCATGCAGGCGTCGCCGGAGGGCTGCCGCGCCTTCCTGCGGGGCACGGCCCTGGGCCATGCCGGCGCCCTGATCGGGGAACTGGTGGGCGGCATGCTGCCCGGCGCCGGGCCGGCGGCGACCATCGTCCGCGCCGGCGAAGGCGCCTGGCGGGAAATCGCGCCGGGGGTCGAGGAAAAGCGGCTCGCCGCGGGCGGCGAGAGCGCTTCCCGCCTGCTCCGCCTCCAGGCCGGCGCCGCCCTGCCGGCCCGCGCGCAGGCCATGGCCGAAGAACTGCTGGTGGTGGATGGGGACGCCTATTTCGACGACCTGCTGCTGTGTTCCGGCGATTTCCTCCAGGCGCCCGCCGCGGCCCGGCACGGCGTTCTCGCTTCGGACGGCGGCGCGTTGCTGTTCCTCAACGGCGCGGTCGGGGAGAAAGCATGAGCCGGCGCCAGCTCGTCCTCATCAGCCGCTGGCGCCTGGCGGCCAGCCGGGAGCGGGTATGGGCGCTGCTGGCCGATCCCGAGGCCTGGCCGCGCTGGTGGCCCCATCTCGCCGCCGTGCGCTGCCTGGCCGCGGGCGACGACGACGGCAACGGCGCCCTGCGCGAGTTCAACTGGCGCAGCGGCGTCGGCTACCGCATCGCCTTCGTCGTGCGCACGGTGCGCGTCCGGCGCCTGCAGGAAATCGAGGGGGTCGTGCATGGCGACGTGCGCGGCCGCGGCCTGTGGCTGGTGGAAGAGGGCGCGGCGGGGGAGGTCTGCCTGACCTATCGCTGGTCCGTCGATCTCGAGCGCCGCTGGATGCGCCTCCTGGCGCCGCTCCTGCAACCACTCTTCGCCTGGCGCCATTTCGTGGTCATGCGCGCCGGCGCCCGCGGCATGGCGGCCTTTCTCGGCTGCGCCCTGGGGGCGATGGAGGAATGGTCCGCCCTGGCGCCCTCCCACCGGGCCTCGACGCCAGCCTGATGGCCGGGAACTTTCCCGCCGGCTGCGGTCCGAACCGGACGAGGAGGTTGATTCCATGTACCGACGCCGCGTCATCCTGGCCTGTCTGAGCCTGATTCTCCTGGCCGCGCCGGGCGCCGCACGGGCGGCGGCGCCGCCGACCCCCGGCACGGCCGCCCCCGACTTCGCCCTGCCCGATGCCGAGGGCAAGGAACGCCGCCTGGCCGAGTGGCGGGGGCAGTGGCTGGTCCTCTACTTCTACCCCAAGGACGACACGCCGGGCTGCACCGTCGAGGCCGGCAAATTCCGCGACAGCCTGCCTGCCTTCCGCGCCCTCAACGCCCAGGTGGTGGGCGTGAGCCTTGACGATGGCGCCTCCCACCGGGCCTTCGCCGCCAAGCACGGCCTGCCCTTCCCGCTGCTGGCCGATGCCGGAGGCACCGTCGCCCGCCGTTACGGCGCCCTCTCGGATTACGGCGTGCTGCGCTTCGCCAAGCGCTACACCTTTCTCATCGACCCTGACGGGCGCATCGCCCGCAGCTACCTCTCGGTGGACACGGGCAGCCACGCCGCCGAGGTCCTGTCCGACCTCAAAGCCTTCGCCGGCCGTTGAGAGCCGGATCGTTGACGCGCGCGGCTGCCGGCGTCGAACCCATCAAGCCCCATACACTGCTCCGTTCGGGCTGAGCAAGTCGAAGCCCATGGCAAGCCGCCCTTCGACGGGCCTGTCCTGAGCGATGTCGAAGGGCTCGGGGCGAACGGTTGAACGGTAGCAATAGCGATCACCTATCGCGACTATCGAAACATACGATTGGATCGAATCGCCCCGGCTTTCTACCATGGCGCTGTCTTCTCTCATCAACCTCAGGAGCAAACGCCATGTCCCTCATCAACACCGAAATCAAGCCCTTCAAGGCCACCGCCTTCCACAACGGCAAATTCGTCACCGTCACCGATGCCGACCTCAAGGGCAAGTGGTCCGTGGTCTTCTTCTACCCGGCCGACTTCACCTTCGTCTGCCCCACCGAACTCGGCGATCTGGCCGACGAATACGCCAAGTTCAAGGACCTGGGCGTCGAGATCTACGCCGTCTCCACCGACACCCACTTCACCCACAAGGCCTGGCACGACACCTCCGACACCATCAAGAAGATCGCCTACCCCATGGTCGGCGACCCCACCGGCACCATCACCCGCAACTTCGGCGTGATGATCGAGGAAGAAGGCCTGGCCCTGCGCGGCACCTTCCTCATCAACCCGGAGGGCGTCGTCAAGGTCGCCGAGATCCACGACCTGGGCATCGGCCGCGACGCCAAAGAACTGCTGCGCAAGGTGCAGGCCGCCCAGTACGTGGCCTCCCACCCGGGTGAAGTCTGTCCCGCCAAGTGGACGCCGGGCGACGCCACCCTGGCGCCGTCTCTGGATCTGGTCGGGAAAATCTAACAGCGGGTAACCGAAATCCCGCCCTCCGCAACCGAGGGCGGGGGATTTCACCGCCAAGCGGCTCATGGCCGCTTGCCAGTGCAATTCCCTCACCGGAGAAAACCATGCTCGATGCTGCCATCAAGGCCCAACTCACGGCCTACCTCGAAAAGCTCCAGCGCCCCGTCGAACTGGTGGCGTCCCTGGACGACAGCCCCAAGGCCGAGGAAATGTACGGCCTCCTCCAGGACATCGCCGGTCTTTCGCCCAAGGTCAGCCTGCGGGAGAACGGCAGCGCCGCCCTGCGCCCCTCCTTCGCCATCGGCGTGCCGGGGGAGGCACCCCGCATCCATTTCGCCGGCCTTCCCATGGGCCACGAATTCACGTCCCTGGTCCTGGCACTGCTGCAAACCGGCGGCCATCCGCCCAAGGTGGAGGCGGCGGTGATCGAACAGATCAAGGCGCTTCCCGGTGGCTTACGCTTCGAGACCTTCATCTCCCTCTCCTGCCACAACTGCCCGGACGTGGTGCAGGCGCTGAACCTGATGGCCGTGCTCAACCCCGGTATCGAGAGCGTCATGGTCGACGGCGCCCTCTTCCAGGACGAGGCGGCGGCCCGCAAGATCATGGCCGTGCCCACCGTCTTCCTCAACGGCGAACCCTTCGGCCAGGGCCGCATGACCGTCGAGGAAATCCTCGCCAAGGTCGACACCGGCGCCGCCACCCGGGAAGCGGAGAAGATCGCCGGCAAGGCGCCCTTCGACGTCCTCGTCGTCGGCGGTGGCCCGGCCGGCGCCGCGGCGGCCATCTATGCGGCGCGCAAGGGCATCCGCACGGGCGTCGTTGCCGAACGCTTCGGCGGCCAGGTGATGGACACCCTGGCCATCGAGAACTTCATTTCGGTGAAGGAAACCGACGGGCCGAAACTCGCGGCTGCCCTGGAACAGCACGTCAAGCAATACGACGTCGATGTGATGAACCTGCAACGGGCAGCCGCCCTCGTACCCGCCGGGGAAGACGGTCTGGCCACGGTGCGCCTGGCGAGCGGCGCCGAATTGAAGAGCCGCAGCGTCATCCTTGCCACGGGCGCCCGCTGGCGCGAGATGAACGTCCCCGGCGAGCAGGAATACAAGGCCAAGGGCGTGTGCTTCTGCCCCCATTGCGACGGCCCGCTGTTCAAGGGCAAGCGAGTGGCGGTGATCGGCGGCGGCAATTCCGGCGTCGAGGCGGCCATCGACCTGGCCGGCATCGTCTCCCACGTCACCCTGCTGGAGTTCGACGGCAAGTTGCGGGCCGACGCCGTGCTGCAGAAGAAGCTCGCCACCCTGTCCAACGTCACCGTCGTCACCCAGGCGCTGACCACCGAGGTCGTCGGCGACGGCGAGAAGGTCACCGGCTTGGCCTACCAGGATCGGGCAACGGGGGAAACGCACACGGTGGCGCTCTCTGGCATCTTCGTCCAGATCGGGCTGCTGCCCAACACCGACTGGCTCAAGGGCACGGTCGCCCTTTCCGGCCGCGGGGAAATCGAGGTGGATGCCCGGGGCCAGACCTCCGTGCCCGGCGTCTTCGCCGCCGGCGACTGCACGACGGTGCCCTACAAGCAGATCATCATCGCCATGGGCGAAGGCGCCAAGGCCTCCCTGGGGGCCTTCGACCACCTGATCCGGACGCCGGTCCCGGCGGAACTGGCCCGGGCTGCCTGACGTTTGCGCGACACAATTGAAAAAGGGCTTGCGATTTCCATCGCAAGCCCTTGTATTCTTTGGTGGTGATGGGCAGAATCGAACTGCCGACCTATGGGTTATGAATCCATCGCTCTAACCGTCTGAGCTACATCACCACACAGTAAGGGCGCGGATTATAGTTGGTGGTCCGGGGTCCGGTCAACGTCACTGCCCTGAGCTATAATCACCCGATGCCACTTCCTGCCTCCGTCGCCGCCGCCATCGTCAATTCGGTCATCAATTCGGTGACCGAGGTGCCGCCGGCTACCCAGCAACTGGAGTTGTATTCCTCCGTGACGCGGACTTTCCCGGCTGAAACCAAGCTCGGGAACCTGTCGCCGCCGGTCCAGGATACCGTCCAGATCGGCGGGCAGGTGCTGCAGGCCGCGCCCGGCCTGCAGATCCGCAATACGCAGAACCTGATCGTGCTGCCGGCAAGCTTGCAGCAGACCGTGCCCGTGCGCTACCAGCTCGACACCATGGGCAACGTCTATCGTATCTGGATTCTTTCCGCCGCCGAGGTGGCGGCAGCCAATTCCCAGTAGTTTCGCCTATGCCTAAAAAGTTGTTCATCCGCACCTTCGGGTGCCAGATGAACGAGTACGATTCGGACAAGATGGCCGACGTGCTCGCCGCCGCCGAAGGGGTGGTCAAGACCGACAACCCCGAAGACGCCGACATCATCCTCTTCAATACCTGCTCCGTCCGTGAAAAGGCCCAGGAGAAGGTCTTCCACGACCTCGGCCGGGTCAAGCACCTGAAGCAGCAGAAGCCGGACCTGGTGATCGGCGTCGGCGGCTGCGTCGCCAGCCAGGAGGGCGACGCCATCGTCGCCCGGGCGCCTTACGTGGATGTGGTCTTCGGCCCCCAGACCCTGCACCGTCTGCCTCAGCTCATCGCCGAGCGGAAGGCCAAGGGCCGTGCCGCCGTCGATGTCTCCTTCCCCGAGATCGAGAAGTTCGACGCCATGCCCCCGGCCGAGGTGAAGGGCGCCGCCGCCTTCGTCTCGATCATGGAGGGCTGTTCCAAGTTCTGCACCTTCTGCATCGTGCCCTACACTCGCGGGGGCGAGGTCTCCCGGCCCTTTGCCGACGTGCTCACCGAGGTCGCCGACCTGGCCGCCCACGGCGTCAAGGAGGTCACGCTCCTCGGCCAGAACGTCAATGCCTACCGGGGCGACATGGAGGGCACCGAAGAGAAGGCCGACCTGGCGCTGCTCATCGAATACATCGCCGAAGTGCCGGGCATCGAGCGCATCCGCTACACCACCTCCCACCCTCGGGAGATGACCCAGCGCCTGTTCGACACCTACCTCAAGGTGCCCAAGCTGGTGTCCCACCTGCACCTGCCCGTCCAGGCCGGCTCCGACCGGGTGCTGGCGGCCATGAAGCGGGGCTACACGGCGCTGGAGTACAAGTCGATCATTCGGAAGCTCCGGGCGGCGCGGCCCGACATCTCCCTTTCCTCAGACTTCATCGTCGGCTTCCCCGGCGAGACCGACGAGGATTTCGAAAAGACCATGAAGCTCATCGACGAGGTTGGCTTCGACACCTCCTTCAGCTTCATCTACAGCCCCCGCCCCGGGACCCCGGCCCTGGAGCTGGCCGACGACACCCCGGCCGAGGTCAAGTCGGCCCGCCTGACGCGGCTGCAGAAGCGCATCGAGGAACAGGCCCAGGTCATCAGCCGGGCCATGGTCGGCAGCGTCCAGCGGGTGCTGGTGGAAGGCCCGTCGAAGAAGGACGCAGCCGAGCTGGCCGGGCGCACCGACAACAACCGGGTGGTCAATTTCGTCGGCAACCCGCGCCTGATCGACACTTTCGTCGATGTCCGCATCACCGGGGCCCTGCCCCACAGCCTGAGGGGCGAGATTGTCCTCCGCGAAAGCTAAGACGCCGCCGAAGTCGCGGCCCGTCGACCTGGCCCTGGCGCCGGTGGACAACACTCTGCTCGCCAACCTGTGCGGTGCCCTGGACGAGAACATCCGCCAGATCGAGACGGCCTTCGATGTGGCCATCGCCCGCCGCGGCGAGCGCTTCACCATCCGCGGCGACAACGCCCAGCGGGCGGCCCAGGCCCTCGAGCACTTCTACGTCCTGGCCCGCAACCCCCTGTCGGTGGACGAGGTGCAACTGGGCCTCATCGAGCTGACCAACGCCCCGGTGCGCCGGGTTTCCACCGGCGAGAGCCCGGTGGACGGACCTCAGCTCATCACCCGCAAGGCCGAACTGCACGGCCGCACGCCGCGGCAGATCGAATACCTGAAGGCGATCCAGGCCCACGACATCACCTTCGGCATCGGCCCTGCCGGCACCGGCAAGACCTACCTCGCCGTGGCCAGCGCCGTCGATGCCTTCGAGCGCGACCTGGTGGAGCGCATCATCCTCACCCGTCCGGCGGTGGAGGCCGGCGAGCGCCTCGGCTTCCTGCCCGGCGACCTGGCCCAGAAGGTGGACCCCTACCTGCGCCCCCTCTACGACGCCCTCTACGACCTGATGGGCTACGACCGCGTTTCCAAGCTCTACGAGAAGGGCGCCATCGAGATCGCGCCCCTGGCCTTCATGCGCGGCCGCACCTTGAACCACGCCTTCATCATCCTCGACGAGGCCCAGAACACGACGCCGGAGCAGATGAAGATGTTCCTCACCCGTATCGGCATCGGCGCCAAGGCCGTGGTCACCGGCGACCTCACCCAGGTGGACCTGCCCAAGGGCCAGAAGAGCGGGCTGCGCGAAGCCCGCGAGGTGCTGAAAGAGGTGCGCGGCCTGGCCTTCACCGAATTCCTCAAGGAGGACGTCGTCCGCCACCCACTGGTGGCCCGCATCGTCGCCGCCTACGAGACCCACCATGGCAGCCAGCAAAAGACTTAACCTCTCGGTGCAATACGCCTGCAACAGCGATGGCCTACCCTTGCGGCAAGACCTGCGGCGCTGGGCCCGGGCGGCGCTGGAAGGTGGCGGCACGGTGGTCATCCGCTTCGTGGGCGCCGACGAAGGCCGCGCCCTCAACCGCGATTACCGGCACAAGGATTACGCCACCAACGTGCTTTCCTTCCCCTACGAGTTCGAGCCGGCGATTGCCGGCGATATGGTCATCTGCCCCGAGGTGGTGACCCGGGAAGCGGCGGAGCAGGGCAAGGCCGCTGCCGCCCACTTCGCCCACCTGGTGGTGCATGGTATGCTGCACCTGCAGGGCTGGGACCATGACAATGACGAAGACGCAGCCGCCATGGAAGCGGAGGAAAAACGGATTCTCGCCGGTCTGGGCTATCCCGACCCCTACGACGCCTGACGGGATCAGGCGCCAAGGCCTTGCTCCGGCGAGGCCTTGGCCCCTCGTCCCGCAACCCTGACCATGGACCCTTCCCCCAGTTCGCAGAAACCCGGATTTTTTGAACGGCTCTCCTCCCTGCTCCTGCGCGAGCCGGAGGATCGCGAACAACTGATGCAGCTCCTGCACTCGGCCTACGAAAAGAACCTGATGGACGCCGACGCCCTCACCATCATCGAGGGGGCGCTCGCCACTTCCGAAACCCGCGTCACCGACGTCATGGTGCCCCGGGCCCAGATGGACGTGGTGGATGTGGACGACCCCATCGACGACATCATCGCCGTCGTCATCGACGCCGCCCACTCCCGCTTCCCGGTGGTGGACGGCGACCGCGACAAGGTGCTGGGCATCCTGCTGGCCAAGGACCTGCTGCGGCTGCATACGGAAAAGGATTTCGACCTCCGCGACTGGCTGCGGCCGGCGGTGTTCATCCCCGAATCCAAGCGCCTCAACGTGCTGCTCCGCGAATTCCGGGTTTCGCGCAACCACATGGCCATCGTCGTCAACGAATACGGCGGCGTCGCCGGCCTGGTCACCATCGAGGACGTGCTGGAGCAGATCGTCGGCGACATCGAGGACGAATACGACTTCGACGAGGCCCACGACAACATCCGCCTCGATTCCACCGGCCGTTACCGGGTCAAGGCCCGCACCGAGATCGAGGATTTCAACGAGGCCTTCGCCACCCGGTTTTCCGACGAGGAGTGCGACACCGTCGGCGGCCTCGTCCTGCGCTACCTGGGCCGGGTACCCAAGCGCAACGAGGTGATGGAAATCGAGGGCGTGCGCTTCCAGGTGCTGCGGGCCGACAGCCGCCGGCTGTATACCCTGCTGGTGGATGCTCCCGCCAAGCCGGAAGCCGGTGGCGCCACCGGCTGACCGGCGCCGCCTCGGCGTCTGGCTGGCATTTGTTCTCGGCGCCGTCGGCGTCGGGGCCTTCGCGCCCCTGGGCTGGTTTCCCCTGCTGTGGGCCGCGCTCGCCGGCCTCTTTCTCCTGCTGGCCGAGGCCCGGTCGCCCCGCCGGGCCTTCTGGCTGGGCTGGGCCTTCGGTTGCGGCCATTTCCTCGCCGGGGTGTCGTGGATCTACGTCAGCCTCTCCGTCTTCGGCGGCATGCCCCCCTGGGTGGCGGGGCCGGCCACGGTGCTCTTCTGCGCCGTGCTGGCCCTCTATCCAGCCCTCGTCGCCTGGATCTTCCGGCGCTGGCTGCCGGCGGCGGCCTGGCGGCAGGCGCTTTCCTTCGCCGCCCTGTGGAGCCTGGGGGAATGGCTGCGGGGCTGGCTGTTCACCGGCTTCCCCTGGCTGGCGGCGGGGTATTCCCAGGCGCCGCCTTCGCCCCTGGCCGGTTACGCGCCGCTCCTCGGCGTCTTCGGCATCTCCCTCCTGCTGGCGGCGCTGGCGGCGGGCCTGGCCCTGGCCTGGCGCCACCGCCGCGTCGCCTGGCTGGCGCCGGGCGTCGCCCTTCTCGCCCTCGGCTACGGCCTGCGCGGGGTCGCCTGGACCACGCCTGCCGGCGAGCCGGTCAGCGTCGCTCTGGTGCAGGGCAACGTGCCCCAGGAGATGAAGTTCGTCCCGGAGCATTTCGTCCGCACCCTCGACCTCTATTACGACCTGGTGGAGGCCCACCCGGCCCGGCTCACGGTCCTGCCGGAAACCGCCGTGCCGGCCATGCTGGAAGCGGTGCCGCCGGCCTACCTGGCCGACCTCAGGCGTCTGGCGGCGCGCCGCGGGGGAGACCTCATCTTCGGCGTGCCCACCGGCGACGCGCGCCAGTACTGGAACAGCGCCGCCACCCTCGGGGCCGCGCCGATGCAGGTCTATAGCAAGACCCACCTGGTGCCCTTCGGCGAATTCATCCCGCCCGGCTTCGCCTGGTTCATGGCCCTGGCGGACATCCCCATGTCCGCCTTCTCCCGCGGACCGGAAACCCAGAAGCCCTTCGCCGTCGCCGGCCGGCGGGTGGCCGCCAACATCTGCTACGAGGACGCCTTCGGCGAGGAGATCATCCGCAGCCTGCCGGAGGCGGGCATCCTGGTGAATCTCTCCAACACCGCCTGGTTCGGACGCTCCCTGGCGCAACCGCAGCACCTGCAGATCGCCCGCCTGCGTGCCCTGGAGACGGGACGCCCCATGCTGCGGGCCACCAACACCGGCATGACGGCGGTGGTGGCGCCGGACGGCGCCGTGACGGCGGCGCTGCCGCCCTTCACCACCGGCGTGCTGACGGCCGAGGTGACGGCCTACGAGGGGATGACGCCCTACGCCCGCTGGGGCAACGGCGCCTTCCTGCTGCTGGCGGGGGGGCTGTTGGCCGCGGCCCTGATCCGGCGGCGTTAGCCGTTGTTGCGGCTGCGCGACTGGGCCTGTTCCAGGCGCTGTTTCTCGGCGATGACGCGGTTGGCGTAACGCTGGTCCGGGTCCGCCGCGGCGCCGGCGAACTGCTGCAGGCCTTCCACCAGGCCGCCGTTGTTGGCGATGGATTCCTTGAGGACGCGGGCGCCGACCAGGACATTGGTGACCGGGTCGAGCAGGGGCGAGCCGCCGGCGCCTTCCGGCAGTTTTTCCTGATGGAAGCGGGGGATCACCTGCATCAGTCCCTGGGCGCCCATGACGCTTTCCGAGAAGGGGTTGAACCCGGATTCGACGCCGATGACGGCGATGATGAGCAGTGGGTCCAGATGCAGGTTGCGGCCGGCGGCCTGGGCGGCGGTGAAGATGGGGCGAACCGCCTCCACGGAAACCCGGTAGCGCCGCGAGACGCTGTCGAGGGCGGCCCGCATGCGGGGGCTCAGGGGCTCCTCGGCGGCGGGCGCGGTCGGGGCTTCGGCCTCGGTTTCGGGGGCGGCGGCGACTTCGCCGGCGTCGTTGGCGGCAAGGGCGGTCAGCCGCGGGTAGGCGGCCACCAGGCCGATGGCGAGCAAGGCGCCCAGGGCCAGGGCGAGGAAATCCTGGACGCCGAAGGCCGCAGCCCGACGACGCAGGGAAAGGGATTGCAAAGCGATGGTTGCAGACATGCGCTTCTCCTTCACTGTTGCCACCGGCGGCAGAAGGCCCGCCGGCGAACGGTTATGGGGTGGCGCAACGGGTTGGGTCCGGGCGGGGGTGGGGGGCCGGGAGGTGGCAGGGAGGGACCGCCGAACGGGAAGAACTGCATCAACCCTTGGTCTGCAAGACGGTTGTTGCGCCGCAGCAATGTGCACTGTATTGATTTATTTGGTCTTTGTCAAATACGGGGTATTTGGCATGCCGATTGTGTTGCGCTGCCGCATTGGCGGGCAGGGCCCCGCCCGGCTTCCCTCCAGCCATACGTCTGCCCCGCAAAACCTAGTAAAATCCGATGTTTCACGTATCCATTCCGAGTCCGTCCATGGCCACCAAGCCCACCTTTAGTTCCGACGTCACGGCCGCGGGCGGCCATGAGTCTGCACTGAAACAAAAACCGAGTTTTCAAGAAGTGATCCTGCGCCTGCAGGAATACTGGGACAAACAAGGCTGCGCCCTGCTGCAGCCCTACGACATGGAAGTCGGGGCCGGCACCAGCCACACCGCCACCTTCCTGCGCGCCCTGGGTCCCGAGCCCTGGAAGGCCGCCTACGTCCAGCCTTCCCGCCGGCCCAAGGACGGCCGCTACGGCGAGAACCCCAACCGCATGCAGCACTACTACCAGTACCAGGTGGTGCTGAAGCCGGCCCCCGAGAACATCCTCGAACTCTACCTGGGCTCCCTGGAAGCACTGGGCTTCGACCTCAAGCAGAACGACGTCCGCTTCGTCGAGGACGACTGGGAAAACCCGACGCTGGGCGCCTGGGGCCTGGGCTGGGAGGTGTGGATGAACGGCATGGAGGTGACGCAATTCACCTACTTCCAGCAGGTGGGAGGCATCGACTGCAAGCCCATCACCGGCGAGATCACCTACGGCCTGGAGCGCCTGGCCATGTACCTGCAGGGGGTCGAGAACGTCTTCGACCTGACGTGGACCGAGGGCCTCACCTACGGCGACGTCTATCACCAGAACGAAGTCGAGCAGTCCGCCTACAACTTCGAGCATTCCGACGCCGATTTCCTGTTCACCGCCTTCGGCGCCCACGAGAAGCAGGCCCAGCACCTGATGGGCGCCCAGCTGGCGCTGCCCGCCTACGAGCAGGTGCTGAAGGCCGCCCACACCTTCAACCTGCTCGATGCCCGCGGCGCCATCTCGGTCACCGAGCGGGCCGCCTACATCGGCCGCATCCGCAACCTCGCCCGCGCCGTTGCCCAGAGCTACGTGGACAGCCGCGCCCGCCTGGGCTTCCCCATGGCGCCGAAGGAATGGGCCGCCGAAGTGCTGGCCAAGCTCGAAGAACAGAACGCCAAGAAAGCCGCCTGAAAATGAAGAACCTGCTCGTTGAACTGTTCGTCGAAGAACTGCCGCCCAAGGCCCTCAAGAAACTGGGCGAAGCCTTCGCCCAGGCCCTCGGCCAGTCCCTCAAGACCCAGGGCCTGGCGCCCGCCGATGCCGGCGTCACCGCCTACGCCTCGCCCCGCCGGCTGGCCGCCCACGTCACCGGCGTTGTCGCCGCCGCCGCCGACAAGCCGGTGGTGCAGAAGCTGATGCCGGTGGCCGTCGGCCTCGACGCCGGCGGCAACGCCACCCCGGCGCTGTTGAAGAAGCTCGCCGCCTTGGGCGCCGACGCTTCCGTGGTGCCTGGCCTGCGCCGCGAATCCGACGGCAAGGCCGACGTCCTCTTCTACGACAGCCTGGCCAAGGGCGCGACCCTGGCGGAAGGCCTGCAGAAGGCCATCGAGGCCGCCCTGGCCGCCCTGCCCATCCCCAAGGTGATGAGCTACCAGTTGCAGGACGGCTGGAGCAGCGTCCATTTCGTGCGCCCGGCCCACCGGCTGGTGGCCCTGCACGGTGCCGACGTCGTGCCCGTGTCCGTCCTCGGCCTGCAGTCGGGCCGCGAGACCCAGGGCCACCGCTTCGAAGGCGCCAAGGACCCGGTGGTCATCGCCGACGCCGACAGCTACGCCGAAACCCTGAAGCGCGACGGCGCCGTCATCGCCAGCTTCGCCGAGCGCCGGGCCGAGATCGCCCGCCAGCTGGCGGCCGCCGCCGAGAAGGCCGGCGGCCGGCCCATCGAGGACGAGGCCCTGCTCGACGAGGTCACCGCCCTGGTGGAGCGCCCCAACGTGCTCATCGGTCAGTTCGAAGAGGAATTCCTGGCCGTGCCCCAGGAATGCCTGATCCTGACCATGAAGGCCAACCAGAAGTACTTCCCGCTGCTCGATTCCCGCGGCAAGCTGACCAACAAGTTCCTGCTGGTGAGCAACATCAGCCCCGCCGACCCCGGTGCCGTCATCGGCGGCAACGAGCGGGTGGTGCGGCCCCGGCTCGCCGACGCCAAGTTCTTCTTCGACCAGGACCGCAAGAAGACCCTGGAATCCCGCGTCCTCGGCCTGGCCAAGGTGGTCTATCACAACAAGCTGGGCACCCAGGGCGAACGGGTGCAGCGGGTCTGCGCCATCGCCAAGGCCATCGGCAGCACGCTGGGCGGCGAAGCCCTGGCCCTGCAGGCGGAGCAGGCCGCGCTGCTGGCCAAGGCCGACCTCCTGACCGACATGGTGGGCGAATTCCCCGAGCTGCAGGGCATCATGGGCCGCTACTACGCGCTCCACGACGGCCTGGCGCCGGCCATCGCCGACGCCATCGAAGACCACTACAAGCCCCGCTTCGCCGGCGACAGCCTGCCCCGGGGCAGCGTGGGCACCGTCGTCGCCCTGGCCGACAAGCTGGAAACCCTGGTCGGCATGTTCGGCATCGGCCAGATTCCCACCGGCGACAAGGATCCCTTTGCGCTCCGCCGCCACGCCCTGGGCGTCATCCGCATGTTGAGCGAGGGCGATCTCGACCTGCCGCTGGACAAATTGCTGGCGACGGCCACCGCACCCTTCTCCGCGGTGGAAGGCTTCAAGGCCAACGACGCCGCTCTCGCCGACTTCATCTATGACCGCCTCGCCGGCAGCCTGCGGGACCAGGGCTACACCGCCCAGGAGGTGGATGCCGTGGTGTCCCAGCGGCCCCAGCGCCTGGGCGACATCGCCAAGCGCCTCGCCGCCGTGCGCGCCTTTGCCGCACTGCCCGAGGCTGCCGCCCTGGCCGCCGCCAACAAGCGGGTGGGCAACATCCTCAAGAAGGCGGATGGCGCCGTTGCGGCCAAGGTCGACGGGGCCGCCCTCAAGGAGGCCGCCGAAATCGCCCTCAACGGGGCGTTACAGACCATCAAGCCCCAGGCCGACGCCGCCTTCGCCGCCGGCGACTACGCGGCGTCGCTGCGTTCCCTGGCCGCCCTCAAGGCGCCGGTGGATACCTTCTTCGACCAGGTCATGGTCAATGCCGAGGACCCGGCCCTGCGCGCCAACCGCCTGGGGCTGCTGGCCACCCTGCATGAAGCCATGAACCGGGTGGCCGATCTTTCGAAGCTCTCCACATGAAGCTCGTCATCCTCGACCGCGACGGCGTCATCAATTTCGACTCCGCCCAGTTCATCAAGAGCCCGGCGGAGTGGAAGCCCATCCCCGGCAGCCTGGAGGCCATCGCCCGCCTGTCCCAGGCCGGCTACCGGGTGGTGGTGGCCACCAACCAGTCGGGCGTCGGCCGCGGCCTCTTCGACATGGATACCCTGAACGCCATCCACGAGAAGATGCACAAGGCGGTGGTCGCCGCCGGCGGGCGCCTCGACGCCATCTTCTACTGCCCGCACCCGGCCGATTCCGCCTGCGAATGCAGGAAGCCCAAGCCGGGCATGTTCCGGCGCATTTCCGAAACCCTCAACGTCAACCTCAAGGGCGTGCCCTCCGTCGGCGATTCCCTGCGCGACCTGCAAGCCAGCGTCATCCTCGGCTGCCTGCCCATCCTGGTGCGCACCGGCAAGGGGGAGAAGACCAGGGCCGATGGCAACCTGCCCGAAGGCACCCTGGAGTTCGCCGATCTGGCGGCGGTGGTGGACTGGATCCTGTCGGGCAGGCGTCCATGATCCAGTTGCGTTCCGCCCTCTTCCTGCTGGCCACGACGCTGCTGACGGTCTTCCTGGCCCCCCTCATCATCCTCGCCGCCCTGGTGCTGCGCGGCACCGCCGGCTTCCGGCTGGTGGCCCTGTGGCGCCATGGCTACATGGCCTGCGTGCGGCACATCCTCGGCATAGAGGCCCGGGTGCTGGGCCGCGAGAACATGCCGGCGGAGCCCTGCGTCATCCTCGCCAAGCACCAGTCGGCCTGGGAGACGGTGGCCCTGCAGGACTACGTCCCCGCCGGCAGCTATTGCGTCTTCGTGCTCAAGAAGGAGCTGCTGCGGCTGCCCTTCTTCGGCTGGGCCCTGGCCGCCATGCGCCACATTTCCATCGACCGCAGCTCCGGCAAGGAGGCCCTCGACCAGGTGGTGGTCCAGGGCAAGGAGCGGCTGGCGCGGGGCTTCTACGTCATCGTCTTCCCCGAGGGGACGCGGGTGGCTCCCGGCCAGAAGCGCCGCTTCAAGATCGGCGGCGCCTACCTGGCGAGCCATGTCGGCTGCAAGGTGGTGCCCGTCGCCCACGACGCCGGCGAGCTGTGGCCCCGCCAGGCCTTCCTCAAGCGGCCCGGCACCGTCACCGTCAGCATCGGCCCGGCCATCGACGCCACCGGCCTGAGCGAGCACGAGCTGAACGAGCGGGTGGAGTCCTGGATTGAGGACGAGATGCACCGCCTGTCGCCCCACCGCTATCCGGATGCCGCCAAGGCCGAGGCCTGAGGCCGCGGAATCCGCCCGCACCATCGCCCTCGTCGGGCGGGAGGTGCCCTACCTGTTGCGCCGCAGCCACCGCCGCACCATCGGCCTGACCATCGACCAGCGGGGCCTGCGGGTGGGGGCGCCGGTGCGGGCGTCCCTGGGCGACATCGAGGGCCTCATCCGCAAGCACGGCGGCTGGGTGCTGGACAAGCTGGACGCCTGGGAGCGGCGGGCGGCGCCGGCGCCCCTGGCCATCGCCGACGGCCTGCACTTGCCCTTCCTCGGCGGCGGGCTGACCGTCCGCCTGGGCGTCGGCGCCAACCGGGCCCTGTGGTCCGGCGACGGCTGCCGGCTTTCCCTGGCCCTGGCGCCGGGCGGCGATGCCCGGGCCGTCCTCGAACGGGCCCTGCGGGAACGGGCCCGCCGCGTCTTCGCCGAACGCCTGGTCCTCCTCGCCCCCCGCCTCGGCGTGCCGCAGCCGCCCTTCGCCCTCTCCTCCGCCCGCACCCGCTGGGGCAGTTGCAGCGCCCGGGGCAGCCTGCGCCTCAACTGGCGGCTGGTATTCTTTCCCCTCCCCGTCATCGATTACGTGGTGGCCCACGAACTGGCCCATCTCAAGGAAATGAACCACGGCCCGGCGTTCTGGTCCCTGGTGGAACGGCTTTGCCCCGACTGGCGCGAGCGCCGCCGCGACTTGAAGCGGCTGGCCCACGCCCTGCCCAACTTTTGAGGAGACAACCATGCGCATCCTCCACACCATGCTTCGCGTCGGCGACCTCGACCGCTCCCTGGCCTTCTACACCGAGGTGCTCGGCATGCAGCTCCTGCGCCGCCAGGACTACCCCGACGGCCGCTTCACCCTGGCCTTCGTCGGCTACGGTCCGGAAAGCGAGGGGGCGGTGATCGAACTCACCCACAACTGGGATACCGCCGCCTACGACCTGGGCAACGGCTTCGGCCACGTCGCCCTGGCCGTGCCCGACGCGGCGGCGGCCTGCGCCGAGATCAGGCGCCGGGGCGGCAAGGTGGTGCGGGAGGCGGGGCCCATGAAGCACGGCTCCACCGTCATCGCCTTCGTCGAGGATCCGGACGGCTACAAGATCGAGCTGATCCAGCGCGCCTGATTCGCATCAAGGCCCGCCGGCGGGCGCGGGGCGATACTGAAACGTCCGGAGGTATTGCCCATGTCCTTTCCCGAGTTCTACGCCCGCGTTCCCCGCCTCGTCCTGCGCGACCCCCTGGCCGCCCTTCTGGGCGCCGCCGAGGACGGCATCATCGAATACCGCTACGAGGACGCCGTCCGCCTGGCAGGCCATTCGTGCCCGACGGTGGCCGGCGCCTACCTGATGGCGGCGCGCCTGCTGCACCACTTATACGGTGAGGAAGTGCCGGAACGGGGCGGGCTGCGCGTCGAATTCCAGGCCGGCCAGGGCGAGGGCGTCACCGGCGTCGTGGCCGCCGTCTTCGGGCTCATCACCGGCGCCGCCGGGGAAGGTGGTTTCAAGGGCCTGGGCGGCCGCCATGGCCGCCGCCACCTGCTGCGCTTCGGCGTCGCCGACGTGGCGGGCATCGTGCGCCTGGTCCGCGTGGACAGCGGCGCGGCGGCGACCGCCAGCCTGGATCTCTCGCCGGTGCCGGCGGCCCCGGAAATGGCGGAGCTCCTCGGCGAAACGCTGGCCGGGGAAGGCGGCCAAGCCACCGCCCGGGAATTCGCCGCCCTCTGGCAGGACCGGGTGCGGCGCCTGCTCCTGGATCACTTCGACGATCCGGCCGTGGTCCGCGTCACGCCGTAGGCTTCGCCGGCTCCCCCAGGCCCGCCACCGCCTCCGCCACCAGTGGCAGGAGACCGCTGTCGCTGCCGCGGACCTGCAGGTGCTGGTGCAGCGCCCGCCGCATGCGGGGATCCCAGAAGCGGGTGAGATGGCTGGCCACCTCCTGGCGCGCGGCGGCGCGGTCGGGCCAGGGTTCGAAGAAGCGGCCGATCTGGTTGGCCATTTTGACGAGATTGTCCATGTCCATGGTTCAGGGGATGAGTCGGTCAGGGTGGCTGTAGGCGGTGAGGCGGCTGCTGCGGGCCATGCCCACCAGGGTGAGGCCGGCCTCCTCCGCCAGCCGGACGGCGAAGGCGGTGGGGGCGGAGATGGCGGCCAGGAGGCCGATGCCGGCGGAAGCCGCCTTCTGCACCATCTCGTAGCTCGCCCGGCTGGTCACCGCCAGGAAGCCGGCGGCGGGGTCGAAGCCTTCGCGGGCGAGGGCGCCGATGAGCTTGTCGAGGGCGTTGTGGCGGCCCACGTCCTCCCGCACCGTCAGCAGTGTGCCGGCGTCGTTGGCCCAGGCGGCGGCGTGGGCGGCGCCGGTGGCGGCGAACAGGGGTTGGTGGGGCAGGAGCCCCGCCAGGGCGCGGTGGATGGCCGCCGCCGCCAGGGGCGCTCGGGGGGCGACCGGCGCCGGGGAACGGACCGCCAGGCCCAGGCTCTCGACGCCGCAGAGGCCGCAGCCGGTGCGGCCGGCGAGGCTGCGCCGGCGCTCCTTCAAGGCGGCGAGGCGGGCGCTGGCGATTTCCAGGCGCACCTCGATGCCGCCTTCCACCGCCACCGCCTCGCAGTCGTAAAGTTCGCCGGGGCTGGCGAGGATGCCTTCGGAAAGGCTGAAGCCGAGGGCGAAATCGGTGAGGTCGGCGGGGGTGGCGAGCATCACGGCGTGGGAGATGCCGTTATAGACCAGGGCCACCGGCACTTCCTCCGCCAGGTTTTCCAGGCTGGCCACCGCTTCGCCGTCGGCCAGGCGGCGGGCGGTGACGGTGGCGCGGGGCGCCGGCAGGGGGGGCTCGTCTTCCGGCGGCAGGCGGCGGGCGGGGGCGCTCATGGCGTTGCCTCCTGGGGCGCGCCGGCGAGGAACTCCCGCTGCCGCTTGCGCTCCCGCCGGAAGCGCTCCTGCCAGGCGGAGGGCTGCGCCACCGGCGTCACCTGGACGGCGGTCACCTTGTATTCCGGGCAGTTGGTGGCCCAGTCGGAATTGTCGGTGGTGATGACGTTGGCGCCGGATTCGGGGAAGTGGAAGGTGGTATAGACCACCCCCGGCTGCACCCGCTCGGTGAGCGTGGCCCGCAGCACGGTCTCGCCGGCCCGGCTGGCGATGCCCACCCAGTCGCCTTCCCGGATGCCCCGGTCCTCGGCGTCGGCGGGGTGGATCTCCAGCCGGTCCTCCCCGTGCCAGGCGACGTTGGCGGTGCGCCGGGTCTGGGCGCCCACGTTGTACTGGCTGAGGATGCGGCCGGTGGTGAGGATGAGGGGGTAGCGGGAATTGACCCGTTCCTCGGTGGCGATGTACTCGGTGATCATGAAGCGCCCCTTGCCGCGGACGAATTCCTCCACGTGCATGATGGGGGTGCCTTCCGGCGCCGCTTCGTTGCAGGGCCACTGGATGCTCCCCTGGGCGTCGAGCTTCCCGTAGCTCACCCCGTGGAAGGTGGGGGTGAGGCGGGCGATCTCGTCCATGATCTCGGACGGGTGCTGGTAGTCCATGGGGTAGCCCAGGGCGTTGGCGAGGTCCACCGTCACTTGCCAGTCCTCCTTGCCGGCCAGGGGCGGCATGGCCTTCCTCACCCTGGAGATGCGCCGCTCGGCGTTGGTGAAGGTGCCGTCCTTCTCCAGGAAGCTCGCGCCGGGCAGGAAGACATGGGCGAACTTGGCGGTCTCGTTGAGGAAGAGGTCCTGGACCACCACGCATTCCATGGCCCGCAGCGCCGCTTCCACGTGCTGGATGTTGGGGTCGGACTGGGCGATGTCCTCGCCCTCGCAGTAGAGGCCCTTGAAGCTGCCGTCGAGGGCGGCCTCGAACATGTTGGGGATGCGCAGCCCCGGTTCCGGGCTGAGGGTGGCCCCCCAGGCGGCCTCGAACTGGCCGCGGGTGGCGGCGTCGGAGACATGCCGGTAGCCCGGCAGCTCGTGGGGGAAGGAACCCATGTCGCAGGAGCCCTGGACGTTGTTCTGGCCCCGCAGGGGATTCACCCCCACCCCCAGGCGGCCGATGTTGCCGGTGGCCATGGCCAGGTTGGCGATGGCCATGACCATGGTGGAGCCCTGGCTGTGCTCGGTCACCCCCAGGCCGTAGTAGATGGCGGCGTTGCCGGCGCCGGCGTAGAGGCGGGCGGCGCCCCGCACCATTTCCGCCGGGACGCCGGTGATGCCGGCGGTGGCTTCCGGGGAATGGTCGTGGGAGGCGACGAATTCGCGCCAGTATTCAAAGGCCGGGCCTTCGCAGCGGTCGGCGATGAAGGCCTCGTCCGCCAGCCCCTCGGTGACGATGACGTGGGCCAGCGCGTTGGCCAGGGCGACGTTGGTGCCCGGCTTCAGTTTCAGGTGGAAGGCGGCCTCGTAGTGGGGGCCCTGCACCAGGTCGATGGCCCGGGGGTCGGCGACGATGAGCTTGGCCCCCTGCCTGAGGCGCCGCTTCAACTGGGAGCCGAACACCGGGTGACCGTCGGTGGGGTTGGCACCGATGACGAAAATCACGTCCGCTTCCAGCACCGAATCGAAGGTCTGGGTGCCGGCGGATTCGCCGAGGGTCTGCTTGAGGCCGTAGCCGGTGGGGGAGTGGCAGACCCGGGCGCAGGTATCCACGTTGTTGTTGCCGAAGGCGGCCCGCACCAGCTTTTGCACCAGATAGGTTTCTTCGTTGGTGCAGCGGGAAGAGGTGATGCCGCCGATGCTGTCCCGGCCGTACTTGCCCTGGAGGCGGCGGAATTCGGAGGCCGCGTAGGCGATGGCCTCCTCCCAGGAAACCTTCTGCCAGGGGGCGTCGATGCTCTTCCGGATCATCGGCGTGGTGATGCGGTCCGGGTGGGTGGCATAGCCCCAGGCGAAGCGGCCCTTGACGCAGGAATGGCCGTGGTTGGCGAGGCCGTCCTTCCACGGCACCATGCGCACCACCTCGTTGCCCTTCATTTCCGCCTTGAAGCCGCAACCGACGCCGCAGTAGGCGCAGGTGGTGGTGACGCTCCTTTCCGCCTGGCCCTGGGCGATCACCGACTTCTCCATGAGCGTCGCCGTGGGGCAGGCCTGGACGCAGGCGCCGCAGGAGACGCATTCCGATTCCATGAAGTGCTGGCCCTGCCCCGGGCTCACCCGGGAGGCGAAGCCCCGGCCGGCGATGGTGAGGGCGAAGGTGCCCTGGGTTTCCTCGCAGGCCCGCACGCAGCGGTTGCAGACGATGCACTTCGAGGCGTCGTAGGCGAAATAGGGGTTGGAGCTGTCCACCGGGGTGCGGTGGGCGGCGTCGAAGTGGTTGGCGCCGGAACCGTAGCGCACTTCCCGCAGGCCCACCACCCCGGCCATGTCCTGGAGCTCGCAATTGCCGTTGGCGGAGCAGGTGAGGCAGTCCAGGGGGTGGTCGGAGATGTAGAGCTCCATCACCCCCCGGCGCAGCTCGGCGAGCCTGGGGGACTGGGTACGCACCACCATGCCGGCCTCCGCCGGAGTGGTGCAGGAGGCCGGATAGCCACGGCGGCCGTCAATCTCCACCAGGCACAGGCGGCAGGAGCCGAAGGGCTCCAGGCTGTCGGTGGCGCACAGCTTGGGCACGGGGATGTCCGCCTCCTGGGCGGCGCGCATGAGGGAAGTGCCGGCGGGCACCGTCACCTCGACGCCGTCGATGGTGAGGGTGACCCGTTGCTCGGAGTGGCGGGCGGGGGTGCCGTAGTCGGTTTCGCGGGGAAGGCTCATGTTGTTCTCCTGGCCGCCGTTACGCGGCCGCGGTCTTGTCGATGCCGAAATCTTCGGGGAAGTGCCGGAGGGCGGACTGCACCGGGTAGGGGGCCATGCCCCCCAGGGCGCACAGCGACCCGTTCAGCATGGTGTCGCAGAGGGAATCGAGGAGGGCGAGGTTCCGGCCCCGCTGCTGGCCGGCGATGATGCGGTCGATGACCTCGACGCCCCGGGTGGAGCCGATGCGGCAAGGGGTGCATTTGCCGCAGGATTCGACGGCGCAGAATTCCATGGCGTAGCGGGCCAGGCGGGCCATGTCCACCGTGTCGTCGAAGGCCACCAGGCCGCCGTGGCCGACCATGGCGCCCATGGCCACGTAGGCCTCGTAGTCCAGGGGCACGTCGAACCGGGATTCGGGGACGAAGGCGCCCAGGGGGCCGCCCACCTGCACCGCCCGGATGGGCCGGCCGCTCGCTGCGCCGCCGCCGTAGTCGTAGAGGAGCTCGCGGAGCGTCACCCCGAAGGCCTTTTCCACCAGGCCGGGGCGCTTCAGGTTGCCGGCGAGCTGGAAGGGCAGGGTACCCCGGGAGCGGCCCATGCCGTAGTCACGGTAGAAGGCGCCGCCCTGGGCGAGGATGACGGGCACCGAGGCGAAGCTCATGACGTTGTTGATCACCGTGGGCTTGCCGAAGAGGCCGGAGAGCGCCGGCAGGGGCGGCTTGGCCCGGACCACGCCGCGCTTGCCTTCCAGGCTCTCCAGCATGGCGGTTTCCTCGCCGCACACGTAGGCCCCGGCGCCCAGGCGCACTTCCAGCTCGAAGGCGCGGCCGGAACCGGCCACGTCGGGCCCCAGGAAGCCCGCCTCCCGGGCCCGGGCGATGGCCGCCCGGAGGGTGCGGAAGGCGTGGGGGTATTCGGAGCGCAGGTAGATGTAGCCCTGATCCGCCCCCACCGCCAGGGCGGCGATGGCCATGCCCTCGATGAGGCAGTAGGGGTCGCCCTCCATGAGCATGCGGTCGGAGAAGGTGCCGGAATCGCCCTCGTCGGCGTTGCAGACCACGTACTTCTGGCCGGCGGGGGCGTTCAGCACCGTGTTCCACTTGATGCCGGTGGGGAAGGCGGCGCCGCCCCGGCCGCGCAGGCCGGAGTCGGTGACTTCCTTGACCACCTCGGCACCGGAGAGGGCGGCAGCGCGGGCGAGGCCTTCGAAGCCCCCATGGGCCCGGTAGTCGTCGAGGGACAGGGGATCGGTGAGGCCCACCCGGGCGAAGGTGAGGCGCTCCTGGCGGGCGAAGTACGGCTGGTCCTCGATGCGGCCGAGGGCCAGGGGATGGTCCCAGCCGGCCAGGAAGCCGGCGGCGAAGAGGCCGGGGACGTCCTTGGGCTGCACCGGGCCGTAGGCGAGGCGGCCGGCGGGCGTTTCCACCTCCACCAGGGGCTCCCGCCAGTAGAGGCCCCGGGAGCCGTTGCGCACCAGGGTGACCTCGTCGCCCCGGCGGGCGGCCTCGGCGGCGATGGCCCTGGCCACCGCTTCGGCGCCCAGGGAAAGGGCGCCGGAATCGCAGGGAATGTGGATCCGGGTGCTCATCGTGCTTCCTTCCGCAGTTCGTCCATGAGGGCGTCGAAGCGGGCGCCATCCATCCGGCCGTGGATGTCGTCGTCGATGCGGATGGCCGGGGAGCAGGCGCAATTGCCCAGGCAATACACCGCCTCCAGGGTCACGGCCCCGTCGCCGGTGGTGCCGTGATAATCGACGCCGAGGCACTGCTTGGCGTGGGCCTCCAGGGCTTCGCTCCCCAGGGCCTGGCAGGATTCGGCCCGGCAGATCTGCACCACGTGGCGCCCCGGGGGGGAAGTGCGGAAATGGTGGTAGAAGCTGATCACCCCGTGCACCTCGGCCCGGCTCAGGTTGAGGGCGCCGGCGATGACCGGCACGGCCTCCTCCGGCACAAAGCCGAACTCGTCCTGGAGGGCGTGGAGCAGGGGCAGCAGGGCGCCGGGAAGGGCACGGTGGGCATCGACGATGCGCCGGATGGTGTCGGCGCGGTGGGCATCGGCCATGGAAGTCTCCTTGTTGGGGCGCCGGCCGGGGCCCCGCCCGTCCGGGGAAGAGAGGGGCCGGAGGCATGGGAGAGGCGCGGCTCCGGTCGGCAAATGCAGGCTAAACCCTTGCCGCGGCGGAGAAAACCGAATTATTCCGAAGGGGTGTTCGGTGTTTTCGAATGCCTCAGCGGCGGCGTGACACAGTGTCCCGGCCCGGGGGACACAAAGCGCCGGAAACGGCCCAATTTCGCCGGTGGGAGGCCTGGAACGGAGCTTGCAGAAGAGCCGGCATTCGCCTTCGACCGGAAACCGCCATGGGCATCCCCCTCCCGCCGTCCTCCTCGACGCCCTCCATGCTGGTGGAGGCGCCGGCGCGGCTGCATCTCGGCTTTCTCGACCCGGACGCCACCCTGGGCCGCCGCTTCGCAAGCCTGGGGCTGGTCATCGACGGCCTGGGCACCCGCCTGGAGGTGGCCCCGGCCGAGGCCAACGAGGTGGAGCTGGCCGGGGGCGGGCAGCCGGACCTGCGGGAGCGGCTGGCTGTCCTTCTCGAACGCCTCCAGGCCGACATCGGCCTGCACCGCCCCCTCCGGGTGACGGTGCACCGGGCGCCGCCGGCCCATGCCGGCTTCGGCTCCGGCACCCAACTCGCCCTGGCCCTGGGCCGCGCCTTCGCCGCCAGCCATCGCCTCGACCTGGATACCCGCCGCATCGCCGCCCTCCTCGGCCGGGGCAAGCGTTCCGGGGTGGGCATCGCCGGCTTCGACCGGGGCGGGCTGTTGCTCGACGGCGGCCCCGGGGCGGGGGCGGCGCCCTTGCTCGCCCGGGTGGATTTCCCCCGGGCGTGGCGCGTGCTGCTGGTCCTCGATCCCCGCCTGGACGGCCTGCACGGCAGCGCCGAGAACGCCGCCATGGGGCAGTTGCCGCCCTTTCCCCGCCCCCTGGCGGCGGACCTCTGCCACCAGGTGCTGATGCGGGTGCTCCCTGCCGCCCTGGAGGCGGATTTCGAGCCGTTTGCCGCCGGCGTGTCCGCCATCCAGCAGGCCATCGGCGACTACTTCGCGCCGGCCCAGGGGGGCTCCATGTATACCAGCCCGGCGGTGGCGCAGGTCCTGGAATGGGTCCGTCCCCGCTACCGGGCCGGTATCGGCCAGAGTTCCTGGGGGCCCACCGGCTTCGCCATCCTGCCCTCCGGCCTCGCCGCCCAGGAAGTGGTGGCGGCGGCCCGGGCCGCCGGGGTGGTGGCGCCCCATCTGCAACTCCTGGTGGTGGCGGGGCGCAACCAGGGCGCCCGCCTCACCGCCCTCCGATCTCCTTGGTTGGTCGGCCGCAGCAGTACGGGGCCCGCCCCGGCGGCCGTCCACTTTTTTTGATTCCTGAACGCGCCATGGAACGCCAGACCATCCTTCACATGTTCACCCCCGGGCGGCAGATGAGCCCCTTCGACATCAACATGGCCGTAGACGCCGGCTACCAGGTGGTGGTGCCCTACTGCGGCGTGGCCGCCGGCGAGATCCGCGGCCTCACCCAGGACGCCATCTTCTCCCGCGGCCCCAAGGGGGTGAAGGCCACCGGCATCTTCATCGGCGGCCGCGATGTGCTGCTCGCCGCCGACATGCTGGACAGCGCCCGCCAGGCCATGGTGCCCCCCTTCGCCGTGTCGGTGATGGCCGACCCCAGCGGTTCGTACACCACCGCCGCCGCCCTGGTGGCCTGCGTCGAGCGCCGCCTGCAGCAGGCCCACGGCACCGACCTGGCCGGCAAGGGCGTGGTGATCCTGGGCGGCACCGGCACCGTCGGGCGCATCGCCGGCGTGCTGGCGGCCGGCCTGGGTGCGCGGGTTTCCCTCGGCCACCACGTGGACCGCGCCCAGGCCGAGGACGCCGCCCTGGCCACCGGCGAGCGCTTCGCCTGCCGCCTGCAGGGCGTCGACGCCAGCACGCCGGCCCGCCGGCGGGAACTGCTGGCGGAGGCGGACGTGGTGCTGGCCACCGCCGCGGCGGGCATCCAGGTGGTGGACGGTGATACCCTGGCCGCCGCCGGCCGGCTCCTGGTGGCCGCCGACGTCAATGCCGTGCCGCCCTCGGGGATCGCCGGGGTCGGCGTCATGGACGACGGCGTCCCCCTGCCGGCCGGGCGGGGGGTGGGCATCGGCGCCCTGGCCGTGGGCAACGTCAAGTACCAGGTCGAACACCGCCTGCTGGTGGCCATGCGCACCGCCGAAAAACCCGTCTACCTGGGCTTCAACGAAGCCTTCGCCGAGGCCCGGGCGGTCTTGGCGGGGGAGGGCTGAGGCCGGTGAAGCCGCTCCTCGCCGTCGCCGGCCTGTCGGTGCGGATGCTGGCCGAAGCCGCCGGGGAAGCGGGCTTTCCCTGCGCCGCCCTGGATGTCTTCGGCGACGCCGATACCCGCCGGGCGGCGGCGTCCTGGCAGCCCATCGGCCGGGCCCAGGGACTGGCCATCGACCCCCGCGCCTTCCTCGCCGCCCTCGAACGCCTCGCCGCGGCGGGGGCGGCCGGCTGGATCGCCGGCAGCGGTTTCGAACCCCAGCCGGAACTCCTGGCGGCCGGCAACCGGCGCCTGCCCCTCATCGGCAACCCGCCCGAGGCAGTGGCCCGGGTGCGCGGTCCGGCGGACTTCTTCGGGCGCCTCGCCGCCCTCGGCATCCCCCATCCGGAAACCCGCCTCACGCCGCCCCCCCATGCCGCCGGCTGGCTGTGCAAGGACACCGCCAGCAGCGGCGGCTGGGGGGTGCGGCCGGCCGAGGCGACGCTGGCCGGCCCGGGCATCCATTACCAGCGCCGGTTGCCGGGCGTTCCCCATTCCGCCCTGTTCCTGGCCGACGGCCGACGGGCCCGGCTGCTGGGGGCGCAGCGCCAGCTCGCCCGGCCGCTGGCGGGGCGCTCCTACGTCTTTCGTGGCTGCCTGGGGCCGCTGCCGGTGGCGCCGGCCCTGGCGCGCACCCTCGCCGGCATCGCCGACGCCCTGGCGGGCGAATTCGGCCTCCGGGGGCTGAACGGCCTCGACTTCCTCCTCGCCGACGGCCAGGTGGCCGTGCTGGAAGTGAATCCCCGGCCCCCGGGCTGCCTCGATCTCTACCGGGGCCGTTTCCCCGGGGGGCTCCTCGCCGCCCACTGGGCGGCCTGCCGGGAAGGCCGCTTGCCGGCAGGCGAGGTGGCGGCGCAGGCGATCCGCGGCTTCGAGGTGGTCTTCGCCCGCCGCGCCGGCCGGCTGGACGGCGCCACCGCCCGTTCCCTGGCGGCCCACTCCTGGTGCCACGACCTGCCAGGGCCGGGGGCCATCCTCGCCCGCGGCGCGCCGGCCTGCACCGTATCCGCCGCCGCCGCCACGGCCCGGGAAGCCGCCGGGCGTCTCGCCGGGCGCCGGCGGCAAGTCCTGTCGCTACTGGAGGAAAAGAATGCAGCAAGGAAGTCAGCGCTCCCCGTCCCGCCCCTTGAGCGTCAATGAGCGGGTGCGGCCCCGGGTGGCCGACCTCGTCGCCCGCGCCGCCGAATACCGCCTGCGGGTGGATCGCCTGGCGAACGGGGTGACGGTGGTGGATGCCGGCGTCGCCATGCGCGGCAGTACCGCCGCCGGCATCGCCATCGGCGAGATCTGCCTGGGCGGCCTGGGTACCGTAACCCTGGCCGGGGGCGGTGCCGACTGGCCGACCTGGCTCGAAGTGGCGAGCGACCAGCCGGTCCTGGCCTGCCTCGGCAGCCAGTACGCCGGCTGGAGCCTTGCCGCCAGCAAGGAGGAGACGGGGGGCAAGAAGTTCTTCTCCCTCGGCTCCGGCCCCGCCCGGGCCCTGGCCGCCCGGGAGGCCCTGTTCGCGGAGCTGGGCTACCGGGACGAGGCGGACGCCGGCGTGCTGGTGCTGGAGGTGGGCCAGACGCCGCCGCCGGTGGTGGTGGACAAGATCCTGCGGGATTGCAGCCTGGCCCCCGCCGGCCTCACTCTCATCCTCACCCCGGTGACCAGCCTCGCCGGCACCGCCCAGGTGGTGGCGCGGGCGCTGGAGGTGGCCCTGCACAAGGCCCACGACCTGGGCTTCCCGCTGGACGACATCGTCGGCGGCAGCGCCCGGGCACCCCTGCCGGCGGCCAGCCCCGACGCCGGGGTGGCCATGGGGCGCACCAACGACGCCATCCTCTACGGCGGCCAGGCGCATCTCACCGTGGCCGGCAGCGACGATGCCGCCCGCGACCTGGCCCACCGCCTGCCCTCCTGCCGTTCCCGGGACTACGGGCGCTCCTTCGCCGACATCTTCCGGGACGTCGACTACGACTTCTACCGCATCGACCCGGCCCTCTTCGCCCCGGCGGAAGTCTGGGTGAGCAGCCTGGAGAGCGGGCGCACCTACCACGCCGGCGCCACCGACTTCGCCCTGCTGCGGCGCCAGTGGCTGGAGGAGGCGTGAACCCCCGCATCGCCATCCTCACCGACGAGACCGGCTGGCACACCGCCCGGTTGCGCCGCGCCCTCGCCCGCCGCGGCTGGGAGGGCCGCTGCGCCGACCTGGAGGACTGCCGCTTCGACACCGCCCGCCCGGGGCCGGGCATCGTCATCCCCGGCTTCGGCCGGGAGTTGCCGGCGGCGGCCATCGTCCGCGGCATCGCCGGCGGCAGCCTGGAGCAGGTGACCAAGCGCCTGGGCGTCCTCCACGCCCTCCGCGAGCTGGGGGTGCCGGTGTATAACGACGCCCGGGCCATCGAACGCAGCGTGGACAAATCCATGACCACCTTCCTCCTCCACCGGGCGGGCATCCCCACCCCGGCGGCCTGGGCGGTGGAAGGGGAGGGCGAGGCCCGGCGCCTGGTGATGGCCGAGGCCGCCCGGGGCCGCTCCCTGGTGCTGAAGCCCCTCTTCGGTTCCCAGGGCAAGGGCGTCGTCCGGGTGGGCTGGGTGGACGGGGCGCCGGTGCCCCTCCCCGATCTCAAGGCCTACGGCCGCCTGGCCTACCTGCAGCGCTTCGTCCCCCAGGCCGCCGTGCCCGGCTTCGACTGGCGGGTGCTGGTGGTGGGGGGCAAGGCCCGGGCGGCCATGCAGCGGGTGAGCCGCCACTGGGTGCGCAACGTCGCCCAGGGCGCCCGCTGCCGGGCCGCCCCCCTGACCCCGGCCCTGGCCGCCCTGGCGGAAGGGGCGGCGGAGGCCCTGGGGATGGACTACGCCGGGGTGGACCTGGTACCCGACCCGGCCGCCCCCGACGGCGTCCAGGTGATCGAGGTGAACGGCGTCGCCGCCTGGCGCGGCCTGCAGTCGGTGACACCCGTGGACATCGCCCAGGCCATGGTGGACGACCTCCTCCAGCGCCGCCTCAAGGCGCTTCCCGCCCTGGCGCTGGCCGGATGAGCCCGGACTTCGGGCAGCGCGCCTTCCTTTGGGCCTGCGGCCTCGACGTGGCGGTGAGGAAGCCGGGCAACGTCAGCCGCGCCTCCCCCGGCCACGGCATGGCGGCGGACCAGTTCGTCGCCAGCGCCCGGGCGGCGGCGGACCCTCTCTTCGCCCCCGGCGCCCCGGTGGGCGAGCGCGTCGAGACAGCGGTGGCCGCCACCCGGGCGGTTGCCGGCTGCAACACCAACCTCGGCATCATCCTTCTCTGCGCTCCCCTGGCCGCGGCCGGGGAGCGCG
>DAINDE010000025.1:36130-57907 GCA_036732025.1 Rhodocyclaceae bacterium
CCCCCTGGCCGGGGGCGGGTTTCCGCCCCGCCGGCGCCGGCTACGGTGCCCTGGGCGAGGCGCTCACGGAAACCCTCGCCGGCCTCGGCGTGGCCGATGCCCGGGCCGCCTACCGGGGCATCGCCCTGGCCGGCCCCGGCGGCCTGGGCCGGGCCGCGGAGCAGGACGTGGCGGGGCCGCCCAGCGTGGACCTGCGGGCCGCCATGGCCCTGGCGGCGGACCGGGACAGCGTCGCCCGCCAGTACGCCGCCGGCTACGTCGACATCTTCGGCACCGGGCTGGGGGCCCTGACCGCCCCCAGGCGGACCCTGGCGGCGGCGGTACAGGGGGTATTCCTCGCCTTCCTCGCCGCCTGGCCCGATTCACACATTGTGCGAAAACTCGGGAAGGCCGTGGCGCAGACTGTCACCGCCGACGCCCGCCGCTGGCGGCGGGCGCTGCTGGCCGACGCCGCCGCCGGCGAGGGGAAGGGCTTCGCGGCCTGGGACGAAAGCCTCAAGGCCGCGGGAATCAACCCCGGCACCAGCGCCGACCTGACGGTGGCGACCCTTTTCGCCGCCGCCCTGGCCTGGCCGGAAATCGTCGGCATGGCGGGGGACGGGCCTTGGCATGGATTGTGTATTCACCCCTCCGGCATCGGGCATTTTCCGACGTCCGACTGGGGGGTTCCCGCCTGAGCCGGGGACCCCGACCCAACTTCAAAAGGAGACCTTACATGGCAAAAATCGATCGCATGCTGGTGGGCGAGTCCCTGGTGGGGGACGGCAACGAAGTTGCCCACATCGACCTCATCATCGGCCCCCGCGGCACCCCCGCCGAAGCCGCCTTCGCCAACGCGCTGACCAACAACAAGGACGGCTTCACCTCCCTGCTGGCGGTGGTGGCCCCCAACCTGCTGACCAAGCCGGCGACGGTGATGTTCAACAAGGTCACCATCAAGGGCGCCAAGCAGGCCGTGCAGATGTTCGGTCCGGCCCAGCGCGGCGTGGCCATGGCCGTGGCCGACTGCGTCGAGGACGGCACCATTCCCGTCGAGGAGGCCGACAACCTGTTCGTCAGCGTCGGCGTCTTCATCCACTGGCTGGCCGAAGACGACCGCAAGATCCAGGACTACAACTACCAGGCCACCAAGGAAGCCATCCAGCGGGCCGTCACCGGCAAGCCCACGGCCTCCGAAGTGGTGGCCAGGAAGAGCCGGGAGATGCACCCCTTCGCCACCCACTGAGCGGGCGCGGCAAAGAAAAAGGGCCGGGGGCATGCGCCTCCGGCCCTTTTGCCGTCTGCGGCGTCAGTCGCGGTGGGGAACCAGGCCGGTGCCCAGCAGGTGCAGCACCTCGGCGGGCCGCCGGGGCGAGTGGCTGCGGCGGCGCTCGATGATGGTCCCGACGCCGTCCACGTCGTCGTACTTCCCCGGCTTGGTCACCGCCACCCGCACCCAGTGGGCGCCGAAACGGTCGAGGAGGAGGGCGGCGACGGCCTCGGCGAAGGCCTCCAGGAGCTGGTAGCGGTGCTCCCGCAGGAACTCGGCGAGGGCGGCCCGCACCACGCCGTAATCGATGGTGTCGCCGATGTCGTCGGTGTGGCAGGCCAGGGCCCGGGGAACACCCGCCGCCAGGTCGATGCGCACCGGCTGGGGCGTCTCCAGCTCGTCGTCGTTGATGCCGATGACGGTCCGGCCGCGGAATCCGTCGATGAAGATGATGTCCATGGCGGTCTCGCTCCCCGGGAGCGGGTCGCGGACGGCAGGGCGGTAGGGCGCGTTCAAGGGGAGTCCTCCTGGCGGTCGGGGTGGGGGGCAGGGCAGCCCCCTCTGCCCACCGGGAAGCGAGAAGCAGGCCAGGTGGCCATGGTGCACTGCGCAAGAAAAAAAGCCTTCCCAGGCACTGTTATTGCAAGGGAAAACGTGGTTAGACTAAGGTTTTAGCTGTTCCCCCCGGGACCGGCCGGTGAAAGGGCGCGCAAGACGCCCCGTAGCAACCGCAGGAAGCGCAGGCGCTTCCGACGCCCAAGGAGACAAGGATGCACTCGAGGATGCTTGAGGCCAAAGGCCACGTTCACCGCGTGTACGACGTGGTCGATGGCGTGGTGGCCGGCGGGGTTGCCGACCTGGTGACCAGTTCATGGACCCGTTGCCTGCGCGACTACCGCCTTGATCCGGGCAAGCCCTGCCGGCCGGAAATCCTCGCCGCCAGCCTGCTCGACGAACATCACAGCCGGGCCGGCGACGTCATCGAATGCGCCAAGCTGGAGATGACCACCCTCTACCAGCAGTTGGGGGACCGGGAATCGGCGGTGGTGCTGGTGGATACCGACGGCGTCATCCTGCACATGGTGGCGGCTCCCGACTTTTCGCGGGACATGGGGCAGGTGGGCTTCTGTGTCGGCGCCGTGTGGAGCGAGGCGGCGGTGGGCACCAACGGCATGGGCACCTGCCTGGTGGTGGGGGAGCCGGTGGCGGTGCGCCAGCAGGACCACTTCTACGCCGACTACGCCACCCTGACCTGTTCGGCGGTGCCCATCTTCGACCCCGACGGCCGGGTGGTGGCTGCGCTGGACGTGACCAGCCGCTCCCAGCTCATGCAGCAGCATTCCCTGGTGCTCCTGGGCATGACCGCCCAGATGATCGAGAACCGCCTCCTCGACCTGCGCTTCCGCGACGCCTGCCCGGTCCATTTCCACAGCCGGCCGGAGTTCGTCTACACCCTCCACGAGGGCAAGCTGGTGGTGGCCGAGGACGGCCGCATCCACGCCGCCAACCGCAGCGCCCTGTTCCAGCTCGGCTACGGTTCGGTGGAGGAAATCCGCCAGAAGAAGATCGACGAGGTCTTCCAGACCACCCTGCCGGAAATGCTCCAGCGCAGCGCCCGCAGCTCCTTCCATCCCATCCCCACCTTCTGCGCCGAGCGTTCCAGCCGCTTCTTCGCCGTCGCCCAGCAGCCGGCCACCCGGTCGGTGGTGGCGGTGGACCGGGGCGGCAAGGCCGGCGGCCGGCAGGATCCGCCCGCCCCCGCCGAGGAATTCGGCGACGCCCGCGTGCTTTCGCAACTGGCCCTGGCCTCCCGCGTGGTGGCCAGGCGCATCCCCGTGCTGCTCCACGGCGAGACCGGCGCCGGCAAGGAAGTCTTCGCCCGCGCCCTGCACGAGGACAGCCCCTACGCCGCCGGTGCCTTCGTCGCGGTCAATTGCGCCTCCCTGCCGGAATCACTCATCGAGAGCGAACTCTTCGGCTACCGGGCGGGGGCCTTCACTGGCGCCCAGCGGGCCGGGCGGCGGGGCAAGATCCTGCAGGCCGACCGGGGGACCCTGTTCCTGGACGAGATCGGCGACATGCCCCTGACCCTCCAGGCCCGCCTGCTGCGGGTCCTGGACGAGCGCCAGGTGTCGCCCCTGGGGTCGGAGGAAACCATCCCGGTGGATTTCCAGCTGGTCAGCGCCAGCCACCGCAACCTGCCCAAGCTGGTGGCCGACGGCATCTTCCGGGAAGACCTCTATTACCGCCTGTCGGGCCTGGAAGTGACCCTGCCGCCGCTGCGCGAGCGCAGCGACAAGCGGGATCTCATCTACCGGGTGCTGGCCGAGGAGGCCGGGCATCCCATGACCATCGACGCCGACGCCGAAGCCTTGCTCATGAGTTATCCCTGGCCGGGCAACCTGCGCCAGTTGCGGCACCTGCTGCGTACCGCCCTGGTGCTCGCCGTCGGCCAGCGGTTGCGCTCGGCCGACCTGCCCCCGGCCCTGCGCCAGGGCGGCGGGGAGCGGCCGGAAGCGCCGCTCGCCCTGCCACCCGTCGGGGTCGAGCCGGAAAGCGCCCCCTTGCCCCTCGACCCCATCCAGGCCAGCGAGCGGTCCGTCCTCCTCGGCCTGCTCGAAGACCACCGCTGGAACGTCAGCAATGTCGCCAAAGCCCTCAACATCAGCCGCAACACCCTGTACCGACGACTCCACCGTCTGCACATCCCCCTCTCCCACAACGGCTGAGGCCGAAGCCGCCCCCCACCGGCCGACCGGGGGGACGGCGGGAGACCCGACGCGCCGCAGCCGCATCGCCTGGGCCGTCACCGGCTCCGGCCATTGCCTGGAAGAAGCCATGGAGCTGGCCATGGCCCTGCCCCAGGTGGATTTCTTCCTGTCCGCGGCGGCGGAGGAGGTGCTGCCCCTCTACGGCCACCGCATCGACGCCCTCAAGGAGCGCTTCCGCGTCTTCCGCGACAAGACCGCCAGCTCGGTGCCGGTGGGCATGCTCTACGACGACGTCTACCACACCGTGGTGATCGCCCCCGCCACCAGCAACACCGTGGCCAAGTGCGCCTTCGGCATTTCCGACACCCTGCCCACCAACATCTTCGCCCAGGCCGGCAAGCTCGGCATCCCGGGCATCGTATTTGCGTGTGATGCGGCACCGGTGGTGGTCACCAAGGCCCCCCGGGAATGGGTCGAGTTGCGGCCCCGCAACATCGAACTCGAAAACGTGGCGCGGCTGAGGGCAATCGACCATTGCCGCGTGGTGGAAACCCTCGCCGACCTGGAGCAGGCCCTGGATGCGAGACTGGCGGAACTGTCACTGATTTGGAACACATTGTCCTCCTGACGGGACGACTTGCGCTGCCCGGCCTCACCCGGGTGCTGGAGTCGATGGCCCCGGCACCCTTCACCTGGGAAATCCGCGAAATCGGCCTGCAGGTGGCGGGCCTGATGACCGCCGACATGATCCGCCGCCGGCTGCCGGCGCCGGTGGCTGCCGACCGCATCCTGGTCCCGGGGCGCTGCCGGGGCGACCTGGAACCCCTCGGCGCCCACTACGGCGTCCCGGTGGTGCGGGGGCCGGAGGAACTGAAGGACCTGCCCCGGTTCTTCAACCGCAAGGCCGGCGCCGGGGATCTCTCCCGCTACGATATCGACATCTTCGCCGAGATCGTGGACGCCCCCCGCCTGGCGGTGGACGCCATCGTTGCCCGGGCCGCCCGGCTGCGGGCCGACGGTGCCAACGTCATCGACCTCGGCTGCCTCCCCGCCACCGCCTTTCCCCATCTGGAAGAAGCGGTGCAGGCGCTGAAGGCGGAAGGCCACCGGGTCAGCGTCGATTCCCTGGAGACCGGCGAACTCCTGCGGGGCGGCAGGGAAGGCGCCGACTACCTCCTCAGCCTCACCGCCGACACCCTGTGGGTGGCGGAGGAGGTGGCCGCCACGCCGGTGCTCATCCCCCGCCAGCCGGCCGACGAGGAATCGCTGTACCGGGCGGTGGAAACCCTGAGCCGCAAGGGCAGGCCCTTCCTCGCCGACGCCATCCTCGACCCCATCCCCTTCGGCCTGCTGTCCTCCCTCTGCCGCTACCAGCGCCTGCGGGAACGCTTTCCGGCGGCGGACATCATGATGGGCATCGGCAACGTCACCGAGCTCACCGAGGCCGACACCAGCGGCATCAACGCCGTCCTCTTCGGCATCGCCGCCGAGCTCAAGGCGAAAGCGGTGCTCGCCACCCAGGTCAGCAACCACGCCCGGCGGGCCGTGCGGGAGGCCGACGTGGCCCGCCGCGTCATGTACCAGGCCCGGGAGATGGCGTCCCTGCCCAAGGGCTTCAGCGAGGCCCTGATGACCGTCCACGCCAAGCACCCCTTCCCCGACAGCGAAGAGGAAATCGACGCCACCGCCCGGGCGGTGAAGGACCCCAGCTTCCGGGTACAGATTTCCCCCCGGGGCCTGCACGTGTACAACCGGGACGGCCACCACGTGGCCACCGACCCTTTCGCCCTTTTCCCCCGCCTGGGGCTGGAAGCCGACGGCGGCCACGCCTTCTACATGGGGGTCGAGCTGGCCCGGGCCGAGACCGCCTGGACACTGGGCAAGCGCTACAGCCAGGACCAGCCCCTCGATTGGGGCTGCGCCGCCGACCGGGCCGGGGAGGACCGCCTCGCCCAGTGCGCCCCGGGTCCGACCCGCCAGCCCGCCACCGCCCGGGAGTGAGTGCCATGCCCGCCATCTTCGAAACCCTGGTCACCACCCTCGACGCCGCCGGCAAGGTCAATTGCGCCCCCCTCGGCGTGCGCTACGCCGGCGACGAAGTGGTGCTCATGCCCTTCCGCCCCTCCGCCACCCTCGACAACATCCTCGCCACCGCCACCGCCGTCGTCAATTTCACCACCGACGTGCGCATCTTCGCCGGCTGTGTCACCGGCCGCCGCAACTGGCCGACCCTGCCCGCGGCGCGCCTCTACGGCCGCCGCCTGGCCGGCGCCCTGGCCCACGCGGAACTGCGCCTGCTGCGCGTCGACGACGACCCCCTGCGCCCCACCCTCCGCCTGGCGCGGGCGTGGGAAGCGACCCACGGCCCTTTCCCGGGCTTCAACCGCGCCCAGGCGGCGGTCATCGAGGGCGCCGTGCTGGTCACCCGCCTCCACCTGCTGCCGGCGGACAAGGTGGATGCCGAGATGGCCTACCTGCAGACCGCCATCGACAAGACCGCCGGCCCCGCCGAGGCGGAGGCCTGGCGCTGGCTGCAGGAAGCGGTCGCCGACTTCCGGGCGGCCCGGACGGCGGGGAGGGCCGCCGCATGAGCATCCGCCTCCTCGCCAGCGTCCGCGACAGCGACGAAGCCCGGGCGGCGGCCGCTGCCGGCGCCGATTTCATCGACCTCAAGGAACCCCGGCAGGGGGCTCTCGGCGGCCTCCCGCCGGAGGCTATCCGCCAGGTGGTGGGCAATCTGCGGCGCCACCACCCGCAGGCCCCCGTCAGCGCCACCATCGGCGACCACTCCGCCCACGACTGGCCGGCCATCGGCGACGCCGTGGCGGCGGTGGGCGCCTGCGGGGTGGATTACGTGAAAGTGGGCGTCGGCTGGGGCGACGCCGCCGCCAGGCACGCCCTCCTGGGCCGCCTCGCCGACCTGCCCTGGCCGGTGGTGCCGGTGTTCATCGCCGACGAAGGGCTGGACTGGAGCGCGGTGGACCTTGCCTGCCGCCTGCCATTCCCCGCCCTCATGGTCGATACCCAGGACAAGCTGGCCGGGAGCCTCTTCGACTGCCTGTCCATGGCCGCCCTCGGCCACTTCGTCGGCCGCGCGCGCGGGGCTGGCAAGCTGTCCGGCCTGGCCGGCGCGCTGCGCGCCAACCATCTCGACGCCCTGGCGGAACTGGCCCCGGATTTCGCCGGATTCCGCGGCGCCCTCTGCGATGGCTCCCGGACCGGGCAACTGGAGGGCGGGCGCGTGCACTCCTTGCGGCAAGCCCTGGCCGCTCCCCGGCAGGCCGGCGCCCCGGCCTGAGCGCGCCCCGGCGGGCCGGGATCTTTACCCTATCCCCCGTTCGCCGCCACCGGCAGTTCGTCCAGCAGCAGTTCCCGCAGCCGGGTGAGCTGGGAGCGTTCGAGAAGGTCGATGGGGCAGGCGGAATCCGTGGCGTAGTGGGGGAAGCGGCCGTCCACCACCCCCGCTGCCGCCAGGGCCGCCCAGTCGTCGCGGCCGTCGGGGGGCAGGGGGCAGGATTTCACCAGGATCACCCGCTCGGCGTTGAGCCGGTTGGCAAGCCAGAGGGCGAGGCTGTCGGAGGTGACTTCCCAGGTGGTCAGGTCGTCGGGCTCCTGGCGGAGCAGTTCCAGGGGCATCCACAGGGCCACCCGGCCGCTGTGGATGGCCCGCTCCAGTTCCCGTTCGTCGGCGGCGATCACCAGGTCCGGGCACAGGCCCTGGAGCAGGAAGGCGTACTGGCCCATGCCGAGGACGGCCATGTTGTGGGCGACGACGTCGTCGAAGCGCCAGCGTTTCTGGGCGATGCGGGCGGTGTCGGCATAGCCGGCGCCGCCGGGGACGATGACCACCCGCCCGCCCCCGAGATCGTTCAACTGCTCCAGCCAGACGGGGAGAAGCGGATCTTCGGCAAGGCTGCCGCCAATCTTGACTACCCACATGATGAAGCCTCCTGGAGGGCCGCTGACGCAGTGAGTTCGGGGAGGGCGCCGTTCCATCGGGCTAGCAGCATGGCCACCGCCACGCTGGGGGCGCAGGTGTCGGCCCAGGCCGGCTGCCGCGGGGCGGGGCCGGCGAGGGTGTGGAAGGGGACGAAGGGGCGGCCGCAGCGGGCGGCCAGTTCCCGGGCGACGAAGATGCCGCAGCCGGCGCCGACGACGGGGGCGGCGGCCGGCAACCCGGCATCTTCCGCCACCCGGTCCAGGTGGCAGGCGATTTCGCCGACCAGGGCGGCCCGCCAGCGGTTGGCGAAATCGCGCCAGGCGGCGGGTTCGGCATCCCGGGCGTCCATGCCGATCATGCGGGCCAGTCGCCGGCAGGTGGCGGCTTCGTCCTTGCCGGCGCCGTCGGCCGTGGGCTGCTGGTCGTGGTCTGCCGCCAGCTCGCCGGTGAGGCGGAAGACGTCGGCGGAGGTGGCGAACAGCTCATTCATGACATTGTATCGGCGCCCGCCGAATTCCATGCGTTTGGCAAGGGCGCAGAGGGGGGTGCGGCTCACCCCCAGGTAGACCAGTTCGCCGCCGGCCAGGCGCTCGGCATCGCTGCGGCCCCGGGGGACGGGGCGGCCGGCGCGGATGGGGATGAGGTCGGTGGTGGTGCTGCCGATATCGGCCAGGATGCCTTCCGGGTGGGCGGCGGCGGCCAGGTGGGCGGTGGCCAGCCAGTTGGCGGAGGCCAGGTCGCGCCAGCGGGCGGCGGCGCCCGCCTGGGCGGGCCAGTCCCGGGGGCCGGCGAAGAAGCGGGTGGATTCCCCCAGGCGGCAGGCCAGCCAGGTGGCCAGGGCGAGCACGCCGGCCTCCCGGTCGGGGAAGAGGTCAGTCATCTCGGCGGTCATGGTCACGCCGTGGCGGGCGGCACCGAATTCCGGCCAGCGGCACCGGGCGGCATGGAGGACGGGTTCCAGGTGGGCGAGGCCCCGCCACAGGGGGGCCGGCCACTGGGCCACGTCCTTGAGGCGGCCGTCCACCAGGAGGCTGGCCTTGACGTGGGCGCCGCCCACGTCCCAGCCCACCACCGGGGCGCCGCCGGCCGGGAAGCTAATGGAGGACATGGGCCCGGGCCTCCGGCGTCAGGGCGAGGAGGATTTCCCCCCCCAGGTTGCGGCCCAGGGCCGCCGAGAGCCCCACGTAGGCGCAGGTGAGGCGGGGGTTGATCTCGATCACCACCGGTCCGGCCGCCGGGTGCCAGACCAGGTCCACGCCGACGAAGCCGGCAAGGCCGGGGACGGCGGCGGCGATGCAGTCGGCCAGGTCCGCCAGGCGCCGGCCGCGGTGGCTGCGCACCGGTTCGGCGTCGATGTCCACGCCCTGGTAGGCGAGGTTCTCCCCGGGCCGGGCGCGGATGCGCTGGCGGTTGATGCTGAGAAGCTCGGCCCGGCCGCCGGCGCAGAGGAGGGAGAGGCTGAGGGGAGTGCCATCCACCCAGGCTTCGAGGGTGCTCGCCTGGCCGTGGGCGAGGCGCTCTCCCAGGTCCCGGGCGGCGGCGGCGAAATCCGGGTGGAGGCGGGCGTCTTCGGCGCCCACGCCGTCGTCGGGCTTGACCACCCATGGGCCGCCGGGGCCGGGGCGGCGGTCCCCCGGCCACCAGGCGGGCGGAACGGCGATGCCGCTGGTCGCCAGCCAGGCACGGGTGGCCGACTTGGAGGCGGTGAGGCGGATGGCCGCCGGAGTGCAGCCCAGCCAGCGGGCTTCGCCCACGGTCGCCGCCAGGTCTGCCAGCAGCCCGCCGCTTTCGGGGGCGATGGCCCAGATGCGGTCGTAGGCCCCGGCTGCCCCGGCGAGAAAGTCCGCCGGATGCGCGCCGGCCTCCGGCGCCACCGGCGCCACCGACGCCAGGCCGGCGGGCAGGGGCGCCCAGGGGGTGGCGACGCAGGAGACGGCGAGATGGCCGAGGCGGGCGAGATCTCCCGCCAGGGCGTCGCGCATGGCCATGCCCTGGGCCAGCAGGGCCGGGGAGGGCGGGGTGCCCATGGACCCGGTGCCGCCGCCGCTGATACATTCGTAGATCAAGACTCTTTCTTTCAGTGCCATGGAAATCATTCCCGTCATCGATGTTCTAGGCGGCCAGGCGGTGCGGGCCGTGGGCGGGGAGCGGGCTGCCTACCGGCCGGTGCGCTCCGCCCTCTGCGCCGGCAGCGATCCGGTGGCGGTGGCGCGGGCGCTGGTGGCGGAGACCGGATCGGCGATCCTCTATCTCGCCGATCTCGACGCCATCCTCGGCGGCCCGCCCCAGGCGGACGTGCTGGCGGCGATCCTGGCTGCTTTGCCTAAAATGACACTCTGGGTGGATGGCGGGTTCCGCAGCGCCGGCGCCTTCCCTGCCCTGGCCGACGGCCTGGGTCCCGCGGCGGCCCGCCTGCGGCCGGTTTTCGGCAGCGAATCGCTGCCCGACCCGGCCACCGCCCGCGCCTGCCTGGCCGACCGGGAGCGGGCCATCCTCTCCCTCGACCGGCGCGGGGGCCAGCGCCTCGACCCGGCCGGCTGCTGGGACAACCCAGCCCTCTGGCCCCGCCGCGTCATCGTCATGACCCTGGAGCGGGTGGGCGCCCTGGCCGGCCCGGATCTGGAGCTCCTCGCCGAGGTGCGGCGGCGGGCGCCGCAGGCGGCCCTCATCGGCGCCGGCGGCATCCGCGACCAGGCGGACATCGATGCCGCCGCCCGGGCCGGGGCCCGGGCCTGGCTGGTTGCTTCCGCGCTCCACGATCGACGCCTCCTTCCCGGAACTCCGCCTGTTGACCTTGACCCGCCGCTTGCGCCGGGTATCTCTTCCCTGAAGTAACACGATCCATGCCAACAACCGCCGCCTTTCCCGGCGGGGCGGCGACCCGCGTCCATACGCGCTGTCGCGGCCGGTGGCCGGGAGTGTCACCGGTGGCCGGAGACAACCTGTAACGGGGCAGTGTGTAACTGCTCCGGGGGGAATATTTCCCTTGACAGGGGTGTCGCCACCGCCCGGGAAAGCCCTGGGGACGGGCGCTTCTGCCTATGGCCAAGGTAAGGGCCGGGCGTCGCCGCCGCCGCCGTTCAACCTCGCCCACGTCCTCCTTTCGCCGGTGGCACGTGCTTTGCGTACAAGCCCCCAAGCTGGTAACAACAGGCGGCGATATCCCCGTCCCCAGCAGGGATCAACGCTGCTCCGGTAACGATTGGTGGGTTCGTCGGACAACGGTTCGCGCCGGACTCCGGCATTTTGAAAACGGTCGTAACAGAGGAGACATATCAATGAAACTTCGAATCAAGCATCCGCTTCTCGCCGTGTTCGCTTGTGCCTGGGCGGGGTTCGCGTCAGCCGACGCGGCCCTCGACAAGGCCCTGGCGGACCAGGGTAACTGGGCCGCCCAGGCCAAGGACAACTACAACCAGCGGTACAGCGCGCTCAAACAGATCAACGCCGGCAACGTGGGCAAGCTGCAGGTGGCGTGGACCTTCTCCACCGGCGTGCTGCGCGGCCACGAGGGCTCGCCCCTGGTGATCGGCGACACCATGTTCATCCACACCCCCTTCCCCAACATCGTCTACGCCCTCGACGTGAAGACCCAGCAGATCCTCTGGAAGTACCAGCCCAAGCAGGACAGCGCGGTGGTCGCCCAGATGTGCTGCGACACGGTCAACCGCGGCCTCGCCTACGGCGACGGCAAGGTCTTCCTGCAGCGGGCCGACAGCGTGCTGGACGCCCTCGACGCCAAGACCGGCAAGGTGGTGTGGTCGGTGGTCAATGGCGATCCCAAGCTCGGGGCCGTCAACACCAACGCCCCCCATGTCTTCGGCGACAAGATCATCACCGGCATCTCCGGCGGCGAATGGGGCGTGCGCGGCTATCTTTCCGCCTACGACATCAAGACCGGCAAGCTCGCCTGGCGCGGCTACAGCACCGGTCCCGACAGCGAGATGCTGATGGATCCGGACAAGACCATGACCTGGGCCGACGGCAAGCTCGCCCCCGTGGGCAAGGATTCCTCCCTGAAGACCTGGAAGGGCGACCAGTGGAAGACCGGCGGCGGCACCACCTGGGGCTGGTACAGCTACGACAAGGAGCTGGGCCTGGTCTACTACGGTACCGGCAACCCCAGCACCTGGAACCCCTCCCAGCGGCCGGGCGACAACAAGTGGTCCATGAGCATCTGGGCCCGCGACCACAACACCGGCAAGGTGAAGTGGGTCTACCAGATGACGCCCCATGACGAGTGGGACTTCGACGGCATCAACGAGATGATTCTCGCCGACATCGACGTCAAGGGCCAGAAGACCAAGGCCCTGGTGCACTTCGACCGCAACGGCTTCGCCTACACCCTGGATCGCACCACTGGCGCCCTCCTGGTGGCCGAGAAGTACGACCCGGCGGTCAACTGGGCGACCCACGTCGACATGAAGAGCGGCCGGCCGCAGGTGGTGGCCAAGTACTCCACCCAGCACAACGGCCCCGACGTGAATACCAAGGGCGTCTGCCCGGCGGCCCTGGGCTCCAAGGACCAGCAGCCGGCGGCCTTCCACCCCGGTACCGGCCTCTTCTACGTGCCCACCAACCACGTGTGCATGGACTACGAGCCCTTCAACGTCGAATACACCGCCGGCCAGCCCTATGTCGGCGCCACCCTGGCCATGTTCCCGGCGCCCCAGAGCCACGGCGGCATGGGCAACTTCATCGCCTGGGACGCGGGCAAGGGCAAGATCGCCTGGTCCAAGCCGGAGAAGTTCTCGGTGTGGAGCGGTGCGCTCACCACGGCTGGCGACGTGATCTTCTACGGCACCCTGGAAGGCTATCTCAAGGCCGTGAATCTCAAGGACGGCAAGGAGCTGTGGAAGTTCAAGACGCCTTCCGGCATCATCGGCAACGTGTTCACCTACATGCACGGCGGCAAGCAGTACGTGGGCGTCTATTCCGGCATCGGCGGCTGGGCCGGCATCGGCATGGCGGCCGGCCTGGAGAAGGACAACGACGGCCTCGGCGCTGTCGGCGGCTACCGCGACCTGCAGAAGTACACCGCCCTGGGCGGCTCCCTGACGGTCTTTGCCCTGCCCAACTAAGCGGCATCGCGGGCGGCCCCGCCGGGGGCCGCCCGCCTTCCGCCCGTCTGCGCAACAACCATCCCGACAGAGCGCCATCCGGCTTTCACCCACCAGGCCGGATCAGGTGCCACCCCTCCGAGGAGACAACCTCATGAAGTTCGCCATCGCAATTTCCCTCGCCGCCTCCCTGGCGGCGCTTCTTCCCGCCGCCGCCGCCGCGGCTGCTGGCAAGCCCCCCTACACCGTGGTGGACGGCACCAAGGTGGACGCCTTCACCATGACCGGCTTCCGTACCTGGCGCGCCGCCGCCTGCGACCGCTGCCACGGCCCCAATCAGGAAGGCATGGTCGGCCCCTCGCTGATCGAGCGCCTGAAGGTGCTGACCCAGGAAGAGTTCAAGACCACCGTCCTCAACGGCCGCCTGGCCAAGGGCATGCCCAGCTTCGGCACCAATCCCAAGGTGGTGGAAAACCTCGATCAGCTCTACGCCTACCTGAAAGGCCGCTCCGACGGCGCCATCACACAGGCCAAGGTCACCGAGATCGAGAAGGACGGGACCATCACCCAGGCCAAGGTCTCCGAAATCGAAAAGAACTGAGCCATGGACCGCGACCTCAGCCGGCTGCCCCGCAGCCTCTGCTTCGCCCTGGCCGCAGCGCTGGGATTGGCGGCGTTCTCCGCCCGGGCCGCCGACGACCCGCCCCGCAAGGCCTTCCGGGTCTGCAAGGATCCCAACAACATGCCCTTCACCAACGCCCGCGGCGAAGGCTTCGAAGACAAGCTGGCCGCCCTCTTCGCCAAGGAGCTGGGGCTCCCCGTCGAGACCTACAGCTTTCCCCAGCGCCTGGGCTTCGTCCGCAACACCCTGCGCTACAAGCTGCCGGGGGCGGATTACCCCTGCGACGTGGTCATGGGCGTCCCCGACGGCTTTGGCCAGGTCCTGGCCACCAAGCCCTACTACCGCTCCACCTACGTCCTGGTCCTGCGCGCCGACCGCGGGCTGGCGGGGGTGAACAGCGAGACCGACTTCCTCGCCCTGCCGCCGGAAAAGCTGGCCCGGCTCAAGATCGGCGTGTTCGACCGCTCCCCCGGTTCCGCCTGGCTCGACCGGCACCAGTTGGTGGATTCCGGGGTGCCCTACCGGATCATGAACGCCGACCCGGAGGACTACCCCGGTGAAATCGTCGAGCGCGACCTCGCCACCGGCAAGATCGACGCCGCAGTGGTCTGGGGCCCCATCGGCGCCTGGTTCGCCCGCCAGGTCAAGGGCGGCGAACTGCGGGTGGTGCCCCTGGCCTCGGCAGAGGGCGTTCGCTTCGACTACGCCATGGCCATGGGCGTGCGTTTCGGCGAAGGGGAGTGGAAACGGCAACTGGAGGAACTGATCGACCGCAAGCGGTCCGAGATCGACGCCATCCTGCGGGAGTACGGCGTTCCCCTACTGGAGCAGCCGACGACCGCCCTGGCCAGGTCCGCCCGCTGACCGCCCATGGCCATCCGCGTCCTGCTCCTGGCCCTGTGGCTCCTCCTGCCGCCCGCCCACGCCGGCGGCGCCATTTCCCCGGCGGAACAGCAGGTCTTCTCCGACGCCCACCTCGCCAACCTGGGCGCCGCCGCGACGCTGCATTACGGCTACCGCAAGACCGAAGCCGGCAAGGCGGCGGTGGACGACGAGGCGGTTCTCACGGCCCGCAGCGAGGGCGAAGGCGGGCGCACGGTCCGGGTGGACTACCTCCACGGCGAGCGCCACCTGGAGCTTCCCGACGTGGAGGGCGCCACCGGCAATCCCCTGATCCTGCACTTCCTGGAGGCCGACGTGCGCGCCATGCACCGCCGCCTGGGCGGCCAGGAGAACTACTTTCGCCGCCGCATCCGCCTGGCGCTCGCCGACAACGCCCGGGTCGAGCCCGTTTCCATCGTCTGGGCCGGCAAGGCGGTGGCGGCCAGCCGGGTGACCATCCGCCCCTACGCCGACGATCCGCTCAAGGAGCGCTTCCGCGGGCTGGACGGGAAATCCTATCAATTCACCCTCTCGGATCAGGTGCCGGGAGGCGTGTATGACCTGCGCACCCGGGTGGACGACCCGGCCGCCGCCGGCGCGGCGCTGGAGGAGGAAACCCTCACCCTGCGCGGGAATTAGCGCTATCCGCCGAGGAGACACTGCCATGAAGAAAACGTTGCCGCTGTTCATCGTCGCCAGCCTCGTCGGGGGGCCGGCCGCCGCCAACGACTACCCGACCCTGGAGCGGGTCGAATACGTCCTCGCCTGCGCCCGGGAATTCCGGGGCCCCGCCCAGGAGGGCATCGCCAAGTGCTCCTGCGTCATCGACACCATCGCCGGCCGCCTGACTCACGACCAGTTCATCGACTACTCCACCGCCGCCAACGCCTTCAGCATCGGCGGCGAGCGCGGCGAAGTGATGCGCGGCTTCACCGAAGGCAAGGAAATGGCGCGCACCTTCCGCGCCGTCCAGGCCGAGGCCCGCAAGTCCTGCTTCCTCTGAGGGGGGCGGCGGTGCCGCCCCCGCGGCCTACTTCCCCTCCACCAGTTGCTTCAGGCTGGCCAGGCCGCTCTTGTAGATGCCGGTCACTGCAGCCACGGCGGCTTCGTCGTTGCGGTCGGGGGCCGGATTGTTGTTGGGGTCGCCCCGGTAGAAGGCGCCCTTCCATTCCACCACGCTGCCGCCTTCTCCCTGGCTGACGGTCAGGATGGCGCTGTAGTTGCTCACCGGCACCGGCCCCGGATCCTTCATCCGGTAGGCCAGCGTGCGGTCGGGGTCGGAATGGCGGGTCAGCTCCTCGACGATGGTGCCGCCGCCCTTGAGGTGCAGGGTGCGCAGGGAGCCGGCCTGGTTGCCGGCGGTGTTCTCGGAAGAAGCCACCGCCGGATGCCAGGTCTGCAGGGCGCCGAAATCCTTGATGCGGCTCCACACTACCTCCGGCGGCGCGGCGATGGCGACGCTTTCGGTGACTTTCTGGCGGGTGGGGCCGTGGGCCCAGGCGGCGGCGGTTGCGCACAGGAGTGCGGTGGCGATGAGGGCGGAACGCATCGGTGGTGGTCTCCAGCGGGTGGGAAGAAAAGGCCTGCCCGGCGCCGCCGGGCAGGGAAGGCACGGCCGCAGGGACGCGGGCAGGCGGCCGTGACGGGGAACGGGGCGGGGCGTCATCGCCGCTCCGCCAGGAAGGTGCCGAAGGCCCGGGGGTTGCGCCCCACCGCCACGCGGCCCGTGGGCCGGCCGGTGGCGGCGTCGTGGAGGGCGACGGCGTCCTCCATCCAGCTCACCACCCACAGGCGGCCGCCCCGGGCGGCGTCCCAGGCGATGCCCTCGGGGTACTCGGCGGTGGGCCAGGTGGCGGCCACCGTCAGGGAGGCGAGGTCGATGACCGACACGCTGGCGCCCTGCTGGTTGGTGACGAAGGCCCGCCTCCCGGCGGCGTCGATGGCGACGCCGTAGGGGGCGCGGCCCACCGGCACCGTGGCCAGGGGCTGGCGGGTGGCCGTGTCGAAGATGGTCACGTCGTCGCTCTCGACGTTGAGGGCGAGGAGGCGGCTGCCGCAGGGGGTGACGGCGAGGGCGAAAGGGTGGCGCCCGGCGGGGAGGGCGGCGACCACGGCGAGGCGCTCGGCATCCACCACCGCCACGTTGTCGTCGTCCCGGTTGGCCACGTAGACGGTGCGGCCATCGGGGGCGACGGCGATCCCCGCCGGCACGCGGCCGACGGGAATACTGGCGAGGGGGCTGCCGGCAGCGCTAAGGACGTGCAGCGTCCCGCCGTGCCAGTCGGCCACGTAGAAGCGCCGGCCGTCCGGGTCGGCGGCGATGCCCACCGGCGTGCCGCCCAGGGCCAGGGTGACGGCGCCGCCGCCGGCCAGGTCGATGATGCTGACGCTGCCGCTGCCCGGGCTGCTGACGAAGGCCTTGCCCGCCGCCGGGCTGACGGCGACGCCCGCCGGCTCCCGGCCGGCCGGGATGCGCCCCACCACCTGCAGGCTGTCGCCGTCGACGACGCTCACGTCGTGGGAGCCCTGGTCGGTGATGTAGGCCACCGGCGCGGCGGCGGCCGCGGCGGCGAAGAGCAGGGCGAAGGGGAGGGGAGCCAGGCGCATGGGCGGTTCCGGAAAGCACTCCCCCACCGGCAAACAGTTTCCGTGCCAGCCGCCAGGAGCCGGTTTTGGCGGCGGACGGTGACAGATTGTCCCGGGGAATTCCCCGGGCGCCCTGACACACTCTGTGCGAAATCCTCCGCCAAACCGCCGTCGGGGCCATGGCATGGGGCTTGCACAAGAGGGGGCCATGACCGCTGCCATTCCCTGGACCTGCCCCTTCTGTACCCTCCTGTGCGACGACCACGGGGTCGCCGCCGCCGGCGGCCGCCTGAGCCTGGCCGGCAGCGACTGCCCGACCGCCGTCCGGGCCCTGGAGCATTTCGACCCGATCCCCGCCGACGGTACGCCGACGGTGGACGGGCGGGCCGTGGATTACGACGAAGCCCTCGCCGCCGCCGCCGCCATCCTTGCCGCCAGCCGCCAGCCCCTCTTCGGGGGGCTCGCCACCGACGTGGCCGGCGCCCGCAGCCTCTACCGGCTGGCCGACGCCTGCGGCGCCATCCTCGACCACGTGCATGGCGAGGCGCTGACCGCCGGACTACGCGCCCTGCAGGATCGTGGCGCCTTCACCACCACCCTGGCGGAAATCCGCAACCGGGCCGATCTCATCGTCTGCATCGGTACCGATCCGGCAGAAAACTACCCGGAATTCTTCCGCCGCTGCGCCCCCGCCAGCGAAGCCGCCCGCCGGCGCCGGGTGGTGTTCCTGGGGGCGGCGCCGCAGGACGAAGGTAGCGAATCCCTGGCCCCGGACGGCGATCTCTTCGCCGCCGTGGCCGGCCTCGCCGCCCGCCTGGCCGGGCGCCGCGTCGTCCTCGGCGGCGGCCTGGACGGGCTGGCGCAGCGCATGCAGGCCGCCGCGTACACCGTCCTCGTCTGGGAGCCGGCCCGCCTGCCGGCTCAGGGGGCGCTCATCGCCGAAGCCCTCCAGCGCATCGCCAACATCCTCAACCGCACCACCCGCGCCGCCACTTTCTGCCTCGGCGGCGGCGACGGCGGCGTGGCGGCCAACCAGGCCGTCGCCTGGCTTTCCGGCCTGCCGCTGCGCAGCGGCGTCCATGCCCGCGGCCTGGTCCACGACCCCCTGCGCTACGCCACCGGCCGGCTGCTGGCCGACCGGGCCGTGGACGCCCTGCTCTGGGTGGCGAGCTTCGATCCCTCCCAGGCGCCCCCGGCGGCCGGGCTGCCGCGGGTGGTGCTCGGACACCCCGGGCTGGCCGCCGTCCTGGCGGGGCAGCGGGATACGGTGTTCATCCCGGTGTCGACGCCCGGCATCGGCTCCGCCGGCCATCTCTTCCGCACCGACGGGGTGGTGGTGGTACCCCTCACCGCCCTCTACGCCGACCGCCTGCCTACCGTCGCCCGGGTTGCCGCCGACCTGGCGGCGCGCCTGCCCGCACGGGGGGCGCGGCAATGAGCAGCCTGCGCCTCAAGGGCGGCCGCCTCTACGACCCCATCAACGGCGTCGACGGCGAAATCCGCGACCTCTGCGTGCGCGACGGCCGCATCGTCAGCCTGCCCGCCGGGGAAAGGGTCGATGCCGAGTACGATGTCTCCGGCATGGCCGTCATGGCCGGCGGCATCGACCTCCATTCCCACATCGGCGGCGGCAAGGTGAACCTCGCCCGCATGCTGCTGCCCGAGGACCACCGGGGCGGACGCGCCGCGGACAACCCCCTCGAACTGGCGTCGGGGGGCTGCTGCACCCCGGGCACCCTCGCCACCGGCTACCGTTACGCCGAAATGGGCTACACGGCGGCCTTCGAGCCGGCCATGGTGTTTGCCAACGCCCGCCACGCTCATCTCGAAATGGGCGACACCCCCATCCTCGACCACGGCGCCTACGTCATGCTCGGCAACGACGAGCTCTTCCTGCAGATGCTCGCCGAGGGGCAGGACTTCGAGCACCTGCGCGACTACGTGGCGTGGACCATCAACGCCAGCAAGGCCATGGGGGTCAAGGTGGTGAACCCGGGCGGCATTTCCGCCTTCAAGTTCAACCAGCGGAAGCTCGATGTGGACGAGGGCCACGTCCATTGGCGGGTGACGCCGCGCCGGGTGGTGCAGGCCCTGGCCCGGGCCCTGCACGAACTGGGGGTCCCCCATCCCCTCCACATCCACGCCAGCAACCTGGGGGTGGCCGGCAACGTGGCCTCCACCCTGGCCACCATCGACGCCCTGGAAGGCTTGCCCGGCCACCTCACCCACCTGCAGTTCCACAGCTACGGCAGCGAGGGGGCGCGCAAGTTTTCCTCGGCCGCGCGGCAACTGGCCGAGGTGGTCAACGCCCGCCGCAACGTCAGCATCGACGTCGGCCAGATCATCTTCGGCCAGACCGTCACCGCCTCCGGCGACACCATGCGCCAGCACGCCAACGCTGACCTCGGCCACCCCCGCAAATGGGTGGGGGCCGATATCGAATGCGACGCCGGCTGCGGCGTGGTGCCCTTCCGCTACCGCGAGCAGAGCTACGTCAACGCCCTGCAGTGGAGCATCGGCCTCGAACTCTTCCTGCTGGTGGAAGACCCCTGGCGGGTGGTGCTGACCACCGACCACCCCAACGGCGGCCCCTTCACCAGCTACCCCCATCTCATCCGCCTGCTCATGGACAAGTCCTTCCGCGACGAGCAGCTCGCCCGGCTCCACCCCGACGTGGCGGCCCATGCCGATCTGCGCGAGATCCGCCGGGAGCTGTCCCTCTACGAAATCGCCATCATGACCCGGGCCGGCCCGGCGCGCCTCCTCGGCCTCGCCGACCGTGGCCAGCTCGGCGTCGGCGCTGCCGCCGACATCGCCGTCTATCGTGAAGACGCCGACCGGGAAGCCATGTTCGCCACGCCCGAGTACGTCTTCAAGGACGGCGTCCTCGTCGCCCGGCGGGGGCGCATCGAAGCCGTGCCGGTGGGGGGTACCCATTTCGTCGAGCCCACCTTCGACCGCGGCATCGAGCGCACCCTGGCGCAGTACGGCCGGGAACACCTGGCGCTCAGCCACCGCCATGCCGCCATCGGCCACGACGAGCTGTGTGCCTGCAGCAACGGCGGCGCCCTGTTGCCTTGCCCCCTGCACGGAGGCCGGCGGTGACGAGCGGGGTGCCCATGGAACGGAACGGCATCGCCATCGACGACAGCTTCGCCGAGGCCTTCCCCATGAAGGCCACCCGGGTGCTCATCACCGCCCACAACGCCACCTGGGCCCGCCATGCGGCGGTGGCCATGAGCGGTTTCGCCACCTCGGTCATCGCCTGCGGCTGCGAGGCCGGCATCGAGCGGGAACTGTCCCCGGCCGAGACGCCGGACGGCCGGCCGGGCGTGGCGGTGCTGCTCTTCGCCGTATCCGGCAAGGAACTGGCCAAGCAACTGGAACGCCGCGTCGGCCAGTGCGTCCTCACCTGCCCCACCACCGCCATCTATGCCGGCCTGCCCGACGGGGAGCCGGTGGCCCTGGGCCGGAACCTGCGCTTCTTCGGCGACGGCTGGCAGATCGCCAAGATGATCGACGGCGTGCGCTATTGGCGGGTGCCGGTGATGGACGGCGAATTCGTCGCCCAGGAAACCACCCCCATGGTCAAGGCGGTGGGCGGCGGCAACCTCCTCATCCTCGCCGCCGACACGGCCTCGGCCCTGGCCGCCGCGGAGGCCGCTGTCGCCGCCATGGCGAAACTGTCCGACGTGATCATGCCCTTTCCCGGCGGGGTGGTGCGCTCCGGCTCCAAGGTGGGCAGCAAGTACGCCGCCCTTTCCGCTTCCACCAACGACGCCTTCTGCCCGGCGCTGACGCCCCTGGCCCGGCGCAGCGAACTCGACGGCGAGATCGGCTGCGTCCTGGAAGTCGTCATCGACGGCCTCAGCGAAGCCGCCGTCGCCGCCGCCATGGCCGCCGGCATGGCCGCCATCGTCGCCCGCGGGCGGCCATCCGGGGTGCGCCGCCTTTCCGCCGGCAACTACGGCGGCAAGCTCGGCCCCTACCATTTCCATCTCCATCGCCTGGCGGATGGGGAGGCAGCGACATGAGCGCCGCCTTCTCCCTGCGCCTCAAGGCCCCGCCGCGCCTGCGCCTGGAAATGGCCGGCCTCACCCCTCTCGCCGCCGCCGGGGGGAGCGCCGCCGACCTTGCCCGCCGGCCCCTGTGGCACGGCAACGACGCCGTGCCCCTGGGGGAATTCTTTGCCGTCACCGCCCTGGCCGACCCCGAGCCCCTGTTGCGCTTCGAGGGGGATCTCTCCCGCTGCGACGGCATCGGCCGGGGCCTGGACGGCGGCCGCATCCATGTGGAAGGGGAGGCCGGCGACTACCTGGGCGCCGAAATGCGCGCCGGCGACATCGCCGTCACCGGCAGTGCCGGGGCGCTGGCGGCCTGCGCCATGGCCGGCGGCCGCCTGGCCGTGGCCGGCGACGTCGGCGACTTCGCCGCCGGCGCCCTGCCCGGCGACATGGACGGCATGCGCGGCGGCCTCCTGGCGATCGGCGGCAACGCCGGCGACCGCTGCGGCGATCGCCTGCGCCGGGGCACCGTCCTCATCGGCGGCGACGCCGGCGACTTCCTCGCCTCCCGCATGGTGGCCGGCACCATCGCCCTGGCCGGCCGGGCCGGCGCCCACTGCGGCTACGGCATGCGCCGGGGCACCCTGGTCTTCGCCGGGCCCGCCCCCGCCGCCCCCGCCACCATAGCCGCCACCGGCCCAGACCAAGGCGCCATAAGGGCCC
>DAINDE010000026.1:0-278 GCA_036732025.1 Rhodocyclaceae bacterium
GCATCGCCGCCTCCCACGTGGCCGCCCCCGCCGAACCCCTGGCCCCCCGCCCGGCCCTCGGCCGCTGGCAGGCCGACCAGCCGGGCGCCCTGGCCACCGCCGTCGCCGGCCTCGCCGAATTCGTCGCCGATGACGACCGGGCACGGCTGGAAGACGCCCTCGCCAAGCAGGCCGGAATCGCCGAGCGCACCATCGCCATCCCCTGCGAGGCCGACCCGCCGGCTTCCCGCTGGTCCATTCGCTGCGTTGGGCCGGAAGGGCGCCTGGAAGGGACGCTG
>DAINDE010000026.1:336-55266 GCA_036732025.1 Rhodocyclaceae bacterium
CCCTTCGACTTCGCTCAGGACAGGCCTGTCGAAGGGCGCTTCGGTAGCTCCCTAACCACCGGCCACCTCGAACGCCTCACCCTCCCCGGCGGCACGGCCCTCGCCAACGTCGACCTCACCCCCGCCGGCCCCGCCACCGCCACCCGGCTACCCCTGAACCTGCGCCGCCAGGGCCGCACCCCCCGCACCGCCAGCGGCGATGCCCTCACCGGCCTCGCCTTCACCCGCAACGACCACGGCCGCTGGCAGGCCACCCTCACCCTGCGCCAGGAAGCCGCCCGCCTGCGGGAGGCGGTAAATCGCCTCGCGGCTTCCCCGGCCGGCGCCGAACTGTTCGGCCCCGCCCCCTTCCCCCGGGAGCGCCTGTTCGCCGCCCTGGCCACCGAACTGGGGGCGCCCCCGGCCAAGGCCTGCTGCGACGCCGCCCGCCGCCTGCCGCCGCCGGCCCTGGAGTTCGCCACGCCCCGCCCCGGGGAGGCCGCCAAGGCGGGCGAAGGGGCGGGAGTCGCCGGCTTCTACGCCTATTGCGCCGCCTGCCATCTGACGGCGGAAGCCTTCCCGCCCAATTTCCTCCACGGCGACGCCACCCAGGTGGAAGCGCGCCTGCGCCAGTGCGCCCCCCGCCTCTACGTTCGCCTGGCCGCAGCCGACCTCGCCCCCGACGCCCGCGACAAGACACCCATGCCGCCGGAGACGATGCTGCCGGCCTTCGGCACCGACGCCCAGGGTTGGAAGACCGGTGGCGCCCGCAGCGCACTCCTCGCCCAGGTGGAGGGCTGGCTGAAGGCGGAGGGCATCGCGCCGGCCGGCTTGCGGGCGCTGCCGGCGGGGAGCTATGAGTCGTTGCGGCCGTGCTTGCCGCCGGCTCCCGGGGCATTGACCGCTTCGCGTCCGAGCGCGGTTCGACAGGCCTGTCCTGAGCCTTGTCGAAGGTCTCACCACGAACGGGCGCAGGCGCACCTCCCTCGTCCTCAGCCCCCACAAACCGTTCGCCCTGAGCCCCCACCCCCCGTTCGCCCTGAGCCTGTCGAAGGGCGCTTAACCCTCCAGACCCTCCAAGCAATCCAAACCACAACAAGAGGCTCGCCATGACCCCCGAACAAGAACCCACCACCCCCTGGAAGCGGCGCTTCTTCATCCTCTTCCTCATCACCATCGTCCTCCCCGTCCTGGTGCTGGGCTGGGCCGCCCGCCGCTTCGGCGACGACGTGCCGGTGGATTACAAGGATGCGGCCGAGCACTTCAAGTACGGCTCCACCGGCGGCGAGCACGAGATGGGCTTCCCCTACTGGATCTGGCGCGCCCTACCCGAGGTCTGCCCGCAATACCTGCCGGGCAAGGGCTACCAGTCCCTCGGCTTCGTCTATGAAAAGAACCCCGACGGCAGCGAGCGCGACGTGCCCGTCGGCACCAGCAAGCGCCGCTACCAGGGCATCGACCGGGTCTTCGTCAATTGCGCCGCCTGCCACGTCAGCACCGTGCGCACCGCCGCCGACCAGCCACCCACCATCGTCCTCGGCATGCCCGCCGCCACCTTCGACATGAAGGCCTTCGAGACCTTCTTCTTCCGCTGCGCCGCCGACCCCAAGTTTTCCAAGGAATACATCCTGCCGGCCATCCAGAGCCTGGGCGGCGATCTCGACCTCCTCGACCGCTACGTCGTCTACCCCGTCGCCATCGCCATCATGCGCGACCGGGTGCTGGCCCTGGCCGGGCGTTTCGACTGGGTGTTCAAGCAACGGGACTGGGGACCGGGACGGGTGGATACCTTCAACTCGGCCAAGGTGATCTTCAACTTCCCCATGGCCCACCTGGACCCCAAGGAGTTCGACGCCCCCGCCGACTTCCCCTCCATCTGGCGCCAGCGCCAGCGGAAGGAACCCAAGGAGATGCAGCTCCACTGGGACGGCAACAACACCACCGTCGAGGAGCGCAACAAGAGCGCCGCCTTCGGCACCGGCACCACGCCGCCCACCATCGATCTGGACCGCATCAAGCGCGTCGAGGCCTGGATCATGGATGCCGAACCGCCCGCCTTCCGCCAGTTCTTCCCCGTCGATCTGGCTTTGGCCGCCAAGGGCGCGCCCATCTACAAGGATTACTGCGCCGCCTGCCACGGCGCCTCGGGCAGCGACTTCACCGGCGAGCACGTGGGCGAGGTGGTGCCGCTCGCCAGGATCGGCACCGACCGCCGCCGGCTCGATTCCTACACCTACACCCTGGCGGTGAACCAGGCCACCCTTTACGCCGGCTACCCCTGGCGCTTCACCCATTTCCAGAAGACCCACGGCTACGCCAACATGCCCCTGGACGGCCTGTGGCTGCGGGCGCCCTACCTGCACAACGGCTCGGTGCCCAGCCTGCGCGACCTGCTGGAGCCGGCGTCCAAGCGGCCCAAGGCCTTCTACCGCGGCAACGACGTCTACGACCCGGCGAAGATGGGCTTCGTCTCGAACCAGGCGGAGGCCAACGGCAAGAAGCTCTTCCTCCTCGATACCGCCGCCCCCGGCAACGGCAATGGCGGCCACGAGGGCAAGGCCTACGGCACGGAACTGCCCGCCGCCGACAAGGCCGCCCTGGTCGAATACCTGAAAACCTTCTGAGGAGCCCGCCATGACCACCTCCTGCAACTGCAGTCCCTGGGTGAAGTGGATGGCGCTGGCCGTCGTCACCCTCAGCATCATCGGCGCCATGATCGGCTACGATCGGGGCTTCCGCGAATATCCCCAGCCCGACTGGGTCACCGCCACGCCGGAAATGCGCTTCAAGTACGGCTCCATCGGCGCCGAATTCGACGCCGGCGTGCCCTACTGGATCTTCTACGTCCTGCCCCGGGTCTTCCCCGAGAAATTCACCCAGGACGGCAAGGTCGTCCCCGGCGGCTACGCCGCCCTCGGCGTGCCCTGGGAAATGGGCCAGGAACTGCCCGTGGGCTTCACCAAGAAGACCATCGGCTTCCCCCGCGTCGCCAACAACTGCGCCGTCTGCCACACCACCACCTACCGCACCAGCCCGGATGCCAACCCGGTCTTCGTCGTCGGCGGGCCGGCCCACACCACCAACGTGGAAGGCTTCTTCCGCCTGCTCATCGACTGCGCCAAGGATCCGCGCTTCAACGCCGACATCCTGATGGCCGAGATCAACCGGGTCACCGCCCTGGACTGGATCGACAAGGCCCTCTATCGCTTCTTCATCATCCCCATCACCAAGCAGCGCCTGCTGGAGCGCGAAGCCCAGTTCGCCTGGATCTACCGCAAGGACTTCCCCGATTGGGGCCGCGGCCGGGACGACGCCATGAACCTGACCAAGTATTTCATGATCAAGGCCCCCATGGACGACACCTTCGGCCCCACCGACATGCCCTCCGTGTGGAACCTGAAGAAATACGTGTGGGACAAGGGCCACCGCATGAACTACGCCGGCGACAGCCACGACGCCACCTCGGTGATCATGGATTCCGCCCTCGGCCTCCTGGGCGCCGCCCCCAAGCACAAGGACGATTTCATCGGCCAGGTGAAGTGGCTCCACGACTACCTCTCCGAACTGCCGCCGCCGAAATACCCCTTCCCCATCGACCAGGCCAAGGCCGCCGCCGGCAAGCCCCTCTTCGACAAGCACTGCGCCGCCTGCCACATGAGCGACAAGACCGGCACCCCGCTGCCCGTCGCCGAAGTCGGCACCGACCGCGGCCGCCTCGATTCCTGGAACAAGGGCGCCGCCATCAAGGCCAACCAGGCGGTCAAGGAAATGGGCCTGCAACGCCGCGGCCTGGTGGAAGAAGACTTGAAGGGCTACGTCGCCGCCTTCCTCGACGGCATCTGGCTCAAGGCTCCCTACCTGCACAACGGCTCGGTGCCGACCCTGCGGGACCTGCTGGAACCCGCCGCCAAGCGACCGAAGGTGTTCTGGCGAGGGTACGACGTGTATGACCCGGTGAAGGTGGGCTTCGTCAGTGACGGCGCCGAGGCGCAGCGCATAGGTACGCGGCTGGATACCGGCACCAAGGCCGGGGGGAACCAGGGGCACGAATTTGGGACGGCCCTCTCTCCTGCCGAAAAGGATCTGCTGTTGGAATACCTGAAAACGCTCTAAGACTTTCCTTCACTTTATAAGCAGAAGAACAGATAACCAGGGAGCCCTCATGCACGAATCTGCCCGCGAATTCCACCTTGAGGAATTCAAACACATGAAGCAGGAGATTTCGGCGCTTCTGGGGCGAATAGAGACGCTGGCGCGCCTTGGGCTGGTCGTATCGGCAGCGGTCTTTTCCTGGCTTGCCACGCAGGGATTTGGCCCGGGGGCCATCGAAGGAACCTGGTGCACCAAGCTCCCTCGAGAACTGTTCATCCCGGCTTGGTATCTCCCTGCCGGCTATGCCGTGTTGTCCGGATTTACCGCGTTCACAACTTACTGGCGGGGCAGACAAATGGGGGAATACCTGCTCCATGTCGAGCGAGCGCTCGGGGCCACAGGTTTGGGGTGGGAGCGCACACTGCACCCCAAGCCACCAATCCTGGCTGCTACTGCTTTCGTTTTTTGGGCATTGCTTGTTATTGGGACGCTGGTAGCCGGGTGGATCGGGCACACAGTCGTGGTAAGTCATGCCAACGCGCCGTGTGCGGCGCAAGAGCCAGCGCCTGCAAGCAAACCGGTCCGCGCCTTGGCGTTTGCATCCCATCCTGCCGATTCCGTTAGGTCATTTCGCCCAACTAATCATTCTGCATCGCCAGCCACCCAACCGCCAATAGAGGAGAAGAAAAATGACTCTTAGCATTCTTTCCCGACTTCTGATCTGCGTTGCCGCCTTTGGCCTGGTAACCCTGCATCACTCCAAAGCGTGGTCGTCGGAAGAGTCCGTTGTCCCGTGCCTGAGCACCCCACCCAATCCAAATCCACCGACTTACTCCGAGGATGATTTCAGTGCCATTCACAAACACCTCGATCGGGAGATTTGCTGGATCGACAAGAAGGACAACGATTTGCAGCTTCTCCGTGCTGGGCTCGTCATTGCTGTGAGTGCTCGCTATGCCGCCGCGGCTATCGAGCGCTACTCAGAAAATCGCGAAGACATGGCGCTTCGTGTCATCCCAAGAATCAACAAAGCGCTTGACGCACTAGATAGGGCTCGTGCGCGGATGGAAGAAAAATCAGACAGTCGGTACATCGACGTATACCAAGCCGATCTGATCATGCGAATCGCGGAGTTGATGGCAGTCGCAAGCGAGCCCACTCGCTCCGAGTTCAGAGGGTTTTTTCCCTTGTCACTGAATCTGTCGTTCGCCAAACGCGCCTTTAATCTGCTCAAGAACGCAACCATCAACGAATTCTATGGAGGAGCTTACCGGGATGGCTTCAGAAAACACATGGAGGGAATTGGATCAAATAGCAACGTGAAGATCGACGACTACAAGGCCATTACCGCCTTGTTGAGCGGCGAAAACGGCGGCTGCAAACGGCTCAAGGACATGGCCGGAACTGGCTCGATGGCGTGCAATATCCCCAAGGGCATCGAACCGGATAATCCAGGCTCCCAGAATGACGGGAAATAAGGGAGGGACGGACGATGGCGGACTTGACGGAGCAAATTCAACTTGATCTATCCTGCTTCAGGGAAGCCGAAAACGCATATTGCTACGAGAATGCATTGGCACTGGTCAAAGCGGCGGCGCTCGCCTATCTGGGTGAAGGCAGGGTCGAAAAATCCGTCAAGGCTAATTCCGGGTGGAGTTTCGAGCACAAAGTAAAGTCCGGCGATTCTCAGGCCATACGCTCGAATTTTTTCGATGCTGGCGTAGGGAAAGGCAAGGAATCCCCGTGGTACGAAACCTGCGCCCAGGCATTCGTCATGTTCAACCATGGCACCCGAACCGCCATTCTGGCTTTTCGCGGCTCCGAACCGAAGGTCGACGACTGGGCGGTTAATTTCGACTTCACTCCGGATGAGGGCGCCGGTGGATGCATCCATGAGGGCTTCTGGAAATCCCTCGGGGTAGTTTGGACAGACATCATCAATTGTCTGGAAGATCTCAATCCAGAAAATCTTTGGCTTACTGGCCACAGCCTCGGGGGAGCGCTAGCCGTGTTGGCGGCTGCCCGCCTTGTGTTGGGAGAGCATCCGAGCGGCGAAGGGATTCCCCATCGGCTGGCGACAAGCATTCGCGGCGTCTACACATTTGGCCAGCCCCGGGTTGGCGATTGGCAGTTCGCCAGCAAATACGAAGATCATCTCGGCACAAAGACCTTCCGGTTCGTGAACAACAACGATGTGGTCGCCCGAGTCCCGCCTGCGGTACTCGGCTTCCGGCACGTGGGCCGCATGCTGCTCTTTGACCAGACCGGCGCCCTTACCGAGCGGGATAACCCAGCCGATCTGGTAGGCGAAAGGCATGCACAAGCCTTCCTGCTCAAGCGCCCACATGGGGGCAGAAGCTTCGAGAAGAGCAGTGAATTACTTTTCGATGGTGAGACGGCTGCCTTCCAGCCAGTCTCCGACCACTTCTTGAAGGAGGGATACATTGAGAAGCTCAAAAAGAATTCAGGCTTTGTACCGGAACCCCTGGAAGCGACTACGTGGCGCCAGGTGTGGATGGCGGAGCTCAAAGCCCTGGAGCTATTCGCCAAGGAATCCGATCAAGAGTCCGAATCTGGAAAGAACGCGGAGGAATCGGAGCCAGACGCCCGCAGCCATGCGAATCCCTCAGCTGCTCGCAAAGCACCCAGAAGCCCCAGTGATCCTGTTCACCCTCCCATCGGCCTAGCGCTATCCGGCGGTGGAATTCGTAGCGCAACGTTCAATCTCGGACTTCTCCAGTCGCTGGCGGCAAACAATATCCTTTCAAAATTGGATTACCTCTCGACGGTCTCCGGTGGGGGTTATATCGGTGGCTGGCTGACCGCCTGGATTCATCGCGTCGGAACTGACAAGGACTCCCCACCGGTGGAGTTGGTCGAAAACCGCTTGGGAGGAAAGTCGCGTCAGTCCGCCAACTTCAACGATGCCGGGGAGCCTCGCACAATCACTTGGCTCCGGCGGTTCAGCAATTACTTGACCCCAAAAACAGGCCCATTCAGCTCAGACTCGCTGACCGCGGTGTCGACTTGGTTGCGCAATACGTTTCTCAACTTGATCCAGCTTACCCTCGGCCTCGGGATATTGCTGATGGCCGCGTGGGTCGTTCCATCTTTGCTTCATGCCCAGGCGCATGAACCTAAGTTGGCGGTTTGGTCCTCCGTTACGGGCGACTCGACGTTTTGGTGGTGTTTTCTCCTGATCTGGCTAGGCTTCCTCACTTTCAGCATCCGCGGTGCATATAAAGAAACACGCGCAGCAAACCAGAATCGACAGGGAAAACTGTATCGCAGCACGCGCGTCGCTACGCAATTCGGATTGCTTTGGCTGAGCCTTCCTTTTGTTGTCGAATGGCTACGTGGCTTTCCCAATTCTGTCTCTGCCGAACAGGCGATGCACTACACGACCTTTGCCCCACCGCTTTCTGCACTCATTGCCTTCTTGGCAGGCGCCATCATCATTGGCACCCTGAGCAAAATCCCTGCTAAGCGCCAAGATGGCGAGTGGTGTTTTCTTGGGTGGGCAGGAACAACAGAACTTTCCCGGGAGTGGTGGGCACGCGCAAATGGACTGCTACTCCATTTCACCATCATCTGGGTCACGGTCGCCGCCATCGCGCTTTACGCTCCCTATGGCTGGCTCTGGTCGGAAGACCTCTATCTTGGCTTGGGTGGGGCTGCCTGGCTGGGAACCACCATTGCCGGAATCTTATTTTCCGCCAGCAGTCGCACCGGCCAGAACGGACAGCGGAACCTTCCGGAATGGTTGGCGAGAATTGCTCCCTACGCATTCATCCTGTTGCTGCTGGTTTCACTTTCCACGCTCGTTCACCGACTCGGCTGGACTTTAAACCCGGAGAGTTGGGTGACCGATTGGCGGGCCACCACTTGCACGAAGGTCAAACCCGATCGTTCTGGCTGTGATCCCACATATTGTGTTTCTTCAACAACCGGGGGGCTCAACGTCGAGAGTCGTACGCGATTCAGTAACTGCTGTTTTGAAAAGTATGCCAGCGCCTCTCTGGAGACCGCCCAACAACCGCTTTGGCTGACAGCCTGGGCAGCGACCATGCTCGTGTTCTGGATGTTTGGCCGCACAGTCGACATCAACGGCTTCTCGCTCCACTTCTTTTATCGAAATCGCCTGGAGCGATGCTACCTTGGTGCTTCGGATGGCAAGCGAGAGCCCAATTTGTACACCGGGCTTTCGCCAAAGGACTCCCCCCTGCTGAGCAAAGTCGCAGGAGTCAAGCCTTACCCGCTGATCAACACTGCGCTCAATATCTCGCACAACCCGATCGAGGGTTCGACAGATCAACTTGGCTGGCAGGAGCGCAAGGCCGCATCCTTCCTCTTTTCGCCGCTCTTCTGCGGCTATCGCCTTGCCTTCGGAGAGCGAGGAATAGACGCGTTCCAGCGTACCAAGGAATTCGGCGGGAAAGACCCGATCACCCTTGGCATGGGCATGACCATTTCGGGCGCTGCCGCAAGTCCAAACTGGGGTTACCACACCAATCCCGCAACGGCTTTTCTGCTGACCATCTTCAATGCGCGCCTTGGCTGGTGGATGACCAATCCTCGCAGGCCAGCCGCCTGGAAACACTACGTAATGCCCAGATTCGGAGCCAAGACACTGTTTCAAGAACTGACCGGCACCAGCTCGGACATCACGGACTACGTTTACCTCAGCGATGGAGGCCACTTCGAGAACCTGGGTATTTACGAACTCGTCAGGCGCCGCTGCGGCATCATCATCGCCTCCGACGCCAGCCAGGATGGCAAATACACCTTCGAAGATCTGGGTAACGCCATACGCAAGTGCCGCACGGATTTCGGCGTGGAAATCGAAATCGATCCCCGGGCAATCATTCCAGGCGCCGACGGACTCTCAGCCCATCACTGCGCAGTCGGCCTGATTCGCTATCCGGAAACAGAGGAGTTGCCCGCTTCTGTCGGCCAAATTCTCTACATCAAGGCCTCGCTGACCGGAGACGAAACGGCAGACCTATTGCAATACAAGGCTCAAAACCCTGAATTCCCCCACCACAGCACCTTGGACCAATGGTTTGGCGAATCGCAATTTGAGAGCTATCGCAAGCTGGGACAGCACATTGGGGAGATGGCGCTCGTAGGCGACGAATATCGCAAGGATCTCGGTCCCCGCGACGATTACGCCAAGCTCAGCGACTGGCTCGATCGCCTCTGGCGGCGCTGGCACCGCCCCAACCCTCATGTTGCCTTAGCGATGTCCAAGCACGGGAAAGCGCTCAACGAGCTGTTCGAAGCGCTGCAGAACGACCCCAAGTTCGTGGCCCTTGCGGCAGAAGTCTATGCCGACCTGGACAAGATTGTGACGGGCATACCCCGTCGTACACCAGCGACGGCTCGGCCTCCGATCAAGGTCTGCCGAGAAGTGCTGTTCCAATGCGCGGCGATCTTTCAGTTCATGGAAAACGTCTACATTGACCTGAATCTGCAAGGCGACTCAAGCCATCCCGATATCCAGGGATGGATGAACCTCTTCAGACTCTGGGCACGCTCAGACATCCTTGGCACCTGCTGGGCCGTGCTATGCAGCACCTACGGCCAGGCTTTCCGCGATTTCTGCGAGAACCGCCTTGGTTTTCCCGCACCGGAGGTACGCATACTCCCGGAACCTGAGACTTCTCCCCTTGCTCCGCCAGGTTGGCTCAGCGGTGCAGGTAGCGTGTATTTCATCGAGCAGCGTAGCGAGTACGTTTCCGAATTCGCGGCCGCGACCTTCAATGTACATTCCGCAGAGGTTTCCATCGGGAACGTTTCGCTGCCGCTGGGATACACCATAGTCGCAGAGTCCACACATCAAAGACCGCACGTACTGGTCGATTTCTCCCTTCGCCCCCATTTGCGGGGTCTGGGCCTGGGTCGCAAGGTACTTCGAGAACTCAAGCTGCGATTCCCTGGACTCCAATTCCGCCGCGGCATAGGTGGCCCTAATGCCGGCGGACTGCTGGATGTCATCCAGGCGGAAGGGCTGGGTGTAGCCCCGGAGACGTGAGCAACCGGACATCACCCATTCGCCGCGGATAAAACAATCACTGCCGAAGAAGCCGCCATGAAAAATCACCACATCAACCCGTATCCTTCTTTTCCCAAGACCCTGACTCGGAGGGCAATGGCATCGATATTGGGGGCCACGGCACTGATCGTTGCCGCTTCCGGCGAAGCCCAGGCTGGCTGCGACATGACGCCGACTTCTGCACTGGAAGTCCGACGCGCGTTGATGAACCCGAGCGTGGAAAAACTGCCTTCCACCATCTGCCTTCCAAAGTGGCCCCAAAAAATCGACGAGATGCTGTCGCTCTCGCGTGACCACGCACGACTCACGAACGACCCCAAATTGCAGGTCGAAATGCGCAAGACAGAACGCAACGGCGAGATGGGCGGGTGGATCGAGTTTCCCTACGGCACTATGTTCGAAGCCATGCTGGGGGCCATCGAGGTCGCGGGATCGCCCACCTTGCAAGGCAAAGCCGCTTCTGCGTTGGCGCATATGAACGAACGGGCCGAACGCCATGAGCAATTGGATTCCAAACCCAATAAGACCGAGAGTGACAAGGCTGAACTGGAGAAACTCGAACGGGAATATAAGGCCGGGCAAGATTTCTTGTTTGATGCCATCGCAAAACTCGAACCGGATGAGCGTTCAGCGTTGCTGGCAGCAGTCCCAGCCGGCCAGCTAAACCTCCAAACATCCTTCTTTCCCAGGGGTGCATGGCAACCGGGAACCGCCCATACAGGCACGGCAGAAACGATCCCAATTAAACATCCGTTGACTATCCTGGGACATTTCCACACACACCCCCCAGGAACTAGCCATTTTCACAGCCACGGTGATGTTTCCAACGACCAAGCCAGCCGGTATTCGAGACTCCCTCTATTTCTAGGGGAATTCGTGCTCCTAGAAGGCACCCGGAAAATGACCTGGATGGCCCCGAGCGCGCCTTTCGCTGCGGCAAAGAAAGCTCGCGGCGAAGATTGGGATTTGAGCACTGGTCACCTGGCCTTATGCAGCTCACTGCGCTGGGCTGAATTGCATGACTGGAAATCACGCCCAAGCGATCGCGTTTTCAGCGAGGCGATGGCGGATTGCATTGTCTGGGCCTCGGAAATGCAGGGTTCCGCCTTGTATGAAGCCAATAACGATGCCGGTGAATTCCGGCGGCGACCACTGCTGACAAGTTCTCCGGCCATCGCCCTGCTCGCCGACAATCTGCCAGACGCCCCCAGGGCCGCCCCGACTTACCCGGAGGTCGTCCTGAAATCCCTTCTCAAACTCATTGCACAGAATGAAGGGCTCTTTGAAAGCGGTGAAACGCCCCTGAACATTTCGGAATCCCGGACCCAGGCGGTTCTCGGGTCGCTCCGAGAAACCTATATCGGCAAATCAATTGAAGGCGCTTCGTTTCGCAAAGCCGAAATGCAAAGCCTCCTGCTGGCCATCGCACGCGTACAGCGTTCGTGGAACGTTCCTGAATTGGTCATCTGTCGCAGTGGAACTCGTTGGATCAGAAGCTCGACCGCGCAGCCTTCTGTTCGGCCCTGTGTTCATCTGGGCGTAAGCGAATGGGAGTCCTTGCCTTGGTCAGGCAAAGGAACCCTGACGGCGGCAATTGGAGATTACTCCCTGACTTATCACGTCGAAACTGACAATGCCTATCCCAAGCGCGAGCGCAAGCACGTCGCTTTTGCGCTCTCCTTGAGGGATGGTCAGATGAGTGAATCAACGCACGGCGAGCGGATGGCAACCGAGCATTTCGCCTCGGAGAACGAGGACTGGGGCGTTGCGCCGACGACACAGCTAAAGGGAACCGAGACTCATAACAGCCCAACCCCAAAAGCCATTCCGGGCGGCCGCGTTGTTCCTACGCTGGAACTCAAATCGATGCTGGAAGCCCGCGACGATATCGTCATCATCGACACAACCGACCCCGCTTTCTCTCGCCCAACGAATTTTCGCTCCGTCCCCGGTGCCTATTACGTGCCCTTCTCAGGTATCTACTCCCCTACGCTTCCGGACTTGAACAGGGACGCCGAGGCCAAGCTATCCCGAACACTCCAGAAGATCACCGAAAAGAACAAGAAGCGTCCGCTCATTTTTCTTGCATCAAGCGTCGAGGATTGGGATTCGTACAATGGCGCCCTGCGAGCCATTTCGGAGGGATACCGCAATGTGTATTGGTATCGCGGCGGGCTGGCTGCGTGGCGTAGCGCCGGCTTCAAGTGGGAGCGAGCCAAGGGAGATTATCGTGAGTGAGTCACTGAAGAAGTTGGTCGTCACTGGCGTCTTGGTTCTTGCCGGCATCGTTGCAGCGAGATACTTGCTTGCACCGCGACCTGTCGATGAACCGGCCCATCCGCCCCCGACAGCGGACTCCTACGGGTGTTTCCCGCCATCTCATGCCATCTTCTCCAAGCTCGGTTTAGACGTATCGGTCGCATCGACGAAATACTCCAGTCTGGTTCTCGGGAAGGTCGATGTAAAGACCGATCCCGGAATCGTCGATCTCGTCGGCAAGGCCTCGCGTGAGGCGGAAGTACGCGACTATTTGCGGTGCCTTGCGATCAGTCGCGACAAATTTAGTCCGGAACAGGCCTCCTACACCGACAGGTTCAATGCGTTCATGGCAACGAATCCTGCACCCGACCTGTTCGTGAAATGGCAGAAGGACAATCCCTTCCCACGAAAGACGACCTTGGTCGAGCGAACCGCCGATGCTTGCGGAATCCTCAACGTCACAGCCGAATGGCAAGGAATGGATGCGCCAGAGCAGAAACAGGTCTGCAACTATTCCGCGCCGACGCACTGCAAGATTCTCTCGGCCTCGACCGAAAAGCTTAGCGATAACAATGGCTCCAACTCCCTCAGCGTCAGCCCGGATGGCCGAAGCTTGACGGCAACGGTTACAGCACGCCCGCACGGAACTGCGCTCGACAGAAAACGGGGATGGATCGAGATCAAGGTCACTGCAAAGCTTCAGTGTGAGGAGCAAACTAGTTGAAGAAGGATTCGTCAGCGATGGGGCGGAGGCGCAGCGGGGGGAACCAGGGGCATGAATTTGGGATCGGATTGTCATCAGGGGAGAAGGATGCACTGCTGGAATATCTGAAAACGCTCTAACCGACTTTGTCTTCCCGATCGCTAAGCAAACCCAAACTAGCGAGGACAGCCATGAACGATCCAACCTATGCCCTTGGCCGCTCTGATGGGGAACACCGGCGCCTGACCCAACAAGCGAATTTCCTGCGCCCCCTGACCGAGCGCTTTTTCCGCAAGGCCGGCATCGGCCCCGGTATGCGTGTTCTCGACGTGGGCAGCGGCGTTGGTGACGTCGCCTTCCTGCTGGCGGAAATTGTTGGTCCGGAAGGCGAGGTCGTCGGTGTGGACATGGACGGTACGGCGCTGGAGAAGGCACGCATGCGGGCCGAGCGGCTCGGCCTGAACAATCTTCACTTTGTGCAGGACGACATACGGGACGTCGCTCTGCCCGGGCCCTTCGATGGCGCGCAATCTCCTGAACGCCTTTGTCGATGCCGGCCTGCCCCACCCGGACATGCTTTGCGAAGCGGTGGTCGGCGGCGGCCCGGACTACCATGGCTACGCCTGGGTGGCCAACACCATGCGCAGCCTGTATCTCCTCGCCCTCAAGCTCGGTGTCCCGGTCGACGCCTTGCACGACATCGACACCCTGGAAGAACGTCTGCAGACGGAGGCCAATACCTCCCGGCGCACCTTCGTCTCACCGATGTACATCGGCGCTCACACGATCAAGAATTAAGAAACGCTCTGCGCCGCCGTACCTCCCCCTTTGTGCGAAGATCAACCGCGGTCGCGGTCCCGGCCGCAAGGTCGATATCCTTGACCACGCCGGGATCGTCTACGACGACGTGATACACCCCGTTCGGCGACATGCCGAATAGCGCCTTGGCACCGCGGTCTCCTTCGAGTCCGGCGAGGTGCGCGAACCACATGGCGCCAAACCCGACCGGATGGCCACGGGAACCGTGGTAGACCGGCGTACCGATGGAATGCCCCGCCCTCAATGCCTGCGCCACCCGGCTGTGGGTTGCCGGCTTGATGAAAGGCATGTCTCCCAGGGCGATCAGCCAACCGTCGGCACCCGGCGCTGCCCGCACCCCGGCGGCCAGGCTGTGGCCCATGCCGTTCACCGCATCGGGAGCGACGATCACCTCGCACCCGGCTTCGGCCAACAGGTCAGCGAGTTTGTCGTCGCCGGGGCGGGTGACGGCGATGACCCAGTCGAGGGCAGCACGCAGGGAGCGGGCGGCGGCGACGCCCATGGGCGTGCCGTCGGTCAGCGGATGCAGCAGCTTGTCGCCGCCGAAGCGGCTGCCGCTGCCGGCGGCGAGGAGAATGCCGACGATGCCGCCCATGGTTAGCCGATGGGGCAGCCGGCGCTTCTGAGCGGCATGGTGTCCGAGAGGGCTTCGGTGACGGATAACGGCGTGCCGGGCCGGGCGGCGACGCCGTTCTTCACCGCCGTCATCTCCGCCAGGATGGCGACGGCGATTTCCGGCGGGGTGTGGCTGCCGATGGGCAGGCCGACCGGGCCATGGAGACGGGCGATTTCGGCTTCCGACAGGTCGAAATATTGCAGCAGGCGCTCCCGCCGCTTGCCATTGTTGGCCCGGGAGCCGAGGGCGCCGACGTAGAAGGCCGGGGACTTGAGGGCTTCAAGCAGGGCCAGATCGTCCAACTTGGGATCGTGGGTGAGGGCGACGACGGCGCTGTGGGGGTCGAGGGCGAGTTCGACGACCACGTCGTCCGGCATGCCGGGAACCAGGGTGGCGCCGGGAACGTCCCATTCCGCGGTGTATTCCACCCGCGGATCGCAAATCGACACCTGGTAGCCAAGGGCCTGGGCCATGGGGGCGAGGAAGCGGGAAATCTGGCCGGCGCCGATGAGGAGCAGGCGCCAGGCCGGGCCGTGCACGGTGACGAGGCGCTGGCCATCCCAGGACATGGCATCGCCACGGCTGCCGGTATCGACGGTGGCGATGCCGCTGGCGAGGTCCACCGTCCGCAGGGCCAGTTGGCCGGCGGCGATGCGGGCGGCCAGGCTCTCCAGCCCGGCGCCATCGGGCGCCGGTTCGATGACCAGTTCCACCGTGCCGCCGCAGGGCAGGCCGAAGCGCCGGGCTTCTTCGGCGGTGACGCCGTAGCGCACCACCTGAGGGGCCCTGCCGGCGAACTCCCCGGCAGCCATGCGGGCGATGAGGTCGTCCTCGATGCAGCCGCCGGAGACGGAGCCCTGGACCAGGCCGTCGTCGCGCAGGGCCATCCAGGCGCCGGGCGGGCGGGGAGCCGAGCCCCAGGTGCGGGCCACGGTGACCAGGGCGAAGCAGTGTCCCGACGCCGCCCAGCGGCGGGCGGCGTCGAGAACTTGGGTGTCGAGGCTGTCCATGTCAGGCGGCCAGTTCGGCGGTGCGCAACGGCAGCCGGGTCAGGGCCTTGCCGGTGGCGGCCAGGATGGCGTTGGCGATGGCCGGCGCCACGGGTGGCACGCCGGGTTCGCCAATGCCCGTGGGCGGCGCGGCGGAGGGCACGATGTGCACTTCCACCTTGGGCATCTCGTTGATGCGCAGCAGGGGGTAGTTGCCGAAGTTGTCCTGCTCCACCTGGCCGTCCTTGAGGGTGATTTCGCCGTAGAGCACCGCAGAGAGCGCGAAGCCGACGCCGCCTTCGACCTGGGCGCGGACATTGTCCGGGTTGATGGCGACGCCGCAATCGACGGCGGCTACGATGCGGTCCACCCGCACGCTGCCGTCCTTGGCCACGGTCACCTCGGCCACCTGGGCGACGTAGGTGTGGAAGGATTCATGCACCGCCACGCCCCGGCCGCGCCGCTCGCCGGCCTTGCCTGGTTTCAGGGGCGCGCCCCAGCCGGCCTTTTCGGCGGCCAGCTTGAGGACGCCGGCGTGGCGGGGATGGGCGGCGAGCAGTTCGAGGCGCAGGGCCACCGGGTCCTTGCCGGAGGCGGCGGCCACCTGGTCGAGGAAGGCTTCCGTCGAAAAGGCGGTGTGGGAGGAGCCCACCGAGCGCCACCACAGCACCGGCACGCCGATGTCGGTGGGGGTGTGCAGGTCCACCTTGAGGTTGGGGATGGCGTAGGGCAGGTTGGCGGCGCCTTCGACGGAGACGGCGTCGATGCCGTCCTTGACCAGCATTTTCTCGAAGGGGGAACCGATGATGATGGACTGCCCCACCAGGCGGTGGCGCCAGCCGGCCAGCTTGCCGTCGGCGTCGATGGCCGCCTCCAGTGCGTGGTGGAAGAGCGGCCGGTAGTAGCCGGCCCGCATGTCATCCTCCCGCAGCCAGACGAGCTTGACCGGCGCCCTACCGTTGATGGCCTTGACGATGGCGGCAGCCTCCAGCACGTAGTCGGCATCCTTGCTGGCGCGACGGCCGAAGCTGCCGCCGGCGTAGAGGGTGTGGATGGTGACCTGCTCCGGCTTGAGGCCGAAGAGGCCGGCCAGGGCGTATTGGTCGCCGGTATGCATCTGCTCGCCGTTCCACACCTCGCAGCCGTCGGCGGAGAGGCGGATGACGCAGTTCATGGGTTCCATGGCGGCGTGGGCGAGGTAGGGGAAATCGTAGCTGGCCCGCACCACCTTGGCGGCCTGGGCGAAGGCGGCGTCGGCATCGCCATCGCTGCGGGCCACCTGGCCGGGGGTCTTGGCCAGTTCCCGGTAGCGGTCGAGGATTTCGGCGCTGCCCAGCTTGAAGGCCTTGCTGTCGTCCCAGACCACGGCGAGGGCGTCGCGGCCCTTCTTGGCGGCCCAGGTGTCGGTGGCCAGGACGGCGACGCCTTGAGGAATCTGCACCACATCGACGACACCCTTGACGCCCCGGGCGCGGCCGGCGTCGAAGGATTTGACGGTGGCCCCGAAGCGGGGCGGGTGGGCCACCACCGCCACCAGCATGCCGGGCAGGAAGACGTCCTGGGTGAATTGGGCCTGGCCGCTGGTCTTGGCGGCGGAATCGCGGCGGTTGGCCTTCTTGCCCACCAGGCGGAAATCCTTGGGGTCCTTGAGGGCGACCTCGGTGGGCACCGCCTCGGCCGCCGCAGCCTTGGCCAGTTGCCCGAAGGTGGCGCGGCGCTTGGACCCCGGATGGCTGACCACGCTGTCGCGGACCACGATCTCGCCGGCCGGGACGTTCCATCGTTTGGCGGCGGCGCTCACCAGCATGGCCCGGGCGGCAGCGCCGGCCTTGCGCATCTGCTCCCAGGAATTGGCCATGGCGGTGCTGCCGCCGGTGCCCTGGGCCGGGCCCCAGAAGAGGTTGTTGTAACGCTTGGCGTCGGCCGGGGCGCCTTCGACACGGACGGTCTTCCAGTCGGCGTCCAGTTCCTCGGCGACCAGGGTGGCGAGGCCGGTGTAGGTGCCCTGGCCCATTTCCAGGTGCTTGGAGAGGACGGTGACGCTGTTGTCGGCGCCGATGCGCAGGAAGGCGTTAGGCTCGAAGGTGACAGGGGCGGCCAGCCCCTCGCCGGCCTGGCCGGGGCCGGCCCTGGCGGCATCGGCCGCGGGCAGGAAGAAACCGAGGGTGAGGCCGGCGCTGCCCTGGAGGAAGCGGCGGCGGCTGAGATTGGCGATCGCACCTTCCTCCGTTCGGGCTGAGCCTGTCAAAGCCCGGGATGAAGCGCCCTTCGACAGGCTCAGGGCGAACGGTTTGCGGGTCATTTCGTGCATTTTCTGCTCCTCAGGCCAGGGCCTTGGCGGCTTCGTGGATGGCGGCGCGGATGCGCTGGTAGGTGGCGCAGCGGCACAGGTTGCCGGCCATGGCGCTGTCGATGTCGGCATCGGTGGGGCGGCGGTTGGTGGCGAGCAGGGCGACGGCGCGCATGATCTGGCCGGACTGGCAGTAGCCGCACTGGACCACGTCCAGCTTGCGCCAGGCCTCCTGCACCGCCTTGCCGATGCGCTGCTGGTCCACCGCCTCGACGGTGGTGACCTTGCGCCCCGCCACCGAGGAGACGGGCACGCTGCAGGCCCGGGTCGGCACGCCGTCCACGTGAACGGTGCAGGCGCCGCACAGGGCCTGGCCGCAGCCGTACTTGGTGCCGGTGAGGTGCAGGGTGTCGCGCAGCACCCAGAGGAGCGGCGTGTCGGGGGCGACGTCCGCCTGGTAAGGTTTGCCGTTGATGTTGAGGGGGATCATGGGGAACTCCATCGGGTGGGGATGCGGCCAGGGGATGACGAATCAGACCGCGGGTTGGCAAAATTTATCCCAAGGCGAGGACGACGGCATTGCCCGATCCTGCAAACCCTTCGCCACCACCATCCCGTTGGAAGGCGTTCCCCGGTAAGCTCACTCCTGGATAGCGACCAGGAAAATCCCGTGAACACAAGCGAGCGCACCGCCGACCCCAACCCCGTCTGCCAGCGGCAGCAGGGCGAACTCGCCACCCTGATTGAACGATATTGCGGCGGCGTGGACGACCTGCACGAGACCCCGGTGCCGCGGCTGTCCTTCTATCGCACCACGACCACCCACGGCCCCATGTGCGGCGTCTATCGCTCGGTGCTGGCCATCATCCCCCAGGGCGCCAAGCGGGTGATCCTGGGCGAGGAGGCCTACGTCTATGACCACCAGCACTACCTGCTGACCTCGGTGGACCTGCCGGTGATGGCCCAGGTGACCGAAGCTTCCCCCGAGGCGCCGCTGCTGTGCGCCATCCTGGACATCGACCTGGGCCAGGTGGGCGAATTGATGGGCGATCTGGCGCCATTGCCGCCACCGGCGCCCCTGCCCCGGGGCATGGGCGTCAGCCGCCTCGACGCGGGCCTGGCCGACGCCATGCTGCGCCTCGCCCGCCTGGTGGAATCGCCCCGGGACATCCCGGTCCTCGCCCCCCTGGCGGAGCGGGAAATCCTCTACCGCCTGCTGCTGGGCGAACAGGGGGCCCGCCTGCGCCACACCTTGCTGGCGGACAGCCAGGGCCACCGGGTGGCCCGGGCCATCGGCTGGCTCAAGGACAACTTCCACCAGCCCCTGTCCATCGACGCCCTGGCCGACCGGGTGAACATGAGCACCTCGTCTCTGCACCACCACTTCAAGGCCATGACGGCCATGAGCCCCCTGCAGTACCAGAAGCACATCCGCCTGCAGGAAGCCCGGCGCCTGCTGCTGGCGGAACCCATCGACGCCGCCACCGTCGCCCGCCGGGTGGGCTACGAAAGCCCCTCCCAGTTCAGCCGGGAGTATCGGCGCCTGTTCGGCGCCCCGCCGGCCCAGGATGCGGCGCGCCTGCGGCAGGGCTGACGCCGTGCCTCAGGGCGGCGTTGCGGCTTGCACCGGCAGTCCGAGCCGGTGCCAGGTAAGCATGCCGCCCCGCAGGTTGGCTACCCGCTCGAAACCGGCCTGGCGCAGGAGCACCGTCGCCTGGCCGGAGCGCATGCCGGCGTGGCAGACGGTGACCAGGGGGCGTTCCCGGGGGATGTCCGCCAGGCGCTCCTGGAGGTCGCGCAGGGGGATGGTGAGGGCGCCGGCGATGCAGCCGAGTTCGTCGCCCAGTTCCTCGCGATTGCGGACGTCGACAACCTGCACCTGCGGCAGATGCTCGGCGACCCATTCCGGGTCGATCTCCAGGAGGCCGGCGTAACTCTGCCGCACCGGCCCCCAGTCCGCCGGACGGGGCACCAGGCCGTCCTCGGGGCGGCCCGACCGGAGGTTGGCGGGGAGGGCGATGGCGATCTGCTTGGGATGGGGCAGATTGAGGTTCTCCATGAAGCCGACGAAGTCCCGCTCATCGGCCTGGCCGCCGATGCGGGGGTTGTAGGCCCGCTCCTCCCCCACCGAGGAGACGGTGCGGCCGCTGTAGTCGTGGCCGGGCAGGATCAGGCAGTCGCCGGGGAGGGTGAAGAGCTGCTCGGTGATGGAGCGGAACAGGATGCGGGCATTGCCCTGCTGGAAGTCGCAGCGGCCGGCGCCGCGGATGAGGAGGCAGTCGCCGGTGAAGGCCAGGCGGCGGTCGTCGCCGACGTAGCTGAGGCAGCCCTCGGTATGGCCCGGCGTGGCGCGCACTTCCAGGTGGCGCCGGCCGAAGGCCACCCGGTCGCCGTGGTCGAGGCGCAGGTCGGCCCCCTGCACCTCGCGATAGCGGCGGGAAATCCCGATGGGGCAGCCGGCGGCCTGCTGCATCAGCCAGGCGCCGGTGACGTGGTCGGCGTGGCAGTGGGTATCGAGGACGGCCACCAGGCGCAGCCCCAATTCCTCGACCAGGGCCCGGTCGCGCAGGTGCTGCTCGAAGACGGTATCGATGATCACCGCCTCGCGGCTCCCCGGGTCGCCCAGGAGGTAGGTGTAGGTGGACGAGGCGGCGTCGAACAGTTGCCGGAAGATCAGGTCGCCGAACAAGACAGCCCTCCCGTAGCCGAGTGCCAATAGGGGAAATCTAGTCCTGCCGGGCGCGGAGGGCAAGGCGGCTCCGCGGTCTGTCCGTAAGCGCGGCAAGGCCGGGTTGCCCCGGCCTTGTCGTTGAGCCCTGCCTAGAGCCTATTCGTCTTCGTCGCGCAACTGGAACTTGCTCGCCATCTGTTGCTGGACGTTGGGCGGCACCGCGGCGTAGCGGGCGAACTCGATGGTGTAGCTGCCCTGGCCGCCGGTGAGGGATTTTAGCCGGGACTGGTAGTCGTTCAATTCGGCCAGGGGCACCTCGCCGGTGATGGCAGCCATGCCGTGGCCGCGGCCATCGGTGCCGGTGATGTGGCCGCGGCGGCCGGCAAGGTCGCCGGTGAGGTCGCCGATGGCAGTTTCCGGGACGACGATCTCGATGGTGACGATGGGCTCCAGCACGATGGGCCGGGCGCCGCGGATGGCCTCGATGACGGCCTTGCGGCCGGCGGTGACGAAGGCCACCTCCTTGCCGTCCACCGGGTGGGTCTTGCCGTCGTATACCGTGACCTTGAGGTCTTCCACCGGGAAACCGGCGACGACGCCGCCTTCCAGCGCCTGGCGCACGCCCTTTTCCACCGCCGGCATGAAGACGCCGGGGATGACGCCGCCCTTTACCGCATCGACGAACTGGAAGCCCTCGCCGCGGCCTCTGGGCTCGATGCGCAGGTGCACCTCGCCGAACTGGCCGGCGCCGCCGCTCTGCTTCTTGTGGCGGTGCATGGCCTCGGCCGGAGCGGTGATGGTTTCACGGTAGGGGATGAGCGGCGGCTTGGTGTCCACCTCCAGCTTGTACTGGGCGGCCATCTTGGTCAGCTTGGATTTCAAGTGGATTTCGCCCAGGCCGCGGATCACCGTCTCGTTGCTGTGGGGGTGGCGCTCGACCAGGAAGGTCGGGTCTTCCATGGCCAGCTTGCCGAGGATGTCGAAAAGCCGCTGCTCGTCACCCTTCTTCTTCGTCTCCACGGCCAGGCCGGCCATGGGGCGAGGGAAGTCGAGGGGAACGAGGTGGATATGGTCCTCTTCGTGGGAATCGTGGAGCACGCAGTCGAACTCGATCTCCTCGACCTTGGCGATGGCGCCGATGTCCCCCGGCACCAGTTCATCCACCTCGACGGTGTCCTTGCCCTGCAGCTGGTAGAGGTGGGCCACCTTGAAGGGGCGCTTGCCGTCGCCGACGAAGAGCTGCATGTCCTTCTTCACCGTGCCCTGGTGCACGCGGAAGATGCCGATCTTGCCCATGTAGGGATCGGCCACCACCTTGAAGACGTGGGCCAGCACGTGCTTGGCAGGGTCCGGCTCGGCGTGGAAAGCTTCCGTCGCGCCGCCCGGCTCGCCCTTGTAGAAGGGCGGCGGGTTGCCTTCCACCGGGTTTGGGGCGAGGCTGGCCAGGACGTGGAGCAGTTCCTTGATGCCGGCGCCGGTCTTGGCCGAGGTGAACAGGATGGGGATCAGGTGCCCCTCGCGCAGGGCCTTCTCGAAGGGGGCGTGGAGGTCGGCGGCGCTGGGGTCGGCACCGTCCTCCAGGTACTTGGCGAGGAGATCCTCGTCTTCCTCGACGATCTGGTCGATGAGGGCGCGGTGGGCAGCGGCCACCGACTCGAAATCGGCATCGCCGGCATCGTGCTCCAGCACTTCCACCACGTCGGCAGCGCCGTGGGCGGGCAGATCGAGGACCATGCACTGCTTGCCGAAACGCTCGCGGATGTCGGCCACCAGGCCGGGAAGGTCCACGTTCTCGGCGTCGATCTTGTTGATGACGATCATGCGGCAGAGCTTCCTTTCGGCCGCGTGGCGCATCATGCGCTCGGGCATCAGCTCGACGCCGGTCTGGGCGTTGACCACCACCAGGGCGGTATCCACCCCGGCCAGGGCGGCGATGGCCTGACCGGCGAAATCGGGATAGCCCGGCGTATCGGCCAGGTGGATGTGGGTGTTCTCGTAGGCGAAATTGACCAGGGCGGAGGTCAGGGAGTGGCCGGCTTCCTTTTCCAGGGGATCGGCGTCGCAGACGGTGCTGCCCTTGTCGACGCTGCCCTTGCCGTTGATGGCCCCGGTGGCGAAGAGCAACGCCTCGGCCAGGCTGGTCTTGCCGGCGGCGCCATGGCCGACAAGGGCGACGGAGCGGATGGCCTCGGTGGTGTATTTGGGCATGGCAGACTCCCTGTCTTGTTGGAATTCGCGGTCAGGTCATTTTACGCTCGCCACGATGCGGTCGGCGAAGAGGGGGCCGACGCCGTAGAGCAGGCCGCCGGCCAGGGCCGCCAGCAGCACGCCGAAGGCGAGCTGGCGGGTGGCCTTGCCGTATTCTGCCCGGCGCAGGAAGGCGAAGGTCCCGACGGCAGTGAAATGCAGCGCCAGCGCCGGGATCGCCGCCCATTTGGCGACGGCGGCGGGGTCCGCCACCTGCCCGAAGGCTTTGCCCAGGGCCGCGCCGAAGAAGGGCACGCCGACGATGGCCAGGGGCAGGATGCCCACCGCCCACAGCCAGTTCCGCCCCTGGGCGAAGGTGACCGGCATCAGGCTGATGTAGCCCACCAGGAACAGGGAAAGGCCGACGGCGGCGGCAATCGCGACGACGAAGACGAAAAGTGTGAACCAGATATCCATTATTTCTTGGCTTTCTGCGGCCGCTGCCAGCCGGTGACGGTGACCTGGCGGGCCCGGGAGACGGTCAGCGCATCGGCGGGTGCTTCCTTGGTCAGGGTGGTGCCGGCCCCCAGGGTGGCGCCGCGGCGGACGGTGACGGGAGCAACGAGCTGGGTATCGGAGCCGATGAAGACGTCGTCCTCGATGATGGTCTGGTGCTTGTTGGCGCCGTCGTAGTTGCAGGTGATGGTGCCGGCACCGACATTGACCCGCTGGCCGATGACGGCGTCGCCCACGTAGGCCAGGTGGTTGGCCTTGGACTGGGCGGCGATCTTGCTGTTCTTCACTTCGACGAAATTGCCGATGTGCACCTCGGGGCCGAGTTCGGTGCCGGGACGCAGGCGGGCGTAGGGACCGATGACGCCGTCCGGGCCGACAATGGCGTCCTCCAGATGGCAAAAGGCGGCAAGCCGGGTGCCGGGGCCGATCCTGACATTCTTGAGCACGCAGTAGGGGCCGATCTCCACGGCATCGGCCAGCTCGACCCTGCCTTCGAAGACGCAGCCCACGTCGATGGCCACGTCCCGGCCGCAGGCCAGTTCGCCGCGCACGTCGATGCGGTCGGGGTCGGCCAGGCGCACCCCTTGCACCAGGAGGGCCTCGGCGACGTTGCGCTGGTGCACCCGCTCCAGCTCGGCCAGTTGCACCTTGCTGTTGACGCCCAGCACCTCCCATTCGCCGTCCGGCTGGGCGGTGCGGACGGGCAGGCCCTCGGCGACGGCCAGGGCGACGATGTCGGTGAGGTAGTACTCGCCCTGGGCGTTGTTGTTGGAGAGGCCCTTGAGCCAGGACTCCAGGCGCGCGGAGGGAATGGCCATGATGCCCGTGTTCACCTCGCCGATGGCCTTTTCTTCCGGCGTGGCGTCCTTTTCCTCGACGATGCGCACCACCCGGCCGGCGCCATCGCGGACGATGCGGCCGTAGCCCGTGGGGTTGGCGAGGTCGACGGTGAGGATGGCCAACCCGTCCCTGCCGGCCTGGAGCAGGCGCTTCAGGGTGCTGGCCCGGGTCAGGGGCACGTCGCCGTAGAGGACCAGTGTCTGGCCCTCGGCGGACAGCGCCGGCACCGCCTGCATGACGGCGTGGCCGGTACCGAGTTGCGGCTCCTGCCTGGCCCAGGCCAGATCCGGTGCGTCCAGGGCGTGGCGGACCACTTCGCCGCCATGGCCGTAGACCACGACGATGCGGTCGGCGCCCAGCTCCCGGGCGGTATCGATGACATGCTGGGCGAGGGCCTTGCCGGCCACCGGATGCAGCACCTTGGGCAGGTTGGAGTGCATGCGCTTGCCTTGGCCGGCAGCGAGGATGACGATGTTCATGGGGGTATGCTTGGAATGAAAACGCCGGAGCTTACCCGGCGGAGGTTTCAGGCGATCTTTTTCTCTTCCTGGCCGGCGAGGATGTCGCTCAGCACCTGCTTGCCCCGGGGCGAGACGAACCAGTGCAGGACGTTCTTGTCGTTGATGCGGGTCTCGATGACGCCAAGGGATTTCATGAGGGTCAGGCGCTGGCTGACGAAGTCGCGGCCCAGGCCGGTGCGCTCGCACACCGCGGCCAGGTTGCCGTAGACGAAGCTCTCCTCGGCCAAGGCCCGTAAAATCTCGACATCGTTGTAAGTAAGCGCTTCCTTCGGCTCCGGCTTGACCTCGAAGCGGGGCTCTGCGGGCCTCTCGTCGCGGCTGGCGGCGAGTTCCTGGATTTCCAGATTCTGTTGGCGCAGATCGCCAACCTCGCGCTTCATCTGCTCCAGTTGCGCCTTCAGCCGGAGGGCGACGTTCTCCACCAGGCGCCGGGACGCGACCACGTAGACCAGGCAGAAGCCGGCGAAGACATACAGGTCGATGGGTTTGGTGCGGGCACCTTCGAGCAGGGTGCTGGAAATCGTGTTGAGGAATAGCGGCACGGTGAGGGCCGCCACCACGCCGAGGACCGCATACTTGAGCCACCCCTGGCGCCCGGACTCGCCCTGGCGGTCGGCCAGGAAGTAGTTGGCGATGCCGCCCAGCACGCCGGCGACCACCATGATGGCCAGAATCAACAGCATGTGCCCGTCCAGTGCCCCGGAGGGCGGCGTCACTTGCAAGGCCGCCTGCAATTCCGTGCTCATTCTGTCTCCCCCTTTGGATATCCGCGCATTTTCACACGATTGGCTGCCCAAGTCGAAAAAACGAAACCCCGCGGGCCAAGGGCCGGCGGGGTTTCGTTGAACCGCTGACGGGTCAGCGCGGCAGTGCCGTGCTTCCCATCAGGAAGGCGTCCACTTCGCGGGCGGCCTGGCGCCCCTCACGAATGGCCCACACCACCAGGGACTGGCCGCGGCGCACGTCGCCGGCGGCATAGACGCCCTCGACGTTGGTCTTGTAGCAACCCTCGCCGTCGGTAGTGGCCTTGGCGTTGTTGCGGGCATCCCTTTCGACGCCGAAGGCATCGAGCAGGCCGCCCACCGGGTTGGTGAAGCCCATGGCCAGGAAAGCAGCGTCGCAGGGCAGCTCGAACTCCGAGCCGGCCACTTCGATCATCTTGCCGCCACTCCATTCGACCCGCACGGCCTTGAGGGCCTTGACGTTGCCCTTGCCGTCGTCGATGAACTCCTTGGTGGCGACAGCGAATTCGCGCACGGTCTCGCCTTCCTTGTGGGAAGACGACGTACGCAACTTGAGCGGCCAGTAGGGCCAGACCAGGGGCTTGTCTTCCTCCTCCGGCGGCATCGGCATCAGCTCGAACTGGGTGACGGAAGCGGCGCCGTGGCGATAGCTGGTGCCGACGCAGTCGGAACCGGTGTCGCCGCCGCCGATGACGACGACGTGCTTGCCCTTGACGTTGATGGGATTCTTGATGCCCTGCTGGACTTCCTTGTTCTGCGGAATGAGGAATTCCAGGGCGGCATGGATGCCCTTCAATTGGCGGCCGGGTACCGGCAGGTCGCGGGGGACTTCGGAACCGGCGGCGAGGATCACCGCGTCGAAATCCTTCTTCATCTGCTCGGCGGAGACGAAATCGGTGGCGTCGTTGTTGATGCCGGCCGGCACCTTCATGTCGCCGACCAGCACCTTGGTCTTGAAGACGACGCCTTCGGCTTCCATCTGGGCGACGCGGCGGTCGATGACCGACTTGTTGAGCTTGAAGTCGGGGATGCCGAAGCCGAGCAGGCCACCGATGCGGCTGGATTTCTCGAACACCGTCACGTCATGGCCGACGCGGGCCAGCTGCTGGGCGGCGGCAAGGCCGGCGGGGCCGGAGCCGACGATGGCGATCTTCTTGCCGGTCTTGCTGGCGGCCGGTTGCGGCACGACCCAGCCCATTTCCCAGCCCTTGTCGATGATGAAGTGCTCGATGGACTTGATGCCCACCGGCGCGGCGTTGATGCCCAGGGTGCAGGCGGCCTCGCAGGGGGCCGGGCAGATGCGGCCGGTGAAGTCGGGGAAGTTGTTGGTGGAGTGCAGCACGTCCAGGGCCTGCTTCCAGTTGCCCTTGTAAACCAGATCATTCCAGTCGGGGATGATGTTGTTCACCGGGCAGCCGCTGTTGCAGAAGGGGATGCCGCAGTCCATGCAGCGGGCCCCCTGGGTCTTGGCCTGGTCGTCCGTCAGGGTTTTGACGAACTCCTTGTAGTGCGTCAGGCGCTGTTCAACCGGCTCGTACGCCTCTTCCAGGCGCTCGAACTCCATGAATCCGGTCGGCTTGCCCATTATGCGGCCTCCTTCTGCGCTGCGGCGGCCATCTCGGTGAGGGCGCGCTTGTACTCGTGCGGATAGACTTTGACGAACTTCTCGCGCCAGGCATCCCAGTTGGACAGGATGACCTTGGCGGTCTTGCTGCCGGTGTATTCGGCATGACGGGTGATCAGTTCCTTGAGCTGGGTCTCGTCGGCCTCGCCCCTGTGCAGGGGCTCGCCGGCGGCATGCCGGTTCGCCGGCAGCACCTTCTCCAGGGCGACCTGGGCCAGGTTGCAGCGCTGCTTGAAGCTACCGTCCTCGTCCAGCACGTAGGCGATGCCGCCCGACATGCCGGCGGCGAAGTTGCGGCCGGTCATGCCCAGGACGACTACCGTGCCGCCGGTCATGTATTCGCAGCCGTGGTCGCCCACGCCCTCGACCACCGCGGTGGCGCCGGAGTTGCGGACGCAGAAGCGCTCGCCGCCGACGCCGGAGAAGAAGGCCTCGCCCTCGGTGGCACCGTACATGACGGTGTTGCCGACGATGATGTTCTGCTGCGTGTTGCCGCGGAAATCCGGGCTCGGCTTGATGATGATGCGGCCGCCCGACAGGCCCTTGCCGACGTAGTCGTTGCCCTCGCCGGTCAATTCGAGCGTCACGCCCTTGGCCAGGAAGGCGCCGAAGGCCTGGCCGGCGGTACCGGTCAGCTTGACGTGGATGGTGTCGTCCGGCAGGCCGGCGTGGCCGTAGCGGCGGGCCACTTCGCCCGACAGCATGGTGCCGCAGGTGCGGTTGACGTTGATGATGGTGGTCTCGATCTGGACCTTCTGGCCCTTTTCCAGCGCCGGCTTGGCCTGCTCGATCAACTTGTGGTCAAGGGCCTTGGCCAGGCCATGGTCCTGGCTTTCCACGTGGTAGCGCGGCACGTCGGCCGGCACGGCGGGCTGGTAGAAGATCTTGGAGAAATCCAGACCCTTGGCCTTCCAGTGGTCGATACCCTTCTTCATGTCCAGCAGGTCGGTGCGGCCGATGAGGTCGTCGAACTTCCTGATGCCCAGCTGGGCCATGATTTCGCGGGCTTCCTCGGCAACGAAGAAGAAGTAGTTGACCACGTGCTCGGGCTGGCCGGAGAAGCGCTTGCGCAGCTCGGGGTCCTGGGTGGCGACGCCCACCGGACAGGTGTTGAGGTGGCACTTGCGCATCATGATGCAGCCTTCCACCACCAGGGGGGCGGTGGCGAAGCCGAACTCGTCGGCGCCAAGCAGGGCGCCGACCACGACATCGCGGCCGGTCTTCATCTGGCCGTCCACCTGGACGCGGATGCGCGAACGCAGGCGGTTGAGGACCAAGGTCTGCTGGGTCTCGGAGAGGCCCAGTTCCCACGGGGTCCCGGCGTGCTTGATGGAGGACTGGGGCGAAGCGCCGGTACCGCCGTCGAAGCCCGCAATCACGACGTGGTCGGCCTTGGCCTTGGCGACGCCGGCGGCGACGGTACCGACGCCGACTTCGGAAACCAGCTTGACCGAGATGGAAGCGCGGGAATTGGCGTTCTTCAGGTCATGGATGAGCTGGGCCAGATCCTCGATGGAGTAGATGTCGTGGTGGGGCGGCGGCGATATCAGGCCGACGCCCGGCACGGAGTGGCGCAGGAAGCCAATGTACTCGGACACCTTGTGGCCGGGCAATTGGCCGCCTTCGCCGGGCTTGGCGCCCTGGGCCATCTTGATCTGGATCTGGTCGGCATTGACCAGGTATTCGGTGGTGACGCCAAAGCGGCCGGAAGCCACCTGCTTGATGGCGGAACGCAGCGAATCGCCTTCCTTGAACACGTAGTCGCGCTCGATGCGGGAAGCGCCGACCACGTCGGACAGCTTCTGGCCGGCCTTCAAGGGCTGGAAGCGCTTGGCGTCCTCGCCGCCCTCACCGGTGTTGGATTTGCCGCCGATGCGGTTCATGGCGATGGCCAGGGTGGTGTGGGCTTCCGTGGAGATGGAGCCGAGGGACATGGCGCCGGTGGCAAAGCGCTTGACGATTTCCTTGGCCGGTTCGACTTCTTCCAGCGGGATGGGAGCGCCCGCCGGCTTGAACTCGAAGAGGCCGCGCAGGGTCAGGTGGCGCTTGCTCTGATCGTTGATCAGCTTGGCGTATTCCTTGTAGGTCTCGTACTTGCCGGAGCGGGTGGAGTGCTGCAGCTTGGCGATGGAATCCGGGGTCCACACGTGCTCCTCACCGCGAACACGGAAGGCGTATTCGCCGCCGGCATCGAGCATGGTGGCCAGCACCGGATCGTCGGAGAAGGCTTCGTTGTGGAGGCGGATGGCTTCCTCGGCCACCTCGAAGACGCCGATGCCCTCGACGTTGGAGGGCGTGCCGGTGAAGTACTTCTCGACGAAGGCCTTCTGCAGGCCGATGGCCTCGAAGATCTGGGCGCCGGTATAGGACATGTAGGTGGAAATGCCCATCTTGGACATGACCTTCATGAGGCCCTTGCCGATGGCCTTGATGAAGTTCTTGGTGAACTTCTCGGCCTTCTCGGCGTCGCCCTTGGCCAGGGTTTCGATGGTTTCCAGGGCCAGGTAGGGGTGAACCGCTTCGGCGCCATAGCCGCCGAGGAGCGCAAAGTGGTGCACCTCGCGGGCGGAGCCGGTCTCGACCACCAGACCGGCGCTGGTGCGCAGGCCCTTCTTCACCAGGTGCTGGTGGATGGCGGAGGTGGCCAGCAGGGCCGGGATGGCGACATGGTCGGCATCAACCTTGCGGTCGGAGACGATGAGGATGTTGGCGCCGGAGCGAACGGCATCCTCGGCGTCGGCGGCCAGCGAAGCCAGGCGGGCCTCGATGCCGGCCGCACCCCAGGCCACCGGGTAGCAGATGTCCAGTTCGAAGGAGCGGAACTTGCCGGAGGTGTACTTCTCGATGTTACGCAGCTTTTCCATGTCGGCGAAGGACAGGACGGGCTGGGCGACCTCGAGGCGGATCGGCGGGTTGATGTCGTGGGTGTTCAGCAGGTTCGGCTTGGGGCCGATGAAGGACACCAGGGACATGACCAGTTCTTCGCGGATCGGGTCGATCGGCGGATTGGTCACCTGGGCGAACAACTGCTTGAAGTAGGCGTAGAGGGTCTTGTTCTTGCTGGACAGGACCGGCAGGGCGGAATCGGTGCCCATGGAGCCGGTGGCCTCCTCGCCGTTCTGCACCATCGGCTCGAGGATGACCTTGATGTCTTCCTGGGTGTAGCCGAAGGCCTGCTGGCGATCCAGCAGGGAGGCGGCGGAACCGTCGCACTTCTCCGCGGCGGCGGGGACTTCATCCAGCTTGATGCGGATCTTCTCGATCCACTCGCGGTAGGGCTTGGCGTTGGCCAGGGAGTTCTTGAGCTCCTGGTCGTCGATGATACGGCCCTGCTCCATGTCGATGAGGAACATCTTGCCGGGCTGGAGACGCCACTTCTTGACGATCTTCTTCTCGGGGATGGGCAGCACGCCGGATTCGGAGGCCATGACCACCAGGTCGTCGTCGGTGACCAGGTAGCGGGCAGGACGCAGGCCGTTGCGGTCCAGCGTCGCGCCGATCTGGCGGCCGTCGGTGAAGGCCACGGCAGCGGGGCCGTCCCAGGGCTCCATCATGGCCGCATGGTATTCGTAGAAGGCGCGGCGGCTCTCGTCCATGAGGGTGTGCTTTTCCCAGGCTTCCGGGATCATCAGCATGACGGCGTGGGCCAGGGAGTAGCCGCCGCCCATCACCAGCAGTTCAAGGGCGTTGTCGAAGGAGGCGGAGTCGGACTGGCCGGGGTAGTGCAGCGGCCACACCTTGTCCAGATCCTTGCCGAGAATGGGCGAGGAAATGGCCTGTTCCCGGGCCTTGAACCAATTGACGTTGCCGCGCACGGTGTTGATTTCGCCGTTGTGGGCGATGTAGCGGAACGGGTGGGCCAGATCCCAGGTCGGGAAGGTGTTGGTCGAGAAACGCTGATGCACCAGGGCAAGGGCGGAAACCGTGCGCTTGTCCTGGAGATCGAGGTAATAGACGCCAACCTGGTCGGCGAGCAGCAGGCCCTTGTAGTTAACGGTGCGCGCCGAGAACGAAGGCACGTAGAATTCCTGGCCGTGTTTGAGCTTCAACGATTTGATGGCGTTGGCGGCACGACGGCGGATGATGTACAGCTTGCGCTCCAGGGCGTCCGTGACAAAGACGTCCGGGCCACGGCCGACGAAGACCTGGCGGATCACCGGTTCCTTGGCCCTGACCGTCGGCGACATGGGCATATCGCGATTGACCGGCACATCGCGCCAGCCCAGGACGACCTGGCCTTCGGCCGTGATGGAACGCTCGATCTCCTCGACGCAGGCATGGCGGGAAGCGGCCTCCTGGGGCAGGAAGACCATGCCGACGCCGTATTCGCCGGCGGGGGGCAGGTCCACGCCCTGCTTGGCCATTTCCTCGCGGTAAAACTGGTCGGGGATCTGAAGGAGGATGCCGGCGCCGTCGCCCTGCAGCGGGTCGGCACCGACGGCACCGCGGTGATCCAGGTTTTTCAGGATCAACAAGCCCTGCTCGACGATGCCATGACTCTTCTGGCCTTTGACATGGGCGACAAAGCCCACGCCGCAAGCGTCGTGCTCGTTGGCCGGGTCGTACAAACCCTGCCGCTCAGGTACTGCCGGTTCCATCACTCTCGTTCCTTCAATAAACGTTGGCGAAGCGCCAAAGGTGAAAAAAGCCGGCGGGCGCCGGCTTGTACGAATCGTTGGGGCGACCTGAAAATATATCTCAAAACCCCTGTGAATTCAAGATGCTGCAACGCACCAAGCAGGGTCGTCAACTCCCCGTTTCGGTGCAGCGAAAGGCGATCGCCGCCCTGATCTCGGCCAGGGGCGCCCCATCGCCAACGTAGGCCATGCCAATGCGCTTGAGCAGCACCAGGCGTAATTTTCCGTCCTGGACCTTCTTGTCGTGCTGCATGAGCTCCAGGTAGCGGTCCTCGCCCAGGCGTGGCCCCTGGACCGGCAACCCGGCGGCCAGGAACAATGCTTCGATCCGGGCGACGTCCGCATCGGCCAGATCCCCCAGCCTGCGCGACAATTCGGCGGCCATGAGGGTTCCTGCCGCGATCGCTTCGCCGTGCAGCCAAGCGCCGTAGCCCATGCCCGTTTCGATGGCATGACCGAAGGTGTGGCCGAGGTTGAGCAAGGCGCGTTCCCCCGTCTCGCGCTCGTCGGCGGCGACGACTTCGGCCTTGTTGCGGCAGGATCGATGGACGGCAAAGGCCAGGGCATCCGGGTCCCTGGCCAGGAGGCGCCCCATGTTGGCCTCCAGCCACTCGAAGAACTCGCCGTCGCGGATCAATCCGTACTTGATCACCTCGGCGATGCCGGCGCGCAATTCCCGGTCGGGCAGGGTATCGAGGGTGGCGATGTCGGCCAGCACCAGCTTCGGCTGGTAGAAGGCGCCGATCATGTTCTTGCCCAGGGGGTGGTTGATGGCGGTCTTGCCCCCCACCGAGGAATCAACTTGAGACAACAGCGTGGTCGGCACCTGGATGAAGGGCATGCCGCGCTGATAGCAGGATGCCGCAAATCCGCCCATGTCGCCGATCACCCCGCCTCCCAGCGCCACCAGGGTCGTGCTGCGCTCGCAGCGGGCCTGCAGCAGGGCGTCGAAGATCAGGTTGAGGGTTTCCCAGTTCTTATATTGCTCGCCATCCGGCAGGATGACCGATTCGCACTGCACCCCGATGCCCCCCAGGGCCGCCAGCAGCTTGTCCAGATACAGCGGCGCGACCGTGGTATTGGTGACCACCAGCACCTTCTTCTGCTTGAAGTGGGGCGCCATGAGCCCCCCTTCGGCCAACAGTCCCCGGCCGATATGGATGGGATAGGAGCGTTCCGCAAGGGATACCTCTAGTGTTTGCATACTTCCGTAAACTGTCTTGAGAGATGCTGGACGACGGATGCGGCGGCAAGGCGCGAACCGTCCACGATCAGATGGGCGATTTCCCGGTAAAGGGGATCGCGCGCTTCGTACAATTCCCGCAGCCTGGCAAGAGGATCGACCACTTGCAGCAAGGGCCGGCCCCGGTCATGGCGGGTGCGTTCGTAAAGCAGGTTGGGCGGCACATCCAGGTAGACGACCCAACCCGAGTCATGGAGGCGGCGGCGATTTTCCGGGTTGAGCACCACGCCACCGCCGGTTGCCAGGACGATGCCCTTCTCGGCCGTCAGTTCGGCGATGGTCTGCGCCTCCCGGCGGCGGAACCCCGCTTCGCCTTCGATCTCGAAAATGGTGGGTATCCTGACCCCGGTGCGGGCTTCGATTTCGTGATCGGAATCGAGAAAGCGGCGGCCAAGCCGTTTGGCCAACTGCCTGCCGATGGTCGTTTTGCCAGCGCCCATCAGGCCGACGAGATAGATATTGTCGTCTTCATTCACGCCTTGCATTCTAACCGATGGCCGACCGCAAAAAAGTAAGGCCGGCTAACGCCGGCCCTTCGGAGTGCGATGACTCAGTTCAGGTTGAGATTCTCGCTGACGATCCGCGGCGTGATGAACACCAGCAGTTCGGTTTTGTCGTCGATGACTTCGTTGTTCTTGAAGAAGAACCCGAGGACGGGAATATCACCCAAGAGGGGAATCTTCTGGGTCTGGTTCCGTGAGTTCTGGGTATAAATACCGCCAATCACCACGGTACCGCCATTCTCTACCAGCACCTCGGTCTTGACGTGCTTGGTGTCGATGGCAATGCCCGACCCGGTCTGGATCGACGAATTCGGCGAATCCTTGTTCACGTCCAGGGTCAGCGTAATCTTCCCGTCCGGAGTAATTTGCGGCTTGACCTTCAGCGACAAGTTCGCCTTGCGGAAGGAGACGCTCGTCGCGCCAGAACTGGTGGCCTGCTGGTAGGGAATTTCCACACCCTGCTCGATCAATGCCTCCACCTGGTCAGCCGTCATGACTCGCGGACTGGAAATGATTTTCCCGCGCCCGTCAGCCTCCAGCGCAGAAAGTTCCAGGTTGAGGAATTTCGTTCTGGCGTTGTTATAGAGCAGGAAGGACAAGGCACCCGCCGTCCCGGACCGCGGGGTAGCCGGCAGATTGACATTCTGCATCTGCGGATACGTCGGCGTTCCCTGTACCAGACCGGCAAACTGGCCGGTTTGCTGGAAGCCGCCACCGATGGCCAGCTTGCCATCGTGACCCAGGGACGACCCGGAGTTTCCGTAACCCAACCTCACCCCAAGGTTCTTGGCGAATGCGTCAGATGCCTCGACGATCCGCGCCTCGATCAGGACTTGCCGTGAGGGAACATCAATTTCCTTCAACACTCGGCGGACGTCATCCAGACGGGAGGTGGTGTCAGTCACGAACAGCTTGTTGGTCCGCGTATCCACGATGACCGAGCCGCGCTTTGACAGCATCGTTTGGGATTTGTCCTTGAGGAAATTGAAGATCGTTTCCGCCTTGTGATAATTGATCTGGAAGATCTCGGTACGCAGCGGCTCCAGTTCGCCAATCTGCTGCTTGGCTTCATATTCGAGTTTTTCCCGGGTGGCGATCTCATCTCGCGGCGCGATGAGAATGACATTGCCATTCTTGCGCATATCCAGCCCCTTCTGCTGGAAGATGATGTCGATGACCTGGTCTGCAGGAACGTCCTTGAGCACGAGCGTGGTCGTGCCGGTCACGGTCTCGCTGATCACGGCATTCAGGCCCAGTTCCTCGGCCATCAGGCGCAGCAGGGCACGGACGTCGCCGTTCTGGTAGTTGATGCTGACTCGCGGTCCTTGATAACCGATCTTGGAGCCCTGCACGAGCTTGTTGGGATCCTCGATGATCTTCTTGACCTCGACAATGAACTGGTTATCGCTCTGATAGGCGTTGTGTTCCCACAGGCCCTTGGGAGAGATGGTCATGCGGACGTTATCGCCCTTGGCTTCAGTCACTACGCTAGTGACCGGCGTGGCGAAATCGGTGACGTCCAGTTTCCGGCGCAGGTTTTCCGGCAACGCCGTCTTCAGGAAGTCCACCACCAGCCCGGTTCCCTGCTGCCGAATATCGATGCCAGTCCCGGTGTCGCTGAGATCGACCAGGATGCGCGCCTCGCCATCCTTGCCGCGGCGGAAGGTGATGTCGCGGATGGCATGCCGGCTGCCCACCAGGCTCTCCTCGGCGAAACGGGTCGTCTTCTGCCCGGTGGAGTCCACCGCCTTGACGATGGGGGACAGGGTCACATAGAGAGCTTTCCCGTCCACACGCGCCGAGTAGTTCATGTTACGCACCAGGTTCAATACCAGGCGGGTGCGGTCCCCGGCCTGGACCACGTTCATGCTGCGCAGGTCGCCTTCGTTGATGTTCTGGCTGTTGCGGCCCAGGCTATTGGCAGTGGACGGGAAATCAAAGGCGATACGCGCCGGGTTCGCAACGCTGAAGCTGGCAGGAGCAGAAGCCAATCCTTCCTTGAGTTCCACCTTGACGATGATGTCAGACCCCTGCTGGGCGACATTGACTGCCTCAATGGCGTTCGCCGCCCCGGCCTGGGCACCGGCGGCGGGCGCGAACGCCAAGCAGGCGCAAGCCAGGGCAACCGTGATCCAATTGGTGATTTTCATTTCTTGCTTCCCTCCTTGGCCTGCAGCAGCAGAGTACTTGTACGCTCACTCCAGTCACCTGCAGAATCCTGAACCAGTTCGCGCAGCGTAACTTCCTTGTCCGTAATCTGGGTCACCAGCCCGAAATCCAGGCCGATGTAGTCGCCGATCTTTACCTGTTTCACGTGCTGGTCGGCCTGGATGACCGCCATGGGCCGATTATTAACGTTCATGAATCCGATCATCTTGAGGGATTCGAGCGGGTATTTTTCCAGCAGGCTGTTGCGCAGCTCACGGGCCTCATAGTCGGGCTGGAGACCGGCCCCGCCGCCCTGTTTCTGCTTCGTCGCCGGCTCGATCTTGCCCGGCTTGAACGGATCCAGCATGCCTTCGACGGCATAGGGCACCGGTTCGTACGGCTTAACCTCCGGCAGCTTCGGAATGCTGCCGCGCAGATCCTTGGTGTTCTCCGTCATCCACTGGCGCAGATCCTCATGGTCTCCGCCGGAACAGGCAGTCATGGCCCCGCACAGGGCAATCACGGTCAGTCGCCTCATTTCTTCGCTCCCTGCGCGGCCTTCTTGTTCCTGGCGATCTCTTCCTCATCGAGATAGCGGAAGGTCTTGGTCACGGCATCAAGGGTCAGCTGGCCACCCTGACCAGCCGTGATGGCGATGTTGTTGAGGGTGACGATGCGGGGCAGCTTGGCGATATCGGCGGCGAAAGCCCCGAAATCGTGGTAGCTGCCATTGATCTTGACCGTTATCGGCATCTCGGCATAGAAATCCTTGACCTGCTCGGGATTGGGCTTGAACAGCTCGAACTGCAGGCCCCGGCCAAGACCGGCCTGGTTGACCTCGATCAACAGCGCTTCGATTTCCGAACGGTTGGGCAATTGCTTCAGGAGCGCCCCAAAGGACCGGTCGATTTCGGCAAGCTGCTGGGTATAGAGGTCGAGGTTAACCGCCTGCCGCTTCTTGTCCACATATTCCTGCTTGAGCCGCTCCTCCTCCTGCTGCTTGCCATCGAGGGTGGCGAGCTGGTCGCTCCACAGGAACCACCAGCCGGCGACCAAGGCGACGATGAAGACGCCGACCAGCAAGGCCGCTTTCGGCGCCACTGGCCAAGCCCCCGGATCATTGGGGTTGAGATTGCGGAACTCGTCGGCCAGTGCCCTGAAATCCACGGCAGGCAGGGATTTGGGAAGATTCAAGGAACGCGGACTCATTTCGCCCCCCCGGCTGCATCCTTGGCCTTGGCCGCCTTGCCGGCGTCTTCCGCTGGCGCCCTGGTCAGATATACATTCATGCTGAATTCGTTAAGGCGCCGCTTGTCGACCACAACCGCCTTGATTTCGAGAAGCTCCGGACGCTCCAGCGCCGGCGAAGCCTCCAGGTTGCGCATGAGCGTCGACACCCGTGCATTGGACTGCACGTAGCCGCTCAAGCTCACCTTCTGGCCTTCCTGCTTCAGGGACTTGAGGTACACGCCCTCCGGCACCTGCTTCACCAGTTCGCTGAGCATACTCACCGCCTCGCCCCGGTCACGCTGCAGGGCCTCGATCACCTGCTTGCGGGCGAGCAAGGCCTGGGTCTGCTCCTTGAGGCGCTTGATCTGGTCGATCTGCTTGTCGAGGACGGCGATTTCCTTCTTCAGGAAATCGTTCTTTTCCTCCTGGCGGCTTATATAACCGTCGATGATGGTGTAAATGAGGAACACCACCAGAGCACCCAGCACCACGACCATGCCAAGCAGGCTGAAGAACTGCTGCCGCCTGGCCCGGCGCGCTTCTTCCCGGTGGGGAAGGAGGTTTATGCGAATCATGACGGGTCAAACCTCCGCAGGGCGAGGCCGCATGCCACCATCAGCGATGAGGAGTCGGCCAGCAGGCTCTTGGCGCGTACCTTGTCCGAAAGCACCATGTTGGCAAAGGGATTGGCGATGATCGTATTCACCTGGGTACGGGTGGCCACGACCTCGTCCATCCCCGGAATGACCGCACACCCGCCGGCCAGCACGATGTGGTCCACCTGGTTGTACTGGGTCGAGGTGAAGAAGAACTGCAGGGCCCGCGAAACTTCCAGGGCCAGGTTCTCCATGAAGGGATTGAGGAGTTCGCTCTCGTAACCGTCCGGCAGGTTGCCGGCCCGCTTGGCGGCCTCGGCGTCCTCGTAGCTCATGCCGTAGTGGCGGACGATGTCCTGGGTCAATTGCCCGCCGCCGAAGGCCTGCTCCCTTGCATAGACCTGCTGGCCATTGCGCAGGACGGTGAGGTTCATGACATTGGCACCGGCGTCGATGAGGGCGACAACCTGGTTCTTGCCTCCCTCGGGCAACTGTTTCTCGATCAGCTCGAAGGACGACAGGGCTGCGAAGGACTCAACGTCCATGACCACCGCCTTGAGACCGGCGGCCTCGGCCACCGCCACCCGGTCCTCCACGCGCTCCTTCTTGGAAGCGGCGATGAGGACTTCCAGTTCCTCGGGCACCGCCGGCGCCGGACCGAGCACCTGGAAATCGAGATTCACTTCCTCGATGGAGAACGGAATGTACTGGTTGGCCTCGGACTCGACCTGCACCTCCAACTCGTCTTCCCGCAAGCCGGCCGGCATGATCACCTTCTTGGTGATGACCGCCGAGGCGGGCAAGGCCATGGCGACATTGCGCGTCGACATGCCCAGGCGTTTCCACGCCCGCTTGACGCAGTCCACCACCGCCTCGAGGTTGGCGATATTGCCGTCCGACACCGCATCCTTGGGCAGCACCTCGATGGTGTAGCGCTCGACACGGTAACCCTCTTTCCCGTTGGCGGTCAGCTCAACCATCTTGACGGCGGATGAACTGATATCGAGCCCTAGCAAGGGGCGCGCCTTGGGATTCAAAAAAGCTGACAGATCGAAACGCACCTGGCCCCCAAAAAATCCTTACAGAATGCGAAGTTAGGCAAAATATCAATAATTCACTTCAGATGCTAGCAACAACCATAGGGCATGTAAAGCCTTTTTTCGGGCGCATTTCCCATCGGCGTATAATCCGCGCAACGCCCTGACCACGAGACCTGTCTTGCCCAATTCACGCCCCCTCTGGCGCCTTGCGCTGTATCCCGCCGCTGCCCTGGCCGGCCTGGCCGCGGTCGTTGTTGCCCTGGCCCTGATCGTCCTCGTTCTCACCTACCCCAACCTGCCATCCCTGGAGGTTCTGACCGACTATCGGCCGAAGATTCCGCTCCGCGTCTACACCGCCGACGGCCATCTCATCGGCGAATTCGGTGAGGAAAGGCGCGCTGTCGTCAGCTTCCGGCAGGTTCCGGATGTCATGAAGCACGCCATTCTCGCCGCCGAGGACGAACGCTTCTTTCAACACGGCGGCATCGATTATCAGGGTGTGCTGCGGGCGGCCATCGCCAACCTCACCAGCGGTGGCAAGAAACAGGGCGCGTCCACCATCACCCAGCAGGTGGCCCGCAACTTCTTCCTTTCCAGCGAGAAGACCTACACCCGCAAGCTCTACGAGGCCCTGCTCTCCTTCAAGATCGAGAACAATCTCTCCAAGGAACAGATCTTCGAGCTGTACATCAACCAGATCTTCCTCGGCCAGCGCGCCTACGGTTTCGGCGCCGCCGCCCAGATCTACTTCGGCAAGCCCCTCAAGGACATCTCGGTTGCTGAAGCGGCGATGCTCGCCGGCCTGCCCAAGGCGCCGTCGGCCTACAATCCGGTGGCCAATCCGAAGCGCGCCAAGATCCGCCAGCAATATGTATTGCGGCGCATGCGCGAACTGGGGTACATCGACGACAAGCAGTACGAGGCGGCGATGCAGGAAGTCCTCGTGGTCAAGCGCGACCTGGCCGACTACCCCGTCCATGCCGAGTTCGTCGCCGAAATGGCCCGGCAGATCACCGTCGAGAGTTTTCCCGAAGACGTCTACACGCGGGGCCTGACGGTCTACACCACCATCACCAAGGACGAGCAGCAGGCCGCCTACACCAGCCTGCGCAAGGGGGTGATGGACTACGACCGCCGCCATGGCTACCGGGGTGCCGAATCCTACGTCGACATGACCGATATCCGCTCCGACCAGGAAGAGGCCATCGACGAGGCCCTGCAGGACGTTCCCGATGCCGGGGATCTCGTCCCCGCCCTGGTCCTCGCCGCCAGCCCCGCCCAGATCAAGGCTTACAAGCGGGGGGGCGAGATCGTGCTGCTGAAGGGCGACAGCCTGAAGACGGCCGCCAAGATGCTGGACGACAAGGCGCCCCCCAACAAGCGCATCCGCCGCGGCGCCGTCATCCGCCTGCAGAAGGACGACAAGGGTGCCTGGCAGATCGCCCAGTTGCCGGAAGTGGAATCCGCCTTCGTCGCCGTGGACCCCAAGGACGGGCGCATCCGCGCCCTGGTCGGCGGCTTCGACTTCAACCGCAACAAGTTCAACCACGTCACCCAGGCCTGGCGCCAGCCCGGCTCCAGCTTCAAGCCCTTCATCTATTCCGCCTCCCTGGAGAAGGGCTTCAGCCCCTCCACGGTGATCGAGGACGAGCCCATCGTCATCTCCGCCGCCCAGACCGGCTCCCAGGCCTGGGAGCCCCACAACTACGACGGCAAGTACGAAGGTCCGATGAAGATGCGCACGGCGCTGGCCAAGTCCAAGAACATGGTCTCCATCCGCATCCTCCAGGCCATCGGCACCCAGTATGCCCAGGACTACGCCGGCCGCTTCGGCTTCGATCCCGACAAGCACCCGCCCTACCTGACCATGGCCCTGGGCGCCGGCTCGGTGACGCCCTGGCAGATGGTCACCGCCTACTCCGTCTTCGCCAACGGCGGCTACAAGATCCAGCCCTACATCATCAAGGAGATCCGCGACGAGAAAGGCCAGGTCCTGGCCCTGCCCTCCCCCGTCCAGGCCGGCGCGGAGGCTGCCCGCGTCATCGATCCCCGCAACGCCTTCCTCATGGACATGATGCTGCGCGACGTCACCATCTACGGTACCGCCGCCAAGGCTTCCGTCGCCTTGAAGCGCCAGGACCTGGCCGGCAAGACTGGCACCACCAATGAATATGTGGACGCCTGGTTCTGCGGCTACCAGATGACCGTCACCGGCTGCGCCTGGATCGGCTTCGACCAGCCCCGTAAGCTGGGCGACAAGGAAACTGGCGGCGCCGCCGCCCTGCCCATCTGGATCGGCTACATGGGCCGGGCCCTGCGCGATGCCCCCGTCAGCCTGCCGGAAGCCCCGGAAGGCCTGGTGGCCTTCGGCAGCGGCCGGGACCGCAGCTACATGTACAGCGAGAATGCCGCCAAGGAGCCGGCCGGCGGCGAACAGGTCGACGCCCCCTTGCCCCAGCCCGAGCTGGACAAGCCGCCGGCGGACTGATCAGCCGAGGGCGACGGTCTCGCCGGCCTGCTGGCTGGCGAGGCGGGAAAGCCTGGCAAACAGTTCCTCGCCGTCGCGGCTGTCGCGCCACACGGCGCCATCCCAGCGGAAGTGGAAGCCGCCGCTGCGGGCGGCCACCCAGATTTCCCGGTTCACGGCGTGGCGATTGACGATGATCTTGCTGCCGTCGTCGAATTCCAGTTCGAGGATGCCCCCGGGCTGCAGCTCGAAGTCGATGGCCGCGCCGCTCCGCTCCACTGCCGCCTCGATGGCGGCCAGGGCCGCATCGGCCAGGCGGCCGAATTCCTTATCATCCATGGTGTGCTACCATCCTGCCATTTACTGACCGGTCCGTCATTAATGCCCAGACTGCTTGCCTTCCTGCTCGCCGCCGGCCTTTCCGCCTGCGGCATGAAGGGTTCCCTCACCCTGCCGCCGGGGCCCCAGCCGGAGCCGCTTTTCGGCAACGCCAAGCCGCAGTCGGCACCGGCCGGCAGCATCAAGGATGTTAGCACGGACCCCGCCGCCCCCCGACCGCAATGAATCCCTTCGCCCTCAAGAACGGCGCCCTCCACGCCGAAGCTGTCCCCCTAGCCGCCATTGCCGAGCAATTCGGCACCCCCGCCTACGTCTACTCCCGGGCCGCCCTGAGCGCCGCCCTGGGGGAATTCCAGGAGGTTCTCGCCGCCCACCCGGCCGGCCGGGGCGCCCTGGTCTGCTACGCCGCCAAGGCCAATTCCAACCTCGCCATCCTCAATCTGTTCGCCCGCCTGGGCGCCGGCTTCGACATCGTCTCCGGCGGCGAACTGTCCCGCGTGCTCGCCGCCGGCGCCGACCCGCGCAAGGTCGTCTTCTCCGGCGTCGGCAAGACGGCGGCCGAGATGCGCCAGGCCCTGGAGGCCGGCATCTTCTGCTTCAACGTCGAATCGGCCCCGGAACTGGAGCGTCTCAACGAGGTGGCAGGCAGCCTGGGCCGGAAGGCTCCGGTCAGCCTGCGGGTCAATCCCAACGTCGATCCCAAGACCCACCCCTATATCTCCACCGGCCTCAAGGAAGCCAAGTTCGGCGTCGCCTACGAGGACGCCCGCGACCTCTACCGGCGGGCGGCCAGCCTGCCCCACATCGCCGTGGCCGGCATCGACTGCCACATCGGCTCCCAGCTCCTCGACCCCGCGCCCTTCGCCGAGGCCCTGGACCGGATTCTCGCCCTGGTGGACCAACTGGCGGCGGACGGCATCGCCATCCACCACCTGGACTTGGGCGGCGGCCTCGGCATCCGCTACCAGGAAGGCCAGGAGCAGCCCACCGTGGCCTCCTACCTGACCCCGCTCCTGGACAAGCTGGCTGGCCGCAACCTGCAGGTGGTGCTGGAGCCCGGCCGGCGGCTGGTGGGCAACGCCGGCCTGCTGCTCACCCGCATCGAATACCTGAAGCACGGCGAGGGCAAGAATTTCGCCATCATCGACGCCGCCATGAACGACCTCATGCGCCCCGCCCTCTACGAGGCCTGGCACGACATCCTGCCGGTCGCCCCCCGCGCCGGCGTCGCCAGCACCTACGACGTGGTCGGCCCGGTCTGCGAATCCGGCGATTTCCTCGGCCAGGGGCGGGCGCTCTGCGTCGAGCCCGGCGACCTGCTGGCGGTGATGTCGGCGGGCGCCTACGGCATGGCCATGAGCTCCAATTACAATACTCGCCCCCGGGCCGCCGAGGTCATGGTGGACGGCGACACCGTCCATCTCGTCCGGCGACGGGAAACGGTGGCCGAACTCTACGCCGCCGAGCAGACCCTGCCCGCCTGATGCGCCTGCTCCCTGCGCTTCTCGCCGCCGCCCTTGTCGCCGCCTGCAGCGACAAGGCGCCGGAGAAGAAGGGAGCCCCGCCGACCCTCATCACCACCACCACCGCCCAGGCGGTGACGCTGGAAACCGGCGAAGCCACCCTCGGCTCGCTGGAAGCCGTCCTTGACCCGAAGGTGGCGGCGGAGGTTCCCGGCCGCGTCGTCGCCATCGGCGCCCGCAGCGGGCAGACGGTGAAGAAGGGCCAGATGCTGGCCCGCATCGACCCCGACGACCCCCGCCTGCTCGCCCAGGCCGATGCCGCCGACGCCAGCCGGCTTGAGGCCCTGCTCGCCCAGCAGGAGCGGGTCGTCGCCCGCCAGGAGGAGCTGGTGGCGAAGAATTTCATTTCCCGCAACGCCCTCGACGACGCCCTCGCCCAACGGGACGCCCTGCGCAGCCAACTGGCCGCCGCCCGTTCCCGCAGCGAGCTGTCCCGGGGCAACCTGGGCAAGACCACGGTGACGGCCCCCTTCGACGGCAGCATCGAAGTCCAGATCGTCAGCGTCGGCGACTACGTCAAGGTTGGCGACCCCATGTTCCGCATGGTCTCCAACCGGCGCCTGCGGGCCAACCTGCCCTTCCCCGAGCAGGTCGCCGCCCGCCTGCGCACCGGCATGCCGGTGCGGCTGTCCAGCCCGCTGGCGCCGGGCGCCGTCGTGGCCGGGGAGATCGACGACATCCGTCCCACCACTCTGGAGGGCAGCCGGGCCGTGGAGGTCATCGCCCGCATCGACAACCCCGGCCCCCTGAAGGGAGGCGGCTCGGTGGACGGCCTGGTGGTCACCGGGCGCAAGGAGGGGGCCATCGTCGTCCCCGAGCAGTCGGTGGTGCTGCGGCCGGCCGGCAAGGTCGTCTACGTCGTCGCCGACGGCAAGGCCCAGCAGCGCCCGGTGGAGGTCGGCAGCAAGAAGGAGGGCCGGGTGGAGATCGTCCGCGGCCTCCAGGCGGGCGAAACCGTCGCCCTCGACGGCGCCGGCTTCCTGACCGACGGGGCCCCGGTCGCCGTCAAGGGCGCGGCGGCGCCCGCCCGGCCTGAAGACGGCAAGCCCCAGCCCGCCCGATGACCCTGCCCGAGCTTTCCATCAAGCGCCACGTCCTGGCGTGGATGCTCAACGCGGTCCTGGTGCTCTTCGGCATCATCAGCTACGGGCGCATCGGCATGGACCGCTACCCGTACATCGAATTCCCGGTGGTTTCCATCACCACCGCCCTCAAGGGCGCCAACCCGGACATCGTCGACGCTTCCGTCACCAACATCATCGAGAGCTCGGTCAACTCGACGCCGGGCATCGAGCACATCCAGTCCACCTCATCCCCCGGCGTCTCCGTGATCGCCATCACCTTCAACCTGGAGAAGAAGGTGGATGTGGCCTTCAACGAGGTCCAGGCGAAGGTGAACCAGGTGCTGAGGCGCCTGCCCAAGGACGTGGACCCGCCCATCGTCGCCAAGGTGGAGACCAACGCCCAGCCCATCATGTGGCTGGCCCTGCAAGGGGACCGTACGCAGCAGCAGCTCAACCAGTACGCCATCAACACCCTCAAGAAGCGTCTGGAGACCATCGACGGCGTCGGCGAAGTGCGCCTGGGCGGGCGCCGGGACCGCACCATCCGCGTCGAGCTGCTGCCCGACCGCATGGCCGCCCTCGGCGTCACCGCCCAGGACATCAACGACGCCTTCGCCAAGGAGCACGTGCAACTGGCCGGCGGCTTCGTGGTCGGCGAGAAGACCGAGAGCCTGGTCAAGCTTGACCTGGAATTCCACAGCACCGACAGCCTGAAGCAGATGGTGGTGGCCTGGAAGAAGGAGGCGGCCACCGCCAGCGGCGCTCCCATCCGCCTGCAGGACGTGGCCGAAGTCGTCGATGGCCTCAACGACAACCGCCAGCTCGCCCGCTTCAACGGCGAGACCACCATCGGCCTGGGCATCGTCAAGATCACCAACACCAACACCGTGGCCATCGTGGACAAGGTGAAGGAAAGGATCGAGAACGAGCTGCGGCCTCAACTGCCCCCCGGCATGCAGTTGCACATCGTCTCCAACGACGCCGTCTTCATCCTCGAGATCGTCAACGCCCTCAAGGAGCACCTGCTCGAGGGCACCCTGCTGGCCGCCCTGGTGGTGTGGGTCTTCCTCCAGTCGGTGCGTTCCACCCTGATCATCGCCCTGGCCATCCCGGTGTCGCTGATGGGGGCCATCGCCGTCATCTACTTCTTCGGCTACACCCTCAATTCCCTGACCCTGCTGGGGCTGCTGCTCCTCATCGGAGTGGTGGTGGACGACGCCATCGTGGTGCTGGAAAACATTTTCCGCCACCGGGAGGAACTGGACCCCGACCCGGTCTCGGCCGCCATCAACGGTGCCAACGAAGTCTTCTTCGCCGTGCTGGCGGCCACCCTGGCGCTGGTTTCCATCTTCGCCCCGGTCATCTTCATGAGCGGCATCATCGGCCAGTTCTTCCGCTCCTTCGCCGTGGTGGTGACCTTCGGTGTGCTGGTCTCCCTCTTCGTCTCCCTGACCCTGACCCCCATGCTCTGCTCCCGCTTCCTGACGGTGCGGGAAAAGGGCCATCACCACAGCCGGGCCCATGCCGCCATCGCCACCGGCTTCACCCGGCTGGACGCCCTCTACCGCCGCCTCCTGGCCTGGGCCCTGGGCCACCGCTGGAGCGTCGTCGCCCTCACCGTGGTCGCCGTCGCCTCCAGCGGCCTCTTCTTCGCCAGCGTCGGCAAGACCTTCGCCCCCGACCAGGACGAGGGCCGCTTCCTCGTCTATCTGCGCACCCCCCTCGGCTCCTCCATCGACTACACCGACTCCCGCCTGAAGATGGTGGAAGCCGTGCTGCGCAGCCACCGGGAGATCGTCACCGAATTCGCCCTCATCGGCCTCGGCACCGCCGGCCAGGTCAACCAGGGCACCGTCGTCGCCCGCATGGCGCCCCGGGACCAGCGTTCCATCAGCCAGCAGGAAATCCTCCCCATCCTGCGCAAGGAACTGGCGGAAATCCCCGGCGCCCGGGTCTTCGCCGCCCCCTACCCCATGGTCCAGGGGCAGCGCGGCGAGCCCCTGCAGTTCGTCCTGGCCGGCGAAAACCTGGCGGAAGTCGGCCGCCTGACCCGGGAGCTGCAGCAGAAGCTGGCCGCCGAACCGGGCCTGGGTGGGCGTATCGACACCGACCTCCAACTCGACCTGCCGCAACTCGTCTTCCAGCCCGACCGCCTGCGCATCGCCGCCGCCGGCCTCACTTCCAACGACGTGGCCCTGGCCGTCAACATGCTGACCGGCGGCATCGACATCGCCAAGTACAACGACGAACCGGGCGACGGCCAGCGCTACGACATCCGCGTCAAGGGGCGGGAGAGCGAATTCACCCAGCCCGCGGACCTGGCCAAGGTCTGGCTGCGCAGCAAGGAGGGCAAGCTGGTGCGCCTCGACGCCGTCGCCGGCTTCAAGGAGACCCTGGGCCCGGCGGTCATCGGCCGCTTCGACCTGCAGTATGCCGCCACCTTCTTCGCCACGCCGACCCTGCCCCTGGGCGAGGCCGTAGCCAAGGTGAAGGAACTCGCCGGCGATCTGCCGCCGGGCTACCAGATCAAGCTCATCGGCCAGGCCGAGGAATTCGCCAAGACCACCAAGTACATGGCCTTCGCCTTCGTCCTGGCCCTGGTGCTGCTGTACATGGTGCTGGCGAGCCAGTTCGATTCCTTCCTGCAACCTTTCATCGTCATGCTCGCCCAGCCCCTGGCCATCATCGGCGGCGTTGCCGCCCTGTGGGCCACCGGGCAGACCCTGAACATCTATTCCATGATCGGCCTGGTGCTCCTCATCGGCCTGGTGGCGAAGAACTCCATCCTCCTCGTCGACCTCACCAACCAGCGGCGGGCGGGCGGCCTGGACGTGGACGCGGCCCTGATCGACGCCTGCCCCATCCGCATGCGGCCGGTGCTCATGACCTCGGCCACCGTGATCCTGGCCCTGACGCCGGCGGCGCTGGGCTTCGGCGCCGGTTCCGAAACCAACCAGCCGCTTTCCATCGCCGTCATCGGCGGCATGATTTCCTCCACCCTGCTCACCCTGGTGGTGGTGCCCGCCGTCTATTCCCTGGTGGAGAATTTCCTCGCCCGCCGCCGCGCCCGGCGACCGGTGCCGGCAGCGGAGTAAGCCATGGACCGGCTGCGCGTGGACAAATGGCTGTGGGCTGCCCGCTTCTTCAAGACCCGCAGCCTCGCCAGCGAGGCCGTCGAGGGCGGCAGGGTCCACGTCAATGGCCAGCGGGCAAAGCCGTCCCGGGAAGTGCGCGTCGGCGACGCGCTGACCATCACCGCCGCCGAATCCTGGGAAGTGGTCGTGCGCGCCCTGGCGGACCGCCGCGGCCCGGCCCCGGAGGCCCGGCTGCTTTACGAGGAAACGCCGGTCAGTGCAGCGGCCCGGGAAGCGGCAAGGGAATCCCGACGTTTCATCGCCGACCCCGCCGCCGACCGCCAGGGCCGCCCCACCAAGCGCGAACGCCGGCAGCTCGGCCGCTTCGGCGGCTCATAGGACCAGGGCCAGGGACAGCGGCAGAAAGACCAGCGCCGCCAGGTTGCCCACCAGGACGATGGAAGCCACCCGCTGGGGCTCCTGCTTGTAGCGCTCGGCGAAGAGGAAGTTGAGCACCGCCGGCGGCAGGGAGCCGAAGACGACGAGCATGGCCGCCTGCTGCCCCTGCAGGCCGAGGGCCTGGACGATCCCCCAGGCCACGGCCATGCCCAGCAGCGGCCGGCCGATGGCGCCGACCAGGGAAATCTTCCAGTCGCCGAAGGAAACGTCGGTCATGCGCACCCCCAGGGAGAAGAGCAGCAACGGCACCGACACGTCCCCCAGCATCTTGACGGCCGTCACTGCCGGCGGCCAGAGCGGCAGCTTGAAGACGGCCACCACCAGGCCGGCTACGGCCGCCGCCACGACGGGGATACGCCAGAGGGTGAGAAGCCGCGCCCGGGGGTCGAGGAGGCGGGCGCCCAGGGAAAAATGCAGGGTGTTCTCGACCATGAACAGGATCACCGCCGCCGGCAGGGCGGCTTCCCCCCAGGCCAGCACGGCCAGGGGCAGGCCGATATTGCCGGAGTTGTTGAACAGCATGGGGGGCACGAAGGTCTTGGCCGGCACCCCCAGCAGGCGGGCGACGGGCCAGGCGGCGAGGCCACAGGTCAGCAGCAGGAGCAGCGCCCCCAGGGCCAGGGGCCCGTAGGCCGCCAGGTCGAAGGATTTGCCGGCCATGGCGGCGAAGACCAGGGCCGGCACGAAGACGTCCATGTTGAGGCGGTTGGCCACCGCCATCTCCGGCTTGTGGCGGCGGGCGTAGAAATACCCCGCCGCGACGATGGCGAAGATGGGAAAGAGGATGGCGGTGATGCGGAAAGGGAGACTGGCGTCGCCGCTCACAGGACGTACCGGGAGAGATCCTCGTCGCCGGCCAGGCCGCCCAGGCGGGCGTCCACGTAGGCGGCATCGACGGTCACCGTGGCCAGGCCGGCCTTGCCGGCGTCGAAGGACACCTCCTCCAGCAGCTTCTCCATGACCGTGTACAGGCGCCGGGCGCCGATGTTCTCGGTCTTCTCGTTCACCTGGAAGGCGATTTCCGCCAGGCGCTTGATGCCGGCCTCGGCGAATTCGAGCGTCACCCCCTCGGTCTCGAGCAGGGCCTGGTACTGGCGGGTGAGGCAGGCGTCGGTCTGGGTCAGGATGCGCTCGAAGTCGGCCACCGACAGGGAGTCCAGCTCCACCCGGATGGGGAAGCGGCCCTGCAGCTCGGGGATCAGGTCCGAGGGCTTGGCCAGGTGGAAGGCGCCGGAAGCGATGAAGAGGATGTGATCGGTGCGGATCATGCCGTACTTGGTGGAGACGGTGGTGCCCTCCACCAGGGGCAGCAGGTCCCGCTGCACGCCCTGGCGGGAGACGTCGGCCCCCTGGGTCTCGGCACGGCTGGCGATCTTGTCCAGCTCGTCGAGGAAGACGATGCCGTTCTGCTCGACGTTCTTCACCGCCTCCAGCTTCACGTCCTCGTCATTGACCAGGCGCGCCGCCTCCTCGTCCACGATGAGCTTCATGGCCTCCTTGATCTTCAGCTTGCGGGACTTCTTGCGCCCCCCGCCCAGGTTCTGGAACATGCCCTGGATCTGCTGGGTCAGCTCCTCCATGCCCGGCGGTGCGAAGATTTCGGCCTGCATGCTGGGGGCCGCCACCTCGATGTCGATTTCCTTGTCGTCCAACTCGCCTTCCCGCAGCTTCTTGCGGAATTTCTGGCGGGTGGCGTTGTCCTCGCTCGGGCCGGCATTCTCGGCGAAAAAGCCGGGGCTGCGGGCAGGGGGCAGGAGGGCGTCGAGGATGCGGTCCTCGGCGGCGTCCTCGGCCCGGGCCCGCACCTGCTGCATGGCCCGCTCGCGGTGGCCCTTGATGGCGATCTCGACCAGATCGCGGATGATCGTATCCACATCCCGGCCGACATAGCCGACTTCCGTGAATTTGGTCGCCTCGATCTTGATGAAGGGGGCGTTGGCCAGCCGCGCCAGACGGCGGGCGATCTCGGTCTTGCCGACGCCGGTGGGACCGATCATGAGGATATTCTTGGGCGTGATCTCCTGGCGCAGGGGCTCGGCCACCTGGGAACGCCGCCAGCGGTTGCGCAGGGCGATGGCGACGGCCTTCTTGGCGTTGCCCTGGCCGACGATATGCTTGTCCAGCTCATGGACGATCTCCTGGGGGGTCATGGTGGTCATTCCAGCACCTCCAGGGTGAAGTTGCGGTTGGTGTAGATGCACAGATCGCCGGCGATCTCCAACGATTTGGTCACGATCGCGGCGGGATCGAGGTCGGTATTCTCCAGCAGGGCCCGCGCCGCGCTCTGGGCGTAGGCACCGCCGGAACCGATGGCGACGATGCCCTGTTCAGGCTCCAGCACGTCGCCGTTGCCTGTGATGATCAGGGAATTTTCCGTGTCGGCCACCGACAGCATGGCCTCCAGGCGGCGCAACATGCGGTCGGTGCGCCAATCCTTGGCCAGTTCGACGGCGGAACGCAACAGGTTGCCCTGGTGCTTTTCCAGCTTGGCCTCGAAGCGCTCGAAGAGGGTGAAGGCATCGGCCGTACCGCCGGCGAAGCCGGCCAGGATGCGGTTCTGGTAGAGGCGCCGCACTTTCCGGGCGGTGGCCTTGACGACGATGTTGCCGAGGGTGACCTGGCCGTCGCCGCCCATGGCGACACGATTGCCCCGGCGCACCGACAGAATCGTGGTGCCGTGATATTGCTCCATGGGGAATCCTAGTAGTTGCGAACGATGATCTTGGCAACGCTGGGAAGGTCAACGATGCCCATGAGTTCCGCCACCAGGTGGTGGGGATTGCGGATGACGACTTCCTTGCCTTCCCGGGGGCAGCGGTCGAGGATGTTGCGCAGCAGGCCGGCCGAGAAGAAATCCATGCGCTTGACCCGGGAAAAGTCCAGCACCGGGCGCGGGCACGATTCCACGTAGGCCTGCACGTCCTCGAAGCGGCAATTCTTCAGCTCCCCCGTCAGGTGGTGAGCGTCGTCGGCAGCGGCGGCGGGCCGCGCCACAGGCTTGGGCTGGGCTTTGAGCACCTCCCAGGACGGCGGGGAAACCTCGAAGGTCACGGCGTAATCGACAGCCTTCTCCTCGAAGGCTTCCTGGTTGCCCAGGCGCTGGTAGAGTTCGAGGAGCAGCAGCCAGGTGTTGGCGGCTTCCTGCTGGCCCACCACCAGGCGTTTTTCCAGGCGGCCGACCAGGCCCTCGGTGCCCTCGAGGGCCAGGGCCACCGCCTGTTTGCGGGTCTGCCGGAGGAGATCGAGCAACTCGGTGGCGGCAGCCTCGTCGCAACTGGCCAGCTTGCCGAGGTCGAGGAGCAGCGGCAGCCTGGCCCCCACCGCCTCGCGGAACTGGACGATTTCCGGTGCATCGGCACCGGCGATCACCCCTTGCAGGATGATGCGTTTCTCGCCTGCGGACGCCCCGCCCGCCGGCGCCGCCGTATCCGGGGAGCGCCAGGTGGGCGGCGAGGTCTCGCAGGTACGGGCGAATTCCTCCCCCAGGGTCTCGAAGGCGGCCCGGTCGCCGAGCACCTGCATGAGGTCGAGCAGCATGCGCCACAGGCGCTCGGCCTGGGCGCCGGAATGGGCCCGGGCCGAGGCTTCCAGCACCGCCCGGGCAGCGCTGTCCTGGCTGTTGGCGAAAAGGACGGCCGCCTGTTCGATGTCCGCCTGGACCGGGTCGAAGTCGTTCTCGACCTCGATGCCGGTGATGCCGGAATCGGTGAAGCCGAACTGGGAATCGGTGAAATCGAGGGGCGGCAGGTCGGGCTTGCGCTCCTGCTCGGCTGCCTCCGCCGCGGCCGGCGGCTCGCCCTGCCCCGCCACGGCGTCAGACGGCTCCGGCGACGGCGGCGTGAGCGGCTTCGGCCGCGCCGCGGGGCGCTCGGGCATCTTCTGCGGAGGCTTCTTGAAGAAAGAGAAAACCATGGGATGGGCGAATTCTAGAGTTGTGGTTTTAACACGCGCAAGACCGGCACGCAACGTCACCGCCGGGGCAGCAGGGGCAGGGCGCTGGTCGCCGCCACCAGGGCGAGGACGGGGCCGAAGGGCTGGTCGAAATGCAGGGCCAGGGCGAAGGCGGCGACGTAGGCGGCCAGGCTGTGGGCCGTCGCCAGGAACAACCCCCGGCGCCAGTTGGCGGCGCGGGCGAAGGCCAGCCAGGGCGGGACGAAGGCCAGGGCGAAGGTGCCCATCACCCCCAGGGACATGGTGGCGGCGGCCAGGGCGCTCACCACCAGGACGTCGAAGCCCAGTTGCACGGGCCAGGCCGCCAGGCCCTGGATGCGAAAATGATGGGGGTAGATCTCGGCCAGGAGCAGACGCCGCGACAGCACCGCCAGCAACGGGACGATGATGGCGGCGCCGAGGACCGCCACCAGCAGGTGGCCGCCATCGGCGAAATAGAGCTGGCCGTCGAAGAGGGCATGGCCGAGGCGCTCGGCCATGGGCAGGTTGGCGGCGATGAGGACGGCCACCGCCCAGCCGGCGATGAGGAGAAGGGCGTAGGCGGTACCCCGGCCGAGGCGGCTGGCGGCAAGGCGTTTCACCAGCACCGCCCCGAGGGATGCTGCCAGCCCCCCCGCCACCAGGGGCAGGCTGGCCGCCATGGCGGCGAGGGCGCCGGCGGCGGCGACGTTGGCGTAGGCCAGGGCGGCCAGCCACTCGTGGCGCAGGCGCAGGTAGCAGCCCAGGAGCGGCAGCAGCACGGCCAGGGCCAGCCCGGTGAGAAAGGGCACCAGGAAGACGCCAGAAAGCATTTCACCCATGGCTGGCTCCCAGATACACCACGTGGCCGCACACCGCCGCGGCGAAATCGGTGTCGTGGCTGACCAGGACGATGCCCGCTCCCGCCTCCGCCCGCTGGCGCAGGGCGCCGGCCAGGTGCTCGGTGCCGGCGGCGTCGAGGTTGTTGGTAGGCTCGTCGAGGAGCAGCAGGTCGGCGGGTGCCTGCAGGATGGCCCACAGGGCCAGGTACTGGCGCTGTCCGCCGGAGAGCTTGTCGAGGCGGCGGTCGAGGCGGTCGGCCAGCCAGGGGGGCAAACCGGCCGGGGTTGCGCCGGTGAGGGCGAGCAGCTCGCGGCCGTCGAGGGGCAGGCCCTCGACTGGGGGCAGGGCCTGGGTCTGGAAGCCCATGCGCAGCCCCGGGGCCTTGTCCAGGGTGCCGGCGAAGACGCGCCCGCCCCCGGCCAGGGCGGCGAGGAGGGTGGACTTGCCGGCGCCATTGGGGCCGGCCAGGCCGACGATTTCCCCGGCGCCGACGGCCAGGTCCAGGGGGCCGGCCACCGGCCGGTCCCAGCCGACGACCAGGCCGCGGGCGGCAAGGAGGGCCGTCACGGCAAGGCTCCCAGCAGGCGGGCCAGGGTGTCGTCGAAGAGAGAGAAGAGGTCCTGGGCGGCCTGCGTCCCCCCCACGGTGAACGGCAGCACCACCGCGGGAATCTTCGCCCGGGAGGCGATCCACTGGCTCGGCCCGTCGTTCTGGTAGGCCGCCCGCAGCACCATCTTCGCCGGCTGGGCCTGCTGGCGCGCCAGCAGTTCACTCAGATGGCCGCTGGCGGGCTCGACCCCCGGCTTCGGTTCCAGGGTGCCTGTTTCCCGCATGCCCAGCCAGGCGAGCAGATAGGAGAAGGAGCGGTGCTGGACCAGCACCGGCACGCCTTTCAGGGGCGCCCCCTGCTTTTCCCAGCGGACCGTCGCGGCCTGCCAGCGTTCGGCAAAGGACTGGCCGTTGGCCCGGTAAGCGGCGGCATTGGCGGGGTCGATCTCGGCCAGCCGCGCCGTCAGGGCCGCGGCCACCTTGAGCACGTTGCGGGGATCGAGGTGGATGTGGGGGTTGCCGGCGGGATGGACGTCGCCCTGGGCGCGGTCGACGCTGGCCGGCACCTCGAGGGGGGTGACCCAGTGCGCCGCCTCGAAATAGCCGGGGCGCCCCGGCTGGATGGCGGCGTTGCCGGAATCCCGCAGCACCACGGGCAGCCAGCCGATTTCCAGGTCGGCGCCGGCAGCGACCACCAGTTGCGCCGAACGGGCCTGGGCCAGCAGGGAAGGCCGGGCCTCGATGCGATGGGGGTCCTGCAGGGCGTGGGTGGCGGCGTAGACCTTCACCTTGTCGCCACCGACCTCGCGGGCCAGCGCCGCCCATTCGGGAACGGTGGCGAAGACGTTGACGACCGCCAGGGCCGGCAAGGCAAGGCAGGCAAGGACGCTGGCCGCGATCAATCTCATCATGGCGTGCTCCTAGAAGGCGTGGGCGCCGTGGGCGCCCAGGCTCATGATGTACTGGAGGAAGAACTGGTTGTCCGCTTCGCCCGGCCCGCGGGAATCATCCCGGGCGAATTGCAGCCGCACCCGGGAGAATTCGGAGGGAGACCAGTCCACCATCAGACTGTCGCGCCGGGGGCGGTATCGGGCCAGGGTCGGGAAGTCGGCAGCGGCAAGGACCCCGGCATCGACGAGGCCGATGCCCAGGCTGCCGGAGTCCAGCGCGTCGTGGCGATAGCCCAGCCGCCACTGGGGCATGAACTGCCAGACGCCCTGGGCGTACCAGCCCGACTGGCGGCTGCGGAAGCCGTCGCTGGCGCTGCCCACCCGGTTGCCGCCGGCGCTGTCGTCGTAGGCGAGTTGGCCGTCTTCCCGGCGCTGGAAGTATTCGGCCTGGAACTTGAAATTCTGCCGGGCGGCATTGCCATTGGGCGCCCATTTCCAGACGAAGTCCGCCCCCCAGGTGGTGCTGCGGCCGGTGAAGGCATTGGCCGTCGCCAGCCCGCCGGCATCGACGTCCTCCCAGCGCCGCTCCCGGGCGTGGGTACGCACGTAGGAAAGTCCCGCCTGCCAGGCGTGGGAGTCGCCAACGTCGCCGCCGACATGGGCGAAGAGGGTGCCCAGGCCGCTGCCGTTCTTGTCCCGCTCGCTGCCGGGGAAACCGCCGCCCCGGGCGACTTCGGCGCCGATTTCGAGGAACAGGGGCGTCGGTGCCACCCAGCGCGCCTGCAGGCCGTCGTTGGACAGCCGCGATCCCCAGAAAGCTTTGTAGACGAGGGGCGCATCGACGAAGTCCCAGCTATGGGGATGCTGCTGGTTGACATAGCCGATGCCCGAGAGGAAGCGCCCGGCCTTGAGCTTCAGGCCGGCCGGCAGGGACAGGGTCTCGACGTTCGCCTCCTCGGTCCCGATGCTGCTCTCGCCGCCCTCGTCGGCGACGGAGAACCGGACGTTGCCGCGAAAGAGGTGATCGACGTTGGCGGAAATGGCCAGTTCGGTCTCCCCCAGGGAAAAGCTGCGGCGGGGCGGCCCGATCTCGCCGCCGTTGGGGACGAAGCCCTGCAGCCGGTAGGTTTCCGGGCGGCGGGAGGTGGATGCGTACTTGCCGTCTAGGATGACGGATATCTCGGGGTTGAAGGCGCTTTGCCCGGCGGCCGGGCGCGCCGCCGCGACCGCCGGCGCCCCTTCGCCGGGCCGGGCTTCGGCCCGCTCCGCCTTGGCCTCGGCCTGGGCGAGCTTCTGTTCGAGGGCGGCGATGCGCTGCTCGTAGGTCTTCTTCATGTCGTCGATCTGGGCGCGGATGGCGGCCAGGTCGTTGTCGTCGGCGGCCTGGGCAACCCCGGCAAAAGCCAGGGCGGCGGCCAGCGCGATCTTTCGCTGCTGCATGGGAATCTCCTGAAACGCAATGGCAGGCGCCGCCCCCGGCGGGAGCGGCGATGGACTGGCGGGCGTTTCAGG
>DAINDE010000027.1:0-54830 GCA_036732025.1 Rhodocyclaceae bacterium
GGCGGGGGCCGCTTCGGCAGGCTTTTCGTCAGCCCAGGCCGGGGCGCCGAAGGCGACGGCGCCCAGCAGGGCCAGCATTGCGAATACGCGTTTCATGGGTCGGCTCCTTAGAGGGCGTCCGTGCCGGTCTCGCCGGTGCGGATGCGGATGACTTGTTCGAGGTCGAAGACAAACACCTTGCCGTCACCGATCTTGCCGGTGCTGGCGGATTTTTCGATGGCTTCGATGACCTGGTCGAGCTGGTCGTCCTTGACGGCGGCCTCGACCTTCACTTTGGGGAGGAAATCGACCACATACTCGGCACCCCGATACAGCTCGGTGTGCCCTTTCTGCCGGCCGAAACCTTTTACTTCCGTGACCGTGATCCCCTGCACGCCGATGGCGGACAAGGCTTCACGCACTTCGTCAAGCTTGAACGGCTTGATGATGGCGGTAACGAATTTCATGAGTAGATCCTCACAAGGTTGGGAATTTGTTTTCCCCGCCGGCGCCGGCCGGGTCGCCAGCGGGGAATGGGTCAAGCCTGATTAGAAGGTCTTGGAAACGGAGAGCACGCCGATGCCACGACCGGCGTTCTTGAACTTGCTGCCCAGATCCCCGTCGTCAGCCCAGGAATTGGAGAAGCAGTAGAACTCGGCCTTGGAGCAGTTGCCCTTGGCGTTGGTGTCCACATAGGACAGGCCGAAGATCCAGCCGTCGATGTCCTTGGTCACGCCAACCTTCCAGTCGGTGTAGCTGATGCTGCGGCTGCCGGTGGTGAATTCGTAGGTGTAGTCGTTGGCGTAGAGGTGGCCGACGTGGCCGTTGATGCCCCAGCCGTTGCCCAGGTCGTAGTTGGCGGACAGGTCGAGGTAGCTGGTGCCTTGGGAATCGGGCAGTTCGAAGTAGTCGCTCAGAGCGTAGCTGTACTTGAGGGTGATGAACTTCCAGCTACCGGCCACATAGAGTTCGGTGTTGTTGACCGTGCCGCCGGAACGGGCGCTGGTGTGCTTGTGGTTGCTGTTGGAGAGGGTGCGGGCGCTGGAGCCCGGGTAGTAGTAATGCAGGACGCCGACGTCGACGCCGAAGTCGCCGAAGGCACCCTTCCAGCCGCCGTAGAAGTCCATTTCCAGGTTGCCGCTGGGATAGCCGGCGCCGGAGCTGACATTGGAGTTCCAGTTGCCGGCGTAGAAGCCGCTCTCGTGGCTGTAGTCGATGCCGCCTTGCAGGGCCGGCTTGCCGAAGGTCTGGTCGATACCACGGAAACGGTAGCTGGTGAACAGCCCGATGTTCCCGGTGATGGTATGGGGGCTCTTGGCCTCCGGAGCCGCCGGCGCGGCGGTCTGGGCGAAGGCCGGAGCAACGAAGCCAGCAGCAACGGCAAGGGCGATCAAGGTTTTTTTCATCATGTCTCTCCCGACATTAAAGTGAAAAATTGAAAAGAAAATTGTGCAACACAGCAATAGCATGACCTGTGCCAGAGGCGTTTTTTGATCCGAATCAATGCCTTGCACAACCACATAGGCGGAATGGCCTAGGGCGACGCACCAATAATGTGCATTGTCGCCACTGGGCGCACCACCACCGGGCACGACGACGTCCCCGGGTGCAGTCGGGGGCTATGCTAAACTGCTGAACCTCGGAGGATATCCCATGCTCGACCCGAAAGCCCTAGACGACCTTGGCGCCAAGCTGAGCGCCCTCATCGCCGCCAGCCCTGCCCGGGATCTGGAAAAGAACGCCAAGGCCGTTCTTTCCGGTTTTTTTGCCAAGCTGGACCTGGTCACCCGGGAGGAATTCGACATCCAGGCCCAGGTGCTCGCCCGTACCCGGGAAAAACTGAGGGAACTGGAAGCCCGGGTCGACGCCCTCGAACGCGGCCGCCAGGGCCAATAATTCCCCGCCCCCCGACCCATGGCGCTGGCGGTCGTCCATAGCCGGGCCCTGGATGGCCTCAACGCCCCGCCGGTCACCGTCGAAGTCCATCTCGCCAGCGGCCTGCCCAGCTTCACCCTGGTAGGTCTGCCCGACACCGAGGTCAAGGAAGCCCGTGACCGGGTCCGCGCCGCCATCGTCAATTCCGGCTTCGACTTCCCCGCCAAGCGCATCACCGCCAACCTGGCCCCCGCCGACCTGCCCAAGGAATCCGGCCGCTTCGACCTGCCCATCGCCCTGGGCATCCTGGCCGCCAGCGGGCAGGTGCCGGCCGGGTTGCTGGACAGCCACGAATTCGCCGGGGAGTTGTCCCTCACCGGCGCCCTCCGCCCGGTGCGGGGCGCCCTGGCCATGGCGCTGCAGGCCGCCGGAGGCGGGCGTCGCTTCGTGCTCCCTGCAGAGAGCGCCGGGGAAGCAGCTCTCACCGGCCGCGACGGCATCCTGGCGGCCACTTCGCTGCTGGCGGTATGCGCCCACCTCGCCGAGCGGGAATCGCTGCCGGCCGCCCAGCCCCCCCAGGCCGCCCTCCAGCCGCCCTATCCCGATCTCGCCGAGGTGCGCGGGCAGGCCCAGGCCAAGCGCGCCCTGGAGGTGGCGGCGGCCGGCGGCCATTCCTTGCTGATGGTGGGCACGCCAGGGGCCGGCAAGTCCATGCTGGCGGCCCGCCTGCCCGGGCTCCTGCCGCCCCTGGCCGCCGCTGCCGCCCGCTCTTCTGCGGCGGTGCACTCCCTGGTCGGGCGATTCGATCCGCAGCGGTTCTCCCAGCGCCCCTTTCGCTCGCCGCACCACACCGCTTCGGCGGTAGCCCTGGTCGGCGGCGGCAACCCTCCCCGGCCGGGGGAGATTTCCCTGGCCCATCAGGGCGTGCTCTTCCTTGACGAACTCCCCGAATTCGACCGCAAGGTGCTGGAAACCCTGCGGGAGCCGCTGGAATCGGGCCGCATCCATATCGCCCGGGCGGCCCGGCAGGCGGAGTTTCCCGCCGAGTTCCAGCTGGTGGCGGCGATGAACCCCTGCCCCTGCGGCTACCACGGCCACCCCGGCGGGCGCTGCCGGTGCACGCCCGACCAGGTGAGCCGCTACCGCGGCCGCATCTCCGGCCCCCTGCTCGACCGCATCGACCTCCAGATCGAAGTCCCCACCCTGCCGGCCGAGGCCCTGGCGGGCAAGGCGGACGGCGAAGGGTCGGCGGCGGTCCGGGAACGGGTGGCGGCGGCCCTGGCCCGGCAGGAAGTCCGCCAGGGCAAGCCCAATGCCCGGCTCACCCCGGCGGAGGTGGACTGCCACTGCACGCCGGATACCGCCGGTGCCGCGCTGCTCAAGCAGTCCATGGTCCGTCTCGATCTCTCCGCCCGGGCCTGGCACCGCATCCTCAAGGTCGCCCGCACCGTCGCCGACCTGGCGGACAGCGCCGAGGTGCGCGCGCCCCACGTGGCCGAAGCCATCCAGTACCGGCGCCTGGCCCGTGACTGAAGCCGCGTCCCGGCCCCCCGCCCCGCCGCCCGGCATCGCCTTCCTGCTGGCGGCCCTGTCGGCCCTGGGGCCCTTCGCCATCGACACCTACCTGCCCTCGTTCCACGAGATCGGGGAGCAACTGCAGGCCAGCCCCATCGAGGTCCAGCAGACCCTTTCCGCCTACCTGCTGCCCTTCTCCCTGATGACCCTGTGGCATGGCGCCATCGCCGACGCCCTGGGGCGCAAGCGGGTCATCCTCGCCGCCCTCGCCCTCTTCGCCCTGGCTTCCCTGGGCTGCTCCCTCGCTACCCGCATCGAGCATTTGTGGCTGTTGCGCGGCCTCCAGGGCATCACCGCCGGCGCCGGCATCGTGGTCAGCCGCGCCATCGTCCGCGACCTATTCGACGGGCCGCCGGCCCAGCGGCTGATGGCCCACATCACCATGATGTTCGCCTTCGCGCCGGCGCTGGCCCCCCTCATCGGCGGCCAGTTGCAGCACTGGTTCGGCTGGCGCTCGGTCTTCGTCTTCCTGGCGCTGATGACCGCCGCCCTGGCCCTGGTCTGCTGGCGCCGCCTGCCCGAGACCCTGCCGCCGGAAAAGCGCCAGAGCCTGCGCCCCCGCTACCTCCTGGCCACCTACCGCACGGTGCTGACGTCGCCCCGCTTCCTCTTCGCCTGCGGGGCGCTGGCCTGCAATTTCGCCGGCTTTTTCATCTACGTGCTGTCGGCGCCGGTGTTCCTGATGACGCACCTGGGAGTGTCGGAAACCGGCTTCCTGTGGCTGTTCGGACCGACCATGTGCGGGCTGCTCACCGGCTCGTGGATTTCCGGGCGGCTGGCGGGCAAGGTTTCCCGGGACCGCACCATCGCCCTCGGCTTCCTGGTCATGGGTTGCGCCGCCCTGCTCAACATCGCCATCAACCTGGCCCTGCCGCCGGGCCTGCCGTGGAACGTGCTGCCGCTGCCGATCTATACCCTGGGCATGTCCATCGCCACCCCCTGCCTCACCCTCTACGCCCTGGACCCCTTTCCCCAGCAGCGGGGCCTGGCTGCCTCCTGCCAGACTTTCCTGCAGGCAGCGGTGAACGGCATTGCCGCCGGCCTGCTGGCGCCGCTGCTGTGGTCGTCGACCCTGACCCTGGCCCTGGGGATGACCGCCCTCCTCGCCACCGGCGCCTTCGCCGCCTGGCGGCACCGGCGGATCGTCGCCGGATAGCCGTTACGACTGCTGCCAGGGCAGGCCGGCATGGCGCCAGCCACCCAGGGTGCCGCGGTGGAAATGCTCGTCCAGGGGCCCCTCGAAGCCTTCGAGGACATTGATGACGTCGGTAAAACCCGCCTCCTCCAGGCAGAACCCGGCTTCGATGGAGCGCTGGCCGCTGCGGCAGATGAGGACCACCGGCCGGTCCAGGCTGCCGCCGGCGAGGCGCCGCATCTGCTCCGCGAAGCGCGGATTGACCTCCCAGTCCGGACCGTCCTGCCAAGCCAGGTGTTCAGCACCCACCGGGTGGCCCACGTACATGAACTCGGTTTCGCTGCGGCAATCGACGAAGAGGGCCCGCTCCGACTGCCGCAGGAAGTCGTGGGTCTGGCGCGGAGTAAGATGACGCATGGCGGGTGGGAGAATTAGTGAACGCCGATATTATCCCGATCCCAGCCAGCGGGCGTAAAGTTCCGCCATCCACCTCAGGAGACGCCGCCATGAAACTCCCTGCCTGGATCGCCACCGCCACCGCCGCCGTTGCTGCCGCCCTGCTCCCGGCCTGTGACGGCCCCGCCCTGCGGGAACTGAAGCCGGGCATCGCCACCGCCGCCGAAGTCCGCGCCCGCCTGGGCAACCCCGGCTTCGAGCACCGCAACGACGACGGCACGGTCACCTGGGAATACAACCGCCAGCCCAACGGCATCGAATGCCACATGCTCACCTTCGACGCCAGCCAGGTGCTGGTGCGCATCGAACAGGTGCTCGCCGCCGAGTACCTGGCCCGGGTGCAGGAAGGCATGGATCGGGCGGCAGTGCGCCGCCTGCTGGGCAAGCCCGGCTCGGTCCAGGTCTTCGACAACCTGCAGGAAGAAATCTGGGACTGGCGGGTGGCCGGCACGATTCCCACCGAGGAGGCCCATTTCCACGTGCATTTCAACCTGGGCGACGGACTGGTGAAAAAGACCTCCCGCCGCGTCGAAACGCGGGGCTGACCCTGCCCTTGGCATCGCCCCCGGCGGCAAGTAAACTAGCGGGTCTGCCGAGGAGCGCTGCGACCCCTCCCCACTGCGGGGGCCAGGCTCGGCAACGATCAACGGCGCTCGCAAACCCAGCCGGTTTGTGGCGCCGTTTGCTTTTGCGGTGTCTCCGGTGCATTTCTGCTTTGCCGAGGTGATCCATGCAGCCCGATCGTACATCCGAACTCTCCGCCCTTCTCGCCCAGCGCCTCCTCGTCCTCGACGGCGCCATGGGCACCATGATCCAGCGCCACGGCCTGACCGAGGCGGATTACCGCGGCGAGCGCTTCCGGGACCACCCCCACGACCTCAAGGGCAACAACGACCTGCTGGTGCTGACCCGGCCGGACATCATCGGAGGCATCCACCGCGATTACCTGGAAGCCGGCGCCGACATCCTCGAAACCTGCACTTTCAACTCCACCGCCGTCTCCCAGGCCGACTACAACCTGACCGAGATCGTCTATGAGCTGAATTTCGAAGGGGCACGCCTGGCCCGCCGGCTGTGTGACGAATTCACCGCCGCCAACCCGGCCAGGCCGCGCTTCGTCGCCGGCGTCCTCGGCCCCACCAGCCGCACGGCGTCGATCTCGCCGGACGTGAACGACCCCGGCTACCGCAACGTCAGCTTCGACGAGCTGGTCGCCAACTACGTCGAGGCCGCCACCGGCCTGTGCGAGGGCGGCGCCGACATCCTGCTGGTGGAGACGGTGTTCGACACCCTGAACGCCAAGGCCGCCCTCTTCGCCATCGAAAAATACTTCGACGCCGCCGGCCGGCGCTGGCCGGTGATGATCTCCGGCACCATCACCGATGCCTCCGGCCGCACCCTGTCCGGCCAGACCGCCGAAGCCTTCTGGAATTCCCTGCGCCACATCCGGCCGCTCTCCTTCGGCCTCAACTGCGCCCTGGGCGCCAAGGAACTGCGCCAGTACGTGGAGGAACTCTCCCGCGTCTGTGACTGTTTCGTCTCCGCCCACCCCAACGCCGGCCTGCCCAACGCCTTCGGCGGCTACGACGAGACGCCGGACATGCTGGCCGACGAAATCGAGAGCTGGGCGAAGGCCGGCATCGTCAATATCGTCGGCGGCTGCTGCGGCACCTCGCCGGACCACATCCGCGCCGTCGCCGAGCGGGTGGCGGTTGTCACGCCACGCCGGACGCCAAAAATCGTACCGGCCCTGCGCCTGTCCGGCCTTGAGCCCTTCAACGTCCTGCCCGGTTCGCTCTACGTTAACGTCGGCGAGCGGACCAACGTCACCGGCTCCAAGGCCTTCGCCCGCATGATCCTCGAAGGCCGCTTCGACGACGCCCTGGCCGTCGCCCGCCAACAGGTGGAGAACGGCGCCCAGGTCATCGACATCAACATGGACGAGGCGATGCTCGATTCCATCGCCGCCATGGACAAGTTCTTGAAGCTGATCGCCTCGGAACCGGACATCTCCCGCGTGCCGATCATGATCGACTCTTCCAAGTGGGAGGTGATCGAGGCCGGCTTGAAGTGCATCCAGGGCAAAGGCATCGTCAACTCCATTTCCATGAAGGAAGGCGAAGCCAAGTTCATCGAGCAAGCCCGGCTCGCCCGCCGCTACGGGGCGGCGGTGATCGTCATGGCCTTCGACGAAAAGGGCCAGGCCGACACCTATGCCCGCAAGATCGAGATCTGCGGCAAGGCCTACGCTTTGCTCACCGGCATTGGCTTCCCGGCGGAAGACATCATCTTCGACCCGAACATCTTCGCCATCGCCACCGGCATCCCTGAGCACGACAACTACGCCGTCGATTTCATCCAGGCCACCCGCTGGATCAAGGACAACCTGCCCCACGCCCACGTTTCCGGCGGCGTGTCGAACGTGTCCTTCTCCTTCCGCGGCAACGACCCGGTGCGCGAAGCCATCCACACCGTCTTCCTCTACCACGCCATCCAGAGCGGCATGACCATGGGCATCGTCAACGCCGGCATGCTGGGCGTCTACGACGACCTGGAGCCCGAACTGCGGGCCAAGGTCGAGGACGTGGTCTTGAACCGCCACCCGGGCGCCGGCGAGGCCCTGGTCGAGTTCGCCCAGACGGTCAAGGAAGGCAAGGCCAAGGATGCCGGCCCCGATCTCTCCTGGCGCGAGCAGCCCGTGGAGAAACGCCTGGAACACGCCCTCATCAAGGGCATCACCGATTTCGTGGTGGCCGATACCGAGGAAGTCCGCGCCAAGCTGGCCGCCGAGGGCAAGCCGCCGCTCGCCGTCATCGAAGGCCCGCTGATGGCCGGCATGAACCACGTCGGCGACCTCTTCGGCGCCGGCAAGATGTTCCTGCCCCAGGTGGTCAAGTCGGCCCGCGTCATGAAGCAGGCCGTGGCCCACCTCGTCCCCTTCATCGAGGAAGAAAAAGCCCGCTCCGGCATCGGCTCGAAGGGCAGGATCCTGATGGCCACGGTCAAGGGCGACGTGCACGACATCGGCAAGAACATCGTCGGCGTGGTGCTCGGCTGCAACGGCTACGACGTCATCGACCTCGGCGTCATGGTGCCCTGCGAGAACATCCTGCACGCAGCTCGGGAGCACAAGGCGGATATCATCGGCCTCTCCGGCCTGATCACGCCCTCGCTGGAAGAAATGGCCCACGTCGCCGCCGAGATGAAGCGCCAGGGCCTGACCCAGCCGCTCCTGATCGGCGGCGCCACCACCAGCCGCGCCCACACCGCCATCAAGATCGCCACCAACACCGATGGCCCGGTGGTCTATGTGCCGGATGCCTCCCGCGCCGTCGGCGTCGCCACCAAGCTGCTTTCCGCAGAGCAGAAGGCCGGCTATGTCGCCGAGATCGCCGCCGAATACGAAACCGTGCGGGCCGAGCACGCCGGGCGCAAGGGCGCAACCCTGGTGTCGCTGGCGGAAGCCCGCGCCAACCGTTTCACGTGGAACGAACCCTACACGCCGGCCCGGCCGGCCCAGCTCGGCCGGCGGACCCTGGACATCCCCCTCGCCGACCTCGTCGCCTTCATCGACTGGTCGCCATTCTTCCAGAGCTGGGACCTGGCCGGCCGCTACCCGGCCATCCTCAACAACGAAACGGTCGGCGAAACCGCCCGCCAGCTCTTCCACGACGCCCAGGCCATGCTGGCGAAGATCGTGGCGGAAAAATGGCTCACGGCCCGGGCGGTCTTCGGCCTCTACCCGGCCCGGGGCGACAACGAGGACATCGTCCTCTACGCCGATGAATCGCGCAGCGCCGAAGCTGCCCGCTGGATCGGCCTGCGCCAGCAGATCAAGCAGCCCGCCGGCCGTTTCAATACGGCACTGGCCGATTTCGTCGGCGACAACGATTACGCCGGCGCCTTCGCCGTCACCGCCGGGCTGGGGATCGAGGCCAAGATCGCCGGCTTCGAGGCTGCCCACGACGACTACTCGGCGATCATGCTGAAAGCCCTCGCCGACCGCCTGGCCGAAGCCGCCGCCGAGTGGCTGCACAGGAAGGTGCGCACCGAATTCTGGGGCTACGCCGCCGGCGAAAATCTCGCCAACGACGCCCTCATCGCCGAGCGATACCGGGGCATCCGCCCCGCCCCCGGCTACCCTGCCTGTCCGGACCACACCGCCAAGCGCGACCTCTTCGCCCTCCTGGACGCTCCCGCCATCGGCATGGGTCTCACCGAATCCTGCGCCATGACGCCGGCGGCCTCGGTATCGGGCTTCTACCTTGGCCACCCGGCGGCAACCTACTTCGCCATCCCCAGGATCGGCCGCGACCAGCTGGAAGACTGGGCCCGGCGCAAGGGCCTGCCCCTCGAGGAAGCCGAGCGCTGGCTGGCGCCGCTGCTCTGATAGCCGCCATGCCCCCGATCCAGGCCGGCGTCGACCTCGCCCCCCTCAACACCCTTGCCCTCCCCGGCAAGGCGGCCGGCTATGCCCGCATTACCGCCGTCGAACAGTTGCACGACCCGGCGCTAGCCCGCAGTCCGCGCTTCGTCCTCGGCGGCGGCAGCAACCTGGTGCTCACCGGCGACTACGACGGCCTGGTCCTGCACATGGCCATTCCCGGCCGACGCCTGGCCGGGGAGGACGCCGATGCCTGGTACGTGGAGGCGGGCGCCGGCGAGAACTGGCACGATTTCGTGGAATGGACCCTGGCCATGGGCTGGCCCGGCCTGGAGAACCTCACGCTCATCCCCGGTACCGTCGGCGCCGCCCCCATCCAGAACATCGGCGCCTATGGCCTGGAGGTGGCGGAACGCTTCCATCGGCTAACCGCCTACGACTTTGCCACCGGCTGCCTGGTGGCCTTCCCCCGCGAGGACTGCCGCTTCGCTTACCGGGACAGCATCTTCAAGCAGGAGGGCTGGCATCTTTCCGGCCGCTTCGCCATCGTCGGCGTGACCTTCCGCCTGCCCCGGGCCTGGACCGCCAACATCCGCTACGGCGACGTGGCGGCGGAGCTGGCCTCCCGGGGCATTGCCACCCCTCGCCCCGGCGACGTGGCCGAGTCCATCGCCGCCATCCGCCGCCGCAAGCTGCCCGACCCGGCGGCCATCCCCAATGCCGGCAGCTTCTTCCACAACCCCGTGGTGGATGCCGCCACGGCCGAGGATCTGGCCCGGCGCCATCCCGGCCTGCCTTGCTACCGGCAGCCGGATGGCCGGGTGAAGCTGGCCGCCGGCTGGCTCATCGAGCAGGCCGGCTGGAAGGGGAAAGCTCTCGGGCCGGTGGCCATGTACGAAAAACAGGCCCTGGTCCTGGTCAACCGGGGCGGTGCCACCGGCGCCGACGTGCGCGCCGCCATGGCCGCCGTACAGGGGGACGTCCTCGCCCGCTTCGGCGTCCGGCTGGAACCGGAGCCGGTATTCCTCTGAACGCCCGGATCCCGCATGCCCACGAATTCCCTCGTCACCTTCGCCGAAATTCTCGAACCGGCCATCGACCATCCCCGCCCCGACCGCCGGGTCGACGGCAACCCCACCCGCAGCACCTGGAATCACTTCACCGACGCCAGCGGCGAAATGTCGGCCGGCATCTGGGCCTGCGAGCCGGGTGCCTGGAACATCGCCTTCCCACCGGGGAAGGACGAGTTCTTCTGCGTCATCAGCGGCCGCATCCGCATCAGTGATGGGGAAGGCCGCGCCCGGGAATTCGGCCCCGGCGACGCCTGCGTGATCCCGGCGGGCTTCACCGGCACCTTTGCGGTGCTGGAACCGGTGCGCAAGTATTACGTGGTCGTGGAAAGGCGCGCCTGACCGCGGCCTCAGAAATCGGCCGCAGCGTCCCAGACGATATTGGCCTTCGGACCGCCCCGGGCGGTCCGCTCCAGCATGTCGATGAAAGGCCAGGCCCGCCGGCCGAGGGCGATGGGCTGGACGTCCTCGTCGCCGTCCGCCGCCGCCGACGGGGGGGCTTCGCCGCGCTCGACGGCCTGCCGCAGGCGCGCCGCCGCGCCCGCCATTTCCTCCACGGTGAAGGCGCCGTGGGCTGTCGTCGCCTTGCCGCAGGCCTGCAGCAACTGCCGGGCCACATCGGCAAACATCAGCAGTTCGCCGGTTTCGCTCGAAACGAAAGTCACCAACATCGCCGCTCCTCCTACTTTGGTGAGTGTTGTCAGATCAGCCTTCCCTGATGCAGAATCCTTGCAGGAGGAGTGGCCATGACCACAAATATTATCGCCAATCCGCTGCACGCCGGCACCGACGAACTGGAACGCCTGGTCTTCGAGGAAATCGTCAAGCGCCGCCGCTTTGGCAACACGGTGCGCGCCCTGGTGGTTCCGGCGGGCACGGGAGACCTGGCCATCGCCATGGCCAAGCTCGATTGCAAGGTGACCGCCGCCGACGCGGCGGAGGTCGAAGGCAGCGTAAGGGGACGCATCCTGGCGGCCGGCCTGAAGGATGCCATCCATTTCATGCCCTGCGACCTGCCGTCCATGACGGATCCCTTTCCCGGGGAGCCCTTCGACATCATCGTCTGCCGCCGGGGCCTGTGCAGCATGCCCTACGACAAGGCCCGCCGCCTGGTGCGCCATCTGTTGCTGCAGTTGAAAATCGGCGGCAAGCTCTACGTGTCCATCCTCGGCCTCCATTCGGAGCTGGGGGACGACTACCCCGGCCGCGACCAGCCCCTGGAGGGGCGCTTCTGCCCCCTGGCGCCAGCCATGGCCGACAAGTACGACATCCGGCGGTCGGTCTGCCTCTATTCCGAGCGCAACCTGTTCTCCCTGCTGCTGGAAGCCGGCGGCAGCGTGTTGCGCACCTTCACCTCCACCCACGGCAACGTCAAGGGCGTCGCGGTCAGGGTTTAGGGTTCCGGGCCTCGGGTAGAATGCGCCCCAGTATCCTTGGAGCGCATTCATGAACAGCATCGAGCATCTCTTCGAGAAAAACCGGGAGTGGTCCGAACGCATCTGCGCCGAAGACCCCCAGTTCTTCGACCGCCTGGCCAAGATCCAGAGCCCCGAGTACCTTTGGATCGGCTGCTCCGACTCCCGGGTGCCCGCCAACCAGATCACCGGGCTGTTGCCCGGGGAGGTATTCGTTCACCGCAACATCGCCAACCAGGTGGTCCATAGCGACCTCAACTGCCTGTCGGTGCTGCAGTTCGCCGTGGACGTCCTGCGCGTCAAGCACGTGCTGGTGGTCGGCCATTACGGCTGCGGCGGCGTCAAGGCGGCCCACGACAACCTGCGCCTGGGCCTGGTGGACAACTGGCTGCGCCACATCCAGGACGTCAAGCAGAAACACGACGTCACGCTGGATGCCATCGCCGACGACCGCAAGCGCGTCGACCGCCTGTGCGAACTGAACGTCATCGAACAGGTGCTCAACGTCTGCCACACCACCGTTCTCCAGGAAGCCTGGAACCGGGGCCAGCAGATCACCGTCCATGGCTGGATCTTCGGCCTCGACGACGGCATCATCCGCGACCTCAAGGTATCCATCGCCAACCAGCGCCAGTGCCAGGACATCTACACCGCCGCCCTGGCGGCCCTGCAGGAAACCTGAGGTGCGCCTGGGGGTCGACCTGGGCGGCACCAAGATCGAGATCGTCGCCCTGGACGATGACGGCACCGAGCGCCTGCGCCGGCGCATCCCGGCCCCCCGGCACGACTACCTGGCCACGGTGACGGCCATCGCCGGCCTGGTGGAAGCCGTCGAAGCCGAGCTGGGCACCCGCGGCAGCGTCGGCGTCGGCATCCCCGGCGCCGAATCCCGGAAGAGCGGCCTCGTCAAGAACGCCAATTCCACCTGGCTCAATCGCCAACCCCTGCGCCGGGACCTGCAGGCCCTGCTGCAGCGGCCCGTGCGCCTGGCCAACGACGCCAACTGCTTCGCCCTCTCCGAGGCGGTGGATGGCGCCGGGGAAGGGGCGGACACGGTCTTCGGGGTGATCCTCGGCACCGGCGTCGGCGGCGGCATCGTCGTCGACGGCCGGCTCCTCGTCGGCGGCAACGCCATCGCCGGCGAATGGGGCCACAACCCGCTGCCCCTGCCGGTCGGCGACGACCTGCCCCTGCCCGCCTGCTATTGCGGCCGTGCCGGCTGCATCGAGACCTATCTGTGTGGCCCGGCCCTGGCCCGCCAGCACGCTGCCCGCACCGGACAGACCGGGGACGCGGCAGCGATCGCCACTCGCGCCGCCGCCGGCGACGCTGCCTGCCAGGCCACCCTGGATGCCTATGCCGGCCGGCTGGCCCGGGCCCTGGCCTCGGTCATCAACCTCCTCGACCCGGAAGTCATCGTCCTCGGCGGCGGCCTCTCCAACATCGCCTGCCTCTACGAGGCCGTTCCGGCCCGCTGGGGCCGCCACGTCTTTTCCGACGAGGTGCGCACCCGCCTGCTGCCCGCCCGCCATGGGGACTCCTCCGGGGTACGGGGGGCCGCCTGGCTGTGGAATGATTGAGCCATGACCGGCGGTCCCGTCACCCTCTTCGCCGGCGGCATCCGCCTCCTTCCCGACAGCAGCCGCAGCACCGGCATGTACAAGGAGGCGCTCGCCGGGCCAGTGGCCTTCGGCCGCGAGGGCCTGGCCGGGGACCAACAGGCCGACCGCCAGGTCCACGGCGGCCCAGAGAAGGCCGTCCACCTCTACCCGGCCGGGCACTACGCCCGCCTCGCCGCCCGCTTTCCCGAAGCGGCGGCGGTCCTGGTCCCGGGCAGCCTGGGGGAGAACATTTCCTGCGCCGGCCTCACCGAGGCCGACGTCTGCCTGGGGGACGTCTTCCGCCTGGGCAGCGTGCGCCTGCAACTGAGCCAGCCCCGCAGCCCCTGCTGGAAGATCGACACCCGCTTCGCCTGCGACGGCATGGCCGCCTTCATCGCCGAAACCGGGCTCACCGGCTGGTACTGGCGCGTCCTGACGCCCGGGATGGCGCAGCCGGGAGACATCCCGGCCCTGGAGGAACGCGCCTCCCACCCCATCCCCCTGGCCGACGCCATGGCCCTGTGGCGGGCCCACCGGCCGGGGGCGGCGGCTCTGGAGGCCGTGGCCGCCGCCCCCGGCCTGGCGGAATCCTGGCGGGCCAAGATCCGGCAGCGGGCGGAGTGGCTGCGCACCCGGCCGGATGCACCGCCGCCGCCGGGCTTCCACGCCCGGCCCGACTAGACGCGCGTTTGCGGCAGGGGTAGCCCACCGCCCTCCTCGCCATCCGGCCAGACTCCGGGCGCCATTTTCGTCGGAGGTGGAGACCTGGCGGCCGGGTTTTAGAACTCGATGGGGTCCACCTCCAGGTGCCAGCGCAGCCGCGCCGGCGCCTTGAGGCCCTCGATGGCTTCCCGCCAGCGCGGCAGGAAGGCCTGCAGGGCCCGGCGGGAGGACGATTCTGCCAGCAACTGGCCGCGCTCCAGGTTGGCCAGGCGGGAGAGGTGCATGGGCACCGGGTCGTAGAGGCTGACCTCGGGGTGCGCCGCCACGGCGGACAGGCTGCGGGCGCTGGCGAGGAAGGCGATGGCGTCGGCCATGTGGGGCGCCTCGGCCCGCAGCATGGCCTGGAAGGCATAGGGCGGGAAGCCCGCCTGTTCCCGCTCCCGCAGCAGGGTGGCGGCGAACCCAGGGTAATCGTGGCCGGCCAGGGCGGCGTAGAGGGGGTGGTCGGGGTACTGGGTCTGGATGAGTACCTCCCCCTTCAGTTCCGCCCGCCCGGCCCGGCCCGCCACCTGCATGAGCTGGGCGAAGAGCCGCTCGGGCGCCCGCCAGTCGGCCGCGAAGAGGGCGGCATCGGCCCCCAGCACGCCCACCAGGGTGAGGCGGGGGAAATCGTGGCCCTTGGCCAGCATCTGGGTGCCCACCAGGATATCCGCCTCGCCGCCGTGGATGCGTTCCAGCACCGCCTCCCACTGCTTGCGGCTCTTCACCGCGTCGCGGTCCACGCGGAGAATCCTGGCCTCCGGGAATTCTCCCTGAAGCCAGGCCTCCAGCCGCTGGGTGCCGCGGCCGAAGGGGTGGATGTCCTGGTTGCCGCAAGTAGGGCAGCTTCTCGGCACGCGGGCCTCGAAGCCGCAGTGGTGGCAGCGCAGGCGCTTGTCCGCCAGGTGCAGGACCAGGTTGGCGGCGCAGCGCCGGCAGCGGGATATCCAGCCGCAGGCCGGGCAGGCCAGGACCGGGGCATAGCCGCGGCGATTGAGGAAGAGCAGGCTCTGCTCGCCCCGCGCCAGGCGCTCCCGCACCGCCGCCAGGACCGGCTCGGCGACGCCCTCGCGCACGACGAGGCGGCGGGTATCCACCAGGCGCACCGGCGGCAGGGTGGCCTGGGCGTTGGCCCGCTCCTGCAGGGTGACCAGGCGGTAACGCCCGCTGCGGGCGTTGGCCCAGGACTCCAGGGAAGGCGTGGCGGAGCCGAGCAGGATCGGGATGCCGCGCTCCCGGGCCCGGAAGACCGCCACGTCCCGGGCGGAGTAGCGCATGCCGTCCTGCTGCTTGAAGGAGGGGTCGTGTTCCTCGTCCACGACGATGAGGGCCAGGGCCGGCATGGGAGTGAACACGGCCAGCCGCGTGCCCAGCACGATGCGGGCCTCGCCGCTGAAAGCCGCCCGCCAGTTGCGTTCGCGGGCGGCCTCGGCGAGCTCGCTGTGGAGCGCCGCCACCGGCGTACCGGGAAAGCGGCGGCGCACCCGTTCCTCGAGCTGGGGGGTGAGGTTGATCTCCGGCACCAGGACCAGGGCCTGGCCGCCGGCGGCGAGGATGCGCTCGATCAGCCGCAGGTAGACCTCGGTCTTGCCGCTGCCCGTGACGCCGTGGAGGAGGAAGGGGGTGAAACCGGCGGCGGCGCCCACCGCTTCCACGGCGGCGGCCTGCTCCCCGGTCAGGGCCGGGGGCGGCAGGGCGTCCGGCGCCTTGGGGCGCCGCCCCGCCCGGCGCTCGGCGGGCACCGGCCGCTTGAGGCCCGGCGGCAGGGCCTGCAGCAGCACTTCCCCCAGGGGGGCCTGGTAGTAAGCGCTGGCAAACTTGCAGAGGCCGATGAAATCGGGTGGCAGCGGCGGCAGGTCGGCCAGCACCGGGCCGGCGTCCTTGAGTTGCTCGCTGGGCCAGTCGCTGCTGGCGGCGATGCCGACGATGACGCCGACGCGCTCGCCGCGGCCGAAGGGCACCACCACCCGGTGGCCGACCTCGGCCCCGGCCTCCGCCTCGATCCGGTACTCGAAAAGGCGATGCAGCGGGAGGTCGAGGGCGACGCGGAGGATCGGCATCAGGCCCCCGACACCCGGAAAGCCCCGCCAGAGCGCCGATTCCGCCGGCTGGAGTTAGTGTCGATTCTGTGAAATGTCATGCAACCCATTCAGCGGACAGGGATTTTTCAGTTGTCCCCAAAATCTGTGGATAACTTTGTGGATTGCTTTTGGATGATTCGCCTAACTGCCCCATCCAGAAGGATTTTTGTCACTTTGCCGAAATTTTCGGCAAGACGATATTTCTTATTTTTCAACAACTTGACAAAAATCCCGGCTGTCAAGGCCGACAGCCGGGATTTTTTTGCCCGAGAACGCCTCGCTGTGCATAAGTCAAGCCCGACGTCCAGTTTATGGACACTTACTTACGTAATAGGCGGCTATGGGAATGGACCGCTTCCACCAGGGCCGTGACGTTGTCCGGCGGCGTGAACTGGGAAATGCCGTGGCCCAGGTTGAAGACGTGGCCGGTGTTGCCCGGCCCGAAGCTGTCGAGCACCTTGCGTGCCTCGGCGGCGACGATCTCGGGGGTGGCGAAGAGGACGTTGGGGTCCAGGTTGCCCTGCAGCGCCACCTTGTCCCCGACCCGCCGACGGGCTTCGCCGATGTCGATGGTCCAGTCCAGCCCCACGGCGTCGCAGCCGATGGCGGCGATTTGTTCCAGCCACAGGCCGCCATTCTTGGTGAAGACGATGGAGGGAATGCGCTGGCCGTCCTTTTCCTTCTTCAGGCCGGCGACGATGCGCTGCATGTAGGCCAGGGAGAATTCGGGGTACGCCGCCGCCGAGAGGGAGCCGCCCCAGGTGTCGAAAATCATCACCGCCTGGGCGCCGGCGTCGATCTGGGCGTTGAGGTAGGCGGTGACCGCGTCGGCGGTGACGGAGAGAATGCGGTGCAGGAGGTCCGGCCGGCGGTAGAGCATGCCCTTGATGTGGCGGAAATCGCTGGAACCGCCGCCTTCCACCATATAGCAGGCGAGGGTGTAGGGGCTGCCGGAGAACCCGATGAGGGGCACGGAATTGTCGAGGGCCCGCCGGATTTCGCCCACCGCGTCCATGACGTAGCGCAGGTGGTCGTTGGGGTCCGGGGCGGTCAGGTCGTTGATGGCCCATTCCTCGCGCAAGGGGCGTTCGAACTTGGGCCCCTCGCCCTCCTCGAAGTAGAGGCCGAGGCCCATGGCGTCCGGCACGGTGAGGATGTCGGAAAAGAGGATGGCGGCGTCGAGGTCGTAGCGGGCCAGGGGCTGCAGGGTGACTTCGCAGGCCAGCGACGGGGTCTTGCACAGGTTGAGGAAGTTGCCGGCGCGCTTCCTCGTCTCGCAGTACTCAGGCAGGTAGCGGCCGGCCTGGCGCATGAGCCAGAGGGGCGTGTAGTCAGTGGGCTGCTTCTGCAGGGCGCGCAGGAAGGTGTCGTTGCGGGGTCGGGTCACGGGGGGCTCCGCCGGAAATTCGGAAAGGCGAGATTATCCGCCTTTCCGGGGCAACGGTCACTTGCGCCAGAAATAGGGTGTGAACAGCACCACCAGGGTGAATATTTCGAGGCGGCCGGCCAGCATGGCCAGGATGCAGACCCAGGTCTGGAAATCGGTGAGGGCAGCGTAGTTCTGGGCCGGCCCCACCACGTTGAGGCCGGGGCCGGCGTTGTTGATGCTGGCGACGACGGCGGTGATGGAGGAGATGAAGTCCAGGCCGCTGGCCACCAGGAAGAAGGTCAGTTCGCCCACCGTCAGGATGTAGAGAAAGATGAACCCCAGCACGGCGCCGGCAATGTTCTGGGGGATGAGGCTGCCGCCGATGCGGATGGGATTGACGACGCTGGGATGGATGAGTTTCTGCAACTCCCGCAACCCCTGCTGGGTCAGGATGAGGGTGCGGATCATCTTGATGCCGCCGCCGGTGGAGCCCGAGGACACCGCAACGCAGGACAGGAAGAGCATCCACAAGGGCACGAAGATGGGCCACTGGTCGTAATCGACGCTGGCGAAACCACAGTCGGTGGCGATGGAGACCAGGTTGAAGGCCACGTGGCGGAAAGCGGTGGGCAGGTCGTCGTAGGTTTCCATGTACCACAGGTAGAAGGAGCAGACGACTGTGCTGGCGGCGATGAGGGCGACGAAGGCCTTGGCCTCGGCATCGGCCCAGTAGCAGCGCAGGGAGCGGCCGCGCCAGGCGAGAAAATGGGTGGCGAAATTGATGCCGGCCAGCATCATGAAGACAATGAGAATGCCCTCGACGAGGGGCGAATTGAACTGCCCGACGCTGCTGTCGTGGGTGGAAAATCCGCCCAGGGACAAGGCGGCGAAGGCGTGGCAGATGGCGTCGAGCCAGTTCAAGCCGGCCAGCTTCAGGGCCGCGATGCAGGCCACGGTGATGCCGAAATAGACCAGCCACAGGGCCTTGGCGGTGCCGGCGATGCGGGGGGTGAGCTTGGCATCCTTCATGGGCCCGGGCGTCTCCGCCTTGTAGAGCTGCATGCCGCCGACCCCCAGCAGGGGCAGGATGGCCACCGCCAGGACGATGATGCCCATGCCCCCCAGCCAGTTGAGTTCGTGGCGCCACAGGTTCACCGAGGGTGGCAGCTTGTCGAGGCCGGAGAGGACCGTGGAGCCGGTGGTGGTCAGGCCGGACATGGTCTCGAAAAAGGCGTCGGTGAAGGACAGGCCGGGGATGGTGAGGAGCAGGGGCACGGTGGCGATGGCGGCCATCAGGACCCAGGCCAGGGTGACCAGGAGGAAGCCGTCGCGGGGTTTGAGCTCCCGGCGGAAGCGGCGGGTGGCGAGAACCAGCCCGCCGCCGCAGGCGAGGCAGACCAGCAGGGCATCGACGAACTGGCCGGTGGTGCCGTCGCCGTAGATCAGGGAACTGGCGATGGGCATCGTGTAGGTGGCGCCGAAAAAGATCAGCATCATCCCCATCACGTGCAATACCGGCAGGATGGTATGCATGGTGCCCCCCGCTCAGAAGAAGGAAACGCCGACCTGGAACAGCTCCTCCACCTTACGCACCAGGCGCTTGCTGAGGCAGAAGACGATGACGTGGTCGCCGGCCTCGATCACCGTTTCGCCGTGGGCGATGATGACGTGCCCGGCGCGCCGGTCGGCGGTGCCGTCGTCGCGGACCCGCAACACCTCGTAGTGCTCAAAGTCGCGGACCAGGGCGGCCACCGTGACACCGGACGGCCAGGGTATGTCGGCGACGCGGCGCCCCACCACCGGCGAGGACTTGGCGTCGCCATGGGCGACGATCTCCAGGGCCTCCGCCGCCCCCCGCCGCAGGGAGTGGACCGCCTCGACATCGCCGCGGCGGACGTGGGCAAGCAAGCTGCCGATGGACACCTGGGCCGGCGAGATGGCGATGTCGATGGGGCCGCCCTGGATCATCTCGGCATAGGCCCGGCGATTGACCAGGGCGACCACCCGCCGGCAGCCCATGCGCTTGGCCAGGGAGGCGGACATGATGTTGTTCTCGTCGTCGTTGGTGAGAGCCAGGAAGATGTCCATGTCGGCGATGTTTTCCTGCTCCAGCAGGGCCTCGTCGGTGGTGTCGCCGGCCAGCACCAGGGCTTCCCGCAGGCGGCCGGAGGCGGCCTCGGCCCGGCTCAACTGGTTCTCGATGACCTTCACCTCGTAGCGGCCCTCGAGGGCGTGGGCCACCCGCACGCCGATGTTGCCGGCGCCGCCGATCATCACCCGCCGCACCGGCGTCATCATCCGCCGCAGCTCCAGCATCACCTGGCGGATGTTTTCGCTGGCCGCCAGGAGGAAGACTTCGTCGCCAGCCCGGATGAGGGTCTCGCCGTCAGGGGGAACCGGCTGTTCGTCGCGGAAAATGGCAGCGATGCGGGCGTCCATGCCCGCCGGCAGGTGTTGGCGCATGTCGCGGATGGGCCGGCCCACCAGCAGCCCCCCCTCGTAGGCGCGGACCGCCACCAGGCAGACGCGGCCCCGGGCGAACTCCAGCACCTGCAGGGCCTCCGGGAACTCGATCAGGCGCCGGATGTAGTCGGAAACGAACTGCTCGGGGCAGATGGCGTGGTCCACCGCAAAGTTCTCCGGCGCCAGCAGCCGGGGGTCGTCCAGGAAGTCCTGGGAGCGCAGGCGGGCGATGCGGGTCGGGATGTTGAAGACGCCGTGGGCGAGCTTGCAGGCCACCAGGTTGGTCTGGTCGCTCTGGGTCACCGCCACCAGCAGGTCGGCGTCCTCCGCCCCCGCCTCGCGCAGTACGGAAGGGTAGGCGGCGTTGCCGACGACGGTGCGCAGGTCGAGGCGATCCTGCAGTTGCCGCAGGCGGGCGGCGTCGGTATCGACGATGGTGATGTCGTTCTCTTCCGACACCAGGCCCTCGGCCACGCTGGCCCCGACCTGGCCGGCCCCCAGAATGATGATGCGCATCGCAACCCCCTGCCCCCGCGGGCGCTTATTCTTCGGATTTCCGCCCCAGCGCCACGCCGAGCTGCTTCAGCTTGCGGTAAAGGTGGGTCCGCTCAAGCCCGGATTTTTCTGCCAGTCTGGTCATGTTACCCCCTTCCAGGCGCAGGTGATATTCGAAGTAGAGCTTCTCGAAGGCATCCCGCGCCTCCCGCAGGGGTTGCTCCAGAAGGGGCGCCAGAGGCAGGTTCTCGGCCTCCGCCGCCTCTTCCCGGGGGCACAGCCGATGCACGTCCTCGCCGCCGATTTCCTCCTCCAGCGCCGTCAGGGCGAGGTTTTTGACGAGGGCGTAGAGTTCGCCCCAGGCACCTTCCCCGTTGTGCTTCCAGGGCAGGGTGCGCAAGGCGTTGAGGGCGGCCATGGACAGGCGTCGGGGCGGCACCTCCCCCCGCTCGACGAAGTGGGTGAGCAGGAGGCTGGCGATTTCCGGCAGTTCCTCGGTGTGCCCGGCCAGGGTGGGCAGAGCCACCCAGACTTCGCCCAGGCGGGCCAGGAGCTTGCTGTCCCAGCCTGCTTCGGCCAGCGCCGGCAGAGAACGGCTGCTCGCCGCCACCAGTTGCAGGTTGAGCTTTTCCAGGCGATCCAGGGCGAAGCCCAGGTTCATCTGCTGCAGCTTGCCCAGGGCGGCCAGGTCGGGAACGAAGAGCAGGCCGCCGCTGGCCTTCTCCAGGGTTTCCTGGGCCAGGGCGCTGGTCACCGTGGACAGGTCCAGCCAGGGTGCCCGCGGGGGTTGCAGGGTGCGGGCGCAGATTTCCGCCATGCCGCCAGTGGCGCCCTTGACCAGCAGCACCGACGACTTGCCGGCGGCCTGTTCCAGGCGGCGCTTGAATTCCCGCACGAAGCCGGAGCGGGCGAAGGCCTCCAGGGTCAGCGGCGGGCGCTGGGGCGGCAGGTGGTGCTTGAGGGCCTTCTGCACCGTGGTCAGCAGCTTCTGGAGGGCGATGGGCTTTTCCAGGAAATCGAAGGCACCGAAGCGGGTGGCCTCCACCGCCGTGTCGATGGTGCCATGGCCGGACATCATCACCACCGGCATGGTCAGGTGGCCGCCGGCGTGCCACTCCTTGAGGAGCGAGATGCCGTCGGTGTCGGGCATCCAGATGTCGAGGAGCACCAGGTCGGGCCGCAGTTCGTCCCGCACCCGCCGGGCGGCGGCGGCGTTCTCCGCCAGGCGGACGTCGTAACCCTCGTCGATGAGGATTTCCGAGAGCAGCTCGCGGATGCCCACCTCGTCATCAACCACCAGAATGATTGCCATGCTTGGCTTCCTCCTCTCGGGCCAGGGGCAGGCGAATGTCGATCCTCGCTCCGCCTTCCGGCGCATTGCTTATTTCAATATGGCCATGATGCTCGTCCACGATCTTCTTGACGATGGGCAGGCCCAGGCCGGTGCCGCGGGCCTTGGTCGTCACGTAGGGTTCGAAGATGCGGGGCAGCAGTTCGTTGGGGAACCCGGGGCCGTTGTCGGCCACCAGGAGCTGGGCCTGGCGGCCCTGGACCGCCGTGGTGAGGGCGATGTGGCCCATCTCGTGGCCCTCCAGGGCGTCCTCGGCGTTGCGCAGCAGGTTGTGGATGATCTGCCGCAACTGGGTGGCATCCCCCAGGATCGGCGGCATGGCCGGCGCCAGCTCGGTGTCGATGACGGCATGGGAGGTCTCGTAGAGTCCCAGCACCTCGCCGATGAGGGCGTTGAGGTCCAGCGGCGCCACGTCCGGCGCCGGCAGGCGGGCGTAGTCGCGGAAGTCGTCCACCATGCGCTTCATCGCCTGGACCTGGTTGATGATGGTCTGGGTGCCCCGCTGCAGCATGTCGGCATCGCCGTTCCTCAGCTTGTCGGCAAGCTTGACCTGCAGGCGTTCGGCAGAGAGCTGGATGGGCGTCAGGGGATTCTTGATCTCGTGGGCCAGGCGCCGGGCCACCTCGCCCCAGGCGGCGCTGCGCTGGGCGGCGATGAGGCGGGTGACGTCGTCGAAAACCACCACCTCGCCGCCGCTGGCCGCTTCCGGCAGACGGGAGCCCCGCAGCAGCAGGACCTGGGGCATGCCGTTGGGACGCTCCAGTTCGAGCTGGCCCTGCCACTCGCCATCGGCCGTGGCGGCGAAGCGCTCGCGGATGAAATTGCCCAGGGCGCCCTGGCGGGGCCAGTCCTCCACCGGCGTCGCCACCAGGCCGTCGAAATCGTCGTCGAGGATGGTGAGCGCCCCTTCGTTCACCGTGCGCAGGACGAAATTGCGGTCGAAGACCAGCACCCCCGCCGACAGATTGGCCAGAATGGACTCCAGGTAGCCCCGGGCGGCCTCCACCTCGTTGCGGTGGCGCTCCGTTTCCCGGCGCGCCTCGTCGAGCTGCCGGGTCATGCGGCTGAAGGACTGGGTGAGGATGCCCAGCTCGTCGCGGCTGTAGACCGCCTGCTTGGGGGAGAAGTCCCCCTGGGCCACGGCCTGGGTACCCTCGGCGAGGATGGACAAGGGGGCGGATAGCCGCCGGGCCATGACGAAGGCGAGGGCGAAGGCCGCGAACAGGGCGAGGAGGACGGTCAGCGTCAGCGTCAGGGCGTAGATGCGGGTCAGGCCCTGGCGGGCGAGCTGCAATTCCTGGTAATCCCGGTAGACGGCCTGCACCGCCTCGGCGTTATGGGCCAGCGCCGCCGGCACCGGCTGGACGAGCTGGAGGATGCGCGGCTCCTCGAAGACCCCACGGGCGGACACCGCCACCAGGACGCGCAGAACCATGTCGCCGCCTTCCTGGTCCACCGCGGTCACCACCTGGCTGTTGCGCGCCTGCTTGAGCTGGGCGGTGGACGGCAGGGAGGGCAGGACGCCGCCCCCCAGATCGGCGGTGGCACTGGTCAGCAGTTGCCCGCCCACGGAAAAGAGGGCAGCGGACTGCACTCCGGTGCGTTCCTGCAGGCGGAGCAGCGCCGAGCGGCGGCCCGACTCCGGCAGGTCGGAGAGTTCCAGGGCGATGCTGCGTCCCTTGTCGGCGAGGTCGGTCAACAGCGAGTCGAGGGCAGTGCGGCCCAGGTTGAGGCCGGATTCCAGGGCCTTTTCCACCCGCACGTCGAACCAGCCCTCGATGGAGCGGGTGATGAACTGGACCGAAACCCCGTAGACCAGGGCGCCGGGCACCACCGCCACCAGCCCGAACATGAACATCAGGCGCAGCTTGAGGCGGGCGCCGAAGACCTGGGCGCGATAGTCGCGCCACAGGGAGGACAACTGCCATCCCACCAGGCCGACCATGGCCACGGCGAGGACCACGTTGAGGACGATCAGCAGGGGGTAGTGGCTGGCCAGGATGGTGGTGTCGGCGGCGGTGGATACGAGGAGCAGGAACCAGATGATGGCTCCGAAGGCCCCGACCAGGGCGCCGCCGACGGCGACGAAACGCTTCACTTGGCCTCCGGCGCCGGCAGGGTGAGTTGCCAGGTCTTCCAGTCGGAAGCCAGGTTCCAGTCCTTGCTGCCGAGGGCGGCGATCTGGAAGGGCTTGGGCAACTGGGTGACGTCCAGGCGCAGGCGCAGCGCCGCCTGGTAAATTTCCCCGGCCTTGGGCTGGAGCCCCCCGGCCTTGTCGCCGGCGGGTTTTTCGACGACGACCCATTGGCGCAGGCGGGACAGCATGCGCAGCGCCTCCGACAAGGTGTCGAAGGATTGGTGCAGGGCCCCCGTGGACAGCCGGTACTGGCGGGTCAGGGCGTGGTAGGAAAGGCGATAGGTCTGGCTGCGGCTGACCACCTTTTCGTCGAACCAGTACCAGCGCGGCCGGGTCAGCTCGAACTCGGCAACGAAATAGAGTACCACCCCCTTGCTCACCGCCTCTTCCAGGCGCTGGTTGAACTCGAAGGCGAAGTCCGCCGACAGGGCATAGCCGTCCTCCGTCGCCGCCAGGCGCGGTTCGGCCACCTCGATTTCGGCAGCCAGGGCCAGCCCCCCCCACAGCAGCGCGACGGCCAGCAGCAGGCGGCAGCGGTCACGCCAGCTTTTCGAGGAGGCAGTAATAAAAACCATCGTGCAGGTCGGTGGGTAGCAGTTGTTCTTCCCGCCCCTTGCGGGCCTGGGGTTGTCGGGCCAGGAATCGCGCCATCTGCTGGCCGTTTTCTTCCGGAAAGACCGAACAGGTAGCGTACAGGAGTTTACCGCCGGGCATCACCACCCGCCACAAGGCATCGAGGATGCGTGCCTGGGTGCGGGCGAAGCCGGCCACGTCCTCGTCCCGGCGCAGCCACTTGGCGTCCGGGTGGCGGCGCACGACGCCGCTCGCCGTGCACGGCACGTCCGCCAGGACGGCGGCGAAGGGCTTGCCATCCCACCAGCCCTCCGGGCGGGAGCAGTCGGCCGCCCGCACGGCGGCGGCCAGCCCGAGGCGGGCCAGGTTCTCTTCGACGCGGCGGCAGCGGGCCGGCTTGAGGTCGAGGGCGAGCAGGTCGACATCGGCCCTCTCCAGCAGGTGGGCGGCCTTGCCGCCGGGGGCGGCGCAGGCGTCGAGTACCCGGCTGCCGGGGACCGGGTCCAGGATCGCCGCCGCCCGCTGGGCGCCGGGGTCCTGCACCGACAGCCTGCCGGCAGCGAACCCCGGCAGGCGCTCCACCGGCAGGGGGCGTTCGAGCAGCAGGGCGTCCTCCCCATCCGCCCAGGGCCGGGCGCCGATGCCGGCGGCCGCCAGCTCCGCCAGGCATTGGTCGCGGCTGGCCCGCCGCCGGTTGACCCGCAACGCCATGGGCGGCGGCTGGTTGCCGGCGGCGGCCACTGCCTCCCAGGCATCCGGATAGGCTTGGCGCAGGCGGCGCAGCCACCAGCCGGGGTGACAGCGGCTGGCAGTCTCGTCGGCGGCGGCCGCCGCCAGGAGTTCCTCGCGGCGGCGCTGGAAATTGCGCAGGACGGCGTTGACCAGGCCCCGCAGGCGCCCGCCGGCGATCGCCCCGGCCGCCGTCACCGCCTGGTCCACCACGGCATGGGCGGTCTCCGGCCGGCTTTCCAGGCGCTGCAGGGCGATGAGCAGGAGGGCGCGCACCTCTTCCACCGTCAGCGGGCGCTCCAGCAACCGGGCGAGAAAGAAGTCGTCCCGGCCGTAGCGGCGCAGGGTGGAGTAGACAAGATCCTGCACCGCCGGCCGGGCCCGGGCGTCGACCCGGGCCAGGGCGCCGTCCGCCAGGCTGCGCCCGGCGAAGACGTCCGTGAGGATGCGGGCGCCGGCCTGCAGGGCGTAGGCGAGGGAATCGGTGGCAAAGGGGGACGACATGGGCCGGCATTATCGCACGGGGCATAATGGCGCCATGCTTTGCCTGCGTGCCATCCTCTTTCTCGCGGCCAGTCTCGCGCTCGCGCCGCCGGCCCAGGCCTGGAATGCCGCCGGCCACCGCCTGGTGGCGGCCATGGCCTGGCGCCAGATGTCGCCGGCCGCCCGGGAGGCGGCGGCGGCACTCCTCGCCCGCCATCCGGACTATCCGCGGTGGACCGGCAAGGCCGGCGACGATCCGGCCTACACGGCCTTCGTCGAAGCCGCCACCTGGCCCGACGACATCCGCGGCGACCGCCGTTTCCATAACGAGGAAGAGGAAGCGCCGACCCCGCCCCTGCCCGGCCTGGCCGACACGGCCCGCCACCGGTCCTGGCATTTCGCCGATAACCATGACGACGGCCGGCGGGCCGGCGAGCTGGACCGCCAGTTGCCCCGTCTCGCCGGCGTGCTGCGGGACCGCGGCAACACCGCGCAGGAGCGGGCCTATGCCCTGCCCTGGCTCATCCACCTGGTGGCGGACGCCCACCAGCCCCTGCACGTTAGCAGCCGCGACGACGAGGGCGGCAACCGGGTGGAAATCGAAAACCCTTTCAACCCGCGCTTCCCCCACCCCAACCTGCACACCTGGTGGGACGATCTGGCGGGGCCGCCCTGGCTGCGGGGCAAGCGCCTGGAGCAGATCGCCGAGGCGCTGCTCGCCGACCATCCGGCGCCGCCGCCGGGAGATTTCCCCGCCTGGCTGGCGGAAAGCCGCGCCCTCGCCCGCAGCGCAGCCTATCCGCCGGCCGCGGCGGGTGCCACGCCGGTCGTCACCGCGGATTTCCGGGATCGCAGCCGGGCCATCGCCAACCGGCGCCTGGCCGCCGCCGGCTACCGCCTGGGCCGCCTCCTCGACAGCCTGCTCCCTGGCGTTTCACGTGGAACGCCGTAGAATTCCGTCATGCAAGGTCTCCACCTCATCGCCGACCTCCATGATTGCCGCTGCCCGCCGGCCCTCCTGCTCGACGCCCGGGGCCTGGAAAGCTTCTGCGTGGCGGCCTGCCGGCGCCATGGGCTGACGGTGGTGGGCCGCCTCTTCCATCAGTTCCGCGACGCCGCCGAGGCGCCCGCCGGCGTCACCGGCACCGTCGTCCTGGCGGAATCCCACCTGGCGGTGCATACGTGGCCGGAGGTCGCCGGCGTCACCCTCGACGTCTATGTCTGCAATTTCAGCGGCGACAACAGCCTGGCCGCCCACGCCCTCTTCGCCGAGGTCATCGCCGCCTTCGATCCCGGCCGGGTGGAGCGGAAGGAAGTGTCCCGGGGCCGCCTGGTCGGTTAGCGGCCCATCGCCCGCAAGCGGGCGATCCGTTCGGCGGTGGGCGGATGGGTGGAGAAGAGGCCGCGGATGCCGCCACCGGACAGCGGGTTGAGGATCATCATCTGGGCCGTTTCCGGGTGGGCCTCCGCCGGCGCCATGGGGATGCGCCCCTCGGCATACATCTGGATCTTGCCCAGGGCGTCGGCCAGGGCATGGGGGTCGCCGCTGATCTCGGCGCCGCCCCGGTCGGCCTCGAATTCCCGGGCCCGGGAGATGGCCATCTGGATCAGGCTCGCCGCCAGCGGGGCAAGGAAAGCGACCAGGATGGCGGCGATGGGATTCACCGGCCGCCCCTCTTCATCCCGACCGCCGAAGAACATGGCGAAATTGGCCAGGGCCGAGATGGCGCCGGCCATGGTGGCGGAAATGGTGGAAATGAGGATGTCCCGGTGCTGCACATGGGCCAGCTCGTGGGCCATGACGCCGCGGATCTCCCGGGCCGACAGCAGGCGCAGGATGCCGGTGGTGGCGGCCACCGCCGCGTGCTCCGGGTTGCGGCCGGTGGCGAAGGCGTTGGGCTGGTCCTCGTCGATCAGGTACACCCGGGGCATGGGCAGGCCGGCGCGCTGGGCCAGCTCCCGCACCATGGCGTAGAACTGGGGAGCGCTCCCCTCGTCCACCTCCCGGGCGTTGTACATGCGCAACACCATCTGGTCCGAGACCCAGTAGGAAAAGAGGTTCATGGCGCCGCCGAAGGCCAGCGCCAGCAGCATGCCGCCCCGGCCGCCGATCATGCCGCCGACGATGCCGAAAAGCGCCATGATGGCGGCCATCAGCATGGCGGTCTTGACCCAGTTGAACATGGCGATTCTCCTCAGGGACTGTGCACCGGCAATATGCTGGCGCCCCGGCGCCTTTTCAAGCCGGCAGGTCGAAGCGCTCGCCGGGCGCCAGGGAGTGGCCGGCCAGGAACTGGCCCACGGGCAGGCGCTTGCCGCCGGCCTTCTGCAACTCGGTGATGGCCAGGGCACCGCTGCCGCAGGCGACGACGATGCCCCGCTTGCCCACCGCCAGTATCTCGCCGGGAGCGCCGGCGCCGTCCACCGGCGTGGCCTGCCACACCTTGACGCCCACGCCCCCCAGGCCGGCCAGGGCACCGGGGAAGGGGTTGAAGGCCCGGATGCGACGGTCCACCGCCGGGGCATCCTGCCGCCAGTCGATGGCCGCCTCGGCCTTGTCGATCTTGGCCGCGTAGGTGACGCCCTCGGCCGGCTGCGCCGTCCCGGCCAGGGGCAGGCGCTCCAGGACGGCCACCACCAGGCGGGCGCCCAGTTCCGCCAGGCGGTCGTGGAGGCTGCCGGCGGTTTCCGCCGCGCCGATGGGCAGCGCCTGGGACAGGAGCACCGGCCCGGTGTCGAGCCCCGCCTCCATCTGCATGATGCAGATGCCGCTTTCCGCATCGCCGGCCAGGATGGCCCGCTGGATGGGGGCGGCCCCCCGCCAGCGGGGCAACAGGGAAGCGTGGATGTTGAGGCAGCCGAAGCGCGGCATGTCCAGCACCGCCTGGGGCAGGATGAGGCCGTAGGCGGCCACCACCATGACGTCGGCGCCGACGTCGCGGATTCTCTCCTGGGCCGCTTCGTCCTTCAGGGTGGCCGGCTGGAACACCTCGGCGCCGAGGGTTGCGGCCAGCTTCTTGACCGGCGAGGCGGCCAGGGCCATGCCCCGGCCCGCCGGGCGGTCGGGCTGGGTCAGCACCAGGGCGATGTCGTGGCCGGCGCCGGCCAGGGCGGAAAGGGCGGCAGCGGCGAAGTCCGGCGTGCCGGCGAAAATGATTTTCATGGGTGGCGGCGGGGTGCCCGGTCAGGCAGTGATGCGGGCCTGCTTGGCCAGCTTGGTCTTGATGCGGGTCTGCTTCAACTGGGACAGGTAGTCGACGAAGACCTTGCCCTTGAGGTGATCGATCTCATGCTGGATGCACACCGCCAGGAGGCCTTCCGCCTCCAGGGTGCGCTCCTCGCCGTCGAGGTCCAGGTATTGCACCGTCACCCGCTCGGCCCGTTCCACCTTGTCGTAGATGCCGGGCACCGAGAGGCAGCCCTCTTCCCCTTCCCGGGCGCCTTCGGCCGCCAGGATGCGGGGATTGACGAAGACCCGCAGGTCGCTCTTGTCCTCGGAGACGTCGATGACCACCACCTGCTTGTGCACGTCGACCTGGGTCGCCGCCAGGCCGATGCCCGGCGCCTCGTACATGGTTTCGGCCATGTCCCGGGCCAGGGCACGGATGCCGTCGTCGATTTTCGCCACCGGGGCGGCCACCTTTTTCAGGCGCGGGTCGGGATAACGCAAAATGGGTAACATGGCCATACGAAAAACCGAAGAAAAGCTTGCTCGCTTAAGTAATTATGTGCAGAATCTCAAGCACTTCCCGAGATACGGGACAGGGCCAGTTGCCGGCTCGCCAATGAGACAGCAAAACGGTTTTCCTGTTCCGTCGGCATGAGAGGATACCAACAATGATCCGCATTATATCCGCGCTCCTCCTGGCCGTAGCGGCCACCTGGGCGGCCGCCGAACCCATCCAGCTTGCGGACAATCCGCCGGACCGCCACGTGGTCGTCAAGGGTGACACCCTGTGGGGCATCGCTGGCAAGTTCATGAAGGAACCCTGGCGCTGGCCGGAAATCTGGAACCTGAACAAGAGCGAGATCAAGAATCCCCATCGCATCTACCCGGGCGACGTGGTCCTCCTCGACCTCTCCGGCGGCAACCCCCGCCTCAAGATCGCCAAGCCGGTGCGGGCCCAGCCCCGGGTGTATTCGGACGAGCTGGCCAAGGAAATCCCCAGCATCCCGCCCCACGCCATCGAGCCCTTCATCTCCCAGCCCCTCATCATCGAAGCCGACGGCCTCGACAAGGCCCCCCGCATCGTCGCCAGCCAGGAGGACCGCGTCTTCCTGGGCAACGGGGATAACGGCTTCGTCGCCGGCATCGAGGACGCCAGCGTTGTCGACTGGCAGGTGTACCGTCCCGGCAAGCCCCTCAAGGATCCGGAAACCAGCGAGGTCATCGGCTACGAGGCCTTCTTCCTCGGCAACGCCAGGCTGGTCCAGCCCGGCGCCCCGGCCGTGGTGCGCATCCAGCAGGCCAAGGAGGAAATCGGCCGCGGCGACCGCCTGGTGAAGGCCGGCCTGCCCACCCTAGCCTACAACAAGCCCCACAAACCGGAACAGACGGTCACCCGCCGGGTGAAGTACATCAACGGCGGCGTCGATGAAGGCGGTCGCCACTCGGTGGTCAGCATCAACCGGGGCAGCCGCGACGGCCTGGAAGTCGGCCACGTGGTTTCCCTGCACCGCACCCGCGTTTCCGACGGCTACGACGACAACGGCCGCCGCGTCAAGACCAGCCTGCCGGAGGAGCGCTACGCCCTGGCCTTCGTCTTCCGCATTTTCGAGCGGGTTTCCTACGCCCTGGTGATGGAATCCGGCAAGCCGGTCATCGTCGGCGACGCCGTCAAGAACCCATGAGCGATGCAGGGCTGGCCGCCTGGCTGCGGCTGACCCTGGTTTCCGGCATCGGCGGCGAGACGCAGCGCAAGCTCCTCGCCGCTTTCGGTTTACCGGAAGCCGTTTTCGCCGCCGGCCGCTCAGCGGTACGCGGCGTGGCGGGCGACAAGGCGGCCGACCTCCTCTTCGACAGCGACGTGAGCGCAGGCGTCGCCCAGGCCCTGGCCTGGGCCGAAGGGCCGGAACACCACCTGCTCACCCTGGCCGATAGCGCCTATCCACCCCGGCTGCTGGAAACCCCCGACCCGCCCAACGTCCTCTACGTCCGCGGCGATCCGACCCTCCTCGCCACGACGGCCATCGCCATCGTCGGCAGCCGCAACGCCACCCCCGGCGGCGTGCAGACGGCGGAGGCCTTCGCCAGGGCGCTGGCCGCCGGCGGCCTCACCATCGTCAGCGGCCTCGCCCTGGGCATTGACGCCGCCGCCCACCGGGGCGCCCTGGCCGCCCAGGGCAAGACGGTGGCCGTCATCGGCACGGGCATCGACCGCCTCTACCCCGCCCGCAACCGGGAGCTGGCCCTGGCCATCGCCGAGCACGGCGCCATCGTTTCCGAATTTCCCCTCGGCATGCCCGCCCTGGCGCCCAACTTCCCCCGCCGCAACCGCATCATCTCCGGCCTCTCCCGGGGCGTCCTAGTGGTGGAGGCGGCGCCCCAGAGCGGCTCCCTCATCACTGCCCGGCTGGGGGCCGAGCAAGGCCGGGAAGTCTTCGCCATCCCCGGCTCCATCCATTCGCCCGTGGCCCGGGGCTGCCACCAGTTGATCAAGCAGGGCGCCAAGCTGGTGGAGACGGCCCAGGACATCCTGGAGGAATTGCGCTGGGCGACGCCGGCGCCAGCCGCCGCGGCCGAGGCGCCGGCCGACGGCGACGACCCGCTCCTCGCCGCCCTCGGCCACGACCCCAGCAGCCTGGACGACCTGGCCGCCCGCACCGGCCGCCCCGCCGACGATCTCCTGGGCGCCCTCCTCACCCTGGAACTCGACGGCCGCCTCGCCACGCTGCCGGGCAACCGCTACCAGCGCCTGAACTGAGCCAACGGGGGATTGCCCTCTTTCGCAGCTTCCGCCTATGCTGGCGGAAACCCGCGCCAGGAGTACGCCCCCATGTCTTCGCCGCGCTGCATCCTCGCCCTCGACCAGGGCACCACCAGTTCCCGGGCCATCGTCTTCGACCACGACGGCGCCGTCCTCGGCCTCGCCCAGCAGGAACTCCCCCAGCACTTCCCACAGCCCGGCTGGGTGGAGCACGACCCGGAGGACATCTGGCGCAGCCAGGCCGCCGTGGCCGTCGCCGCCCTGGAGCGGGCCGGCGTCACCGCCGCCGAGGTCGCCGCCGTCGGCATCGCCAACCAGCGGGAGACCACCGTGCTGTGGGAGCGGGCCAGCGGCCGCCCCCTGGCCCCGGCCATCGTCTGGCAGGACCGGCGCACCGCCGACGCCTGCCGCGCCCTGCGGGAGGCCGGCCGGGAGCCCCTCTTCCGCGAACGTACCGGCCTCGTCCTCGACCCCTATTTTTCCGGCACCAAGCTGGCCTGGCTCCTCGACCAGACTCCCGGCGCCCGCCGGCGGGCGGCGGCCGGCGAACTGTGCTGCGGCACCATCGACAGCTGGCTGGCCTGGCGCCTGACCGGCGGCGCCCACCACGTCACCGACGCCAGCAACGCCTCACGCACCCTGCTCTGCAACCTGGGCGGGGAATGGGACGCCGAACTCCTGGACGCCCTCGCCATCCCGGCGCCGGTGTTGCCCGCCATCGTCGACAGCAGCGGCGTCATCGGCCCCGTCACCGCCATCCCTGAGCTGGCGGGAGTTCCCCTGGCCGCCCTGGTCGGCGACCAGCAGGGTGCCCTGGCGGGCCAGGCCTGCTTCGGCCCGGGCCTGGCCAAGAACACCTACGGCACCGGCTGCTTCCTCCTCCTGCACACCGGCGAGCGGCCCGTGCCACCGCCCGCCGGCCTGCTCGCCACCATCGCCGCCCGCCAAGACGGCCGCCTGACCTACGCCCTGGAAGGCAGCGTCTTCATCGGCGGTGCCGCCGTGCAATGGTTGCGGGACGGTCTCGGCATCATCCGCCACTCCGCCGAGGTGGAAGCCCTGGCCGCCTCGGTGCCTGACAGCGGCGGGGTGGTCTTCGTCCCCGCCTTCGCCGGCCTCGGCGCCCCCCACTGGGACCCGGACGCCCGGGGCGCCCTCCTCGGCCTCACCCGGGGCAGCAGCGCCGCCCACATCGCCCGCGCCACCCTGGAAGCCATCGCCTTCCAGGTGGCGGACCTGGTGGATGCCTTCGCCGCCGACGCCCTGGCCGAGCTGCGGGTGGACGGCGGGGCCGCTGCCGACGACCTGCTCCTGCAACTTCAGGCGGATTGCCTGCAAAAGCCCGTGGTGCGCCCCGCCGTCACCGAGACCACGGCCCTGGGCGCCGCCTATTTCGCCGGCCTGGCCGTCGGCTTCTGGCGGGACGAGGCGGAGCTGGCCGGCCACTGGCGAATCGATCGCCGCTTCGAGCCACGCCTCGACGCCGCCACCGCCGCCGCCCGCCGCGCCCGCTGGTGGGAGGCCGTGGAACGCAGCAAGGGCTGGGCCCGCCCATGAAGCGGGAGGACATGCTGACCCGCCTTGCCGAAGGGCGCACCTGGGACCTGCTGGTCATCGGCGGCGGCGCCACCGGCCTGGGCATCGCCGTCGATGCTGCCGCCCGGGGCTATGCCGTGCTGCTCGCCGAGCGCGGGGATTTCGCCCAGGGCACCTCCAGCCGCTCCACCAAGCTGGTCCATGGCGGCGTGCGCTACCTGCAGCAGGGCAACGTGGCCCTGGTCATGGACGCCCTGCGGGAGCGCGGCATCCTGCGCCGCAACGCGCCACATCTGGTGCATGACCTGGCCTTCGTGGTGCCCAGCTACGAGTGGTGGGAGTCGCCCTTCTACGGCGTCGGCCTCAAGGTGTACGACCTCCTGGCCGGGGAATACGGCTTCGGCGCCTCCCGCCACCTGGACCGGGACGAAGTACTGGCCGCCATCCCCACCATCGAGACGGAGGGCCTGCGCGGCGGCACTCTCTATTACGACGGCCAGTTCGACGACGCCCGCCTGGCCATCCACCTGGCCCGCACGGCGGCGGCCCGGGGGGCTGCGCTCCTCAATTATTGCGCGGCGGTCGCCCTGACCAAGGACGCAGCCGGACGCATCACCGGGGCCGTCCTCGAAGACGGCGAAAGCGGCCACGCCCACACCGTCGCCGCCCGCGCCGTCATCAACGCCACCGGCCCCTGGTGCGACGGCGTGCGCCGCCTGGACCGGCCGGACGCGCCGGCCATCATCGCCCCCAGCCAGGGCAGCCACCTGGTGCTGGACCGGGAATTCCTCCCCGGCGGCCACGCCATCATGGTCCCCCACACCGACGACGGCCGGGTCATGTTTGCCATCCCCTGGCGGGGCAAGGCGCTGGTCGGCACCACCGACATCGCCCTCGAAGCGGTGCCGTTGGCCCCCCGCCCCCTGCGGGAGGAAATCGACTTCATGCTGACCACCGCCAACCGCTACCTCGCCCGGGATGCCGGCCACGGCGACATCCGCGCCGTCTTCGCCGGCGTCCGCCCCCTGGTGCGGGCGGACCAGGGGGCCGGCACCGCCGGCCTCTCCCGGGACCACAGCATCCTCATCGATCCCCATTCCGGCCTCGTCTCCATCGCCGGCGGCAAATGGACCACCTACCGGCGCATGGCCGAGGAGACGGTGGATCTCGCCGCCACCCTGGCCGAACTGCCGCCCCGCCCATGCCCCACCCGGGAACTCCCCATTCACGGCCATGGCGCCCCCCTGCCCCCCGACGACCCCCTTGCCGCCCACGGCGCCGACGCCGCCGCCCTGCGCGACCTGATGCGCCGCAACCCCGCCCTCGGCCAGCCCCTCCATCCCCGGCTGCCGGCCCTGGCGGTCGAGGTGGCCTGGGCCTGCCGGGAGGAAATGGCGTGCACGGTGGAGGACATCCTCGCCCGCCGCACCCGCTGCCTGCTGCTGGACGCGGCAGCCGCCGCCGAGGCGGCACCCTTGGTGGCCCGCCTCATGGCCCGGGAACTGGGACGGGACAACGCCTGGGAAGCGGCGGAGACCCGCCATTTCCAGGCCGTCGCCGCCACCTACCTGCCGCCGGCCTGACCGCCCCCTCCTTGCCAAGCGTCTGATTCGGCACTTATCATGCCCCGCACTCAACAGGAAACCCATGGGCAAAAAACTCATCATCGCCGAAAAGCCCTCCGTCGCCGGCGACATCGCCAAGGCGCTGGGAGGCTTCACCAAGCACGACGACTACTACGAGAGTGACGCGTATGTGCTGACGTCGGCCATCGGCCACCTGCTGGAGCTGGCCTGCCCGGAGGAATTCGAGGTCAAGCGCGGCAAGTGGTCCTTCGCCCACCTGCCGGTGATCCCGCCCCATTTCGCCCTGGCCCCCATCGAGAAGACCGAATCGCGCCTGAAGCTGGTGACCAAGCTGATCAAGCGCAAGGACGTCGAAGGCCTCATCAACGCCTGCGACGCGGGGCGGGAAGGCGAACTGATCTTCAATTACATCGCCCAGCACGCCAAGGCCGGCAAGCCGGTGCAGCGGTTGTGGCTGCAGTCCATGACCCAGGGTGCCATCCGCGACGGCTTCGCCCGGCTGCGCGCCGGCCACGAGATGCGCGGCCTGGCCGACGCCGCCGTCTGCCGTTCCGAATCCGACTGGCTGGTCGGCATCAACGGCACCCGGGCGATGACCGCCTTCAATTCCAAGACCGGCGGCTTCCACCTGACCACCGTCGGCCGCGTGCAGACGCCGACGCTGGCCATCGTCGTCGAGCGGGAAAGGAAAATCCGCGAATTCAAGCCCCGCCCCTACTGGGAAGTGGAGGCCGAATTCGCCGCCAAGGCCGGCACCTACGCCGGCAAGTGGTTCGACGAGGGTTTCAAGGGCAAGGCCGATGACGAGCATGCCCGCGCCGACCGCCTGTGGGAAGAAGCGAAGGCCGAGGCCATCCGCGCCGCCACCGAAGGCAAGCCCGGCGAGGTGACGGAAGAAGCCAAGCCGGAGACCCGTCTCTCGCCGCTGCTCTTCGATTTGACCAGTCTTCAGCGCGAAGCGAACGCTCGCTTCGGTTTCTCGGCCAAGACCACCCTCTCCATCGCCCAGGCCCTCTACGAGAAGCACAAGGTCCTCACCTACCCGCGAACCGATTCCCGCTGCCTGCCCGAGGACTACCTGGGCACTGTCAAGGCCACCCTCTCCATGCTCACCGGCGAGGGCGCCGGCAAGGGCCACGACGAAGTCCTGCTTTCCAAATACTCGCCCTTCGCCCACCAGATCCTGGCCCGCAACTGGGTGATCCCCAACAAGCGCATCTTCAACAACGCCAAGATCAGCGACCACTTCGCCATCATCCCCACCACCCAGGCACCCAAGCACTTGAACGAGGTGGAGCAGAAGCTCTACGACTTCATCGTGCGGCGCTTCCTCTCGGTTTTCTTCCCGGCCGCCGAATACCTGGTCACCACCCGCATCACCCGCGTCGCCGGCCACCCCTTCAAGACCGAGGGCAAGGTGCTGGTCAATCCGGGCTGGCTGGCCGTGCATGGCAAGGAGGGCCAGGAAGGCGAGGAAGGCAACCTGGTCAAGGTGGACACCGGCGAAAAGGTGCACACCGAGGCAGTGACGGTGAAGGCCAACGAGACCAAGCCGCCCCCCCGCTACTCGGAAGCCACCCTGCTCTCCGCCATGGAAGGCGCCGGCAAGATGGTGGACGACGAGGAACTGAAGGCCGCCATGGCCGGCCGCGGCCTCGGCACCCCGGCCACCCGGGCCCAGATCATCGAAAACCTCATCGGCGAGCAGTACATGCACCGCGAAGGCCGGGAACTGGTCCCCACCGCCAAGGCCTTCTCCCTGATGACGCTGTTGAACGGCCTGGGCGTCACCGAACTCACCCAGCCGGAACTCACCGGCGACTGGGAATGGAAGCTCGGCCGCATCGAGAAGGGCGAATTCACCCGCGACGAATTCATGCGGGAAATCGCCGAAATGACCCGCCACATCGTCGAGCGGGCCAAGACCTACGACAGCGACACCATCCCCGGCGACTTTGGCATCCTCAAGGCCCCCTGCCCCCGCTGCGGCGGCCTCATCCGCGAGACCTACAAGAAGTTCCAGTGCAGCGACTGCGACTACGGCCTGTGGAAGATCGTCGCCGGCCGCCAGTTCGAGCCGGAAGAGATCGAGACCCTGCTCACCGAAAAGCAGATCGGCCCCCTGACCGGCTTCCGCAACAAGATGGGCCGCGCCTTCGCCGCCGCCATCAAGTTGAACGACAACAACGAACCGGAATTCGACTTCGGCCAGGACCGCGCCGCCGAGGAAGGCGAGGCGGAAGCCGTCGATTTCTCCGGCCAGGAAGCCCTCGGCAAGTGCCCCAAGTGCAGCGCCGGGGTGTTCGACCACGGCAGCGCCTACGTCTGCGAAAAATCCGTCGGTCCCGCCAAGACCTGCGACTTCCGCTCCGGCAAGGTTATCCTGCAGCAGCCCGTAGACCCGGCCCAGATGAAGAAGCTGCTGGCCACCGGCAAGACAGACCTGCTCAAGGAGTTCGTCTCCAACCGCACCCGCCGCAAGTTCTCCGCCTTCCTGGTGGTGCAGGCCGGCAAGGTGGGCTTCGAGTTTGAAAAGAAGGCCCCGGCCGCCAAAAAGCCGGCGGCGAAGAAAGCGAGCAGCGAAGCCTGACGCTGCAACGGCGCCGGTCTGCCGTCGTGGCAGACCGCTCGGGAAATCAGAAGTCGCCGCTCTTGATCGCCTCGTCGCGACGCATGCGCAGGCCTTCCGGCATCTTGAAAGTCACCGGATCCCAGTTTTCCATGGCGAGGATGTCCGCCAGGCACTGTTCCAGCTCGGCATGGGCAGCAATTACCGATTGCAGGATGCGCTCGTGCACCCCCGGGATGGCCTGCGGGCCGCTGATGCACCCGACCTGGTAATGGTGCAGTTCCCGCAGCCGGCGAATTGCGACGACGACCTGGGCTGGGCAGGCGCACATGTAAATGCTCGCTTCTTCGATGATCGTCTCGAGTTGGGCCGCGGAGTAGCGTTCCCTCAGTTCCATGGTCCTGTCTCCTGATCAAACGGTTATCGGCGTTCCACGTGAAACGCCCGCTTTCAACGTACCGCCGTCGCCCCCGGCAATTGGCAGCCCAGCACCGCCGCCTTGACGGCGTCGATGGCCTGGGGCCGGGGAAAGGTCACCCGCCACACCAGCCCTACCCGGCGGGAGGGCGACTGGCCGGCGAAGGGCAGCACCTTGACCAGGGATTCCTTGCCAGCCAGGGGGTCGGCAGCAGTGCTGGGCATCACCGCCACGCCGGCGCCGCTGGCCACCATGTGGCGGATGGTCTCCAGGGAGCTGCCTTCGAGGGAGCTTTCCAGGGCGCCGGGCTCGCTCAGGTGGGGGCAGGATTCCAGCACCTGGTCGCGGAAGCAGTTGCCCTGGCCCAGCAGCAGGAGATCCTGGCCGTCCAGCTCATCGGCCTCGACGCTCCGGCGGCGGGACCAGGGGTGGCCGGCGGGGACCACGACGCGGAAGGGCTCGTCATAGACCGGCTGGGCCACCAGCCCCGGTTCCTCGATGGGCAGGGCGATGACGATGACGTCGAGTTCGCCGGATTTCAGCGCCGGGATGAGATTGCCGGTGAAATCCTCCTTGAGGAAGAGGGGCATGGCCGGGGCGCATTTGTGCAGGGCCGGGATCAACGGCGGCAGCAGGTAGGGGGCGATGGTGTAGATGACCCCCAGGCGCAGCGGGCCGGTGAGGGGGTCGCGGCCTTCCTTGGCGATTTCCTCCAGCTTCACCGCCTCTTCCAGCACCCGCCGGGCCTGGGCCACCACCCGCTCGCCCAGGGGGGTGATGCGGACTTCGGCGGCGTTGCGCTCGAAGAGGGCGCCGCCAAGCTGGCCTTCGACCTTCTTGATGGCCACCGACAGGGTGGGCTGGCTGACGTGGCAGGCATCCGCCGCCCGGCCGAAATGGCGCTCCCGTGCCAGGGCGATGATGTAGCGCATTTCGGTAAGGGTCATCGGCGTCTCCTTGTCAGATTCCCAATTTGGCCAGGTCGGTATCCTCCACCCAGCGCCATTGGCCGGGCTGGAGGTCCGGCGGCAGGGCGAGTTCCCCCAGGGCGACGCGGGCCAGGGCCTCGACCCGGTTGCCGGCCGCTGCCACCATGCGCTTCACCTGGTGGTACTTGCCTTCGGTGATGGTCAGGCGGAGCAGGCACGGTTCCACCGCCTCGGCAGCGGCGGCGCGCACCGGCGCCGGGTCGTCGTGGAGGGTCACACCAGCCAGCAGGGCATCGATCTGCGCCGCTTCCACCGGGTGTTTGGTGGTGGCCAGGTAAATCTTGGGCACCTTGTGCCTGGGTGACGACAGGCGGTGGTTGAGCTTGCCGTCGTCGGTGAGGATGAGAAGGCCGGTGGTGTCCTCGTCCAGGCGGCCGATGGGCTGTACGTCCCGCTCCCGCAGTTGAGGCGGCAGCAGCGAGAGGACGCTGGGGTGATGCACCGGCTTCCGGGAGCATTCGTAGCCCGCCGGCTTGTTGAGCAGGAGGGTGGCGAATTCCCGGTAGGGCCAGGGCTGGTCGTCCACGGTGAAGACGAGCCCGGCAGTCGGGATATCGGCAAAGGGGTCGTCGCAGGAGACGCCGTTCACCGTCACCCGACCGTGGCGAATCAGGGAGCGACAGCCCTTGCGGGTGCCGAAGCCGTGCTTCTGCAGGATGCGTTCGAGTTCCATGGCGGCGATGCTACCATTTGGCCATGAACTTCGAGCATCTCATCCAGATCAACGACCCGGGCAACCCCCTCATCGCCAGCCTGACCCGCGAGCAGGTCTGGCAGGGCCTGCTGCACCGGGTGGAAAACCCCCTGCCCTTCCTGCCCGGCCTGGAGTCCTGCACCATCGTCGAGCGCATCGGCGAAACCCTGCTGCGGGAGCTGAATTTCGGCCCCGCCGTGATCCAGGACCGCGTCACCCTGGCCGAGCGGGCCTGGGTCCGCTTCGACATCCTGCCCTCCGCATCCCACGCCGGCGGCAGCCTGACCATCACCATCGAAGAGCCCGCCCCGGACCACCTCTTCCTGCGCTTCGCCTACCGCACCACCCTGGGCGAACAGGCCGGCAGCGAGGACAAGGCCTACGTGGAATACGTCAAGGCGGCCTACCACCAGTCCGATGTGGACTGCGTGCGCCTCATCCGCACCCTGGCCACGGGCGGCCCCATGCAGTGACGCCCCGGCCGGGGCGATGACAACCGCGTCGCCAGTGCGTTAAGATTTTCGCACCTGTCATGGCCCCCGGACTTGCCATCGCCTGCCAGGCCCCGCGCCGCGACGGCGCCCGATCGTTCCGTCCCGATGGAGGTCGCCATGGCCAGTGAAAGCTCTTTCAAGTCTTTCGCCGAAGTCCTCAAGGAAGAGAAGTCGCGGGTGCTGCACCAGCCGGAGCACGGCGGGCGCCCCCTCACCGCCCTCTGCTTCTCGGGCGGCGGCATCCGCAGCGCCACCTTCAACCTGGGCCTCATCCAGGCCCTGGCCAAGCGCGGCCTCCTCGACAAGTTCGACTATCTCTCCACCGTCTCCGGCGGCGGCTACATCGGCGCCTGGCTCACCACCTGGGCCCACAACAGCAAGGGGGGCATGGCCGAGGTCCAGGGCGTGCTCGCCCGCCCCGCCCCTGCCGCGGAGGACCGGGAAGGCCGGCCGGAGCCGCGGCAGCTCCACCATCTGCGCAACTACAGCAACTACCTGACGCCGCGCCTGGGCATCGCCTCCGGCGACGGGCTGGGGGCCGTCGCCATCTGGCTGCGCAACCTGCTGCTCAACGGCCTGCAGATCTGGCCCTGGCTCATCGCCCTGTTTCTCCTGCCCCTGGTGGCCGGTCGGCTGGGCTTCTGGCTGCCGGCCCCGGCCTCCGCCGCGCCGGGGCATTTCGTGCTGGGCCTGGGCACCATCCTCCTGCTGGTCGCCCTGGTCAGCCAGTTGAGCCGCCTCACCTTCGAAAGCGCCGCACCGGTTGCGGCCGAGCCCGTTTCGCCGCTCCGGAGCCGCAGCCTGGCGCCCTTCTACACCATCCCCATGACCGCCGCCATGGGCTGCCTGCTCCTCGGCTGGGTACTGCTCCTCACCGCCCGCGCCCGGGATTCGGTGCATTGGCTGCTGCGGGACCACGGCCTGCCCATCTTCGCCATCCTCTTCCTCCTCTTCCTGCTGGCCACGGGCCTTGCCGCCCTGGTCCGCAAGCCGGGCGTCGGCGCCCTCCCCCCGGGGCTGCGCCCGGCCCTGCTTGGGCTGGCCGCCGCCGTCGCCTCGGCGGCCATCGAGAGCCAGCTGATCTACGTCGTCCTCACCTTCGACCCCCTCTGGCGCTGGTCCGGCGCCCTCACCGGCAGCGGCGACGGAGCGCAGATTCTCGGCGCCGTCGCCACCTGGGCGGCCCCCCCGCCCCTGCCCGACGGGGCCGTCGTCGCCGACAGCGACGACGCCTGGAAGTCGCTACTCCTCTTCCTCGTCGGCGCCCTGCCCATCTTCCTGGCGCTGCAGGTCGCCGCCAACTGGGTGTTCACCGGCAGCACCAGCCGCATCCTCAACGACGCCTCCCGCGAGTGGCTGGCCCGGGCCGACGGCATCCAGATGGGCATCGCCGCCGTCCTCGCCGGCTGGCTGGCCATCAGCTTCGGCAGCCCTCTCCTCTTCGACTGGCTGATCGGCAACTTCACCGTCCGTTCGGCGCCCTGGACCTGGGTCGCCACCGCCCTGGGGCCGGTGGTTTCCGTGATCGGCGTGTGGTTCGCCCAGAGTTCGCGCACCGCCGGCGCCGCCGACGGCAACGCCAGCACGCGGCGGAAGACCTTCAAGGACAAGGCCATCGCCGCCGTCGGCGCCCTCTCCCTGCCCCTGGCCGTCGTGCTCATCCTGGCCACCCTCGCCTACGCCGGCTACACCCTGGCCAACGCCGCGGTGCCCGACGCGCCGGGGGTCGCCGCCCCCCGCGCCGTCGCCGTCAACCCCAGGGAAATGCTGCCCCACGAGGGCTCCGCCAGCAGCGACCCGCTGTGCACCCCGGAGTGGACGGAGATCCACTGCGTCACCAACGCCGTCACCCTGCGCCAGTGGCTGGCGGCGAAGCACGCTCCCTGGCCCGAGGCCCTGGTCTGCCTGGCCCTGGTGCTGGCCGGCTGGTTCGCCGGCAGCATCTTCAACGTCAACCGCTATTCCCTCTTCGGCTTCTACCGGGAACGCCTGGCCCGGGCCTACCTGGGGGGCGGCCGCACCGACCGCCGCCAGCCGGACCCCTTCACCCACTTCGACCCCAAGGACAACTACCCCTTCGCCCTGGCCCTGCAACGGCCCCTGCACGTGGTCAACGCCGCCATCAACCTGGGCGGCTCCGGCGACCTTTCCTGGCAGGAGCGGCGGGCCATGTCCTTCACCTTTTCGCCCCTGTACAGCGGTGCCGCCGACCTGGAAATCCGCGGTACCACGGTGCGCGGTGCCTTCCGCCCCAGCGCCGACTACACCCAGGGCGTCACCCTGGCCGGCGCCGTCGCCATTTCCGGGGCCGCCGCCAACCCCAACATGGGCTACCACCACTCCCCGGCCATCAGCTTCCTGCTCTCCCTCTGCAACGTCCGCCTCGGCGCCTGGCTGGGCAACCCGGCGGGCAACCACGCCTGGAAGCGCAAGCACCCCGGCAGCTGGAAAAAGCCTTCCGGCGTCTTCATGCTGCAGGAAGCCGTGGGCAAGCTGAGTTCGTGGTCTTCCTGGCTCAACCTCTCCGACGGGGGCCATTTCGAGAACCTGGGCCTCTACGAGATGGCACGCCGGGGCTGCAAGCTGATCGTGCTGGGAGACGGTTCGGCCGACCCGGAGGGCAACTACGACGACCTGGGCCGGGCCATGCGCCTCCTGCGCACCGATTTCGGCATCGAGTTCGAGGAACTGGTGGAGGACGGCATCCCCGTCCCGCCCACCGCGCCGCTACCGCCGGAACAACGGGCGGCGCACCGTCGCTGGCGCCTGTTCCGCCTCCACTACCCGGCCGGCTTCGAGACGCCGGGCACCGTGGAATGGGAGCATTCCGCCGGCGGCAATTGCGACCGCCACGGCTATCTGCTCTATTTCAAGACCGTCCGCCTGGGGGACGAACCCCAGGACGTGGGCTACTACGCCTCCACCGCCCCGGACTTCCCCCACGAATCCACCGGCGACCAGTTCTTCAGCGAATCCCAGTTCGAGGCCTACCGCAAGCTGGGGGAATGGACCCTGGCCCGGGCGGGCGGCGGGGACGGCGTGGACGACACCGCCTTCCGGCACTTCATCCAGGCCCTGGAAAAGGCCGGGACGATGCGGACGTAGCCGCCGTTACTCGACGCCCTGGCTGGCGAGATAGTCCTCGTAGCCGCCCAGGTAGTCGACGATGCCGCCGTCCCCCCGCACTTCGAAGACGCGGGTGGCCAGCGAGGAGACGAATTCCCGGTCGTGGGAGACGAAGACCAGGGTGCCGGGGAACTTCTCCAGGCCGGAGTTGAGGGCCTCGATGGATTCCATGTCCAGGTGGTTGGTGGGCTCGTCCATGATGAGGACGTTGCCCCGTTGCAGCATGAGCTTGCCGAAGAGCATGCGGCCCTGCTCGCCGCCGGAGATGACCTTCACCGGCTTCTTCACCTCGTCGCCGGAGAAAAGGAGGCGCCCCAGGGTGCCGCGGATCAGGGTCTCCACGTCGCCGCCCTCGCCGGCGGAATCGCGGGCGTCCTCGGCGATCCAGTCGGTGAGGCTGATGTCGGACTGGAAAAGGGCCGAGTGGTCCTGGGCGTAGTAGCCGGGCTTGGCCTTTTCCGCCCACTTGAGGGTGCCGAACTGGGGTTGCAGCTCGCCCATGAGGAGCTTCAGGAGCGTGGTCTTGCCGACGCCGTTCTCGCCGATGATGGCGATCTTCTCGCCGGCGTTGATGGTGAAGGTGAGGTTGTTGAAGATCTTGCGGTCGCTGCCCGGGTAGGCGAAGGAGAGGTTCTCCACCTCCACCGCCTGGCGGTGCAGCTTCTCCTTCTCGTCGTATTCGAAGCGGATCCACGGGTACTGGCGGGAGGAGGGCTTGACGTCCTCGGGCTTCAGCTTGTCGATGAGCTTCAGGCGGCTGGTGGCCTGCTTGGCCTTGGAGGCGTTGGCGGAGAAGCGGCGGACGAAGGTCTGCAGCTCGGCGATGCGTTCCTTGGCCTTGGCGTTGGCGGCGGACTGGCGCTCCCGGGCCTGGGCGGCGGCCTCCATGAAGTCGTCGTAGTTGCCGGGATAGACCGTGATCTTGCCGTAGTCCAGGTCGGCCATGTGGGTGCACACCTGGTTGAGGAAGTGGCGGTCGTGGGAGATGATGACCATGGTCGACTCGCGGGCGTTGAGCACGTCCTCCAGCCAGCGGATGGTGTTGATGTCCAGGTTGTTGGTCGGTTCGTCCAGGAGCAGGATGTCCGGATTGGCGAAAAGGGCCTGGCAGAGCAGCACCCGCAGCTTCCAGCCCGGCGCCACCTGGCTCATGGGGCCGTCGTGCTGGGCGGTGGGGATGCCCACCCCGAGGAGCAGTTCGCCGGCCCGTGCTTCCGCCGTGTAGCCGCCGTATTCGGCGAAATGGTGTTCCAGCTCGGCGGCCTTCATGTAGTCGTCCTCGGTGGCCTCGGGATTGGCGTAGATGGCGTCCCGCTCCTGCATCGCCGCCCACATTTCCTCGTGGCCCATCATCACCACGTCGAGCACCCGCATGTCCTCGTAGGCGAACTGATCCTGGCGCAGGTAGGCCATGCGCTCGTGGGGATCCTTGGAGACGTTGCCGGCGGAAGGCTCCAGCGCCCCGCACAGGATCTTCATGAAGGTGGACTTGCCGGCGCCGTTGGCGCCGATGAGGCCGTAACGGTAGCCTTCGCCGAACTTGACGTTGACGTTCTCGAAGAGGGGCTTGGCCCCGAACTGCATGGTGATGTTGGCTGCAACCAGCATGGTGATTCTCGATTCTGGAGGGGAACGCCGGCAGGCGCCGGCAAAGGGGCGAATTGTACCTTTTTTCAAGGACATGCCACGAGCTCCCCGGTAGAATCGGGGGCATCCGATCCCGGGAGGAAACGCCATGACCGCCGCGCCCCGCACCGAGCTCACCGAACGCGAAGCCTTCTACCTGTCCGGCTGGCTGGCGCTCCTGCTCTGGCTCGCCGCCCTCGGCGCCCTGGTCTGGCATTCCCTGGGCGCCCTCCTCGGCGGCTACGGCGCCGTGCCCTTCAAGCTCATCGTCGGCCTGCCGCTGCTGGTCTTCCTCGCCAAGGGCTTCGTCATCCTGGAGCCCAACATCGCCGCCGTCCTTACCTTCTTCGGCCGCTACGCCGGCACCATCCGGGAGGACGGCTTCTTCTGGTACAACCCCTTCTGCAAGCGGGAAAAGCTGTCGCTGCGGGTGGTCAACCTCAACACCCCCACCATCAAGGTGAACGACAAGGCCGGCAACCCCATCGAAGTCGCCGCCGTCATCGCCTGGCGGGTGTCCGACACCGCCAAGGCCGCCTTCGAGGTGGAAAACTACGGCGCCTTCATCCTCATCCAGAGCGAATCCGCCGTCCGGGCGGTGGCCAGCACCCGCTACTACGACGGCGACACCCACGGCCTCAACTCCCTGCGCGGCGACCTGGAATCCGTCGCCGAGCTCCTGGGCAGGACCATCCAGGAACACGTCGCCATCGCCGGCCTGGAGGTGGTGGAAGCCAAGATCGCCCACCTCGCCTACGCGCCGGAGATCGCCAGCGCCATGCTGCGCCGGCAGCAGGCGGAAGCGGTCATCGCCGCCCGCGCCCGCATCGTCGAGGGCGCCGTCGGCATGGTCAAGCAGGCCCTGGACGAATTGCAGCAGGCGGGCGTGGTCACCCTCTCCGACGCCGACCGGGTCAAGCTGGTAACCAACCTCCTCACCGTCCTCGTCTCGGAAACCGAAACCCAGCCGGTGCTGTCGGTGAGCCGCGACTGACGGTGGGTGCCAGAAACCGGGTTTTTTGGCACACTGCGCCCCCGACGCCATGGACCCCACCCTGCCCCGCCCCATCCTGACGACCCCCGCCGCCCCGACCTTCGACGTCGCCCGGCTGGGCCAGGTGTTCACCCCGCCCCGGGTGGTGGCCGCCACGCTGCGCCTGCGCCGCAACGCCGGGCGGGTGCTGGAGCCCTCGGCCGGCAATGGCGCCTTCTCCCGGCACCTGCCCGGCTGCGTCGCCGTCGAACCCGACCGCGGCCACGCTCCCCCGGGGGCGATCATTGGTGATTTCTTTGCCTATCCTGAAAGTGAGCGCTTCCAAACCATCATCGGCAATCCGCCCTATGTGCGCTACCAGGATATCCCCGCGACCACCCGCAGCCTCCTTGCCAGCGAACTTTTCGACGGGCGCTCCAACCTCTACCTGTTCTTCATCGAGAAGGCCGTCCGCCACCTGGAACCCGGCGGCGAACTGATCTTCATCACCCCCCGGGATTTCCTCAAGGCCACCTCCGCCGTCCGTCTCAACCGCTGGCTGTTCACCCAGGGCACCATCACCGACGCCATCGAGCTGGGGGATGCCCGCGTCTTCGCCGACGCCGTGCCCAACTGCCTGATCTGGCGCTTCGAGAAGGGCGATTTCCGCCGTCGCACCCGCTACGCCCACCTCGGCGCTGCCTCCGATCTTGCCGCCGGGCTGGAAAACCCGCCTTTCGAGGAGAGGTCTTTCATGGAAGTGAGCGGCCACTTGCTATTTACCCGGGACGCTTACCCCCTGCACTTGAAGGACATCTGCGCCGTGCGGGTGGGCGCCGTTTCCGGGGCCGACGACCTCTACGCCTCGGAAGCCCACGGCAACCGCCGTTTCGTCTGCTCCACCACGGCCGCCACCGGCGCCACCCGGGCCATGATCTGGCAGGCCCCCGGCTCGCCGGTCCCCCCCCCCGCCCTGGTTGCCCACAAGGCGCGGCTGCTCGCCCGGCGCATCCGCCGCTTCGACGAGGGCAACTGGTGGCAGTGGGGCCGCGGCTATCCGGAGAACGACGCGCCCCGGCTCTACGTCAATGGCAAGACACGGCGCCCGGCCCCCTTCTTCCGCCACGACTGCCCCCATTTCGACGGCGCCGTCCTCGCCCTCTTCCCCCATGATCCGACCGTTGACCTGGACGCCCTGTGCGCCGCCCTCAACGGCGTGGACTGGGGGGAACTCGGCTTCCTGTGCGACGGTCGATATCTTTTCACCCAGCGCAGCCTGGAAAACGCCCCCCTGCCCGCCGGCTTCCGCGCATTTTTGCGCGCCGCGAGCTAAGATTCGCCCCAAGACAATCCGGGCCGCCCGGTCGCCCTCCGATCGCCGGGCCGGCCCCACGGAGCAACAGCACACCATGGTTCCCCACCTCACCACCGCCCTGTCGGGTCCGCTGCTCGACCTCGAACGCAGCTTCCTGGAAAACAGCACCGCCATCGAACGCTGGCTGCGGGGCCAGTGGCTGGAGCACACCCCGCCCTTCTACTCCTCCTGCGACCTGAGGAATTCCGGCTTCAAGCTGGCGCCGGTGGATACCAACCTCTTCCCCGGCGGCTTCAACAACCTCAACCCGGCCTTCCTGCCCCTCTGCGTGCAGGCCGCCATGGCCGCCATCGAGAAATTCTGCCCGGAGGCGCGGAATCTCCTGCTCATCCCGGAAAACCACACCCGCAACCAGTTCTACCTGCAGAACGTCGCCCAGCTCGCCGACATCCTGCGCCGCACCGGCCTCAACGTGCGCATCGGCAGCCTGTTGCCGGAGATCCAGGCGCCCACCCCCATCGACCTGCCCAACGGCCAGACCCTGGTCCTCGAGCCCCTCAAGCGCAACCGCCGGCGCCTCGGGGTGGAAGGCTTCGAACCCTGCGCCATCCTGCTCAACAACGACCTTTCCGCCGGCATCCCGGAAATCCTCACCGGCCTCGACGAACAGTACGTCCTGCCGCCGCTCCACGCCGGCTGGGCGGTGCGCCGCAAGTCCAACCACTTCGCCGCCTACGACCAGGTGGCCAACGACTTCGCCAAGGAAATCGGCATCGACCCCTGGCGCATCAACCCCGCCTTCTCCGTGTGCCGCAGCGTCAATTTCCACGAGCGCCAGGGGGAAGAATGCCTGGCCGCCAACGTCGCCGCCGTCCTCGACATCGTGCGCGAGAAGTACCGGGAATACGGCATCGACGAGACCCCCTACGTGGTGGTCAAGGCCGACGCCGGCACCTACGGCATGGGCGTGATGACGGTGCGCGACGCGGACGAGGTCATCGCGCTGAACCGCAAGCAGCGCAACAAGATGAGCGTGGTCAAGGAGGGCCTGGAGGTGTCCGAGGTCATCATCCAGGAGGGCGTGCACACCTTCGAGACGGTCCATGAGGCGGTGGCCGAACCGGTCATCTACATGATCGACCGCTACGTGGTGGGGGGCTTCTACCGGGTCCATACCGGCCGCGGCAAGGACGAGAACCTCAACGCCCCCGGCATGCATTTCGAGCCCCTGGCCTTCCAGACCTGCTGCAACCTGCCCGACGCCGGCTGCAGCCCGGACGACCCGCCCAACCGCTTCTACGCCTACGGCGTCGTCGCCCGCCTGGCCTGCCTGGCCGCCGCCGTCGAACTGGAGCGCACCGCCCCCGAGCTGGAACCGGCCTGACCGCCATGGAACTGCCCCCCTCCACCCCGACAGCCGGCCGGCCCCTGCGCCTGGCCTTCGTCGTCGATCCCCTCGACCACCTCAAGGCCTGGAAGGATTCCTCGGTGGCCATGATGCGGGCCGCCGAGCGCCACGGCCACGAGGTCTACGCCATCGACGCCGCCAGCCTCGGCTGGCGCCTGCCCCGGGACGGCCAGGGCGGCGTCTTCGGCGAGGCCGTCCATCTCGCCACCCGCGCCGACGACCACGACTGGTACCGGGAAACCCGCCGCGCCACGGTGCCCCTGACCACCTTCGACGCCGTCCTCATGCGCAAGGACCCGCCCTTCGACATCGAGTACGTCACCGCCACCTGGCTCCTGGAACGGGCCGAGGCGGAAGGGGTGCGGGTCTATAACCGGCCCCGGGCCCTGCGCGACCACTCGGAAAAGCTGGCCATCGCCGAATTCGCCCGCTTCGCCCCGGACAGCCTGGTCAGCCGCGAAGCAGGCCCCCTCCACGCCTTCATCGACGACGTGCGCGACGTCATTTTGAAACCCCTGGACGGCATGGGCGGCAGCCAGGTCTTCCGGGTGCACCGCAACGACCCCAACCGCAACGTCATCGTCGAGACCCTCACCCGGGAAGGCAGCCGCACCATCATGGCCCAGCGCTTCCTGCCGGAGATCACCCAGGGCGACAAACGCATCCTGCTCATCGCCGGCAAGGCGGTGCCCTACAGCCTGGCCCGCATCCCCAAGGCCGGCGAGACCCGGGGCAACCTGGCCGCCGGCGGCACCGGCGTCGCCCGGGAACTCACCCCCCGCGACCGGGAGATCGCCGAAGCCCTCGGCCCCGTCCTCTGGCAGCGGGGGCTCCTCTTCGTCGGCATCGACGTCATCGGCGACCACCTCACCGAAATCAACGTCACCAGCCCCACCTGCATGGTGGAAATCCGCCAGCAGACCGGCTTCGACGCCGCCGGCGCCTTCATCACCGCCCTGGAACACGCATGCGGCAGCGCCTGATCGCCCCTTTCCTCGCCCTACTCTTCGCTCTCGCCCTCGCCGCCTGCAACCGCACCCCCATCCAGCAACAGGAAGCCTACGTCTTCGGCACCCGGGTCGAAGTGCTGGTGGTGGATGCCGAGCCGGCCCAGGGCCGCGCCGCCATCGCCACCGTGCTGCGGGAATTCGACCGCCTGCACCGGGCCTACCACGCCTGGCAGCCCTCCGAACTGACCGCGCTGAACGAGGCCATCGCCGCCGGCCGGCCCCACACCGTCACGCCCGAACTGGCCGCCCTCATCCGCGAGGCCCAGGAACTCTCCCGCCAGGGCCACCACCTGTTCGACCCCGGCATCGGCCGGCTCATCGCCCTGTGGGGCTTCCAGGCCGACGAATTCAAGGCCGAACTGCCCGACCCGGCGGCCATCGCCGCTTGGCGGGCCGGCCACCCCTCCATCGCCGACCTGACGGTGGAAGGCACCACCGTCACCAGCCGCAACCGGCAGGTGGCCCTCGACTTCGGCGGCTACCTCAAGGGCGTGGCCCTCGACCGGGCAGCGGCCATCCTCAAGGCCCAGGGCATCCGCAACGCCCTCATCAACATCGGCGGCAACATCCTGGCCCTGGGCAGCAAGGAAGGGCGCAAATGGAAGGTGGGCGTCCAGCACCCCCGCCAGCCCGGCCCCCTGGCCACCATCGAACTCGAAGACGGCGAAGCCATCGGCCCCACCGGGGACAACCAGCGCAACTTCGAGGTAGGCGGCAAGCGCAACCCCCACCTCCTCGACCCCCGCAGCGGCTACCCCGCCGACCACACCCAGGCCATTGCCGTGGTCATCCCGCCGGGGGAACGCTCAGGCACCCTCTCCGACGCCACCTCCAAGCCCATCTTCATCGCCGGCCGCGGCGGCTGGCGCGAGGCGGCCCGGGACGAGGGGGTCAGCCAGGTGCTGCGGGTCGATGCCGACGGCAGCCTCCAGGCCACCGCCGACCTCGTCCGCCGGTTGCAGTTCGTGGGATCGCCGCCGGCCGTGGAAAGCGTTCCCTGACCGGCGGCGGGCACGCAGCTCAGAAATCGCCGCGGATCACGGGAAAGCCCAGCGCCTCCCAATCCAGCATGCCGCCGCGGTAATAGTAGATTTTGTCCGCCGGGAAGCCGTCCCGCACCATGGCGGTGATGGCCGTCGGGCTCTGGGGGCACACCGGGCCGTTGCAGAAGGCGTAGACCTTCTTCGCCGTTGCGCAATTCCACTTGCCGCCCTCCTTGCCGCAGCCCAGCTCGTTCAGGCGGGCGGCCACCTCGGTATAGGGGATGTGGTAGCTGTTGGGGATGGTGCCCTTGATGCGGTCGTCCGGCTCGCGCATGTCGACCACGATCGCCTCCTTGTCGTTGAGGGCATGCAGAATCTCGATCTCGGTCACCGGATGCACCCCCGGCACCGGCACCAGGGGCTGCAGCCAGCCCTTGTTCTTGGCGCAGGGCGTCATGGTGCGGGTGATTTCCAGGGGGCCGTTCTTGGTCTGCACGACGAATTTCTTGTCCTCGCCGATGATGCGCAGCAATTCCTTTTCCTGGGCGGATACGGCGCCGGTCGCCAGCAGGGCGGCCAGGGCCAGCAGCAGTTTGTGCATGGGGGTCTCCTCGTTCAATTAATAAGTGCATGCATATATTCGCATATACGCATATGAAGGATACCGCAAAAAACCTTTGCTGTAACAGGGTCTTCCCTGCGGCGGCGCCATTCTTGACACCGGCATGGGCCCGGCGTATACGTCGGAAACGCCGAGGATTCGCTGCCCACGAGCGGCGCCGGCCCACGCACATCCCCCGCCAGGGGCAGGAGGAGCCAGCTTGATCGGGGGTATTCCCTTCCGCAGACCCAGTTTTGCCAACAGCCTGATCCTGCGCATCGGGCTGCTCATCCTGCTCGCCCTGGCCCTGTTCGCCGCCGGCAGCTACCGGCTCATCCTCCAGCCGGCCGTGCAAGGCCTGGCCCAAGCCCAGATGGGGCAGGTTTCCGAGCAACTGGAGGCCCGGGCCCTGCGGCTCTTCGACACCGTCGAGGTGACCCTGCGCATCAGCCGCGACTGGGGCACCGCCGAGGGCAATGCCCTGCCCCAGCTCCAGGCCTTCAACGATTTCTTCCTGCCGCGCATCGCCAACCACCGGGAAATCTCCTCGGCCATCCTGGCCGACGAAGAGGGCCGGGAATTCTTCCTGACCCGCGCCGCCGACGGGCGCTGGATCAACCGCCTGAGCGACCCCCGGCGCTGGGGCCGCCACAGCTACTGGCTCACCTGGAGCGCCGACCGGCAACTGGAAAGCGTCGACTACCGGGAGACCGACTACGACGCCCGCCAGCGGCCCTGGTTCCGCGGCGTCATGGAACAAGGCGGGGACGGCGCCATCTTCTGGACCGCACCCTACACCTTCTACACCACCGGCCAGCCCGGCGTTACCGCCGCCGTCCGCTGGACCGACGCCGCCGGCCGCCGGCACGTGGTGGCCCACGACGTGGGCCTGCTCAAGCTGTCGCAATTCACCACCTCCCTGGCGGTGGGCAACGCCGGGCGGGCCGGGCTATTCCTCGGGGATGGCCGCATCGTCGCCCTGCCCCGCTACCCCCAGTTCGCCGACGCCGCGGCCCAGGAGGCCAGCCTGCTCCGCAGCGCCGCCGACCTGGGCCTCGCCGAGATCGCCGCCGGCCAGCCCGGGGAGCTGGAGCCGGGCATCCACGGCTACCGCTTCGGCGGGGAACAGTGGTTTGCCCTGTTCCGGCCCGTTCCTGCCGGGAACCGCCAGCTCTGGCTGGGGGTCTTCGCCCCGGAGGCCGAATTCGTGCCGGGCTCCCGCCACGACCTCCTGTTCCTCGCCCTCATCGCGCTCCTCGCCCTGCTGGCGGGAATATTCGTCGCCGTCCGGGTGGCCCGCCAGTTCGGCCGCCCCCTCGCCGCCCTGGCCCGGGAATCGGCCCGCATCGGCCGTCTGGAGCTGGCCGACCCGGTCCGCGTCAGGGCGCCCTGGCGGGAGGTCAAGGAACTGGCGCTGGCCCAGGAAACCATGCGCCAACGCCTGCAGGAGGCCAATGCCGCCCTGGAATCCAAGGTGGAGGAGCGTACCCGGGCGCTGGCCCGCCAGTTCGCCCTGCTCGAGGCGCTGCTCGACACCATCCCCAACCCCATTTTCTACAAGGGCGCCGACGCCCGCTTCCTGGGCTGCAACCGGGCCTACGAGGCGGCCTTCGGCACCGACCGCCGGCGTTTCGTCGGCAAGCGCGTCCTCGATCTCGACTACCTGCCGGAGGGAGACCGCCTCGCCTACCAGGTCGAAGACGAAAGGGTCATCGCCGAGGCCGGCCGGGTGGTGCGGGAAGTGCCCATGGTCCTGGCCGACGGCGAACGCCACGACACCCTCTACTCGGTCACCGGCTTCCGCAACCCCGACGGCACCCCCGGCGGCCTCATCGGCGTCATCGTCGACATCACCGCCCTCAAGAACGCCGAGCGGGAGGCCCACCAGGCCCGCCTGGCGGCGGAGGCGGCCGCCGCCGCCAAGGCCGATTTCCTGGCCAACATGAGCCACGAGATCCGCACCCCCATGAACGCCATCGTCGGCATGACCCACCTGGCGCTGCAGACGGAGCTCAGCGCCCGTCAGCGCAATTACCTCAACAAGGTGGACGCCGCTGCCCAGGGCCTGCTCGGCATCATCAACGACATCCTCGACTTCTCCAAGATCGAAGCCGGCATGATGCGCCTGGAGCGCGCCGACTTCAGCCTGGACCAGGTCCTCGGCCACGTCGCCGATCTCTCTGCCCTCAAGGCACGGGAAAAGGGGCTGGAACTGCTCTTCGACGTGGCCCCGGACGTGCCCCCGCGGCTGCGGGGCGACGCCCTGCGCCTGGGCCAGGTGCTGGTGAACCTCGTCGGCAACGCCCTCAAATTCACCGACCGGGGCGAGGTGACCGTGACCGTCGCCCGCGCCGACGCCGACGCCGACGGCCCGGGCATCCGCCTGGCCTTTGCCGTGCGCGACACCGGCGTCGGCATCGGCGAGCAGGAACAAGCCACCCTCTTTGCCCCCTTCACCCAGGCCGACACCTCCACCACCCGGCGCTACGGCGGCACCGGCCTGGGCCTTTCCATCTGCAAGCGCATCGTCGAACTGATGGACGGCGACATCACCGTGGCGAGCGTTCCCGGCCAGGGGAGCTGCTTCACCTTCACCGCCCGCTTCGAACCCGGCGAAAGCGCCGCCTCCGCCCCCCGGCGGGAAATGCCGGAACCCGCGCTACCCGTGCTCGTCGCCGACGACAACCCCGCCGCCCGGGACGTCTTCCTGCACATGCTCTCCCGCCTGGGCTTCCCGGCCCGGGCCGTGGCCTCCGGCGAGGAAGCCATCGCCGAACTCGACGCCGCCGAACAGGCCGGGCGGCCCTACGGCCTCCTCGTCGCCGACTGGCAGATGCCCGGTCTGGACGGCGTCGAAACCGTGCGCCGCCTGCGCGCCGACCGCGCCATCGCCGCCACGCCGGCCATCGTCATGACCACCGCCTACGACCGCGACGAACTGGCCGAAGCCCTCGCCGGCCTCGGCGTCGGCGCCATCCTGCCCAAGCCGGTGACCCCCTCGGCCCTCCACGACAGCATCGCCACCGCCCTGCACGGCGAGGGCGCCCGCCCCGGACCGGGCGCCCCCCTCGCCGCCGCCGCCGACCTGGCCGGCCTGCGCGTACTGCTGGTGGAAGACAACGAGGTCAACCGGGAACTGGCGGAAGAGCTGCTGGCGGCCGCCGGCGTCCGCGTCGCCGCTGCCGCCGACGGCGTCGATGCCCTCGAGCGTCTGGCCGCGGACGGCCCCTGGGACGCCGTCCTCATGGACTGCCACATGCCGGTGATGGACGGCTTCGAAGCCACCCGCCGCCTGCGCCGCGATCCCCGCCTGGCCGCCCTGCCCGTCATCGCCATGACCGCCGGCGCCCAGGCCGCCGACCGGGAACGCTGCCTGGCCTGCGGCATGGACGACCACATCGCCAAGCCCGTCGACGTCCGCGAACTCTACGCCAAGCTGCGCCGCTGGGCCCGCCTGTCCGCCGCCCCGGCCCTGGATCGGGAGGGCGCCCTGAAACGCCTGGGCGGCAACGGCGACATGTACCGCCGGCTCCTGCAGCGCTTTGCCGAGGACCAGGTCGGCGCCGCCGAGGGCGCCCGGGCCGCCCTCGCCGCCGGCGACCCGGCCACCGCCCGCCGCCTCGTCCATACCCTCAAGGGCCTGGCCGGCAACATCGGCGCCACCGCCCTGGAGGATGCCGCCGGGGCCTTCCTCGCAGCCCT
>DAINDE010000028.1:0-52296 GCA_036732025.1 Rhodocyclaceae bacterium
GGCGGCGAGCCAGCGGGGAGGACGGCGCGGAGTCCCTGCCCGGTCATGGACTGGCCTAGGGTGATCCAGTGGGCCTCGTCCCAGAGCTTATCGTCCCGGCTGGTGGCCGAGAAGAAGACGACGTAGGGGCCGCCGGGCAGCCAGGGGGCGGCCAGGGGCGGGGCGGCGATGCCGTAGTCGAGGGGCGTGTCGATGGCATAGCCGAAGGCGGCGCCGGCCAGCCAGCGGTTGCGTTCGACGGCGTGGGCGGTCTTGGGGATGGCGAAGGTCTCGTCGTAGAAGTGGGCGGCTAGGGGTTCCCGGGCGGCCTCGGCGGCGTCGCCCAGGCGCGGGCCTCGGGCCTGCCGGGCGATGAGGGCGCTTTTCACGAGGCCCTGGGTGTCGAGGATGGCGTCTTATTCCCGCTGGCGCTGGCGGCGGCGGGCGGCCCCCACCCCCCGCCTGGTTTCGGCCCGCAACGGCGCCTTGCGCCACCGCCGCAGGGCGACGGGGATGACTTCCTCAACCCCGGGATGGAGGCGGGGAATGTCGGCGAAGGACTCTTCGACGCACCAGTCGATATGCACGCCGGGGAAGGCGCGGCGAAGGTCGCTGGCCACCGGCAGGTTGTGGATGACATCGCCCAATGAGGAAGTTTTCACTAACAGGACGTGCATGGGCGAATAAAATGGCGGGTCCGAAGATTTCGCAAAGGCGAAATTATAAATGCCGCTTCCCCGCCAGCCGCTTTCCGTCGCCATCATCACGCTGAATGCCGCGTCGCAGTTGGCGGAATGCCTGGCCAGCGCAACCTTCGCCGACGACATCGTGGTGGTGGATTCGGGCAGCACCGACGGCACGGTGGCCCTGGCCGAGGACGCCGGCGTGCGGGTGATCCGCCAGCCCTGGCTGGGCTACGGCCCCCAGAAGCAGTTTGCGGTGGACGCCGCCCGCCATGACTGGGTGCTCTGCCTCGACGCCGACGAGCGGCTGAGCCCGGCCCTGCAAGCTTCCATCCAGGCGGCGCTGCAGGCGCCGAAATTCGGCGCCTACCGCTTTGCCCGCTGTAACCGCTTCCTGGGGCGCTACCTGCGCCACGGCGAGGGCTACCCGGACTGGAGCCTGCGCCTCTTCAACCGCCGGCAGGCGCGCTGGTCCACCGATCCGGTGCATGAGAAGGTGCTGGCCGACGGCCCCGTGGGCACCCTGAGCGGGGATCTGCTGCACGAATCGGCGGAAACACTGGCGTCCTACCTCGCCAAGCAGAACCGCTACACCACCCTGGCCGCCGACGCCGCCCTGGCCGCCGGCAAGCGGGCCACGGTGGGGCGCCTGGCCATCAGCCCCCTGCTGCGCTTCCTCAAGTTCTATCTGCTGCGCCAGGGCTTCCGCGACGGCCTGCCGGGGCTGGTCCATATCGCCATCGGCTGTTTCAACAGCTTCGCCAAGTATGCCAAGATGCTGGAGCGCCAGCGTTCCGATGCTGCGCTGCGGTAAAATGAATTCTCTTCCCTTCGGGTCCCTCCCATGAAAATCCTCGTGACCGGCGCCGCCGGCTTTATCGGCATGACCACCTCCCTGCGCCTGCTGGCCCGGGGCGACGAAGTGGTCGGCCTCGACAACCTCAACGACTATTACGAAGTCAGCCTCAAGGAGAACCGCCTGGCGCGGCTGACCTCCCATCCCGCCTTCCGCTTCGTCAGGATGGACGTGGCCGACCGCCCGGGCATGGAGCGGCTCTTCGCCGAAGAGAAATTCGACAAGGTCATCCACCTGGCCGCCCAGGCCGGCGTCCGCTATTCCCTGAAGAATCCCCACGCCTACGTTGACAGCAACCTGGTGGGCTTCGTGAACATCCTCGAAGGCTGCCGTCACAGCGGCGTCAAGCACCTCGTTTACGCTTCCAGTTCCAGCGTTTACGGCGGCAACACCAAGATGCCTTTTTCCGAGCACGACAGCGTCGACCACCCGGTGAGCCTCTACGCCGCCACCAAGAAGGCCAACGAGCTGATGGCCCACACCTACAGCCACCTCTACGGCCTGCCCACCACCGGGCTCCGCTTCTTCACGGTCTACGGGCCCTGGGGGCGGCCGGACATGGCTCTCTTCCTGTTTACCAAGGCCATCCTGGAAGGGCGGCCCATCGATGTCTTCAACTACGGCAACATGCGGCGGGATTTCACCTACATCGACGACATCGTCGAGGGCGTCATCCGCGTCATGGACCGTACCGCCGAGGCCAACCCGGCCTACCTGCCCGACGAGGCGGACCCGGCCACCAGCAACGTGCCCTACCGCGTGTTCAACATCGGCAACCACAACCCGGTGCCGCTCATGGATTTCATCGGCGCCATCGAGGCAGCCCTGGGCAGGAAGGCGGAAAAGAACCTGCTGCCCCTGCAGGACGGCGACGTGCCGGCCACCTACGCCGACACCGCGCTCCTCGACGACTGGGTCGGCTTCGCCCCGGCGACGCCGGTGACCGAGGGGGTGGCCCGTTTCATCGCCTGGTATCGCGATTACTACAAGGTTTAAGGATCAGCTATGTGCGGCATCGTCGCGGCGGCAGCCGGCAACAATATCGTTCCCGTCCTCATCGAGGGCCTGAAGAAGCTTGAATACCGGGGCTACGACTCCGCCGGCCTGGCGGTGATCGGCCCGCAAGGCGTTCAGCGCCTGCGGGCGGTAGGCCGGGTGGCCGAGCTGGAAGCCCTGGCAGCCGATACCACCGCCGTCACCGGTATCGCCCACACCCGCTGGGCGACCCACGGCGCCCCCTGCGAGAAGAACGCCCACCCCCACGTGTCCGGAAACATCGCCGTGGTCCACAACGGCATCATCGAGAACTACGAGGCCCTGCGGGAAGAGCTGGCCGGCAAGGGTTACGTCTTCACCTCCGACACCGATACCGAAAGCATCGCCCACCTCATCGAGGAAACCCTCAAGGGCGAGCCCGACCTGTTCAAGGCCGTCCAGCTCGCCACCCGGCGGCTGGTGGGCGCCTACGCCATCGCCGTCGTCGATCGCCGCCAGCCGGGCAAGGTGGTGGTGGCCCGGGAGGGCTCGCCGCTCCTGCTGGGCAAGGGCGAGGGCGGCAACTATGCCGCCTCCGACGCCTCGGCCCTGCTGCAGGTCACCCGCAACATGATCTACCTGGAAAACGGCGACATCGCCGAGCTGACGCCGGAGACGATCCGCGTCGTCCAGGCAGGTGGCGCCGTGGAGCGGCCGGTGACCGTCTCCCAGCTCTCCGCCGATGCCGTCGAGCTGGGCAAGTTCCGCCACTACATGCAGAAGGAAATCTTCGAGCAGCCCGACGCCCTGGCCAACACCCTGGAACTGGTGGGCGGCAGCAAGACCATCCAGCCGGGCATCTTCGGCGGCGAGGCCGGCGCCACCCTGGCCGGGGTGCGTTCCATCCTCGTCCTCGCCTGCGGCACCAGCTACCACTCCGGCCTCACTGCCCGCTACTGGCTGGAAGCCATCGCCGGCCTGCCCTGCACCGTCGAGATCGCCAGCGAATACCGCTACCGCACCTCGGTCCCCGATCCAGACCAATTGGTGGTCGCCATTTCCCAGTCCGGCGAAACCGCCGACACCCTGGCGGCGCTCCGCCATGCCAAGTCCCTTGGACAGGGCAAGACGCTTGCCATCTGCAACGTGCCGGAATCGGCCATCGTGCGGGAGTCGGCCCTGCGCTTCATCACCCGCGCCGGCCCGGAAATCGGCGTCGCCTCCACCAAGGCCTTCACCACCCAGCTGGCGGCCCTCTTCCTGCTCACCCTGGTGCTGGCCAAGGTGCGCGGCCGGCTGACGGCGGAGGCCGAGGCCGGCTACCTGGACAGCCTGCGCCACCTCCCGGTGGCGGTGCACAAGGTGCTGGAACTGGAGCCGGAAATCGAATCCTGGGCCCAGAAATTCGCCAACAAGCACCACGCCCTTTTCCTCGGTCGCGGCCGCCACTACCCCATCGCCCTGGAAGGAGCGCTGAAGCTCAAGGAAATCTCCTACATCCACGCCGAGGCCTATCCCGCGGGGGAACTCAAGCACGGGCCGCTCGCCCTGGTGGACCGGGAGATGCCGGTCATCTCCGTGGCCCCCAACGACACCCTGCTGGAAAAGCTCAAGAGCAACCTGCAGGAGGTCAAGGCCCGGGGCGGCGAACTCTACGTCTTCGCCGACGCCGATTCGGAAATCCCCGAGTCGGAAGGGGTGCATATCCTGCGCCTGCCCGAGCACTATGGCGAACTCTCGCCCATCCTGCACGTGGTGCCCTTGCAGCTGCTTTCCTATCACGCCGCCCTGGTCAAGGGCACGGATGTGGACAAACCGCGCAACCTGGCCAAGAGCGTAACCGTGGAGTGATGGCGGTGCGCGCTCCGGAATCCCGCGGTTTGCAGCGCAGGCTAACCTGGCAAGGCCAGGTTAAGGCCGTGGCAGCGGCCGGCCGGAGCTACACGCCGCGCAACCTGGCCAAGAGCGTAACCGTGGAGTGACGGTGGAGTAATGGCCACCTACGCCGTCGGCGACATCCAGGGCTGCTTCGACTCCTTCCGTCGGCTCCTCGAGCGCTGCCGTTTCGATCCGGCCGCCGACCGTCTGTGGCTGGTGGGCGACCTGGTCAACCGCGGCCCCCGCTCCCTGGAGACCCTGCGCTTCGTCAAGGAGCTCGGCGACGCGGCGGTCACCGTCCTCGGCAACCACGACCTGTACCTGCTCATGGTGGCGGAGGGCGGGGCCAAGTTCCGGGGCAAGGACGACACCCTGCAGGATATCTTCGACGCGCCCGATTGCGCCGAACTTCTCGACTGGCTGCGCTGCCAGCGCCTGTGCCACCTGGAGGGCCGCTACTGCCTGGTGCATGCCGGCCTGCTGCCGCAATGGACCGCGGCCCGGGCCCGGGAACTGGCGGCGGAGGTGGAGGCCGCGCTGCAGGGGCCTCAGTTCCGCGAATTCATCCTCAACCTGTGGGGCAGCGAGCCGGCCGCCTGGTCCGACGACCTGACCGGCTGGCCGCGCCTGCGGGTGATCGTCAATGCCATGACCCGCATGCGCTTCTGCACCCCCGAGGGGGTCATGGAATTCCACACCAAAGGCGAGGTGGTCAATGCTCCGGCGGGGCATCTGCCCTGGTTCGAGGTGCCGGGACGAAAGAGCACCGACAGCGTACTGGTGACCGGCCACTGGTCGGCCCTGGGCCTCAAGCTGCTGCCAAATCTTCTGGCGCTGGATTCGGGCTGTCTGTGGGGAGGGCACCTGACGGCCCTGCGGCTGGAAGACCGGCAGGTCTTCCAGGTGGATTGCTCGGTGGGGGAAGCGCAGCCGCTGCGCAGATAGCCTCCCGGGCGGCGGCGGCCACCGCACGGCGGTCGGCACCGTCCTGACCGAGGGCGGGGGTGGTCGCCAGGCGGGCGAGCAGCCGCTTGCGCCCGAGAATGCTTTTCAGGCAATCCCCAAGGGAAATGTCGCCATCGTAGCGCGGCGCCAGGCTGCGGCTGCCGTCCGGTTCCCAGTAGGAGATGGCCGCCGGTACCACCGGGCGGCCGGCGGCCAGGGCGGGCTGGATGAGGGCGGCGTGGAAATGCAGGAGGTGGGTGCCGTCGGTGGTGGTGCCTTCGGGGAATACCGCAACGTGCTTGCCCAGGGCGAGGATGTCGGCGATTTCCCGGTTGATCAGCTTGGCGTGGCCGCGGCTGCCGCGTTTGAGGAACACCGTATCGTTGATGGCGGCCAGCCAGCCGATCACCGGCCAGTGGCGGACTTCTTCCTTGGAGACGAAGGCCGACGGCAGGGCGGCATTGATGACGAAGATGTCCAGCCAGGAGACGTGGTTGGCCACCAGCATGCTTCCCGGCACCGCATGGCGCAGGTCGGCGTCGAGGCGGATGCCGAGGATGTCGAGCATGGCCTTCGACCACCAGCGCTTGAGGCGCAGGCGGTGGCGGTCGCCGCTGAAAGGGAAGACGCAGACGACGGTGGCGACGCCCTGGAAGATGAGCGCCGCCACGCGCAGGAGGCGGAACCAGCGGACGAAGGGAAGGGTCGTGTTCAGTCTTGCTGCCCCAGGAAGTGCTTGGCGTAGCGGCCTGCCACCTTGGCCATGGGCATCAGGATGGGCAGGTCGGCGGTGTTGAAGTCGGGATCCCAGGCCGGCTCGCCGCAGATCCAGGCGCCGGCGCGCAGGTAGCCCTTGATCAGGGGCGGCGTTTCCGCCGGCAGATCCTGCTGGAGGGCCGCCAGCGGCAGCGGGCAGCGGGGGAAGACCCGGTATTCCGTCGGCCCCATGTGGGCCTGCAGGCGATTATACAGGCTGGCCGCGTTGTGCCCGCCGTCGGCCATGCTGACGGAGGCGCAGCCCATCAGGTAATCGTAGCCGTTGTCCTGCATGTATTTGGCGAGACCGGACCAGAGCAGGGTGATGGTGGCGCCGGTGCGGTAGTCGGGATGGACGCAGGAGCGACCGATTTCCACCAGCCGGGGGCGCAGGTGCTGCAGGCGGGTGAGGTCGAATTCGTTTTCGGAGTAGTAGCCCACGCGGCGGGCGTTCTCCGGGGCCAGGATGCGGTAGGTACCGACGACTTCGCCGGAGGTGTCGTCGCGGACGACCAGGTGGTCGCAGAAGGGGTCGAAGACGTCGTGGTCGACGCCGGGAGTGCGGGTGGGCAGGTTGGCTCCCATTTCGCCGGCGAAGACCCGGTAGCGCAGGCGCTGGGCGTCGAGGATCTCGCTGTCGTCGCGGGCCAGGCCCACGGAGAGGTTGTGGCGGGCCGGCCGTTGCCGGGCCAGGGTCTTGTTATGGACGAATTCCATTTTCGTTCTCCAGTCGGGTGCTGGAGAGCGAATGTAAGGAACGGCCGTTACAGCGATGTTGCGGCGAGTTGACGGGGCGGTTTCAGCGGGTGACGCGGGTTTCGCCGCGGCCGGCCAGGACGCGCACCGGGTCGCCGGCGCGGAATTCGCCGGGGTCGCCTTCCTGGACGACGGCGATCATCTGGCCGCTGTCCAGGCGCACGGTGATTTCCATGGCCTGCTTCTTGGTGGCGCTCTCCTCGATGGCGTTGCCGGCGATGCCGCCGACCACGGCGCCGATCACCGTGCCGACGATGGCGCCCTTGCCGCGGCCGACGTTGCTGCCGGCGACGCCGCCGATGACGGCGCCGGAGGCGGTGCCGACGCCGGACTTGGTGCCTTCCAGGGTGACCTCGCGGACGGACTCGACGACGCCCATGCGCACGGTCATCTCATGGCGGGCCTGATCGCGGGTGTAGGCGCTGCCCGACTTGCTGGAGGCGCAACCGGCCAGGGCGACGGCGGCCAGGGCCAGGGCGAAAGCGTGGCGAAAATGCATGATTCCTCCTTACCAGGGCGAGTGGCCGAAGGCGCGGCGGTAGCGTTCGGCGATGTCTTCCCGGGTCGGCTGATGGTTCTGGCCGCCCCGGTGGGCGATCTTGACCGCCCCCATGACGGCGGCCAGCTGGCCGGTGGTCTGCCAGTCGAAACCGTTGGCGATGCCGTAGAGGAGGCCGGCCCGGTAGGCGTCGCCACAGCCGGTGGGGTCGACCACCGCCTCCGCCTCGACGCAGGGGATGTCGTAGCGCTGGCCGCCGGTGTGGATTTCGGAGCCGGCGCCGCCCTTGGTGACGATCAGGGCCTTCACCTCCCGGGCCAGGTGCTCGATGCTCTTGCCGGTGCGGTCGGCCAGCAGCTTGGCCTCGTAGTCGTTGACGCAGGCGTAGTCGGCCAGCCCCATGAAATCGAGCAATTCGTCGCCGTTGAACATGGGCAGGCCCTGGCCGGGATCGAAGATGAAGGGAATACCGGCGGCGGCGAAGTCCCGGGCGTGCTGCAGCATGCCCTCGCGGCCGTCGGGGGCGACGATGCCCAGGGTGGCGTCGCCGGCCCCGGCCACCTTGTTGAGGTGGGAGAAGCTCATGGCGCCGGGGTGGAAGGCGGTGATCTGATTGTCGTCCAGGTCGGTGGTGATGAACGCCTGGGCGGTGAAGGTGCCGGGGACGTGGCGCACCATCCGGCGGGAGAGGCCGAGGCGGTCGAGGCGTTCGAAGTAGGGCGGGGCGTCGTCACCGACGGTGGCCATGATGAGCGGGTCGCCGTCGAGCAGCTTGAGGTTGTAGGCGATGTTGCCGGCACAGCCGCCGAACTCGCGGCGCATTTCGGGCACCAGGAAGGCCACGTTGAGGATGTGGATCTGCTCGGGCAGGATGTGGTTCCGGAAACGGTCCGGAAAGACCATGATGTTGTCGAAGGCGAGGGAGCCGCAGATCAGGGTGGACATGGCAGGAAGGTCAGGGATAGAAGACGTAGAGGCGGTAGCCGGTGGCGCCCAGGTCCTTGGCCTCGATCCACAGGCGGACCGCCGCTTCGCCGTTGGCGGCGAAGGCCGAAGTGTCGGCGCCGGCCGGCAGGTATTCGCCGGCGGTCATGACCCGGCGGGCCACCACGGCGTCGCCGGTATCGGTGAGGGCCAGTTCGAGAGCCGGCCAGGCCTGGGCGTAGGGCGCCCGGTTCTTGAGGGTGGCGGCCAGCACCAGCAGGCCGCGGGCATTGTCGGACTGGAGGTCGGAGGCCTCGATGCTCACCAGGTCCGCCTGGCGCGGGAGAGGGACGTCGACTCCCAGGCTGGCGAACAGGCCATGGGCAGCGGGGAAGCGCTGGGCCAGCTCGGTGCGGTAGTGGTAGGCAACCTGGGCGAGCAGGGCCGGCAGGAGCAGCAGGATGCCCAGCACGAAGGGCCAGGCGGCCCGCCGGGGAGGTTCGGAAACCAGCCCCGCGAGCGGGTCGCCCGCCAGGGTGCCGGCTGCCCAGCGGTTGTAGCCGGGCGCCTCGGAAATATCCCTTGCGGCGACCAGCCCAGCTTCCCGGGCGGCGGCAGCGCTTTCCTCGGGGGTTTCGTCGCTGGCCGGGCGGTCGGCGGGTTGGGCGTCCGGGGCCGGCTGGTCGGGCGGAATGGGGTCGGGCGCGGGCTCAGGCTCAGGCTCAGGCTCAGGCTCAGGCTCAGGCGCTTCCGGCAGCGGCATTTCCGCGGGCACTGTGGCTTCGACGGAGACCGGGGCCAAGATGTCTTCGGCCGGAGCGGCGAGGGGTTCGATATGGACGGCCGCGAAGGGATCGTCGTCGTCCGTCGGCGGTTGCAGCTCCGGTTCGGGCATCGGGGCCGGCGGCACCGGCCGGGGGGATGGTGGCGGGAAGGCGGTGCCGCTGGCCGGTGTTTCCTCGATCAGGCTGTCGAGGGCGTTGAAGACCACTTGGCAGTGGCCGCAGCGCACTTTGCCCGCCCGCGCCCGCAGCTGCTCCGGGGTGATCCGGAAGACGGTGCCGCAGGTCGGGCAGCAGGTGCGCATCAGGGCCTGGTCCCGGCCAGGCAGACCCAGCCTTCGCGGGTGTCGGCGATGGCGAGGGGCAGCCAGTTTGCGTAGATGGCGATGATTTCCTCGGCCTGCTCGGCGAGGATCCCCGACAGCGCCAGGCGGCCACCCCTGCGGACATGGGCGCAGATGGCAGGGGCGAGGACGCGCAGGGGGTTGGAGAGGATGTTGGCCACGACAAGATCATACTCGCCGGCCAGGGGTTCTGCCGAGTCCTCGAAGCGGGCGGCGACGCCGTTGCGCTCGGCGTTGCTGCGGGCAGCCTCGACGGCCTGCGGATCGATGTCCACGCCGGCCACGGCGCCTGCCCCCAGCCGCGCGGCGGCGATGGCCAGGATGCCCGAACCGCAGCCATAGTCGAGGAGGCTGCTGCCGGGGGTGACGGTGCGCTCCAGCCATTCCAGGCACAGCCGGGTGGTGGGGTGGGAGCCGGTGCCGAAGGCCATGCCGGGGTCGAGGATGAGATTGACGGCGGCCGGGTCCGGTGCGTCGTGCCACGAGGGCACGATCCACAGGCGGTCCGAGACGCGGATGGGGTCGAACTGGGACTGGGTGAGTTGGACCCAGTTCTGTTCCTCGACGGTCTCGACGCTGAAGGCCGGCGCGGCCGGGAGGCCGATGGCGGCGGCGGCCGCCGCCAGGGCGGCGGAGACGTCGGCGGCGGCGTCGAACAGCGCGACCACCCGGGAATGGGCCCAGCCGGGGGTGGTGATGGAGCCGGGCTCGCCGAACTGGGGCTGCTCGTCGGGGGTGCCGGCGTCGGCATCCTCGATGCTGGCTGAGAGGGCGCCCGCCTCCAGCAGCGCGTCGCACATGGGCTCGGCGTGCGCCGCGTCGGTGAGGAAGGCGACGCTAAGCCAGGCCATGCCCTAAGCCTTCACTTCGCCCTTGGCGGCCAGCTTGTGCTCCAGGTAGTGGATGCTGGTGCCGCCCTCGATGAAGCGGGCGTCCTGCATCAGTTCCTGATGCAGGGGGATGTTGGTCTTGATGCCTTCCACACTCATCTCGGAAAGGGCGATGCGCATGCGGCGGATGGCCTGCTCCCGGGTGTCGCCATAGGCGATGACCTTGGCCACCATGGAGTCGTAGTGGGGAGGCACGGTGTAGCCCTGGTAGATGTGGGAATCGACCCGGATGCCGGGGCCGCCCGGGGGGTGGTAGAAGCTGATCTTGCCGGGCGAGGGCACGAAAGTGAAGGGATCTTCGGCGTTGATGCGGCATTCGATGGCATGGCCGCGGAAGCTGATGTCCTTCTGGCGGTAGCGCAGCTTTTCGCCGGCGGCGACGCGGATCTGCTCCTGGACGATATCGACCCCGGTGATGGACTCGGTGACCGGGTGCTCGACCTGGACCCGGGTGTTCATCTCGATGAAGTAGAACTCGTTGTTTTCGTACAGGAATTCGAAGGTGCCGGCGCCCCGGTAGCCGATCTTGCGGCAGGCTTCGGCGCAACGCTCGCCGATGCGGGAAATGAGACGGGCGGGGATGCCCGGCGCCGGCGCCTCCTCGATGACCTTCTGGTGGCGGCGCTGCATGGAGCAATCCCGCTCGCCCAGGTAGATGGCGTTCTTGTGCTCGTCGGCGAGGACCTGGATTTCCACGTGGCGCGGGTTTTCCAGGAATTTTTCCATGTAAACCATGGGATTGCCGAAGGCGGTCTGGGCTTCGGCCCTGGTCATCTGCACGGCGTTGACCAGGGCAGCCTCGGTATGGACGACGCGCATGCCGCGGCCGCCGCCGCCGCCCGCCGCCTTGATGATCACTGGGTAGCCGACCGCTCGGGCGATGCGCACGATTTCCTTGGGGTCGTCGGGCAGGGCGCCGTCGGAACCGGGCACGCAGGGCACGCCGGCGGCCTTCATGGCATCCTTGGCCGAAACCTTGTCGCCCATCAGGCGGATGGTGTCGGCGCGGGGGCCGATGAAGACGAAGCCGGAGGATTCGACCCGTTCGGCGAAGTCGGCGTTTTCCGAGAGGAAGCCGTAGCCGGGGTGGATGGCCTGGGCGTCGGTGACTTCCGCCGCCGAGATGATGGCCGGGATGTTCAGGTAGCTCAGGGCCGAGGGGGCCGGGCCGATGCACACGGACTCGTCGGCCAGGCGCACATACTTGGCCTCGCGGTCGGCCTCGGAGTGTACGACGACGGTCTTGATGCCCAGTTCGCGGCAGGCGCGCTGCACCCGCAGGGCGATTTCGCCTCTATTGGCGATGAGGATCTTCTCGAACATGGCGCGGCCTTAGCCGATGACGAACAGGGGCTCGCCGAATTCCACCGGCTGGCCGTTGTCCAGCAGGATGGCCTTGATGACGCCGGAGGCGTCGGCCTCGATCTCGTTCAGGAGCTTCATGGCCTCGATGATGCACAGGGTGTCGCCCTGCTTGACGGTCTGGCCGATCTCGACGAAGGGCTCGGCGCCGGGGGAGGGGGAGCGGTAGAAGGTGCCGACCATGGGCGACTTGACCACGTGGCCCTCGGGCATGTCGTCCTCATCTTCAAGGTTGACCGCGCTGGCGCCGGCCGGGGCGGGGGCGACGGGCATGGCCATGGGGATGGAATAGTTATGCCCCATCGCCATCGGCGCGGCGACATGCTTGGCGATGCGGACCTTTTCTTCGCCCTCGGTGACTTCCAGTTCCGAAATGCCCGATTCCTGGACGAGGTCGATGAGCTTTTTGAGTTTGCGCAGATCCATGGGTTCTCCCTTCAAATTCGCGCACGTTTGGCGCAAATGTCGGCAAGTTAAGGTTGATTAGTCGGTATTGAGCTTGTTCAGCAGGTACTCGAAGGCGAGCAGATAGCCTTCATGACCGAGACCGCTGATGACCCCGACCGCCAGGGAAGAGAAATAGGAATGGTGGCGGAAGGGTTCCCGGGCGTACACATTGGACAGGTGCACTTCGACGAAGGGGATGGCCACCGCCGCCAGGGCGTCGCGCAGGGCGACGCTGGTGTGGGTGTAGCCGGCCGGGTTGATGATGATGGCGCGCACGCCCTGGTCGCGGGCGGCGTGGACCCGTTCGATCAGGGCGCCCTCGTGGTTGCTCTGAAAGGCCTGTAGTTCGATGCCGGCGCTTTCCGCCATGCGGGTGAGGGCGCGATTGATGTCGTCGAGGGTGACCGAGCCGTAATGCTCCGGTTCACGGGTGCCAAGCAGGTTCAGGTTCGGGCCGTGGATGACCAGAACGCGGGGTTTTTCGACTTGCTTGGAAGCGGTTTTTTGCTTCTTCATGGCTGCAAGTTTGCCGCAAATCGCTGCAACTTGTCCAGTCTGCTACGACTATCGTCGGATGCCGATGGCGGCGAGGAGGCGTTGTGCCGAGGCTTCGTCGAGGCTCCCCAGGAGGCTGGCCACCGGCCTGCCGGCGGCGTCCAGGGCCAGGGTGAAGGGGAGGGCCTGGCGCGGGTTGCCCAGCTCGGCCATGAGCGCCGGGGCGCTGCCGGAAGCCAGGAGGAGTGGATAGGAAACCGGATTGTTCCGGGAAAATTCCTTCACGTTGCCGTCAAGATCGGCGGCGATGCCGACAATGCGTATCTCCGGGTGCTCTTCCTGCAGGCGCGAGAGCAGGGGCATTTCCTTGAGGCACGGGGGGCACCAGGTGGCCCAGAAGTTTACCACCAGAGGCTTGCCCCGCCACTCCTGGAGGGTATGCAGGGTGCCTTGCGGGTCGGGCAGCGGAGTTTGGTACAGGCGTTGCAGCGCCTGGGGGTCCAGCGGGGGCGGGGCGTCGATGCCGGCGATGGGGCGGGAGAGGTAGAACCCCGCCGCGAAGGCAGCCAGGGCGAGGACCGCGCCGGCCGCGATGATGGGCAGACGCCCCGTCATCGTTCTGCGACGGGCTCCAGCAACGCCGCCACCGCCTCCGCCCTGGCCCGTTCCCGGGGGCGGCCGTCGCGGGTCTTGAAGCTGGTGCGCTCCAGTTGCGGCGGAAAGATGACCAGGTTGGCGTCGGCGTCCTCGGTTTCCACCACCAGCACGGCTTCCGCCCGATCGTTGCGGGGTTCCACGTGCTCGTAGTCGATGCCATGGTTGAGGAGGAAGATTTCCACATCCTTGGCGCTGTCGGCGAAGAGGAGGAGATCGATGTTGCTGTGGGGGCCGGCGGTGCCGTCGAGGACGGAGCCGGTCAGGTAGGGGCGGTAATCGGCCAGCAGTTCCATCAGCTCCAGGGCGGTTTCGCGCAGGCCGTGCAGCAGCTCGGCGTGTTCCTCGTCCTGGTAGAGGCTGCGGTAGGCTCGCAGTTCCTGCTCGACTTCGGCATTGTCGGGAAAGGCGGTATGGGCAGGCAGCCCCAGTTGGCGGGCGGCTTTCCTTTTGGCGAGGTGGAAGTCAGTGATGCCGTCCTCGGCCATCAGACGGGCGGCGGTGGCGGCAATGCTGGCGCGGGCTGTGGCAGCCAGGCGCGGCGAGTCGGGGCGGGACATGGGATCGCTCCGGCAGAGTAGAATCCAGGCCATTCTAACGGGTCTTTTGTTACATGCACATTCATATTCTCGGCATCTGCGGTACCTTCATGGGGGGCGTCGCCCAATTGGCGAGGGCGGCGGGGCATCGCGTCACGGGCTGCGACGCCAACGTCTATCCGCCCATGAGCGACCAGCTGCGGGCCGCCGGGGTGGAGCTCATCGAGGGTTACGGCGCCGATCAGGTCGCCCTCAGGCCCGACGTGTTCGTCGTCGGCAACGCCATTTCCCGGGGCAACCCGCTGCTGGAGGCGGTTCTCGACCGAGGGCTGCCCTACGTCTCCGGTCCGCAATGGCTGGCCGAGCACGTGCTGCAGGGGCGCTGGGTGCTGGGGGTGGCGGGTACCCACGGCAAGACAACGACCAGCTCCATGCTGGCCTGGATACTGGAGGATGCCGGGATGGACCCGGGCTTCCTGATCGGCGGCGTGCCGATGAATTTCGGTGTCTCGGCCCGCCTGGGGGGTACCCCCTTTTTCGTCATCGAGGCCGACGAGTACGACACCGCCTTCTGCGACAAGCGTTCCAAGTTCATCCATTACCGGCCGCGGACCGTGGTGCTGAACAATCTGGAGTTCGATCACGCGGATATCTTCGCCGATCTGGCGGCTATCGAGACGCAATTTCATCATCTGGTGCGGACCTTGCCGGCTTCTGGGCTGGTCGTCGCCAACGCCGCCGAGGACAGCCTCAAACGGGTGCTGGCCCGGGGCTGCTGGACGCCCGTGGAATGGTTCAACGACCCGGCGGGCTACCGCACGGAAGGCGACGACGCCAGCGGTGCCCTGGTGCTTTCCGGGGCGGACGGCGAAATCGGACGAGCCACCTGGGCCCTCACCGGCGACCACAACCGCGCCAACGCCTGCGCCGCCCTGCTCGCCGCCCGCCACGTCGGCGTGCCCCTGGACAAAGGGCTGGAGGCCCTGTCCCGCTTCGTTAACGTCAAGCGGCGCATGGAGGTGCGGGGCGAGGTGCGGGGTGTCACCGTCTACGACGATTTCGCCCACCACCCCACCGCCATCGCCACCACGGTGGCCGGCTTGCGCCGCAAGGTGGGCGATGCCCGCATCCTGGCGGTCCTGGAGCCCCGCTCCAACACCATGAAACTGGGGGTGATGAAATCCGCCCTGCCCGGCAGCCTTGCCGAAGCCGATGAAGTCTTCTGCTACGGCGCCAACCTGGGCTGGGATGCGGTGGAAGCGCTGGCCCCCCTGGGCGCCAAGGCGGCGGTGGAGGACGATCTCGACCGGTTGGTCGGGCGCATCGTCGCTGCCGCCCGCTCAGGCGACCACGTTCTGGTCATGAGCAACGGCGGTTTTGGCGGCATCCACGGCAAGATCCTGGAGCGGCTGGCGGCGTGACGCCGCCGCCATCAGGCGCAGATTGAGCGCCAGGGTGGCGGTGAGCAGCCCCGCCGCCCCCAGGTTGTGGGCCACCGCCAGCGGCAGGGGCAGGGAGAGCAGGACGTTGCCGATGCCCAGCCCGAGTTGGAGGGCGAGGAGGCCCAGGAGCAGGGTGCCCCAGCCGCGCCAGCCGGCATTCCCCAGCAGTTTCAGGCCCAATATCCCCGCCAGGATGGCGACGGCCAGGGCGCCGAGGCGGTGGGTCCAGTGGATGGCGCTGAGGGCGTCCTGGGAGAGCAGGGCGCCGTCGGCCGTCTGCCCCAGTTCCCGATGCAGGGTGAAGGCGTTGGCGAAATCCGCCGCCGGCAGCCAGGCGCCGTGGCAGGTGGGGAAATCCGGGCAGGCCAGGGCGGCGTAATTGCTGCTCACCCAGCCGCCGAGGGTGATCTGGCCGACCACCGCCGCCAGGACCGCCAGGGCCAGGGGTTTGACGCCGGGGGCGATGGGCGGCGCAGCGCCACGCCGTTCGCCGAGGGCCAGCGTCACCAGCAGGGCGAGGGTGGTCATGCCCCCCAGCAGGTGGGCGGTGACCACCAGGGGTTTGAGGAGCAGGGTGACGGTCCACATGCCGAGGAGGGCCTGGAACCCGACGATGGCCAGCAGGGCGGTGGGCAGGGCCGGCGAGCGGACGGCGCGGGCTTCCTTTCGCCAGGACAGCAGGCAGATGACCAGGATGAGGAGCCCGAGGGTGCCGGCGAAATAGCGGTGCACCATTTCCTTCCAGGCCTTGGCCGGCTCCACCGTCTTGCCGGGAAAGGCCTGGACGGCCGCGGCCCGCTCGTGGGCCGCTTCGGGAACGCCCACCCAATGGCCGTAGCACCCCGGCCAGTCGGGGCAGCCGAGGCCGGCGTCGGACAGGCGCACGTAGGCGCCCAGGGCGACGACGCCGAAGGCGAGGCAGGCGGCGAGGAGGACGAGGCGGCGGCGAATATCCATCAGACGATCAAGCGGTCGGCGAAGAGGGCGGCGAAGAGCAGGGTCAGGTAGAGGATGGAGTAGCGGAAGGTCTTCCTGGCCATTTGGTCGCTGTAGCGTCGGCACAAGGCGATGGCGTAGGCGAGGAAACCGAGGTCGAGGAGGGCGATGGCCGCCAGGTAGAGCCCGCCGCTCATGCCCAGGGAGACGGGGATGAGGCTGGCGGCGGCCAGCATCACCGTGTACATCAGGATGTGCTGGCAGGTGAACTCGACACCGTGGGTCACCGGCAGCATGGGCAGGCCGGCCTTGGCGTAGTCGTCGCGGCGGTAGCAGGCCAGGGCCCAGAAGTGGGGCGGCGTCCACAGGAAGATGATGAGGAAGAGCACCAGCGGTTCCGGCGAAATCTGGCCGGTCATGGCCGTCCACCCGAGGAGCGGCGGCATGGCGCCGGAAGCGCCGCCGATGACGATGTTCATGGGCGTGGCGGGCTTCAGGACCAGGGTGTAGATGACCGCGTAGCCGAGGAAGGTGGCCAGGGTCAGCCACATGGTCAGGTCGTTGATGAAAGCATGCAGCAGCCAGAGGCCGGCGGCGCCGAGGAGGGTGGCGAGGCTGACCGTTTCCAGGGCCGAGAGGTCGCCGCGGGCGGTGGCGCGCCAGCTGGTGCGGGCCATGCGGGCATCCACCGTGCGTTCCACCAGGCAGTTCAGCGCCGCCGCCGAGAAGGCCACCAGGGCGATGCCGAGGGAGGCCACCAGGAAGCGCAGCAGCGGCGGGAAACCCGGCGTCGCCAAGAACATGCCGATCATGGCGGTGAACACGATGAGGCTGTTCACCCGCGGCTTGCAGAGGTGGGCGAAGGCCTTGAGGCGTTGGCCAAGGGTCAGGGAAGGGGCGGTGGCGGTGTGCATGATGTCTCCCTCGTGGGGTCAGCCGGTCCAGGCGAATTTCAACAGGCGGTCGAGATCGGTGCGGATGTCCCGGGCGTCCTTGCCGGGGCCGTAACGGAGAATGAGGTTGCCGCCGGGGTCCGCCACATAGACGCCGGGGGCGACGTCGCGGCGGACGAGCAGCAGGTCGGGCTGGGCGCTGCGGGCGGCGGCCAGGGCCGGGTCGGCGAGGTCAGGGGCGATGACGAGGCGACGAACGCGGCCCATTTCCTTGTTGAGGGAGACCTGGATGCGGCGCATCTCGTCGATGCGGGCGCCGCAGGCCGCGTCGCAGGGGCCGTCGGCGGCCAGGACCAGCAGCCACTTGCCGGCGGCCTCGGCCGGCAGGGCGACGCCCAGGGGCTGCGGCGGCTGCAGCAGTTCCCCTCGGTTGCCCGGCTGGCTGGGCCGCCAGCCGGAGAAATAGAGGCCCGCCCCGAGGGCGAAGGGCAGGACGAGCAGGCCGACGATCAGGGCCAGGGTGCGGCGGCCGGCGGCGGCGTCGGGGAGGGCGGCGGCGTTCATGGGCGGCGACGGAGGAGGAAGAACGCCCAGATGCCGAAACTGGTGGCGGCGAAGCCGAACCATTGCAGGGCGTAGCTGAGGTGGCGGTCGGCGCGCTCGTCGGGGCGCGGCCAGTCGCGCTCGAAGCCGCCGGGGGCGGCGGCGTCGAGCTGGACGACGACCGGCTGCAGGGTGAGGTCAGTCTCCCGGCGGAAGCGCTCGAGGTCCAGGTTCTGCCACACCGTTGCCCAGCCGGCGGTGGGCTCCGGGGCGAGATTGAAGAAGCGGGTGCCGGGCACGACGGCGACGCCAGTGACTGTCACCGGCCCCGGCGGCACCGGGGCTTCCGGCAGCACCCGGTGGTCGGCGGGAGCGGCCACCCAGCCGCGGTTGACCAGCACGTAGCGGTCCGAGCCGGCCAGACGCAGGGGGGTGACCACGTGGTAGCCGGCCTGTTCCCGGTAGAGGCGGTTGTCGATGAGGATCTGGCGGCGGGCGTCGTACTCCCCCGCCAGGACGACGCGCCGGAAGCGCAGGGAGGCGGCATCGACGGGGGTGGCCGGCATGGCCACCAGGGCGTCCCGGCTGCGGCTGTCCAATTCCGCCTGGAGGGCGGTCTTGGTCTCCCATTTGTGCCACTGCCAGAGGCCGAGGTAGACGAAGAGGGAAACCAAGGCCGCCGTCAGCAGTCCACCCCATAGGGCCACCGCCCGCCGGCCGGCCGTTGCCGGCGGCGGCGCGGGGCGCGCATACTCGGGGCCGCGCCCCTCATCCGGAGACTTCGCCATGATCAAGCTGCTGGTGGTTTTGATGCTGTTGGCCATTGTCGCCAGCCTGTTCTCCGGGCTCGTCTTCCTCTACCGCGACCGCGGCGCCGGGGAGCGCACGGTGCGCGCCCTGACCCTGCGCATCGGTTTGTCGGTGGGCGTCTTCATCATCCTGCTGGCGGCGTTCCGCTTCGGCGTCATACCCGGTTACAGCCAGTAGACGAAGACGAAGAGCAGCAGCCACACCACATCGACGAAGTGCCAGTACCAGGCGACGCCCTCGAAGGCGAAGTGGCGTTCGGAGTCGAAGTGCCCCTTCAGGCAGCGGCCGAGGATCACCGTCAGCATGATCGCCCCCAGGGTGACGTGGAAGCCGTGGAAGCCGGTGAGCATGAAGAAGGTGGCCCCGTAGGCGCCGGCGCCCAGGGTGAGGCCCAGTTCGGCGTAGGCGTGGTGGTATTCGTAAGCCTGGAAGCCGAGGAAGGTGAAGCCGAGCAGTACCGTCGCCAGGAGCCCGAGATTGAGCTGCAGGCGGTTGTTCCTGAGCAGCGCCCAGTGGGCCCAGGTGACGGTGACCCCCGAGGAGAGGAGGAGCGCCGTGTTGAGGGCGGGGATACCCCACGCCCCCATGGGCGTGAAGGCCGGCCCCTTCGGCCCGCTGGCGGGCCAGGCCGCGGTGAAGTCCGGGTAGAGCGTGACGCCGTGGGCGGCGGTCATGTTGCCCAGTTCCGGCACCGAGATGACCCGCACGTAGAAGAGGGCGCCGAAGAAGGCGGCGAAGAACATCACCTCGGAGGCGATGAACCACACCATGCCGTAGCGGAAGGACTTGTCCTCCCAGTGCCGGTAGGCGCCGCTCTGGGATTCGGTGATGACCTTGCCGAACCAGCCGAACAGCACGTAAAGGATGACGGCGGCGCCGCCGAGCATGACCCAGGGGCCGGGGGGAAAGCCGTTCATCTTGAGGATGAAGCCCAGGGCCAGCAGGAACATGCCGCCGGCCAGGATGAAGGGGTAGAGGGACGGCTGGGGGACGAAATAAGGGTGGTCGTGGGCGGTTTGTACGGCGCTGGTACTCATTGGGCCTCCCGGTTGTTGGTGGGCGCCGGACGCGGCGCGTCGACGCTGAAAAAGGCGTAGGAAAGGGTGATGTTGCGGATGTCCTTGTCCAGCTCGGGCTTGACGATGAAGGTCAGCGGCAGCTCGCGGGCTTCGCCGGGGGCGAAGGTCTGCTGGGCGAAGCAGAAGCAGTCGAGCTTCTCGAAGTGCTGGGCGGCCTGGCCCGGGGTGACGCTGGGCACTGCCTGGCCGACCACGGGGCGGTCCGAGGTGTTGCGCACCAGGTACTTCACCTGCTGCAGCTCGCCCGGGTGGAGGTCGAGGCTCACCGTCAGCGGCCGCATGTCCCATGGCAGTCCGGGCATGACGGTGCCGGTGAATTCCACCGTCACCGTGCGGGTGACGTCGATGCGGGAAGGCGCCGCACCCGTGCCTACCAGCCCGCCGACGCCGATGCCCTCGCGGATGGCCTTGCGCTCTCCCGTCTTGCCGTTGAAGCCGGTGGCTTCGCAGAGCACGTTGTAGAGCGGCACCAGGGCGAAACCGAAGGCGAAGGCGGCGGCCACCACCAGAACCAGGCGGCCGACCAGACGGCCGTGGCTGGGGGGGGCGGCATGGGCTTGGGCCATGGCGTCGTCAGCGCTGGATGAAGAAGCCCAGGAGGTACAGGCCCAGCACGGCGGCACCCAGGGCCCAGCCCAGGCGCCGGGCGGCGGCCCGGCGGCGGGCCAGTTCGTCGGGGGTGAAGGCGGCGTCCATCACTTCACCTCCGGCTGGACTTCCCAGCTATGGTGGGGCGGCGGCGAAGGCAGCTCCCATTCCAGGCCCTCGGCGCCCTCCCAGACGCGGCCTTCCACCGGCTTGCCACCGCGGACGCACTGCCAGACGTTCCAGGCGAAGAGCAACTGGCTGATGCCGAGGATGAAGGCGCCCACCGTCGAGATGGCGTTGAACTCGGCGAACTGCAGGGCGTAGTCGGGAATGCGCCGGGGCATGCCGGCCAGGCCGAGGAAGAACTGGGGCATGAAGGTCAGGTTGAAGGACACCACGGTGAGCCAGAAGTGCCACTTGCCCAGGGTCTCGCTGTACATGTGGCCGGTCCATTTGGGCAGCCAGTAATAGACCCCGGTCATCACCCCCATGATGCCGCCGGCGAAGAGGGCGTAGTGGAAGTGGGCGACCACGAAGTAGCTGTGGTGGTACTGGGCGTCGGCCGCCACGTCCGCCAGCACCAGGCCGGTGAGGCCGGCCATGCCGAAGAGGACGATGAAGCCCTGGGCGAAGAGCATGGGCGTCTCGAAGCTCATGGCGCCGCGCCACATGGTGGCGATCCAGCAGAAGAAGAGCACCGCCAGGGGCAGCGAGATCGACATGGTGCTGAACATGAAGTAGATCAGCGCCGGCACCGGCATGCCGACGGTGAAGAAGTGGTGGGCCCAGACGATGACCGACAGGATGCCGATGGCGATGAAGCTATACACCTGCGCCTTGTAGCCGTAGGTGGGCTTGCGGCTGAAGGTGGACAGCACGTGGGGCATGAGGCCCCACACCGGCAGCAGCAGGATGTACACCTCGGGATGGCCGAAGAACCAGAAGAGGTGCTGGAAGAGGATGGGGTCGCCGCCGCCCGCCGCGTTGAAGAAGTGGGTGCCGAAGTGGCGGTCGGTGAGCAGCATGGTCACCGCCCCGGCCAGGACCGGAATGGTGGCGATGAGCAGGAAGGCGGTGATCAGCCAGCCCCAGGCGAAGAGGGGCAGCTTCATCATGGTCATCCCCGGCGCCCGCAGGTTGAAGATGGTGACGATGATGTTGATCGACCCCATGATCGAGCTGATGCCCAGGATATGCACGGCGAAGATGGCGAAATCGACGCCGATGCCCCCCTGCACCGAGAGTGGCGCGTAGAAGGTCCAGCCGGTGGCGATGGCGCCGTCGCCGATGCCGAACAGGGCCAGGGTGAAGGGCAGGGTGAGCAGGATGGCCGCCGGCGGCAGCAGCCAGAAGCCCCAGTTGTTGAGCCGGGGCAGGGCCATGTCGGGGGCGCCGATCATGAGCGGGATCTGCCAGTTGGCGAAACCCGTCGCCGCCGGCATGAGGGCGGCGAAGATCATCACCAGGGCGTGGACCCCGATCAACTGGTTGAAGAACTCCGGCTGCATGAGCTGCAGGCCGGGCGAGAAGAGCTCGGCGCGGACAGCCAGGATCATGGCGCCGCCGACGAAGAACATGATGAGGGCGAAGGTCAGGTACATCGTGCCGATGTCCTTGTGGTTCGTCGTCGTCAGCCAGCGCAGGATGCCGCTGGGATGATGCTCTCCGGGGTGCTCCGCGGGATGGGTGGTGGCGATGCTCATGGCCGGGCTCCTAGCGCAAAGACTTGATCTGGGCGGGCTGGATCATGTCGCCCTTGGCGTTGCCGAAACTGTTCCGCTCGTAGGTGATGACGGCGGCCAGTTCGGTATCGGACAGCGTGTTCCTGAAGGCCTGCATGGCGGTGTTGGCCTTGCCGTTGAGGACCCGGTCCACGTGGCCGTCGGCGATCAGCTTGCCGTCCGGCGACAGCAGCGGCGTATTCACCACCTTGCTGCCCGCCAGGGCCGGGAAGGCCGGCGGCAGGCCCTGGCCGTTGGGCTGGTGGCAGACGGCGCACTGCTTCTCGTAAACCTCCTTGCCCTTGGCGACCAGTTCGTCCTTGCTCCAGGTGCGGTCGGCGCCGCCGGTGGCGGCCGCCGACTCGGCCTTCTTCTTGTCCACCCAGGCCAGGTATTCGGCTTCCGGCACTGCCTGCACCACCACCGGCATGAAGCCGTGGTCCTTGCCGCACAGCTCGGCGCACTGGCCGCGATAGGTGCCGGGCTTCTCGATCTGCACCCAGGTTTCCCGCAGAAAGCCGGGGATGGCGTCGCGCTTGACGCCGAACTGGGGCACCCACCAGGTGTGGATGACGTCGGTGGAGGTCAGCAGCACCCGCACCTTCTTGCCCACCGGCAGGACCACCGGATTATCGACTTCCAGCAGGTAGTGCTCGCCCTTCTGCTCGGCGTTGGCGATCTGCTCCCGGGGCGTGGTCAGGGTGCTGACGAACTTGACCCCGGCGTCCGGGTATTCGTACTGCCACTTCCACTGCATGCCGGTGACCTTGAGCACCATGTCGGCCTTGTGCTGGGTGTCCTCCATCTCGACGATGGCGTGGACCGCCGGGATGCCCATGAGGATGAAGTCGATGAAGAGCAGGATGCCGAAGGGCAGCAGGGCCCAGAACCATTGCAGCCGGCCGGCGGGCCCGGTGAACTTGGCCGGCTGGTGGCCGACGCTCTTCCGGTGCTTCACCATGGAGTAGATCATGATGGCGAAGACCACCACGAAGAGCGTGGTGATGATGAGCATGAACTCGTTGTGGATCTTCAGCGTGTCCCGGGCGATGGGGGTGACCGGTTCCGGGAAGTTCCAGGAATAGCCCGCCAGGGCGGCAGCCGGCGAAAAGCCAAGGAGCAGGGGCAGGCCCCGGCTTGGCTGTCGGACGATATTCTTCAAGCAATCCTCCTTTGGTGTAGACCAACCCGATGTTTCTTAGACGCCCATGTTTTTTCTCAGCGCTGCGGCCAGCGTCCTTTTTTCTTCGTACCCCAGTTGCCTGCCGATCTCCACTTCCCTGCCGTGGGAGCCGATGACGAGACGGCAATCTTTCCCGTCCGGCGGCCCGAGAATGCGCAGGCGGGCCCAGTAGGGATGGAATTCGTGGCGTTCCGTGCGGATGCCGTGACGGATTTCGACGATGAGGCGGTCTTCGTCCCGGCTGACTCGTTCGAAATCGCCGGCGTGCCGGCGCAGATGGCAGAGGGTGAGCCCAAGGGCGAGAATCTCGGCGCCGGCGAAGGGCAGCACCAGCCAGGCGCCGGCCACGGCAAAGCCGGCGGCGATGGCCCCGCAAACGAAAACGGCCGCCCCCAGGAGGCGGCCGCCGCTGATCGGGAACCGGCAGGCATGGGGGCGAACGACCCAGCATTCAGCCGCGCCGCCGCCCATGGCAATACTCGCCATCTGTTCCCTCCCCTTGTGAGAACCAACTATGGCGGTGAGAATCTACCGAAGAATAATTAGTTCAATATTTTTTAATCCCATGCACAGACGCATTTTCCTCGGCTTCCTTCCGGCCCTGCTCGCTGCCTGCGGCGCCAAGCCGCCGGCCTTTGCCGGCACCGACATCACCGGCGCCAGCTTCGGCCGCCGCCTCGATCTGACCGACCACGACGGCCGGCCCCGCCATCTGGAGGATTTTCGGGGCAAGGCGGTGGTTCTCTTCTTCGGCTACACCTCCTGCCCGGACATCTGCCCCACGGCCCTGGCCAAGTTCGCCGAAGTCATGAAGGCCCTCGGGCCCCAGGCCAATCGGGTACAGGTGCTCTTCGTCACCCTCGACCCGGAACGGGACAGCGCCCGGCGCCTGAAGGATTTCGTCCCCTGGTTCCACCCATCCTTCCTCGGGCTCTACGGGGATGCCGCCCGGACCGCCGAGGTGGCGAAGGAATTCCGCGTCTACAGCGCCAAGAAGGAAGTGGGCGGCGGCATGGGCTATGTCCTCGACCATTCCGCCGGCTGCTACGTCTTCGACCCGGCCGGCCGGCTCCGGCTCTACCTGCGGGACACGGCTGGCGTCGACGAGGTGGCCGCCGACTTGCGCCTCCTGCTGGCCGGGGCCTGAGGGAAGTCCCGGTCGGCCTCCCGCCGCGCCAGGCCCTGGCGGGCGGAGCGCTCCATCTTGTGCACGAAGGCCGGGAAGTCGAGGCCGAAGCGGGCGCGCAGCTCCTTGGCGTGATTGTGCAGCCAGCGCCAGCGGGGCTCGAAGTGGCGTTCCCGGAAGGCCAGCAGCACGTGGTTGCCGTCCTCCGGCACCGGCAGGACGATGACCTGGTCGTCGAAGGCCCGCATGGCTTCGGCGATGACCCCGGCGTAGGTCTCCTTCTCGCCGGCCAGATTCATGACCAGGACGCCGTTGCCGGCCAGCTTGCCGGCGGCGCGGGCGAAGAATTCCGGGCCGGCCAGGGCGGGGGCGAAACCCCGCTTGTCGAAGGCGTCCACCAGTAGGGCGTCGAGGCCTTTTTCCACGCCTTCCAGGTAGGCGGCGCCGTCGGCCTGGACGATCTCCAGGCGTTCGTCGTCGGCGGGGATGAGGAAGGTGTCCCGCAGGGCGATGATGTCCGGGTCGATTTCCACCGCCGTCAGGTGGGCGCCGGGCAGCCGGGCGTGGCAGAACTTGGCAAGGGAGCCGCCCCCGAGACCGATGAGGAGCAGGCGCCGGGGCCGCGGCACGAAGAGCAGGAAGCTCATCATCTTCTGCGTGTAGCGCAGGTCGAGGTCGGCGGGGGCGGCCAGGCGCATGGCGCTCTGCATGAGGCGGGTGCTGAAGTACAGGTAGCGTCGTTCGCCGTCGTCGATGACGAAGGGGCGGTCGTAGCTTTCATCCAGCAACCGGGCGCGCAGGTCCCCCCGGCTTGCCTGGGGTGGTTCGAGCAGCAGCACGGTACCGGTTTCGTTGGCGAAGGGGCTGGTCAGGGCGAGGAGGGCAGGGGGCATGAAGCGTCGGAAAAATTTACTTTTCCCCGGGGGGCGCGCCGCCGGGTTGGGGAAAAGCGACTGGGGCCGGGGCTGGAGACGGCCTATGCCTAAGGTTTTATGACAATGGTCGTAGCGATTGGCACGGCCATTGCGTGACCTTCGGCAGGTAAGAAATTCTACCCACGAGGTGTCCCATGAAAAACAACATTCGCAAGACCGGTGCCGCGTTCCTCGCGTCGGCCTTCCTTGCCGCCCCCGCCGCTGCCGCCACCATCGACCTGACCAACAAGGGCTACGTCACCTACGGCGACGCCAACTCCTACTCGCTGCCCCTCAATAATCTGGAAGTGATGGCCGGGCCCGGGCATATCGACCTGTATACCAAGCTGGGCCTGGGCGCCAATGGGCAACTGGGCAACGGCATCGCCGGCATGGACAACGCTTTCGACACGCCCCAGGCCAACAACATCCCCGGCTTCCGCATGGATGCCACCAACGAGCCCGACGGCCTGCAGGCGGGCGGCTGGGACCGCAACGGCTGGTGGGATTCCACCCTGGCGGCCCTGAACACCTCCCTGGACCTGACCCACAACTCCATGGTCTTCTTCTTCGCCAACAACGAAACCGGCAATGGCGACAACCTGGCGGCCTGGGCCCGGGTCGAACTGACCCGCATCAGCACCGGCGACCTTCTGGGGCGTTTCGACATGACCAACGACCCGAAGAACCTGGGCGTCATGGGCTACGGCCCCCCGCCCATCGGCGGCGGCGTCCTCATGGGCGACGTGACGGCCTACACCTCCGACGGCGCGGCCCCCGGCCTGGCAGACTTCCTCATGTCCGGCGGCAAGGTCTGTCTCGCCGGCGGGATCATCGTCAGCTGCGCCGATCCCCATGACCAGGAAGTCCAGCACAACCTGGGCGGCGACCGGGCGGCCTACGCCGTGGTGGTTCCGGAACTGGATGCCCTGATCCTGCAACTGCTGGGCGGCGGCGCCGATTTCAGCGACTACGCCCTGCACGTGGATTACCGCCTGGGCTGCGGCCCCGAGGGGGCCTTCCCGCAGGTGCCGCAAGGCAACAACACCGAGTGCGACCCCGACTACGCCCTGAACGGTGGCGACGAGAAAGTCTTCCTCGGTTCCCAGGCGCTTCGCCAGAACGTCCCCGAGCCGGCCTCGATCCTGCTGATCGGCCTCGGCCTCCTGGGAATGGGTCTCATGCGCCGGCGCTTCCAGTCCTGATCAGGGCTGGGGAAGGCCGAGAAAAAAGCCCGGGGCAGCCCGGGCTTTTTCTATGGGAGTGACAGCGGCCCGGTATCAGGCCGGCGCTAGGACGCCCTTCATTTTCTGCAGGGCCTTGGCCTCGATCTGGCGGATGCGCTCGGCGGAAACGCCGAATTCGTCGGCCAGTTCATGCAGGGTGGCAGCCTCGCCGTCGTGCAGCCAGCGGGCCTCGACGATGCGGCGGCTACGGGGGTCGAGGCTGGCCAGGGCGGCGGCCAGGCCTTCTTCCTGCAGGCGGGCTACCGCCTTACTTTCGATGACGCGGGTCGGTTCGTAGCGGCTGTCCGCCAGGTAGTCGATGGGAGCGAAGGCTTCCTCGCCGTCCTCCGGGTTGCCTTCCAGGGCGATGTCGCGGCCGCCCATGCGGGTTTCCATCTCGACCACTTCCTCGGGCTTGACGCCCAGGCGCCGGGCGACTTCCGCCGTCTGGCTGCCGGAAAGGGTTTCCGTGCCCTCGTAATCGTTCTTCAGGCTGCGCAGGTTGAAGAACAGCTTGCGCTGGGCCTTGGTGGTGGCCACCTTGACCAGGCGCCAGTTCTTCAGGATGTACTCGTGAATCTCCGCCTTGATCCAGTGGATGGCGAAGGACACCAGCCGCACGCCACGGTTCGGGTCGAAGCGCTTGACGGCCTTCATCAGGCCGATGTTGCCCTCCTGGATGAGATCGGCGTGGGGCAGGCCGTAGCCCAGGTAACCGCGGGCGATGGAAATGACCAGGCGAAGATGCGAAAGGACAAGCTGCCGGGCCGCTTCCACGTCGCCTTCGTTGTGGAAGCGCTCGGCCAGCCGGGTTTCCTCGGCCTCGGAAAGCATCGGGTAACGGCTCGCTGCCTGGATGTAGGCATCGAGGTTGCCGACGGCCGAGGGGATGGGAAGCGCCAAGGCATGGGACATAGCGTTTTTTCCTCCGACAAGGTAACGAAGATAGTTTAGCACTCGCGGCATAAGAGTGCTAACAGGGGCGGAAAGTTTCATGGATGCGTTCCCGGGAATGCCCTTTGCCGTTCTCGCCTTTCTCCGGTTGGCCATATGCAGAGAGAAGGGCTGCTGACGCGGCCCTTCTCTCTGGCTGATCGCCGCGCAGCCACTAATCGAGGGCGATGGCGACGGGTGTGTGATTTTCGTTCGCCATGCGTCCGATTATCGGACGCCGCCCTGGCGGGCCCAAGCCCGGCGACGTGAAGGCCCTGTTGTGATTCATTAATAATCAACTGGTTGCATAAATTGCTCGGGCGTGGCATCGGGTTTGCTATCCACCGAATGGGCACGGCGACGTGCCTGCCTTTGCTCGTGCTGCGGATTCCGGAGCCTGGCGGGGGATAACGATAAATCCCATACAACACAAAAAAGGAGTTTGGAGTGGACGCTCGCTATACCGGCATCAGATTCATGCGTAGGCTAGGAACGACGGCGGCGGTCGCCTGCCTGTGGGGAACATCCCTAGGCGCAGCGGCGGCGCCGGCGGACAATCCGGCTGACTGGGGCGAATATCACCGGGACTACCGGGGTTGGCGCTACAGCCCCCTGGAGCAGATCACCGCCGGCAACGTGAAGCGTTTGAAGGTGGCCTGGATCCACCAGCCGGGTGACATCACCCAGGGCTTGCAGGCCACCCCCATCGTGGTGGATGGCGTGGTCTATTACATCGGCCCCAACAACCGCGTCTTTGCAGTGGATGGCGCGACCGGCAAGGAAGTCTGGCACTACTTCACCGAACTCGATCCGGTGGTTTCCACCATGCTGTTCAATGGCTACAACCGCGGTGTGGCGGTGGGCAAGGGGAAGGTCTTCTTCGGTACCCTAGACGGCCGCATCATCGCCCTCGACCAGAAGACCGGCAAGGAACTCTGGAAGGCGCAACTGACTGACCCAAAGAAGTGCAACGGCTGCAACTTCACCTCGCCCCCGACGCTGGCGGGCGACGTGCTGATCGCCGGGCCCACCGGTGGCGACCTGGCCCAGCGGGGTCGCCTCTACGCCCTCAATGTCGAGACCGGCGAGCGGTTGTGGAATTTCGAACTGATCAAGGACGATCCGGCCAGTTGGCCTGGCGACAGCGCTGCCCATGGCGGCGGCGGGGCCTGGTTGCCGGGGCAGTACGATCCCCAGCAGGATCTATTCATCATCGGCACATCCAACGCCGCACCGGATTTCGACGGTACCGAACGCCAGGGGGACAATCTCTACGCCGCCAGCGTGCTGGCCGTCGAGCCCAAGACCGGCAAACTGCGCTGGTATCGGCAGGAAGTGCCCCACGATGTGTGGGACTACGACAGCGCCTATGAGGTTCTCTTCCTGGAAAAGGATAAGCGGGACGTCCTCGTACACCTGAACAAGGGAGGGTACGTCTTTGTGATGGACCGCCAGACGGGCAAGGTCATCAACACCTGGAAATTTGCCGAGCACACCAACTGGGTGGAGAAGGTCGACTCCAAGACCGGTGAGCTGGCCGGGCGCAACGAGCCGGAAGTCGGTAATCCCAAGGTGTTCTGCCCCAGCGTCCTTGGGGCGCGGAGTTGGAACGCAGGCGCCTACAGTCCGAAGACCGGCCTCTGGTACACCAACGCCCACGAGTTCTGCAACCGGGCTGCAGTGGGCAAGCAGGATCCCAAGACGGCGGGCATGGGGCCCTATTTCGGGGTGGCCGACTTCGGCTTCGTCCCGCCGCCGGGGGGCAAGGCGTCGGCCCGCCTGGAAGCGGTCGATCCGCTCACCGGCAAACGCGCCTGGACCGTCGAGTATCCGCTGCCCAGCCTGGGCGCGGTTCTGGTGACCGCCGGCGACCTCGTCTTCAACGGTGATTCCCGTGGTTATATCCATGCTTATCACGCCCGCACCGGTAAGGAGTTGTGGAAGTTCAACTCCGGCTCCGGCATCCGCGGCGGCATCTCCAGCTACGCGGCTGGCGGCAAGCAATACATCGTTGCCTCGACCGGCTTCGGTTCGCTGTTCCCGGGGTTCGCCTCCGGCGTCTTCCCTGAGTTCAAGGAGTCCAGGGGTGGTGCGGCGCTTATCGCCTTCACTCTGGAATAAGAACACTCTTCCTGCGGCAACACGTTCGGGGGTAAGGCTGTCGCTTACCCCCTTTTTTTGATTGATAAACCTCATGTTCGAACAACGAGTTAACCGGTGCCGATGGCTGTATGCCCTGGCCCGCCTCCTGCCGGGATGGCTGTTCCTGGCAGGCGTGGCTGCTGCTGCAGACGTTCCGGCGGCAGCGGCGACATGCCAGGGCGGCGCCGGCCGCCCCGCCGCCAGCGATCTGGCCCGGCCGGAGTGGATCTCCGCCGGGCGTCAGCATTTCGTCCAAACCTGCGCCTATTGCCATGGCCCGGAGGGCGAGGCGGGCAAGGTGCGGCCATTCAAAAGCCACGTCAATTGGGACCCCGGTGAAATCTTCAACACCATTTCCGAAGGGCGTCGCCGAGGCGGCAACGTCATGCCCACCTGGAAGGATGCTATTCCTGCGGAGGAGATCTGGAAGATCGTCGCCTACATCTAGTCGCTGGCGGCGCCAAACGAGCCCCTTGCTGCCGACGCCGCGGCCCCGGCGGCCGCTGCCCTGTGCGCGGATACTCCTCCCGCAGCGAGGACACCGACAGCGGCGGAACTGGCGCAAGCCGAATGGATCGACCAGGGCAGGGCCCATTTCATTCAGACCTGCGCCTATTGCCATGGCCCGGAAGGGGAGGCGGGCAAGGTCCGGCCTTTCCGCAGCCATACGCCCTGGGAACCCCGGGAAATATTCGAAACCATCGCCAATGGCCGGCGCCGCGGCAGCAACGTGATGCCAAGCTGGAAGGAGGCGATTCCGGCTGAGGAAATCTGGAAGATCGTGGCCTACATCAAGTCGCTGTCGGCGGGGACGACCCAGCATGCGCTCGAATAGAGAACCTTTCCGGGGACACTCGGCCAAGGCGGCTTTTGTTGCTGCCGGCCGGTCATTGCACTACATTTAATCGATTGCACCCGGCGCCTCTGGCGCCGGGGCACCCGATAAGAGCTGTCCGCAAGCTCAAACAAAAACACCGAGAATCAGGTGGGGATTTTGCTTCAGGAGGAGAAAAATGGAATCGAGCAACGTGCGGGACATGTTTTCCCGGCCCGAGGACGACGACCGGATTAGGGCGACGTGGGAGCGTTTTTTGCGGGACGGAGGCGCCGCGCCCGACGCCCTCCGTTGTCTGGTGGAAGATTCCTGGAAACGTTGCGTGGGAGCGAACGTCGACCCCTCCATCGACCAGGCGCCCTATCTGATGAACGACCGGGATGTCTCGGTCCTGCGCCATCAGCACCGTGACCTGATCGAAGCCAGCAAGCCGGTGATGAAGCTGGCCCGGGATTTTCTGGCGGAGACTGGTACCGTCATGGTGCTTACCGACCAGCGCGGGGTCGTTTTGGACGTCGAAGGCGATAGCTCGGCCATGGACCCGGCAGAGAAAGTGCACCTGCTTCCGGGCGCCAACTGGAACGAGATCCATTGCGGGACCAACGCCATCGGCACGGCGCTTTCCCTGGGGCAACCGGTGCAGATCCATTCCGGCGAGCACTTTTGCGAGGGCATCAAGCGGTGGACCTGTTCCGCCTCGGTCATCCGCGATCCGGTGCACGGCCAGCTTCTCGGCGTGGTCGACGTTTCCGGCCTCAGCAAGAATTATTCGCGGCACAGCCTGTCCCTGGTGGTGGCGACGGCCAACCGCATCGAATCCTATCTTGCCAAGCGGGAGTGGCAATTCCGCTGCCGCCTCATGGAATGCTCCATGCGCTACCTGACGGCTTCCGATGGTTCCGGCGCCATCCTGGTGGACCGCCACGGCTTTCCCATCAAGCTCAACGAAAATGCCCCCGGCCTGCTCAGTTCCCTGGGCAGCCCCATCGACCTCAATGCGCCGAGCAAGATCCAGGGCATCGCCGGCGGCCGGGAGCCGGTGCTGAGCGAGCAGGCCTTGCCCGCTTGGCTGCGGCCGGAATGGGTGGAGCCCATTTTCGACAACGGCGAACGGGTAGGCAGTGTGATCCGGGTTCCGCCCAAGGCTTCGCGCCTGCGCGGCCACAGGCCCCTCCTTGCCACCAGCCAGGAAGAGGCCGCCAAGCTGGATTTCCCCGGTGCGCGGGGCAGCAGTCCGGAATTGCAGCAGGCCCTTGAGAAGGCCACCCAGCTAGCCAAGTCGCGGGTACCCATCCTGCTCCTGGGCGAGACGGGCGTCGGCAAGGAGGTTTTCGCCCAGGGCATCCACGCTCTGAGCCGCATGCGCGACGGCCCCTTCGTGGCCCTCAATTGCGGCGGCCTGAGCCGCGACCTCCTGGCCAGCGAGCTGTTCGGCCATGTCGAAGGCGCCTTCACCGGCGCGCGGCGGGGCGGTATCGCCGGCAAGATTGAGGCGGCCGATGGCGGCACGCTGTTCCTAGACGAGCTGGGGGAAATGCCCCTGGATCTGCAGCCCCACTTCCTGCGCGTGCTGGAAGACGGCCAGATCTACCGGCTGGGCGATACCAAGCCCCGGCAGGTACGCTTCCGCCTCATCGCCGCCACCAACCGGGATCTGCGCCAGGAGGTGGCGGAAGGGCGCTTCCGCATCGACCTGTTCTACCGCGTCTCCGTCACCAGTATCCGCATCCCTGCCCTGCGCGACCGGCGGGGCGACATCCGCGAGCTGGCCCGGACTTTCGTCCGTCAGCTTTGCGAATTGCACGAGGTGGATGAGAAGATCATCGATCCGGCGGCGCTTGCCAAGATGGAGGAATACGCCTGGCCGGGCAATGTCCGGGAATTGCGCAACACCATCGAAGGCCTGGTGCTGACGGTACCGGGCAACATCATCGGCTACCACGACCTGCCGCCCGAAATCCTAGTCGGGGGCGGCCGCGTGGAAGCCCTGGCGGAAGACGTCCCGGTGGCCAACCTGAGCGGCCTAGCCAGAAGCGAGTTCGAGCAGATCTGCAAGGTGCTGCGCGAAACCGGCGGCAACGCCACCCTTGCCGCCAAGCAATTGGGTATCGCCAAAAGCACCCTGTACCTCAAGCTCAAGAAGTATTCCCTGGACGAATCGCTGGATAGCTGGCGTTCCGGTCCCGCCGACCGACCCTTCGTGGTCAACGGCTAACTTCTCGGGCAAAAAAGTGGCGCCCCCGCCCGGGGGCGCCGAATCCTCGAGTGATCGAGGAGGGAGATGTCAATCAGTGGGTGCGGCTGGCGAGATCCCGGTCGACAATAAACGCCGCCTCGGTATTGGCGCGGATGTCGTCGACGGTTACCTCAGGGGCCAGTTCTTTCAGCACCAGCCCTTTGGCGCCGACCTCGAAGACGCACAGGTCGGTGATGATCATGTTGACCACCGCGGTGCCGGTGAGCGGCAGGGTGCAACGCTTGAGGATCTTGGGTTCGCCGCGGGCGGTGTGCTCCATCAGCACCACGACCAGGGGCACCCCCGCCACAAGGTCCATGGCGCCGCCGATGCCCTTGACCATCTTGCCGGGCACCGCCCAGTTGGCCAGGTCGCCGTTCTCCGATACCTGCAGCGCGCCCAGGATGGAGAGCTGGATGTGGCCGCCGCGCACGATGGCGAAGGAGGTGGCGCTGTCGAAGAAGCTGGTGGTGGGCAAGGTGGTGATGGTCTGCTTGCCGGCGTTGATGAGGTCCGGATCCTCGCTGCCCTCGTAGGGGAACGGACCCATGCCCAGCATGCCGTTCTCGCTGTGCAACTGGGCGGTCACCCCTGCGGGGATGTGGTTGGCCACCAGCGTGGGAATGCCGATGCCGAGGTTCACGTAGTATCCGTCGCGCACTTCCTTGGCGGCGCGGGCTGCCATCTGGTCACGGGTCCAGGCCATGGTTCTACTCCCTGCATTCGGTGGGACGGGGGCGGATGGTGCGCTGCTCGATCCGCTTGTCCACCTGGTTGAGCTTGACGATCCGCTGGACGAAGATGCCCGGCGTGACGATGTGGTCGGGGTTCAGCCTGCCCGGTTCCACCAATTCCTCGACCTCGGCGACGGTGACGTCGGCAGCCGTGGCCATCATCGGGTTGAAGTTGCGGGCCGTCATGCGGTATTCCAGGTTGCCCTCGGTGTCGCCGCGCCAGGCATGCACCAGGGCCAGGTCGGCGTGCAGGCTGCGCTCCATGAGGTATTTCTTGCCGTCGAATTCCTGCACCGGCTTGCCCTCGGCGATCACCGTGCCCACTCCGGTGCGGGTGAAAAAGGCGGGAATGCCGGCGCCACCAGCGCGGATGCGTTCGGCCAGGGTGCCCTGGGGATTGAATTCGACCTCCACCTCGCCGCCCAGGTATTGCTTGGCGAAGGTGGCGTTGTCGCCGATGTAGGAACTGATCATCTTGCGGATCTGCCGGCCCGGGAGCAGAAGGCCGAGGCCGAAGTCGTCGGTGCCGGGGTTGTTGGAAATGACGGTCAGGTCCTTGACGCCGGAATCGCGGATGGCCTCGATGAGAGCGGACGGGATGCCACACACCCCGAAGCCGCCGGACATGATGGTCATGCCGTCACGCAGCAGGCCGGCGAGGGCCGCCGCCGCGTCGGGATACACCTTGTTGATTGCCACTTGGATACCTCCAGGATTCAGCCCCGCAGGGGCTCGAGAATGCTGACGTAGTTGGCCACGCCGGAGCCGCCCATATTGAAGACGCCAGCCAGGCGGGCATTGGGGATTTGCATGCCGCCGGCGCAGCCTGTGACCTGCATCGCGGCCAGGACGTGCATGGACACCCCGGTGGCGCCGATGGGATGGCCCTTGGCCTTGAGGCCGCCGGAGGGATTGACCGGCAAGATGCCGCTCTTGCCGACCCAGCCCTCGTCGATGGCGCGGGCGCCCTCGCCGCGGGGGGTAAGGCCCATGGCCTCGTAAGCCATCAGCTCGGCGATGGTGAAGCAGTCGTGCACTTCCACCAGGGAGAGATCCTTGAGGGTGGCGCGGGCGGCCTTGAGGGCGCGCTGCCAGGCGATGCTGGCGCCTTCCAGCCAGATGGGGTTGCGCCGGCTCAGAGGCATGAAATCGGTGACCTGCTCGGCGGCGCGGATGGCCACCGCCTTGCGGGCGGCCAGGGCGACGTCGATGTCAGCCACGACCAGGGCCGCGGCGCCGTCCGAGAGGGGGGAACAGTCGGTGCGGCGCAGGGGGCCGGCCACCAGGGGGTTCTTCTCGGACACGGTGTTGCAGAAATCGAAGCCCAGCTCCTTGCGCATTTGGGCGTAGGGGTTGTCCAGGGCGTTCAAGTGGTTCTTGGCGGCGATGCGGGCCAGCGAGGCGCTCTGGTCGCCGTAGGTGGCGAAATAGCGTGCGGCTATCTGGCCGAAGACGCCGGCGAAGCCGCCGGGGGTGGCCGCCTCTTCCGGTCGGTAGCTGCAGCGCAGCAGGTTTTCCCCGGCGGTTTCGGTGGGCACGTCGGTCATCTTCTCGGCGCCCACCACCAGGGCGATGCGGCCGCGTCCGGACTCGATGTGGTTGATCGCCGCATGGAGCGCGGCTGAGCCGGTGGCACAGGCGTTTTCCAGGCGCGTGACGGGCTTGAAGCGCAACCCGGCTACCGATTGCAGCAGCAGGGGGGAGGGGAAATCCTGGGGCGAGAAGCCACAGTTGAGCATGCCGACGAAGGCGGCATCCACCTCGCCGGCGTCCACGCCGGCATCAGCCAGGGCGCTCCCGGCCACGGAACCGAGCAGGGCTTCGATGTCAGCTTCCGGCTGCCGCCCGAAATTGCCATGCGCCCATCCAATAATACAAACCGTCATCTTGCTGGCTTTCCTTCCTGATTGGCCCGGTGGCTGCGAGCCCCGGGGGTGGGTGAGAAGTGAGAAACGGAAGTTTCCTAGTGCTGCTGCATGGGGTGACCCGGTCGTCCAGCGTCTAGGCCGACCCCCATTTCTCTTCCCGGCCAACAGCAACATGGATGCCAGGCAGCGGCGGCGACGGTGCGGCGGCGTAATCTCCGGGGCGCCAACCGGTCGGGGAACGCCCGTGGCTGAGGCGCTTCCGGCTGGCGCCAAGGCCTCCGTGGGCGCTCCTGCCAACCCCTTCGGCATTTTCCGTTGGCATTTTTGTGCGGCGCTCCCTGTCCTATCGTCGTACAGCTTGACGGTCGGGCGTCCGAATATCGGGCGGGGTCGGCATTGCCCCGGGACCGGCGACGCGGCCGGGTGGGGGCGCGGAGCCCGCTTCCGACATGGGTTGCACGGCAGCAAGGGCGTCGGCCGGAGTCCTGTGCACGCTTCTTGCAGACGGGTGAACGGTATCGGACACAAGGAGGGATCAATGAACCTGGTGAATCTGCTCATCCGCACCGCCAAGGCTCTCCCGGAGCGCCCGGCGGTCGCCCTGGGGGAACTCGATCTTTACAGTTACCGGGAACTGGCGGCGCGGGTGTTCGCCCTGTCCGCCAGCCTGCGGGGTTATTTCGGCCTGCGGCGGGGGGAGCGGGTGGGACTGTTCATGCAGAACAGCCCCCACTACCTTGAAATCCTTTACGCCACCTGGCACGCCGGGCTCGTCGCCGTGCCCATCAACAACAAGCTGCATCCGCGGGAAGTCGCCTTCATCCTGGAAGACGCCGGTGCCTCGCTGCTCTTCGTCACGCCGGGGATGGGCAGCGACGGCATCCTGGACGGAGGCAACCGCCACCTGCAGGTGATCGAGACCGGGTCGGCGGAATATGCCGCCCTCTTCCATGGCTGCGAGGCTTCGCCAGCCAGTGACGACCCCAGCGACCTGGCCTGGCTGTTCTACACCTCGGGCACCACGGGCAAACCCAAGGGCGTCATGCTCACCCACGCCAACCTGATGGCCATGACCCTGTGCTACTTCGCGGACGTGGACAACGCGCGCATGGAGGACAGCATTCTCTACGCCGCGCCCATGTCCCATGGCGCCGGGCTTTACAACTTCGCCCACGTCCTGGTGGGGGCGCGGCACCTGGTGCCCGAATCCGGAGGTTTCGCGCCGCCTGAAATCCTCGATCTCTCCCGGCGCTTCGGCAACGTCTCCATGTTCGCGGCGCCCACCATGGTGCGCCGGCTGGTTGAGCACTGCGCCGCCGGCGGCGGCGACCCCTCCGGCATCAAGACCGTGGTGTATGGCGGCGGCCCCATGTACCTGGAAGACATCCGCCGGGCCCTGGAGGTGATGGGCAACCGCTTCGTCCAGATCTACGGCCAGGGGGAGTCGCCGATGACCATCACCGCCCTCTCCCGCCACCATCTGGGCGACACGGGCCATCCCCGCCATCTGGAGCGGCTCGCCTCGGTGGGGGTGGCCCAGTCGGTGGTCGAGGTGCGGGTCGTGGATGACGACGGCCAGGTGCTGCCGCCGGGCGAAAGCGGCGAAATCGTGGTGCGCGGCGACACGGTGATGAACGGCTACTGGGGCAATCCCACCGCCACCCTCAACACCATCCGCGACGGCTGGCTGCACACCGGCGACGTCGGCGTCCTCGACCCGGACGGCTTCCTGACCCTGAAGGACCGTTCCAAGGACGTCATCATCAGCGGCGGCTCCAATATTTACCCGCGGGAGGTGGAGGAGGTGCTGCTGCTGCACCCGGCGGTGGCGGAAGTGGCGGTGGTGGGCCGGCCCGACCCGGAATGGGGGGAAGACGTGGTGGCCTTCATCGTCTGTGAGCCGGGACACAGCGTCGGCGAGGAAGAGCTCGACGCCCTCTGCCTGCAGCATATCGCCCGCTTCAAACGGCCCAAGGAGTACCGGTTGGCGGACAGTCTGCCCAAGAACAATTACGGCAAGGTTCTCAAGACCGAGCTGCGCGATCGCCTGGCCACCAGTCCGGGCCGATAACCATGGGGCCCAGGTGCGGGAACAGCGCCAGGCCCCGGACAAGTCCAAACCAAAGGAGATGACGATGTGGATCGGACACAAGAGCCTCGCTGCCACCCTGGATGCGGCGGCGGAGGCGGTATTGCAGGGGAGTGAAATCGCCTGGCTGCCGCGGGGGCGGCGGATCGAGGCGGCGGCCGGCCGGCTGCGGGAGGCTTCGGCATCGCTGCTGCAGCAGGTGCACCAGGCCCAGGCAGCCGCTGCCGAGGCCGCTGTCGCCAACGCCGCCCTGCAGGCACGTCTGCAGGCGGCGGAAGACGAGGCCCGGCGGCTGCGGACCCGCCTCGACCTGGTTCGTCGAGCCACCAGCGACGGCCTGTGGGACATGCAGGTGCCGGATGGGCCGGTCGGCATGGAGCAGGAGATTTGGTGGTCCGGCCAGTTCCGCAGCCTGATCGGCTTCAGCGACGAGGCGGATTTCCCCAACGTCCTGCGCAGTTGGGCCGAGCGACTCCACCCCGAGGACCGGGAGGCCACCCTGGCTGCCTTTGCCGCGCACCTGGCGGACCGCTCCGGACGTACGCCCTACGACGTGACCTACCGCCTCGCTTGCAAGGATGGCGAGTACCGGTGGTTCCGGGCCCGGGGCGAAACCTTGCGGGACAGTGCCGGCAAGCCCTTGCGGGTGGCCGGGTCGATGACCGACATCACCGACGAGCTGGCCAGGAACAAGCGCCTCGACACCGCCCTGACCCGCTTCGAGTTGGCCCTGGAAATGCTGAGCGACGGCCTGTGGGACATGGAAGTGGTCGCCGGCGACCCGGTCAATCCCCACAACGCCTTCTGGTGGTCAAACCAGTTGCGCCGGTTGCTCGGCTACGCCAGTGTGGAAGAGTTTCCCGACGTTCTTGAAAGCTGGCTGTCGAAGGTCCATCCCGAGGACGCGAAGCGGGTGGTCGACGCCTTCACCGCCCATCTGGCGGACCGCAGCGGCCGGACCCCTTACGACATCGAATACCGCATCCGCTGCAAGGACGGCGAGTACCGCTGGTTCCGCGCCAAGGGGCAGACCCGGCGGGCGGCCAACGGCGCCCCCTTGCGGGTGGTGGGGGCGCTGACCGACATCCAGGCCGCCAAGCACGAGCAGGAGCTGCAGCAGCGGGAAGGCAGCCAGCGCCGGCAACTGGAGCAGCACCTGTCGAAGGTTTCGGAGATCATGCTGACCATCAAGGACATCGCCAACCAGACCAACCTGCTGGCGCTGAACGCTGCCATCGAAGCCGCCCGGGCCGGCGAGTCCGGCCGCGGATTCGCCGTGGTGGCCGACGAGGTACGCAAACTCGCGGAACGGACCCGCGATGCCACGGAGTACGTGGCCAACATGGGCCTGCAGGGATAGCCGGTGCCGGCTGTCAGCGCACCAGCCGGCGAACGTGCACGTTCCAGCCCTCCGCCTGCAACGCCGGAGGGCTGACGGCGGGCATGGCGTGGGTCAGCCAGCAGCGGGTTGGCAAAGGGCAGTTGGAGATCCGGGCCGGGGTGGCGTGCTCCCGGGGCAGGTCCGCCAGCAACCGGCGGACGGCCTCCCGGGCAACCGGGTCCAGGTTGCGGACGATGAAGACCAGGCGCCCTTGCTTTTCGGCGAAGGGGCCGTGGCCCGGCCAGGCGCGAAGATTGACCGGCGGGTAGGCGACATCCTCGACGCAGTGGATCACGCGTGGCAGCGGGTCGCCGGCAACGTTCACCAAGCCCTTGGCGCGCAGGATGCGGGGGCCGTACTTTTCCAGGATGGCACCCAGGGTGACGGCAAAGCCATACCAGGGCACCGGTTCGGCAAACGGAATGACGAAGGAGGTGACGGTGCCGTCATGGCGACGGGCGGCTGCCGGGCGCGTTCCCGGCCGTTTCCACTGGATCGTCCCGGTGGGGGTTGCCGGCGGAGCAATCCGGCCGGCGCCTTCCTCACCCAGCCAGGCGGCCACGTCGGGAATCTTGCCCACGGAGGTATAGATGCCGCCGCCGAACAAGGCCGCGGGATCGACCTTGCCGTGACTGACCTCGATGCGCCCGGCGCCGGGGTTGAGAGCGGCCAGGGTGGCTTCCAGGCTGCGTCGGCTGGTGGCGTCGGCCAGATCACATTTACTGATGAGGAGGCGGTCGGCCATGGCGATCTGGCGCAGGGCCTCGCCGTGGTCGGCCACCTGGCGCACGGCGTGGGTGGCGTCCACGACCGTGACAACGCCGTCGCAGCGGTAGCGGGCGGCGACGAAAGGGTCCTGCATGAGCGTATAGATCACCGGCGCCGGATCAGCCAGGCCGGTGGTTTCGATGAGCACCCGCGTCACCGGGGGAATCTGCCGCTTCGAGGCCCGGTCGGCCAGGTCGCGCAGGGCCTTCACCAGGTCGCCCTGGACGCTGCAGCACAGGCAACCCGAGTCGAGAATCATCAGGGTCTCGTCCACCCGCTCCACCAGGTGGTGGTCGATCCCGACTTCGCCGAACTCGTTGATGAGCAGCGCGCAGCGCTCCATCTCGGGCTGCCGCACCACGTGATTGAGGAGAGTGGTCTTGCCGGCGCCCAGGAAGCCGGTCAGCAGCGTGACCGGAATGCGCCGATCGTCCTCAATGGATAAGGTGTTCATGGGTGTTTCCCTTGCCGCGGCTGGCGCGGATGCAAAAAAAAGCCGGGGACGAGCCCCGGCGGAAATGCCACTGGCCCTGCGAAAGTGCAGGAAGCAGCAGAGGAGACATCGTTACCGATCCCGCCGGACCAATTACGGATACCCGAGCCTTCATGGCAAGAGCCATGCCTGTCGCGGAACGGGCGCTGTGGGGCTATGCTAGGTAATTGAATTAATGGCGTAATTGACGCCGGGGGCGGCGTCTCCCGGGGCCGCAGGCGAGGCGATTCCGTACTACTTCCGGACGCGCGGGAGAGGGGGTGACCAGATATCAGTCACCACCCGGTAGTCGGATTCTCCCGGGGCAGGCCGGCGCTGGCCGTCCGGCTGGACAACGGCATTTTTCGGGGCTTCGCCCTCATCCAACAATCGGACGCTCATCCGGAAATCGGACGGCCGGCGGCGCCCGTTCAAATGCCGGGTTTGTGAAAAAAACCGCATTATTTCAATGTGTTGCGATCTGCGTTCGGCGTGGCACAGCCCTTGCGAAACGGGTGGCGAACCTTCCGGCCGCTGGACCGGGAGGCCAAGAACCTGAACCTGCCCCGGGGGGTCCGTTCCGTCTCGACGACGACGGGCAGCCAGCGGTGGGGAAGGAAATCAATTCGCAACGTTGGTAGGAGGAAATGCAGGATGGGACTGCAAATCAACATAGATAACGGTGGCACCCTCACCGATATCTGCATCATCCGGGACGGCGAGGTCAACAAGACCAAAGTCCTGACCACGCCTTACGACCTCAGCAAGTGCTTCTTCGAAGGCTTGCAAAAAGCGTCCGGGGTCATCTACGGCGACCAGAACGTGACTCGCCTGCTGGAAGAAGTCGATCTGATCCGTTATTCGACCACCCAGGGGACCAATGCCATCTGTGAGCGCAAGGGGCCGCGGCTGGGGCTGATCTATTGCGGGCCGGCACTGGATCTGGGCGTCCGCCTGGCGGAGCAGGACGAAGAGCTGTATTCCGCCCTGGTGGGCGACCGCGTGGTCCATCTTTCGCCGGACGCCCTGGAGCGTGAGGACGCCGAGATCGTGGCGGTCAAGGCCATCAACCAGCTCACCGCAGCCGGCGCCAACCGTCTGGTGGTCACCTGTGACGGCAAGTCCTTCAGCGAGGGCGAGAACCGCTTCCGCAAGATCGCCCTGCGCAAGTATCCGCGCCACTTGCTGGGCGCCGTGCCCATCCTCTACGGCAGTGACCTGTCCTCCGACGGCGACCTGGTGCGCCGCACCTGGTCGGCCCTCATCAATTCCTTCCTCCATCCCGCCATGGAGGCCTTCCTCTACAACGCCGAGAACCGCCTGCGGGCTTATCGCACCAAGAACCCGCTGCTCATTTTCCGCAATGACGGCGATTCTTCCCGGGTGGCCAAGACCGTGGCCATCAAGACCTACAGCTCCGGTCCCCGCGGCGGCATGGAAGGCATGAAGTCCTTTGCCAAGCTGTACGGCTTCGACGACGTGGTGGCCATCGACATCGGCGGTACCACCACCGATATCGGCCAGTACATCAACGGCACCGTGGCCGAGCGGCGCCGCGGCCATGTGGAGGGCATCAGCGTCTCCTTCCCGCTGTGCGAAGTGATGAGCGCGGGTGTCGGCGGTAGCTCGATTTTCAAGGCCCATGAGGGCCGTATCGTCATCGGCCCCGAGAGCGTCGGCGCCGTGCCCGGCCCGGCTTCCTTCGGCCGTGGCGGCAAGGAAGCCACCATCACCGACGCCAGCCTGCTGTGCGGGATCCTCGATCCCGCCTCCTACTTCGGTGGCGGGCTGGCCCTGGACGCCGACCGGGCGGCCACGGCCATCCAGGTGAACATCGCGCAGCCGCTCAATCTGGGTCTGGAAGAAGCGCTCCTGCAGATGCTGCATGCCTACGAGGAAAAGGTTGCCGTCGAGTTGCACCGCTTCACCAAGGTCTCTCCAGGCACCACGCTGCTCGCCTTCGGCGGCGCCGGCCCCCTCAACGCCTGCGGTATCGCCGAAAAGGCCGGTATCAACACCGTCGCCGTGCCCAAGATGGCGGCAGTGTTCAGCGCCTACGGCATTGGCGAGTGCGACGTTTCCCAGCACTACGCCCTCAGCCTCCACCACGCCGACGACGGCCAACTCAAGGCGGGGGTGGAAGCCCTCAAGACCAAGGCGGCACGCGACATGTTCGCGGAAGGTTTCGAGGCCGGCAGCTATGACGTCCGCGCCCGCGTTGTCGCCACCGTCGGCGGCAAGGAGACGGCCCGGGATATCGACGCCAATGCGCCCTCCCTGCCGGCGGATTTCCGCAAGGCGGATCTGGTGGAACTGGAATTGAGCGCTGTAAAGACCCTGCGCAGCGAGAGCCAGCGCCATGCCAGCTTCGCCGACGGCGGCAAGACGGCCGTGGCCGACGGCAAGCGCACCCTGCTCACCAAGGAGCAGGGGCGGGTGGACGTGCCGGTCTACAAACTGGCCGACCTGGCCGCCGGCGACCGCGGCATGGGCCCGGCGATCATCGAGGAAGACTACTTTACCTGTCGGGTGCTGGATGGCTGGAGCTTCGTCATCAGCGACGCCGGGGACATCCTGCTCAAGAGGAAAGGCTGAACACCATGAAAGTATTGATGACCGAATATCTCCGCATCGACCTCGACAAGGAGCAGTGGGAATGTCGCGTGTGCAACCACGTGGTCGGCCCCGCCACCCGCAGCTACAAGGAGGGAATGTTGGTGCACAACCGCGATCCCCGCGAAATCCACCCGCCCATCCTCGACCCTGAAAAGTACCGCTTCACCTTCAGCCCGGATCCGGACTGGGTGCGCATCCTGGAGTACTACTGCCCCGAGTGCGGCACCATGGTCGAGACCGAATACGCCATCCCGGGCCATCCGCCCCTCTACGACATGGAAGTCGACCTGCCGGCCCTGAAGGCCCAGTGGGCGAATCGCGAAGAGGTCGCCGAACCGGTGGCCGGGCCCGAAGTCGTCCGCGGTGCCGGACACGGCGGCCACTAACATCAAGGAGATAGCATGAGGCGAGTATCTGTCGATATCGGTGGCACTTTCACCGATTGTTTTGTGGTCTGGGATGGCAAGTATGTCGAAGCCAAGGCCCTTACCACCCACCATAACCTGGCGCTGGGCTTCAACGAGGCCCTCTCCAAGGCTTACCACGTCCTCGGCCTGGAACTGGAGGAAATCCTTTCCGCCGTCGATTCGGTGCGCTACGCCACCACCCTGGGCACCAATGCCCTGATCGAACACAAGGGGCCGCGCATCGGCATGCTGGTCACCGCCGGCTACGAAGCCACCGTACCGCTCTCCCGCGCCCGTGGCTACGGCGAGGGTCTCGACTACCTGGCCCAGCAGGATCTGCCCAACGCCCAGCGCCCGGCCCCCCTGGTCGAAGCGCACATGATCCGCGGCGTGCGGGAACGGGTCGATTTCGAAGGCCGCCTGGTCATGGGCCTGGACGAGGACGACGTGCGCCTGCAGATCCGCTCACTGGTGGACAAGGGCGCCGAGATCATCGTCGTGGCCCTGGTCAATAGCGTGGTCAACCCGGCCCACGAGCAACGCATCGAGGAAATCCTGCTGGAGGAATACCCCTCCCACCTGCTGGGCGCCATCCCCATCATCCTGTCGCACCAGGTTGCCGGCCGCAAGGGCGAGTACGTGCGTGCCACCTCGGCCATCGTGGACGGCTACCTGCACTCCACCATGTACCATGCCCTCTCGGCCCTGGAGCAGAACCTGCGGGCCCACCGCTACGAGAAGCCGATGCTGGTCATCCACAACTCCGGCGGCATGGCCCAGCTCAACTCCACCGACGCCCTGCAGACCATCCACTCCGGCCCGGTCTCCGGTATCGCCGCCTCCGAGCACCTGGCCATGCAGGCGGCTCTGGGCAACGTGGTAGCCACCGACATGGGGGGCACCAGCTACGACATCGGTATCGTCGTCGAGGGGGGCATCAAGCACTACGACTTCAACCCCGTTATCGACCGCTGGCTGGTGTCCGTACCCATGGTGCACCTCGTCACCCTGGGCGCCGGCGGGGGCTCCATCGCCGCCTACGACCGCATGTACGACACGGTCAAGTGCGGCCCCGAGAGCGCCGGTTCCGATCCCGGCCCCGCCTGCTACGACCGCGGCGGCATGAATCCGACGGTCACCGATGCCGACCTGCTGCTCGGTTACCTGGATCCCAAGAACTATGCCGGCGGTTCCATCCCCCTCAATCCCCGGCGCGCCTCGGCGGCCATCGAGGACGCCCTCTGCGAGGAACTGGACTGCTCGGTCATCGAGGCGGCTCTCCTTATCCGCGAGAAGGTGGACGACAACATGGCCAACGGCCTGTTCACCGAACTGCGGGCCCGGGGCTACGACCCCAAGGACTTCACCATGCTGGCCTACGGTGGCAACGGCCCGCTGCATTGCTGCGGCATCGCCCAGAACCTGAACATCGACAAGATCCTGGCGCCCCCGTTCAGCTCGGTATTCTCGGCCGTCGGCGCCGGCAACATGCACCAGCTGCACATCCACGAGCAGTCGCTCTACATGGTGCTGTACGACTCCAATACCCGTCACATCTTCGACGACTACCAGCGCTTCAACGCCATCGTTGCCGAGTTGAAGGAATCGGGTACCCAGGACTTGCTGCGCCAGGGGGTGCCCCGCGACCAGATCGTGCACAACCTGGAACTGGACATGCGCTATGGCAACCAACTGGTGCAGACCACCTGCGTCATTCCCCAGCACGACGTCCATGGCCCTGCCGACGTCCTGGCCATCATTTCCCAGTTCTCCACCGACTACGGCAAGCGCTTCGGCGAAGGCAGCCAGGCGCCCGAGGCCGGCATCCGCATCAACACCATCCGGGTGGCCGCCTACGTCAAGCACGAGACGGTGCAGTTCGAGGATATCAAGCCGCTGCCGAAGGAAAGGCGGAAGGACCCCCCCAAGCCGGACACCATGCGTCGGTGCTACTTCATAGGCCACGAAGGGCCCTTCGAGACCCCCGTAAGGGATCGCAAGGTCATCGAACCGGGGGTGCAAATCCACGGCCCGGCCGTTATCGCCTCCGAAGTGACCACGTACCTGGTCAATCCGGGCTGGACCTTCGTCGCCGCCAAGCAGGGTGCCTCGTGGTTCCTGCGGGGCTGAGCGTCGCCCGGATTCGATGAAATCAAATTTTTGAAGGACTGAACATGAGCGAAACCGTTACCCCGATCAAGGCGAAGACCCCGAGTCCCGAGGAAATCGCGCTGATCAAGAAGTTTCTCAACGACACCACCTTGTTCCTGGGCCCCGACCCGGAAATCATGCGCAACCACGATCTCATGCCGCGCACCGAGATCGAGGACGCCTGCATCAAGAAGATCGGCGATGCCCACACCGTGGCCAAGATCCGCGACCGCCTGCAGGCGGGCTGCGACGAAGGCTACGAGATGGTCGAGCAGATGGGCGCCGCCCCCGGCGCCAAGTGGGGCGACATCATCACCGGCATCTACTCTGCCTCCGGCGACCTGGCCATCGCCAGCGCCGGCGGCGTGCTGATCTTCTCCGCCCTGGTGCACCACCCCATCAAGTTCATCATCAAGAACTGGATGAACGATCCCACCGTCGGCGTTCGCGACGGCGACGGCTTCATCCACAACGACTCCCGTTACGGCAACGTGCACAACACCGACCAGTCGATGATCGTGCCCATCTTCCACGAGGGAAAACTGGTCTGCTGGGTGGCTTCCACGGTGCATGAAGGCGAGAACGGTGCCATTGAACCGGGGGGCATGCCCTCCATGGCCGAAAGTCCCTGCGACGAAGGCCTCAAGATGTCGCCCTTCAAGGTGGTCGAGAACTACGAGATCAAGCGCGATGTCCTCACCTTCCTGCAGAACTCGGTGCGGGAGCCCAAGCTGCAGTACGAGGACATGAAGGTCAAGCTCTTCGCCTGCCTGCGCATCAAGCAGCGCATCGAGGAAACCCTGAAGAGCGACGGTCCCGACGCCCTCATCTCGACGCTGCGCCTCACCATGGAGAACGTCAAGGCCGAGGTCAAGCGCCGGGTCAGCGAGTGGCCGGACATGACGGTGCGCACCTACATCATCCAGGACTCGACCCTGCGCGAGAACTGCGTGGTGAAGATCAACTGCAAGCTGACCAAGACCGGCGACCGGCTGATCTTCGACTTCCGCGGCTCCAGCCCGGAATTCACCAATCGGCCGACCAATACCATCCTGGCCGGCCTCAAGGGCATGATCGCCCAGTGCTTCATGTGCTACGTCTGGCCGGACCTGCCCCGGGGCCAGGCGGCGTTCGCCCCGATCGAGGTGATCACCGATCCCCACTCGATCGTCGATTGCTCGTATCACGCCCCGAACTCCCAGAGCCTGATGTCCATCTTCACCGGCTTCACCGCCGCCCAGCATGCCGTAGCCAAGTTCCTCTACAGCTGCCCGGAGAAGTACACCAAGGTGCATGCGCCCACCTTCAACATGATCAACACCTTCATCTGGGGCGGGGTCAGCCAGCATGGCGAAACCCTGGGCAACCTCTGCGCCGACTTGAACGGCATGGGTGGCGGCGCCCGCGCCGACATGGACGGCGAGCACGCCCTGGCGCCGATCTTCGCAACCATGGCGGATATTGGCGAACAGGAACTGAATGAGGAAGAAGTGCCGTTCCTCCAGCTCGTCTCCAAGAAGATGACCCGCGACGCCATCGCCCCCGGCAAGTACCGCGGCGGCCAGGGCTATATGCAGATCGCTGCTACCAAGGATAGCGAGCAGTGGGGTTTCATGACCACCTGTCAGGGCGCCAAGATTCCGCCCCTGCAGGGACTCTTCGGCGGCTACGCTTGCGGTACCTATCCGCTCTCCAAGGTGAAGGGCGTCGATGTCTATGACATCCTTCTCAACGAACCGGAGAAGTTCAAGCACTCCATCGAGGAAATCATGAACGAGCAGCCCTTCGAGGGGGCGACCTATTCCACCCATCACATGGGCATGGGCTTCGAGATTTCCAAGCGGGGCGAGTTGTTCATGATCTCCCAGGGCGCCGGCGCCGGCTACGGCGACCTGCTCGAACGGGACCCCGCCGCGGTGATCAAGGACATCGAGGAAGGGCTCATTTCCCCGGGCGTGGCCGAGCGCCTGTACAAGGTGAAGTTCGACCCGGTGACCCTGGCCATCAACCACGACGCCACGCAAAAGGCCCGGGACGAAGAACGTCAGGCCCGCCGCGCCCGCGGGGTGCCTTTCAACGAGTTCATTAACACTTGGAACAAGCCGAAACCGCCGGCCTACCTGCAGTACTTCGGCTGCTGGGGTGATGACGTAGGGACGCTCTATATGGGCAGCCCGGACGTTATCCGCGCGGCCAACCAGCCCCGCCCCAACTACATGCGCCATCCCAAGGATGTTCGCATCGAGGAGCTGGAGGCCCGTCTGGCTACCCTGGGCTACAAGGGAGAAGAGAAGCAATGAGCCAGAGCCTCGCCGATCTCCTGCCGGTTGCCGACACTCCCCTCGGCCTCCGGCTGTGGTTGAAGTCGTCGGCCTACACCCGGCGGCTGTTGCTGGGGGACGGGGGCGATCCCTGGGAGAGCGCGAGCCAGTATCTGGCCTACTTCTCCCAGGCCCACGGCTTGCTCAAGCCGGACGTGGCCGTGCTCGAGGTCGGCGAGCTTTTCGACTCCTGGCTGCGGCGGCATCCGGAATTGCAACCGGAACTGGGCGCCAAGCGCAAATTCTCGTTTCCACTGCGCAAGTGGCTGGAGCAGGAAGGGCCCCGGGAAATCCTGGCCGAGGTGGTGACGGCGCTGCTGTCCCACCTGCGGGGCCAGGCGCCACTGGTGCTGGCCATGCCCTCGCCCTGCGGCTGGCTGCGCCACGCCAACCGCGCCGCCGGCCGTGAGGACGTGGCGCCGGAGGCTGGCGACATCGAGGACGCCGCCATGTACGTGGCCGACCTGATGCGCGCCGTGTCCATGTTCGAGATCGGCGGCCTGCTCCTTGAGGAACAGGCTGCCGATTCCGGCGATGGCCCGGTCGACCTGGAGCTTTACCGTCCCCTCATCAACGTTGCCAAGCACTACCGTTGGCCGATGGCAGTCCGTCTGGCCGGCAACGAAGTAGCGCCGGGCGCCGCCCTGGCCGATATCGACGTGGTCATCGGTAGTGGCAGCATGGCCGGCCTGGGGCAGGCCCGGGGCATCGACGTTTCGGTGGCCCTGTGGGGTGGCGGCGAGGTGCCTGCTCCGGCGGCGGGGCAGTTCTATTTTGTCGAGGTGCCCCAGAGCCAGCGGCCCGAGCACGTGCTCGAATGCCTGAGCCGCCTGCGGGGCTAACGGCGATCAATCCCCCCGTGCCGCCAGGCGACAGGCGGCACGGGGGCAGCGCGGACGCCAGTCCGCGTCTTTCAGTGAAACGCCCCGATGACGGGCGGTTCCGTCCCGCTTGCCCATCCCCCGGCAAGCTTCGCCCCGGCCTCGCCGCCAGGCACCAGCAGCCTCGAAGCGCTTTCCCCTCCGTACGCCACCCTCTCGGAACCTGAGGTTACCCCGGTTCCCTGCCTTGTCTCGGCCCCCCTGCCCGATCCTCCCTGCGGAAGCGGGTTTCCCCCTGCCGCATCGGACCGATGGGCAGGGGCGTCCGGGCCTTTCCCGGGTCACCGTCCGGGAATCACACGTATCAGACGGCGAGCGTCCGAGGCCACTGGGGAATGGTGCGACGCAATAAGTCGTATGGCATTGGCTGTTGCCTGGCCGTGAAAAAATAATCTAATTAAAACAATTTGTTATGCGGATTTCTTGCCGGTCGGCGCTGGCTGGCATCGCGGTTGCTATTACGAATGGCGAAATGGATTTCCGTTGGATGAATTTTTCCTGCGGTGTCCACACAAGGAAAAGCGCCGGGGGATGCCCGGGTTCCACGCATGGCGGGGGGCCGGCGGCCCGTCCCAATGGCTGGTGAGATCTTTGGAAAGGAAGGAAATGCTGTCAACGTTGGGGAAATTCGGAAACCAGGCAAGGGTAGGGGTGACGATTGGCACCTCCCTGATCCCGATCGCCGTGATCGGTGCGCTGCTCTATGCAGCCTTTTTTGTCAAAGCGGATGCGGTGGTATCCGCCGTCAAGCCGCCCCAGATCGAGCGGCGCGACCGTTTCCTCGGCGTCGCCATGCCGGCACCCAAGGTCCTCTGGGCTGCAGGCAGCAACGGCAAGATCATCCGCAGCGACGACGGCGGCGCGCGCTGGTCTGCCCAGTCTGCCGCTACCGTTGAAAATCTGCAGGGCATTGCCGCCTGGGATGCCGACCGGGCTGTAGCGGTGGGCGGCAACGGCGTGGTCGTGCGCAGCGACGACGCTGGCAGGACCTGGAGCGAAGTCGCCGTCCCCAAGTCGGAGGTGGCCAACAAACTCCTCGCCGTGCGCGCTTATGAGAACGGCGTGGCCTGGGCGGTGGGCGAACTGGGGGCGGTGCTGCGCACAGCCGACTACGGCCGCACGTGGACGCGCTCCCTGCCGGAAAAGGACCAAGCCTGGAATGACGTTGCTTTTGTCGGCAACCACGGGGTGCTGGTGGGCGAGTTCGGCCAAGTGCTCGTCACCGACGACGGTGGCGCCACCTGGCAGCCGGCAAAGAGCGGGGTGCCGTCCAGTCTCATGTCGGTCTCCCTGCGGGATGCCTTCAACGGCGTGGCGGTCGGCCTCTCCGGCGTGATCCTGGTGACCCATGACGGTGGCCGCCGGTGGGCCGTCGTCGAGCGCCAGACCCGGGAGCACCTCAACAACGTCATCTGGGACGGCGCCGCCTGGGTGGCCGTGGGCGACAAGGGCGTCATCGTCACCGGCGATGCCGACGGCGGGGCCTGGAAAGCCGGGCGGGTGAGCGAAGGCAACCTGGGCTGGAACACCCAGGTCCTGGCGGTACCTGGCGAAGCCGGTGCCTATCTCCTGGCCGGGGCCGGACTGGCGCGCCTGGACAACGGCCGCTTCTCCATCTTCGGCCGTGCTGACTGACTTATTCCGAGAAAGCCATGAAAAACAGAACTTTCAAGATGGTGGGCGGGGCGATCGAATGGCTCATCCACCGCCGCATCCTGGTGGTGGCTGCCGTTCTGGCCACCAGCCTGGTGATGGCCTACCTGGCCGCCCACATCGAGGTCAAGACGGTCTTCAGCGACCTCCTGCCCCGCAATCACGAGTACATCAAGGTCAACGATCGCTTCAAGCAGACCTTCGGCGGCTCGAACATGGTCAGCATCATGCTCGAGGTGGAGGAGGGCGATGTTTTCCAGATGAAAGTCCTGGAGCGCGTCCAGAAAATCACCAAGGCCTTGCAGCAGGTCAGCAACGTCGACACCTACCAGATCGTCTCTCTGGCTTCCAAGAAGATCAAGGAGGTGCGGGCGTCCACCGACGGCATCGAGTCCCGCCCCCTGATGTGGCCCGAGCTGCCTAGGGACGAGGCGGAGTTGCGCACCCTCAAGGAAGCGGTGCTCAACAACCCCCTGGTCTTTGGCCCCTACGTGTCCCTGGACATGAAGGCGACGCTGGTCACCGTCGACTTCGTCGACACCGGTATCGACTATGCCAAGGTCTATGAACAGATCAGCGCCATCACCGACGCCGCCGAAGGCGACGGCGTGAGGGTGCGCATGGTGGGCGAGCCGCTCCTCTATGGCATCGTCGGCCACTATCTCACCGAGACCCTGCACATCTTCATCATCACGGTGGCGGCTCTGGTGGCGCTCCTCTTCCTCATCACCCGCAGTTGGCACGGCACCGTCCTGCCCTTGGTGGCCGGCTTGCTGAGCGCCATCTGGGCCCTGGGGGCGGCCAAGCTGATGGGCTTCCACCTCGACCCCCTGGTCATCGTGGTGGCCTTCCTCATCACCGCCCAGGCGATATCGAACTCGGTGCAATTGGTCTCCCGTTTCGACGACGAGGTGGCCAACGGCCTGACCAGCGCTGCGGCCGCGGCCAAGGCCAGCCTGCAGAACCTGTTCAAGCCGGGACTCCTCGCCGTGGTGGCCGACGCCGGCTGCGTCCTGGTGGTGGCCCTGACCCCCATCCCCATGTTGGAGAAGATTTCCTACATCGGCACGGTGTGGATATTCTCGATTGTCATCTCGGCGTTGCTCATGACGCCGGTGCTCCTCTCCTGGTTTTCCACCAGCGGCAAGAAGGTGCATCCGGTCAACATCTCGCCGTTGCTCGATGCCATCCTCAATGTCTGCATCGGCGTCGTTTCCTCCCGCTGGCGCTACGTGGTACTGGGCGGCACCGCCGTGGTCTTCGTCCTCACTGGCATCTACGCCTTCAACCTCAAGGTCGGCGACGCCAACCCGGGTTCCCCCATCTTGTGGCCGGATTCCCGCTACAACCGCGACGCGGCCGCCATCAACGGCAAGTTCCAGGGCTCCGACCGCATGTTCGTGGTGGTGGAGGGCAAGGAGGACGGCGCTCTCAAGGAACCCGAGGTACTGAAGAGCATGGAGAGCTTCCAGAAGTACATGGAGGCCCAGCCCGAAATCGGCGGCAGCATTTCGCTGGCCGATATCCTGCCGGCAGTGAAGCGCGTGGTGCGGGAAGGCAATTCCCGCTACCAGGAGCTGGGCAATACGGCCAACGAAAACGGCGAACTGGTCTACATGTTCGTCTCCGGCACCGATCCCGGCGACATGGATCGCTTCGCCGATCCCCAGGCCAGGAACGGCGCCATCACCCTGTATTTCCGCGACCACCAGGGGGTCACCATCAGTACCGCCGTCCAGCGCATCAAGGATTACATCGACGCCCATCCGATCAAGGACGCGCAGATTCTGCTGGCCGGCGGCCTGGTGGGGGTCTTGGCGGCGGTCAACGAAGTGATCCTGTCCGGGCAGATCGAGGCCATCGCTTTCGCCCTGCTGGTGCTCGTCGCCTGTTGTGCCTTCACCTACCGTTCCACGGTGGCGGGGATGTTCTTCATGATCCCGGTGTTGCTCTCCAACACGCTCACCTTCAGCTACATGGCGTGGCAGGGCATCGGCATGAACATCAACACCCTGCCGGTGGTGGCGCTGGGCATCGGCCTGGGGGTCGACTACACCTTCTACATCGTCGACGGCATCCGCGAGGAGTTGCATCACGGTACCGGCACCATCGAGCAGGCCATCACCAAGGCCTTGAAGAGCGCCGGGCGCGGCGTCCTGGTGACGGCGCTCACCCTCGTCACCAGCGTGATCATCTGGAGCTTCTCGTCCCTGCGCCTGCAGGCCGACATGGGCATCCTGATCGCCATCTGGCTGGGCATCTCGGCGGCATCGGCCCTGTTCGTCATGCCGGCCATGGTCTACGTGTTCCGGCCGGAATTTGTAGTGGGCAGCAAACGGCATCCCATCGAGATCGCCGAGGAGGAGGTCCAGGCGGCCTAGCCGCTGCGGGGGCGCCGCCTCGCGGCGCCCGTTGCTTTCAACAACGAGAAGGGGATTTACCAAGATGACACAGTTCAGAAGTACCCGTTTGCGTCGCAGCCTGCTTGCGAGCGCGATTTCGCTGGCCCTTGGGTATGCTGCGGCGCCGGCCCATGCCGAAGATTTGGCTGACAACGGCAACAGTTTCCACCTTGGGGGCTACG
>DAINDE010000029.1:0-51046 GCA_036732025.1 Rhodocyclaceae bacterium
CAGGCCGCGGAACCGGCCCCGGCACCGGCGGCGCCGCCCCCGCCGGCGCCCCGGCCCCTGGCCGACCGGCTGCGGGGGCTGCTGGCCCTGCTGGCTGCCGACGACGCCCTCGCCACCCGCGCCCTGGAAGACCTCAGGCCGGACCTGGAACAGACCCTGGGCGCCGACGAAGCGGCTGCCCTGGCCCGGGAGATAGCACGCTATGATTTCGATTCCGCCGGCCGCCGGCTGCGAGGCCACGCCGCCCGCCTCGGCACCGCGCTCGATTGAGGGAGACAACACGATGGTCAGCCTGCTCAACAAACAGACCGTCCTGGTGGTGGACGACACCGCCGAAAACATCGATCTGCTGACCGAAGTACTGGCCGGCGAATACCGGGTACGCGTCGCCACCAACGGCGAAAAGGCGCTCCGGATTGTCTATTCCGACGACCCGCCCGACCTCATCCTGCTCGACATCATGATGCCGGACCTTTCCGGCCACGAAGTCTGCAAGCGCCTCAAGGCCAACCCGGACCGGCGGCGCATCCCCATCATCTTCGTCACCGCCATGAGCGACGCCGGCGACGAGGAACTGGGCCTCGCCCTGGGCGCCGTCGACTACATCACCAAGCCCATCAGCCCCCCCATCGTGCGCGCCCGGGTGCGGACCCACCTCGCCCTCTACGACCAGACCCGGGAACTAGAACGCATGGTGCGCCAGCGCACCGCCGAACTCCTCACCTCCCGCCAGCAGATCATCCGCCGCCTCGGCCGCGCCGCCGAATACAAGGACAACGAAACCGGCAACCACGTCGTGCGCATGGCCCACTACGCCCGCCTCATCGCCGAAGCCCACGGCCTGGGGCCCGACGCCAGGGAAATCATTTTCCACACCGCCCCCATGCACGACGTCGGCAAGATCGGCATCCCCGACGCCATCCTGCTCAAGCCCGGCAAGCTCGACGCCGACGAATGGAAAATCATGCAGCAGCACCCCGTGATGGGCGCCGAAATCATCGGCCGCCACGACAACGACCTCCTCGAGGCCGCCCGCACCATCGCCCTCACCCACCACGAACGGTGGGACGGCAACGGCTACCCGGCCCGCCTCAAAGGCGCGGAAATCCCGCTGGAAGGCCGCATCGTCGCCATCGCCGACGTCTTCGATGCCCTCATCTCGGTACGCTCCTACAAGCCCGCCTACAGCGTCGAAGAATCCCTGCGCATCATGGAAGGCGAAGACGGCCGCCAGTTCGACCCCGCCCTCATGGCCGCCTTCCGCCAGGCCCTGCCGGAAATCCTGCGCATCAAGGACATCTACGCCGACGAAAAGGGCGCCCTCACCGACCTCGAAATCCTCGACACCACCCGGACCACGCCATGACCGAACTGTGGATCATCCTCGGCCTCTGCATCATCGTCATCGCCAGCGCCGCCCTGCCGCTGCTCAAGGACCGGCAGGAAACGAAGATTCCCAAGAAGGAAACGCTGAAGGACTGGCGCAACCCCGACGCCTGAAACAGGGCTTCAAGGACGCTAAAGCCCACTGCTACTGAAAATAGGGGGACGTCGAATTTCTACCAGTCTAGCCTAATGTACGAATCCTTCGGTAGTAACGGACGATTAGGAGTCGAACCACAGCTTACCCAGCTGGAAACAGAGCATGCACAAATCTGTACCAATAGTAGGGTGGAACTGGCGTAAAAAAATGCCTGCATGCAATGATGTCCAGAGCCGGCAAACCTGCTTGACTGGCCGGCGATGCTTGATCAATCCGTGCCTGGTCTGATTCCAAAATTGTCTTGATGTGATCACGCCAAGCCGTTGATTGGTCCGGAAGACTGATTGGCGCCTCGGAAGCGCCGCAGCGGAATTGCGCTGGGCCAAAATATAGGTGCTTGTATAGATCCTCGTCGGGATGCCACAGCTGCACACAGACATCTGGATAGGACTCTCTACATTCTCTTGCCAACGTTTCGTAGCAATCATCCTCGCCAAGAATGGCTGACCAGCCGGCCAACACAGCCAGCGTCCACGAAGTATTCATCAGGCGCTCTGATGTTTCGCCACCGCTCCACCCCCCCTCCTCGGACAGGTCATCGAGTGAATCAGTGCAGATCGGCACATACCTTTTCGCTTTGTAGGAATAGTCGATGTTCCGAACAAGAATCCTGAACCACTTCCTCGCTTCATCGACGCGGTTCGATAGCAGCAGAAGGGACAACGCCAGCGATATGTCCTGGCTGTGCCGATCGAGACATGGGGAACTGCAGATTACTTTTTGTCTTTGGGAGGACACCCAAGCGCTTGGGTAGATTTGTTCAAAGGGCCCATGTCCGTGCGCGCCTTTGAACGCGAAATGCAATCGACCCAGCAGCTTTGTCTCCGATATTGTTGGGCCTCCACTTCTCCAAGCACCAATGGCGAGTGCGTGGTCACAACAAACTGGCAGCAACGGAAAGTTGCTCGCAGGCGTTTGAGTACGTCACGTTGCCATTTCGGGTGCAGGTGCAATTCAATCTCATCAATCAGCACCAACGCCACGCCTTCAGCAATGGGGTCATCGCTATCCGGGTTGGCAATGGACAGACGCCTTGTCAGGTCAAAGACCAGCGCCAGCAAGCCACGCTCGCCGTCAGAAAGCTGTTCGAGAAAGAACTTCTTGTTGCCTTTGATAACACTAAAACGAGGTGGGCGAGTTTCATGCAGGGCCAAGCTAGCAACCTCTGGCAGGAAAGTCTGAACGGCTCTCTCAAGCTGCTGAAACAGCCGCTCTTTGGCATTTGTCTGCACGCCAGCTGCTACGACCCGGTAGCGTTTTGTGATTTCGTGTCTCTTGTCGGAAGCTCATAACGGACAATCCGCTCGTTTCGTCCAGCAGTCTGCTTTGCCGAAATTCGGTCCATAGAAACAAAAAGGCTCCTTTCGGAGCCTTTTCACTATCTATGTCAGCAGTTTTTCACTAACTTGGCACAGTTTTCACTTTCTGTGTCACCCGACAAAATCCATCAAATATCGATCCGTGCATTCAGCGCATTCGATTCGATGAAGGCTCGCCGCGGTTCCACCAGTTCGCCCATGAGGGTGGTGAAGATTTCGTCGGCGGCGATGGCGTCGTCGATCTGCACTTTCAGCAGGCGGCGTACCTTGGGGTCCATGGTGGTTTCCCAGAGCTGCTCGGGGTTCATCTCGCCGAGGCCTTTGTAGCGCTGCTTGGCGATGCCGCGTTCGACTTCGTTCAAGAGCCACTTCATGGCGTCGGCGAAGCTCGCCACCGCCTGCTTCTTCTCGCCCCGGGCGATGACGGCGCCGTTGCCGAAGAGGCCGGCCAGGGTTTCCGCCGTGCGGCGCAGTTGCAGGTAGTCGCCGGAAAGGAGTAGGTCTTCGTCGATGAGGCCGACCTTGAGGTTGCCGTGGTGCATCTTTTCCACGCGCAGGGTCCACCGTTCCTGGATGTCGTCGAACCTGGGCACGATGCGGGTGCCACCATTGACGTGCTGGCCCACCAGTTGGGCGCTGGCCCGGGCGCTGTCTTCGCTGGCGAGGTCGAGCTTGAGGTTGTGCTGGACCAGGGCCTGCAAGACTTCCGGGTTGATGAGGTGGGCCAGGCGCTCGATGACGGCCTCGGTGACGAGCCAGGAACGGGCCAGTTCTTCCAGGGCCGGGCCGGTGACGACGGCAGCGCCGTTGCCGGGGGTGAGGCTGGCTTCGTCCAGGGCCAGTTGCAGGAGGAACTGGTTGTATTCGTGGTCGTCCTTGAGGTAGCGCTCGGTCTTGCCGTGCTTGACCTTGTAGAGGGGCGGCTGGGCGATGTAGATGTGGCCGCGCTCGACCAGTTCCGGCATCTGCCGGTAGAAGAGGGTGAGCAGCAGGGTACGGATGTGGGCGCCGTCCACGTCGGCGTCGGTCATGATGATGATGCGGTGGTAGCGGAGCTTCTCTGGCTTGAATTCGTCCTTGCCGATGCCGGTGCCCAGGGCGGTGATGAGGGTGGCGATCTGTTCGCTGGAGATGAGCTTGTCGAAGCGTGCCTTCTCCACGTTGAGCACCTTGCCGCGCAGGGGCAGGATGGCCTGGAACTTCCGGTCGCGACCCTGCTTGGCGGAACCGCCGGCGGAGTCACCCTCGACGATGTACATTTCGCACAGGGCTGGGTCCTTCTCCTGGCAGTCGGCGAGTTTGCCGGGCAGGCCGATGCCGTCGAGGACGCCCTTCCTGCGGGTCATTTCCCGGGCGCGGCGGGCGGCTTCCCGGGCGCGAGAGGCTTCGACGATCTTGCCGGTGATGACTTTGGCGTCGGCGGGCCGCTCCAGCAGGAAGTCGGCGAGCTTCTGGGCCACCACTTCTTCCACCGCCGGGCGGGCCTCGGAAGACACCAGCTTCATCTTGGTCTGGGAGGCGAACTTGGGGTCGGGCATCTTCACCGAGAGGACGCAGGCCAGACCTTCGCGCATGTCGTCGCCGGTGATTTCCACCTTGGCCTTCTTGGCGATTTCGTTCTCTTCGATGTACTTGTTGATGACCCGGGTCATGGCTGCCCGCAGGCCGGTGAGGTGGGTACCGCCGTCGGATTGCGGAATGTTGTTGGTGAAGCAGAGGACCTGCTCCTGGTAGGAGTCGTTCCACTGCATGGCCACTTCGACGCCGATGGTGACGCCGGTATCGCTGGCGCCCTGGCCCACCTTGGCCTCGCCGGCCGAGTAGAAGATGTTGGGATGCAACACCGACTTGGCGCGGTTGATGTATTCGACAAAGCTCTTGACGCCGCCGGCGAAGGCAAAGAGTTCCTCCTTGCCGCTGCGCTGGTCGACGAGCTTGATGCTGACGCCGTTGTTGAGGAAGGAGAGTTCCCGCAGGCGCTTGGCGAGGATTTCGTAATGGAACTCGACGTGGCCGAAGATGGTTTCATCGGCGAGGAAGTGCACTTCGGTGCCCCGTTTCTCGGTGTCGCCGAGGACACGGAGGGGGGATGTCTCGAAGCCGTCTCGGGTTTCCAGCACGCGATCCTGGGGCACGCCCCGGTGGAATTCCATGAAATGTTTCTTGCCGTCCCGGCGGATGGTCAGGCGCAGCCAACTGGAGAGGGCGTTCACGCAGGAGACGCCGACCCCGTGCAGGCCGCCGGAGACCTTGTAGGAATTCTGGTTGAACTTGCCGCCGGCGTGGAGTTCGGTGAGGGCAATTTCCGCCGCCGAACGCTTGGGCTCGTGCTTGTCGTCCATCTTGACGCCGGTGGGAATGCCGCGGCCGTTGTCGACGACGCTGATGGAATTGTCCGGGTGGATGGTGACGATGATGTCGTCGCAATGGCCGGCCAGGGCTTCGTCGATGGAGTTGTCCACGACTTCGAAGACCAGGTGGTGCAGGCCGGTGCCGTCCGAGGTGTCGCCGATGTACATCCCGGGGCGCTTGCGAACGGCCTCAAGGCCTTCGAGGATCTGGATGCTGGCTTCGCCGTAGGCGGGTGCGGCGCCTTCCGGCTGGCTCGGTTGGTTGTTTTCTTCGCTCATTGCTTGTGTTCCACGTGAAACGGACTTCTAAACGGCACAAAGGCCGGGCAAGCGCCCGGCCCGCTGGTTCGAACCGGCTGGCTCAGATGCGCATCGGCATGACTACGTACTTGAAACGGTCGTTGCCCGGCACCGTGATGAGGGCACTGGAATTGGCGTCGTTGAAGCTCCAGCGCACTTCGTCGGTGGGCACATTGTTGAGGACGTCGAGCAGGTAGCCGACATTGAAGCCCACGTCGAGGGCGTCGCCTTCGTACTGGACCTCGACTTCTTCCTGGGCTTCTTCCTGCTCGGCGTTGGCGGCGATGAGCTTGAGGCTGTTATCGGCCAGCACGATGCGGACGCCGCGGAATTTCTCGTTGGTCAGGATGGCGGCCCGGTTCATGGCCTGCATCAGCACCTGGCGGCCCACCGTCATGTGGTTCTTGAGGGTCTGGGGCACCACCCGCTCGTAGTCGGGGAACTTGCCGTCGATGAGCTTGGAGACAAGGACCACCGAACCGAAGGCAAAGCGAACCTGGTTGGGGGCCAGGGTGATGTCCAGGGTGTCGTCGGTATCGGCCAGCAGGCGGTTGAGTTCGAGCACCGTCTTGCGGGGCAGGATCATCTCCTGACGGGGCAACTCGGCTTCGATCTCGACGCTGGCGAAGGCCAGGCGATGGCCGTCGGTGGCCACGGCCCGCAATTCCTTGCCGTCCACCATGAGCAGCAGGCCGTTCAGGTAATAGCGCACATCCTGGGCCGCCATGGCGTACTGGGTCTTGCCCAGCAACTGGCGGAAAGCCCTTTGCGACACCTGCAACTTGCGGGTTTCGCCCTCGGCCACGGTCATGCGCGGGAAATCGTCCGCCGGCAGGGTCTGCAGGCTGAACTTGCTCTTGCCGGCCTTCACCTGCAGGCGCTTGTCTTCCAGCACCAGGCTCACTTCGGCGCTATCGGGCAGCGAGCGCAGGATGTCCTGCAGCTTGCGGGCGCCCACCGTCACCGCCCCGTCGCCTTCACCGCCGGCACCCGTCGTGCTGGTGGTGATCTGGATCTCGATGTCGGTGGCCAGCAGGGTCAATTGGTCGCCCTTCTTTTCCAGCAGTACGTTGGACAGGATGGGCAGGGTATGGCGGCGCTCGACGATGCCGGAAACCGACTGCAGCGGAGCCAGCAATGTGTCTCTTTGGGTTTTGATAAGAACCATAAATCAAATTCCTATGTAGACTAAGTCCGGAACAAGTCTGTGGAAAACTACAAAAAATAATTTATATTCAGAAGCTTGAAGCAAAAAACCAGTTCTGGGAAAGTACCCGATTCACCTGTGGGGAAAACTCGAACAAATTATCCACAGGCGACGTTTCGGCAATTCGCCCACAATGGGCCGACAGGTTTCCCACAGGGTTATCGACAGCCCTCATCCTTTCAACACCTGCAGCAGCACGTGCAGATCGTGGTTGAGTTCGTTGTCCTTGCCACGCAGGCTGTCGATGGTCTTGACTGCATGGATCACGGTGGTGTGATCGCGGCCGCCGAAGGCGTCGCCGATTTCCGGGAAACTGTGGGTGGTCACTTCCCGGCACAGCCACATGGCCACCTGCCGCGGCCGGGCGATGGCCCGGGTGCGTTTTTTCGAGAAGAGGTCGGCCACCTTGATCTTGTAATAGTCCGCCGTCGTCTTCTGGATATTGTCGATACCAACGTTGCGGGCCGAGCCGATGACGTCCTTCAGCGCCTCCTTGGCCAGGTCGAGGGCGATGGCCCGGCCATGGAAGGAGGAATAGGCCAGGACCTTCTTCAGCGCACCTTCCAGTTCGCGGACATTGGAGCGCAGATGCTTGGCGATGAAGAAGGCGACCTCGTCGTTGAGCTGCAGGCCTTCGGCCTCCGCCTTCTTCTTCAGGATGGCCACCCGCATTTCCAGCTCGGGGGGCTCGATCTGCACCGTCAGGCCCCAGTCGAAGCGGGTCACCAGGCGGTCGTCGAGGCCGCTGATGTCCTTGGGGTAGGTGTCGCAGGTGATGATGATCTGCTTCTTGGCTTCGATGAGGGCGTTGAAGAGGAAGAAGAACTCCTCCTGACTGCGGTTCTTGCCGTTGAAGAACTGCACGTCGTCCAGCAGCAGCACGTCGAGGCTGCGGTACTGGCGCTTGAAGCTGTCGAAGGATTTCTGCTGGTAGGCCCGCACTACGTCGGAATAATAATCCTCGGCGTGGACGTAGCGCACCACCTTGTCCGGATCCTCGGTGAGGATGGCGTTGCCGATGGCGTGGATGAGGTGGGTCTTGCCGAGGCCGGCGCCACCGTAGATGAAGAGCGGGTTGTAGGCGCCGCCGGGATTGTTGGCCACCTGCACGGCGGCCGCCCGGGCCAGGTCGTTGGCCTTGCCCACCACCAGGTTGTCGAAGGAAAAGGAGGGAATCAGCCGGGTCTTGTCGTAGGCCGAGACGCGGCCCCCTTTCCTGGCTGCGGGAGTGGCCGGCGCCGTCGTAGTGGCCGGCGTGGCGACGGGCGCCTGGTCCGGGGAGCGGGCTGGGGGGGACGCGGGTTTTCGTTCGCCGACGGCCAGGGCGATGCTGACCGGGGCGGAGAAGAACGAGCGGCAATAATCCTCGATGCGGGTCAGGTAGCGGTCCCGCACCCATTTCAGGATGAAGCTGTTGGGGGCCAGCAGGCGCAGGCCCTCCTCCGGCGCATCCTCGCCCTCCAGGCGCAGGGGCTTGATCCAGGTATTGAACTGCTGTGCCGGCAGTTCCTGCTCGAAACGCAGCAGACAAGACTCCCAGAATCCGGACATCGCCAGAAACACTCCTCCCCGCCATCCGGCCGTAGCCTGGGGCGGTATTATTAACTTATTGAAATACGCGGAATTTTTGCAACAAAATTGGCGGCTGTTCGAGCCGCCATCGCTGCTGCGATTCTACCCCTTGCCGCCCAAGTTATCCACAGCCGCAACAAAAATTTCACCTTGACACCGGCCCCCCTTCCAGGGTGTAATTGCGCGTTTTTCTATCTGAACATCAAGGAATTAGCACATGAAACGCACGTATCAACCCTCGGTCGTGCGCCGCAAGCGCACCCATGGCTTCCTGGTCCGCATGCGCACCAAGGGTGGCCGCAAGGTCATTGCTGCCCGTCGTGCCAAGGGCCGCCGCCGCCTCGGCGTTTGAACCCGGATACCGGGGCGGAAGCCGGCAACGCTTTCGCCAGACGCTTTCGCCTGACAAAAACGGATGAGTTCTCATCCGTTTTTGGTTTTAAGCGGGCCATCCGCGGGCAGTTCTTCATGCTCCACTACCGTCCCCGCGACAACGGCGGCGGCGAGGCCCGTCTGGGCCTGGTGGTGGGCAAGAAGCTGATCAAGTCGGCGGTACGCCGCAATCTGGTCAAGCGCCTGGTGCGGGAGCAATTCCGCCAGCGCCGCGCCGAACTGCCGGCCTGCGACCTGGTGGTGCGCCTGATGGCGAAGCCGGGGCGCATCGACCGCCGGTCCGTGGCCGAGGAAGTGGTGGGGCTCTTCGCCAGGCTGCCCCGCCGCTTCGCCCCGACGGACGTACAATGAGGCGCCTGCTGATCGGCCTGGTGCGCTTTTACCAATACGCCATCAGTCCGTTCCTTGGCCGGCGCTGCCGCTATTTTCCGAGCTGTTCGGAATATGCGGTGGAAGCAGTGCAGAAGTACGGTGCCGCGAAGGGCGGCTGGCTGGGCCTCAAACGGGTCTGCCGCTGCCATCCCTGGCACCCGGGCGGGTACGATCCGGTACCCTGATTAACACTCGTCACACGACATGGGTCGTTCATGGACACTCGACGCCTGATTCTGGTTTTGATCTTTACCCTCTCCAGCTTCATGCTGTGGGAAAAGTGGCAGCAGTACAACCACCCGAAGCCGGCCGCCGAAGCCGCCGCCGCGGGGACTGCCGGCGGCGTCGCTCCCCAGCCGACCGCCAGCCTGCAGGGCGCCGCCGCCCCGGCAGCCCCGGCCGTTCCCGGCACGGCAGCGAGCGTTCCGGCGGCCGCCGAGACCTTCACCGTGGCCACCGACCTGGTCAAGGCGACCATTTCCAGCCAGGGCGGCGACCTCGTCCAACTGGAATTGCTCAAGTACCGGGCCCACGAGAACAAGGAAAAGAATTTCGTCCTCTTCGAGCCCAAGCACCAGTACGTGGCCCAGAGCGGCTTGATCGGCGAGGGCCTGCCCAACCATCGCGCCGCCTTCAAGCGCGTCGCCGGCCCGGCTGAACTGGCGGAAGGCGCCAACGAACTCAAGGTCCGCCTGGAAGCCGCGCCCCAGAACGGCGTCAAGGTGGCCAAGATCTACACCTTCAAGCGCGGTTCTTACAGCGTCGACGTGGCCTGGGAAATCGACAACGGCAGCGGCAAGGCCATCGCTCCCCACGCCTACTTCCAGCTCCAGCGCGACGACGTGGCGCCGGAAGGGGAAACCAAGATGGTATCCACCTTCACCGGCCCGGCGGTCTATACGGAAACCGAGAAATACCAGAAGGTCGATTTTGCCGACGCCGCCGCCGGCAAGGTCAAGTTCGCCAAGACCGCCGACAATGGCTGGCTGGCCATGGTCCAGCACTACTTCGTCTCGGCCTGGGTGCCCGCCGAAAAGACGCCCCGCGAGTTCTACATGAGGAAGGGCGAAGGCGCCGGCACCGTCGTCCAGGCCGGGGTCATCGTGCCGGTGGCGGAAGTGGCAGCCGGCGCCAAGGGCGCCGCCGCCGTCACCCTCTATGCCGGTCCCCAGGAGCAGGCCGCCCTCAAGGCGATCGCTCCGGGCCTCGACCTGGTGGTGGATTACGGCTGGCTGACCATCGTCGCCGCGCCCATCTTCTGGGCCCTGCAGTTCATCCACAATCTGGTGGGCAACTGGGGCTGGGCCATCATCGTCCTCACCGTGCTCATCAAGGCGGCCTTCTACCCGCTGTCCGCCGCCTCCTACAAGTCCATGGCCAAGATGCGGGTGCTGACGCCGCGCCTCATGCAGTTGAAGGAGCGCTACGCCGACGACCGCAACCGCCTCAACCAGGAGATGATGAAGTTGTACCAGACCGAGAAGGTCAATCCCCTGGGCGGCTGCCTGCCCATCGTGGTCCAGATCCCCGTCTTCATCGCCCTCTACTGGGTGCTCCTGGGCGCCGTGGAAATGCGCGACGCCCCCTGGATCCTGTGGATCAAGGACCTGGCTTCCGCCGACCCCTACTACATCCTGCCGGTGATCATGGTGGTCACCATGCTCATCCAGACCAAGCTCAACCCGACGCCGCCGGACCCCATGCAGGCCAAGGTGATGATGGCCATGCCCTTCATCTTCGGCTTCATGTTCTTCTGGTTCCCGGCCGGCCTGGTGCTCTACTGGGTGGTCAACAACATCCTGTCCATCGCCCAGCAGTGGCGTATCACCCAGGTGATCGAGGCGGGCGGTAAAGCCGCCAATGACCCCAAAGCCTGACGCCATCGCCGCCATCGCCACGGCCCCCGGCCGTGGCGGCATCGGCGTGGTGCGGATCTCGGGCAGCGGCCTGCTGCCCCTGGCCGCCGCCCTCTCCGGCAAGACCCCCAAGGCGCGCTACGCCACCCTGGCCGATTTCAAGGCCGCCGACGGCAGCGTCATCGACAGCGGCCTGCTCCTCTACTTTCCCGCCCCCCATTCCTTCACCGGCGAGGATGTCCTCGAGCTCCAGGGCCACGGCGGCCCGGTGGTCATGCAGATGCTGCTGGCCCGCTGCCTGGACCTGGGCGCCCGCCTGGCGGAACCGGGGGAATTCAGCCGCCGCGCCTTCCTGAACGGCAAGCTCGACCTGGCCCAGGCGGAGGCGGTGGCCGACCTTATCGACGCCGCTACCGCCAGCGCCGCCCGTTCGGCCGTGCGTTCCCTGCAGGGCGAATTCTCCCGGGCCGTCCACGGCCTCACCGACGAGCTGATCAACCTGCGCATGCTGGTGGAGGCCACCCTCGACTTTCCCGAGGAGGAGATCGACTTCCTCCAGGCCGCCGACGCCTTCGGTCGACTCGACCGCCTGCAGGCCCGCCTGGCGGAAATCTTCGACCGCGCCGGCCAGGGCAGGCTGCTGCAGTCGGGCCTGCACGTGGTGCTGGCGGGCCAGCCCAACGTCGGCAAGTCCTCGCTCCTCAACCGCCTGGCCGGCGACGAGCTGGCCATCGTCACCCCCATCGCCGGCACCACCCGGGATGCGCTGAAGTCCTCCATCCAGATCGAAGGCATTCCCCTGCATATCATCGACACCGCCGGCCTGCGGGAGACCGAGGACGCCGTGGAGAAGATCGGCATCGAGCGCACCTGGCGGGAAATCGAGCGGGCCGACGTGGTGCTCCTGCTGGTGGATGCCCGCGCCGGCGTGACCGAGGCCGACCGCGCCATCGTCGACCGCCTGCCGGCCCGGCTGCAGCGCATCACCGTGCGCAACAAGATCGACCTGGCCGGCGCCGCCCCGGCAAGGCACGAGGACGACGGCGAGGCGGTGGTTTCCCTTTCCGCCAAGGGCGGCGAAGGCATCGACCTGCTGCGCCGGGAACTGCTGCGGGTCGCCGGCTGGCACCAGGCCGAGGACGTCTTCATCGCCCGGGAGCGCCACCTGCGCGCCCTGGCGGCGGCCCGGGGCCATGTCGATGCCGCCCGGGCGGTGGTGAGCGGCCCCTTGCCCGCCCTCGAACTCTTCGCCGAGGAACTGCGGCTCGCCCAGCAGGCCCTCGGCGAAATCACCGGCGAATTCACCGCCGACGACCTGCTGGGCGTCATCTTCAGCCGTTTCTGCATCGGCAAGTAGGCGCCCCGTGCCCGGCGACGCGCTCTCCCTGGCCTTCCTGGTCCTCGCCGCTTTCCTCGCCGGCGGCGTGGACGCCGTCGTCGGCGGCGGCGGGCTGATCCAGATCCCGGCCCTGTTCTCGGCCCTGCCGGCGGAATCCCCGGCCACCCTCTTCGGCACCAACAAGTGCGCCAGCGTCGTCGGTACCGCCAATGCCACCTGGCGCTACGCCCGCCGGGTCGCCATGCCCTGGCGCACCATCCTGCCCGCCGCGGCGGCGGCCTTCGCCTTTTCCTACGCCGGGGCGGCGGCGGTGGCCTGGCTGCCCAAGGAAGCCCTGCGCCCACTGATCCTCGTCCTGCTCGTCCTCGCCGCCGCCTACACCTTGTGGCGCAAGGATTTCGGCCAGACCCACGCGCCCGCCCACCGGGGCCTGCGGGAGCTGGCCTACGCCACCCTGCTGGGGGCGGTGATCGGCTTCTACGACGGCTTCTTCGGCCCCGGCACCGGCAGTTTCCTCATCTTCCTCTTCGTGCGCTGGTTCGGCTTCGACTTCCTGCATGCCTCGGCCGCCGCCAAGGTGGTGAACGTGGCCACCAACGTCGCCGCCCTCGCCTACTTCCTGCCCCACGGCCACTGGCTGCCGCTGCTCGCCCTGGCCATGGCCGCCAGCAACGTCGCCGGCTCGGCCGCCGGCACCTGGCTGGCGCTGCGCCACGGCAGCCGCTTCGTCCGCCGCGTCTTCCTCGGCGTGGTCGGCGTGCTCATCCTGCGCTTCGCCTGGGACACCTGGCGCGAAATATTCACTTGAAGTGGCGGCGCCCGCGGCAGGAAAATGCGGCTTTCCAGTCCTCGCCAGGGAGCCCCGCCATGCCGTTCGTCCTTTCCCCCTTCGCCCGTACCGTCGCCGCGCTTGGCGCCGCCTCGCTGCTGGCCGCCTGCCAGACCACCGGCGGCGGCGGCAGCACCGCCGCCGACAACAATCCTTCGCCCACCGCCGGCAGCAGCACCTCGCAACAGGCCAACGAAATGGCCGACAAGGCCATGTACAAGCCCGTCGAGTACAAGAACGCCGCCAAGAAGGGCCCCATGGTCGTGGTCATCCCCGGCGAGATCAAGAGCAACAACGTCTCCTTCACCCAGAAATTCGGCCCCAACAACATCGCCGACTACGCCGAGCTGGAACTGGGCAAGGCCAACTTCAAGGTGCTCGAGCGCGCCGACCTGGGGCCGCTGCTGAACGAATTCACCCTCGCCTACACCATGGGCAACCCCCAGGCGGCCCGCAAGGTGCTGCAGAAGGGCAAGTTCAAGACGACCAAGTGGGTGATCAAGTTCGACATCCTCAAGGCCGAGCCGGTGGCCCAGGCCAGCCAGGGCTTCGACGGCCAGGCCCTGGGGTCCGTCGTCGGCATCGCCGCCGGCAGCCGGGGCGGCGCCGCCGCCGGGGTGGCGGTCAGTTCGGTCAAGGTCGAGGAATCCACCGGCGTCTGGATCATCGGCATGCGCTACAAGCTGATCAACGCCAACACCACCGAGCAGGTGGCCACCGGCTACACCGAGGAAAAGATGGAACTGGGGGCCAAGGGCACCTCGGTCCTCGGCTTCAAGCAGGGCGCTTCCGGCGGCCTGACCCTGGATACCCTGGTGCAGCGGCTGATCCAGAAGAACGTCTACGAGATCGACGCCAAGTACAAGTAAGCGCTCCGCCGGGGGCCATGCTCACCGCATGGCCCCGTCCTTTTCCGGCGACGCCCGGCGCTCCTACGGGGCGCTGCCGGCAGCGGCGGCCCATGATAAAATCGCGCAAATTCATCGGCTTCCCTCGGGGGAGCCCCGTTTCCCTGTTTGTCCTGCCATGTCCATCCATCTCGACGTCGTTCGCCAATTCCTCCATGACCGCCTGGCGGTGGACCCCGTCCGGGTCATTCCCGAGGCCACGCTGGAAGACCTGGGCGTCGATTCCCTGATGCTCCTCGAGCTCTTTTTCGAATTCGAGGAAAAGCTCAACGTCAGCCTTTCCAAGGATCTGCCGACCCCCAAGAGCGTCGGCGAACTCCTCGCCGTGGTCGAGCAGCTGCAGGCGGCCCCAGCCGCGACCTGACCCGTGGCGCGCAAACGGGTGGCCGTGACGGGCGTCGGGCTCGTCAATCCCTTCGGCTCCGGCGGTACCGACGATTTCTTCGAGCGCCTCCTGGCGGGGCAGTCCTGCATCCGCCATCACGTCACCGCCGACATTCCCCGTCCCCTTTCCCTGCCGGCGGTGGTGTGCGCCGGTTTCGACGCCGGCGGGCTGCTCGGGCGGCCCCTGGCCTCCACCATGGACCGCTTTGCCCAACTCGGCATGGCGGCCGCCTTCGCCGCCTGGGACCACGCCGGCCTGCCCCGCGACAAGGCCGAAAAGCCCGCCCAGGGCGTCGCCTGGGGCACTGCCCTGGGCGGCACGCTGGCCTACGAGCGCGGCTACCGGGATCTCTGGCAGAACGGCCGCGAGCGGGTGTCGCCGCTGTCGGTCGTTCTCGGCATGAACAACGCCGCCTCCAACCACATCGCCATCCAGCTGGGTCTGGGCAACTCCTGCCTCAGCTACACCGTGGCCTGCGCCTCGGCCGCCGCCGCCATCGGCGAGGCCTACCGGCGCATCCGCGACGGCGAGGCCGAGCTGATGGTCGCCGGCGGCTCCGACGCGCCGCTGGCCTACGGCGTGGTGCGGGCCTGGGAAGCCCTGCGCGTGCTGGCCCCCGGCGACGCCGAATCCTCGCCCGCCGCCTGCCGGCCGTTCCACGTGAAACGCGCCGGGCTGGTCCTGGGGGAAGGCGGCGCCGCCCTCATCCTCGAGGATTGGGACCATGCCGTCGCCCGCGGCGCCACCATCCTGGCCGAACTGGCCGGCTACGGCGCCACCTGCGACCATGCCCACCTGGTGCGGCCCGAGGCCGCCGGCCAGGTGCGCGCCCTGCGCCTGGCCCTGGCCGACGCCGGCCTGGCCCCGGAAGAGGTCGATTACGTCAACGCCCACGGCACCGCCACGCCGGAGGGCGACCCCACCGAGATCGCCGCCCTGCGCACCGTCTTCGGCGACCATGCGCAACGCCTGGCGGTGAGCGCCACCAAGGCCGGCCACGGCCACCTCATGGGTGCCGCCGGCGCCATCGAGGCGGTGGTCACCGTGCTCGCCCTGGCCAGGGACGCCCTGCCCCCCACTGCCCACCTGGATGCCATCGACCCCGCCTGCGCCGGCGTCGATCACATCACCGGCGCGGCCCGCCGCGGCAACCGGCCCCGGGCCGCGCTGTCCAACTCCTTTGCCTTCGGCGGCAGCAACGCCGTGCTGGCCTTCCGCGCCGCCTGAACCTTTCCGGACCCTTCCGCCATGACTCAGACCCCTGCCGACGCCCTCCTGCCCGAAGTGGCGGAAATCATCGTCTCCGCCCTCAATCTCGACCTGGCTCCCGCCGCCATCGAGCCCGACGCCGCCCTCTTCGGCGAGGGCCTGGGCCTCGACTCCATCGACATCCTGGAAGTGGCCCTGGTGGTCTCCAAGCGCTACGGCTTCCAGTTGCGGGCCGACAACGAGGACAACGTGCGCATCTTCACCTCCTTGCGCAGCCTTGCCGCCCACATCGCCGCCCATCGCACCCAGTGACGACCCGATGAAGGGCGCCCGCAGCCAGCTCCTCGCCGGTTTCCTGACGGCCGCCGTGGTCGCCGTCTATGCCCTGATCGCCCATTACTCCAGCGCCAACGACGGCCAAGTGGGCGCCTGGGCCGCCGTCGTCGCCCTGGCGCCGGTGGTGCTTGCCGCCGCCGGTTTCGCCCGCCGCAATGCCTACGGCGCTCTCATCTGGCTGGCGGCCGCCGTCGTCGCCGGGCTGCTGGCCTGGGCCTGGCCCTGGCTGCAGCGCCATGTCGCCTGGCTCTACTTTCTCCAGCATGTGGGCGTGAACGGCGCCCTGGGCCTGCTTTTCGGCGTGACCCTGATCGCTCCCCGCCAGCCCCTGTGCACCGCCATCGCCGCCCTCCTCCACCCCCGCATGACGCCCCTCGTCGCCCGTTACACCCGCCAGGTGACGGTGGCGTGGACCATCTTCTTCACCGCCATGGTGGGTGTTTCCGTCATCCTCTTCGCCGCCGCGCCGGTGGAGGTATGGTCGGTCTTCGCCAACCTTCTCACCTTCCCCCTGGTGGGCCTCATGTTCGTCGTCGAGAACGAGGTCAGGAAGCGCGTGATCCCCCCGGAAGACCGGGTCGGCATGGTGGAGGCCGCTGCCGCCTTCCGTGCCAGCCTGCGGCGGGCCACCGGGCGCTGACCCGTGGATCTGCCCCTCGTCGCCCGGGCCGATCCGGCTGCCGTCGTCGCCCACCGTCCCGGCGGGCCGGTCACCGTCGCCCGCTTCCTGGCCGACGTGGCGCGGGTGGCCGCCGCCTTTCCCGGCACCGGACCCGTTCTCAACATCTGTCAGGACCGCTACCGCTTCATGGTCGGCCTGGGGGCGGCCCTGGTCAGCAATCGGGTCAGCCTGCTGCCTGCCTCCCAGGCGCCGGAGACGGTGCGGCGGTTGCGGGAGGCCCACCCCGGCCTCTTCGCCCTCGGCGACGGCCCCGAGGCCGCCGTGGACCTGCCCCGGCTCGCCTATCCGGAATCCGAGCAACTCCATGACCCGGCGTCGGCCATGCCCCGCATTCCCGCCGACCGGGTGGCTGCCATCCTCTTTACCTCCGGCTCCACCGGCGACCCGGTGCCCCAGAGCAAGACCTGGGGGGCGCTGTGGCGCAGCGGCCAGGCCGAGTCCGAGCGCCTGGGCCTTGCCGGCCACGCCATCGTCGCGACGGTGCCGGCCCAGCACAGCTACGGTCTCGAATCCACCGTCCTGCAATGCCTGGTGGGCAACTGCGCCGCCTGGGCGGGCCGCCCCTTCTATCCGGCGGACATCGCCGCCGCCCTCGCCGGGGTGCCCGGTCCCCGCCTGCTGGTGACCACCCCCATCCACCTGCGCACCCTGCTCGATGCCGGCGTGGCGCTGCCGCCCATCGACCTCCTCCTTTCCGCCACCGCGCCCCTTTCCCGGGAGCTGGCGCAGCGGGCGGAAGCGGCCACTGGCGCCCCCCTGCACGAGATCTACGGCTGCACCGAGGCCGGCCAGCTGGCCAGCCGCCGGACGACCGTCGGCGACGCCTGGCAGCTGCTCCCCGGCGTGGGTCTGGATCAGGATGAGGACGGCGCCACCTGGGCCTGCGGCGGCCACGTGGCAGGCCGCATCCTGCTGGGCGATCGTATCGAACTGCGGGCCGACGGGGATTTCCTCCTCCACGGGCGCAACGCCGACCTCATCAATATCGCCGGCAAGCGCACCTCCCTCGCTTATCTTAACCACCAGCTCGCCGCCATTCCCGGTGTGCTCGACGGTGTCTTCCACCTGCCCGACGGCGACGACACCGACGGCGTCGTCCGCCTGGCGGCGGCCGTCGTCGCCCCCGGCCTGACGCCGGCGGAAATCCTCGCCGCCCTGCGCCAGCGCCTCGACCCGGTCTTCCTGCCCCGGCCCCTGCTCTGGGTCGACCGTCTGCCCCGCAACGCCACCGGCAAGCTCACCCGCGACAGCCTGCAGGCCCTCTTCGCCAATCCCCGGGGCAAGCCGTGAGCGGCGCCACCCACGCCTGGACGGTGCCCGCCGACCACCCGGCCTTCCCCGGCCACTTCCCCGGCCGCCCCATCGTCCCCGGCGCCCTGCTGCTGGACCGGGCGGTGCTCCTGGCCGCCGCCGACCGGGGCTGCTGCGCCAACCGCTGCCGGGTCGCCAGCGCCAAGTTCTTCAGCCCGGTGGGCCCCGGCGAGACCGTGGATTTCGCTTTCTCCCCCGCCCCCGGCGGCGGCTTGCGCTGCGACATGGCCGTCGCCGGCCGTGCCGTCGCCACCGCCAGTCTGGCCTTCGTCACCGGGGCCAGGCCGTGACCGCCGCCGCCTGGACGCGCCAGCCCGAGCGCAGCAGCCTGCCTGTCCTGCGCCTGATGGTGTGGATTTCCCTCACCTGCGGCCGGCCCCTGGGGCGCCTGGTGCTGCGTGGCATCGCCGCCTACTTCCTGGCCTTCGCTCCCACTGCCCGCCGTGGCAGCCGGGCCTACCTGACCCGCGTGTATGGCCGCCCGGCGACCCTGGGCGAGTGCTACCGCCACTTCCTCGCCTTCGCCAGCACCGTCCACGACCGCATCTACCTGCTCAACGAGCGTTTTGCCCAGTTCGACATCGCCATCGAGGGCGAGGAACACATCCGGGCCGCCGTCGCCGACGGCCGGGGCGTGCTGCTGGTGGGCGCCCACCTGGGCAGCTTCGAGGTGCTGCGGGCCCTGGGCCGGGACCGCACCGACCTCACCGTGGCCATGCTCATGTACGAGGAGAACGCCCGCAAGATCAACGCCACCCTGGCCGCCATCAACCCCGCCGCCATCCAGGACATCGTGCCCCTGGGGCGCATGGATTCCATGCTGCAGGCCCGGGACCGCCTGGAAGCCGGCCAGCTGGTGGGCATGCTGGCCGACCGCGGCCTGGGGGGCGACCCCACGGCGACGCGGGAATTCCTCGGCGCCCCCGCCGCCTTTCCCCTCGGCCCTTGGCGCATGGCCGCCATGCTCGGCCGCCCGGTGCTGTTCATGGCCGGCCTCTACCTGGGGGGCAACCGCTACTGCATCCGCTTCGCCCCCCTGGCCGATTTCTCCGGCCTCGGCCGGGGCGAACGCGCTGCCGCCATGGACGCCGCCCTCGACCGCTACGTCGCCCTGCTGGCGGACAATTGCCGGGAAGCCCCCGACAACTGGTTCAACTTCTTCGATTTCTGGAAGGCCCCGTGATCCCGCGCCTTGCCCTGCTCGCCCTGGCATTCCTTGCCCTGCCGGCCGCCGCCTGGGACCTCGACCGCCTCATGCAGGACCTCGCCCGCAACTCCGGCGGCAAGGCCCGCTTCGTCGAGAAGAAATACATCGCCCTCCTGGACAAGCCGGTGCAATCGGCCGGCGAGCTGTCCTACACCGCTCCCGACCGCCTGGAAAAGCGCACCCTGCAGCCCAAGCCGGAAACCCTGGTGCTCGACCGGGACGTCCTCACCGTCGAGCGCGGCAAGCAGAAATTCACCCTGCGCCTTGCCGAGCAGCCGGAGGCCCAGGCCTTCGTGGACAGCATCCGCGGCACCCTGGCCGGCGACCGCCGCGCCCTGGAGCGGAGCTACGCCCTCTTCCTCGCCGGCAGCGAGGAAAAATGGACCTTGAGCCTGCTGCCCAGCGACCAGCGCATCGCCGCCCTGGTCAGCCGCATCACCATCGGCGGCAGTCGCAACCGGGTACTCACCGTCGAATACCTGCAGGCCGATGGCGACCGGGCGGTGATGAGCATCGAGCCGGAGGGGAAGTGAAGGTGCCAGTCTGGCGAATCAGTTTCCACCGAACCGTTCGCCCTGAGCCTGTCGAAGGGCGGCTCACCCCGGGCTTCGACAAGCCTGTCCTGAGCACCGTCGAAGGGCTCAGCCCGAACGGAGGGGGGGACAGGCCAACATGACAGGCCGCGCCCCCATCCTCGCCCTCTGGCTCGCCGCCCTGGCCCTGTGCCTGGCCGTCGTCGCCCATACCCGTTTCACCGCCGACATGTCGGCCTTCCTGCCCAGGAGCCCGACGCCGGAGCAGCAGCTTCTCGTCGACCAGCTCAAGTCCGGCGCCATCTCCCGCCTGCTGTTGATCGGCATCGAAGGCGGCGACGCGACGGCCCGCGCCCGCCTCTCCCGCGACCTGGCGGCCCGGATGCGCGCCGGGGGTTCCTTCGTCGCCGTGCGCAACGGCGAAGCCGGCAGCCTGGACGCCGACCGCGACTTCCTCTTCCGTCACCGCTACCTGCTGAGCCCGACGGTGACGCCGGAGCGCTTCACCGCCGCCGGCCTCGCCGCCGCCATCGGCAACAGCATCGACGCCCTCGCCTCTCCCGCCGGCCTGCTCCTCAAGAAGCTGCTGCCCAGCGACCCCACCGGCGAGCTGGTGGAACTGGTCGCCGCCCTGGACGGCGGCGGCGGCCCGGCCAGCAGCCAGGGCGTATGGGCCTCGGCGGACGGCCGGCGGGCGCTGCTCATGGCCCAGACCGTCGCCGCCGGTTCCGACACCGATGCCCAGGAAGCCGTGCTCGACGCCATCCGCGCCGATTTCACCGCCGCCGCCCGGGAGGCCGGGGTCGCCGACGCCCGCCTGCTGCTTTCCGGCAGCCCGGTGTTTTCCGTCGATTCCCGGGAGACCATCCGCGCCGAGGTCACCCGCCTCTCCCTCATCAGCACCGGCGCCATCGTCGCCCTGCTGCTGCTGGTCTACCGCTCCCTCGCCGCCCTCGCCCTCGGTCTCCTGCCGGTGGCCTGCGGGGCGCTGGCCGGGGTCGCCGCCGTCAGCGTAGGCTTCGGCAGCGTCCACGGCCTCACCATCGGTTTCGGCACCACCCTCATCGGCGAGGCGGTGGATTACAGCATCTACTACTTCGTCCAGTCCCGGGGCGGTGACGCCGGCTGGCGCGAGCGCTTCTGGCCCACCATCCGCCTGGGCGTGCTGACCTCCGTCTGCGGCTTCGCTTCGCTCCTCTTTTCCGGCTTCCCGGGGCTGGCCCAGCTCGGCCTCTATTCCATCGCCGGCCTCGCCGCCGCCGCCGCCATGACCCGCTTCGTGCTGCCCGCCCTGGCCCCGGGCCTCGCCGTGCGCGACATCGCCGGCCTCGGTGAAGCCCTGGCGCCGGGCCTCGCCGTCCTCGGCCGTCTGCGCTGGGGATTGTTCCTCCTCGCCCTGGCCGCCGCCGCCGTCCTTTTCGTCCGCCGGGACAGCGTGTGGAACCCCGGCCTCTCCGCCCTTTCCCCCGTCCCCAAGGCCGCCCAGGCCCTGGACATGACCCTGCGCGGCGACCTCGGCGCCCCGGACCTGCGCTACCTGGTGGTGGTCACCGCCCCGGACCGGGATGCCGCCCTGACCGCCGCGGAAACGCTCGCCCCCCGCCTGCAGGCCCTGGTGGATTCCGGCGCCATCGCCGGCTTCGATTCCCCCGCCCGCTTCCTGCCCAGCGCCGCTGCCCAGCGGGCCCGCCAGGCCGCCCTGCCCGCGCCGAAAGCCCTGGCCGCGGCCCTCTCCGCCGGCCTAGCCGACCTGCCCCTGCGCCCGGAGCGCCTCGCCCCCTTCGCCGCCGACGTCGAGGCCGCCCGCCACCAGCCCCTGCTGACGCCGGAATCCCTGGCCGGCACGTCGCTGGCGCTCCTCGTCGATTCCCTCCTGCTGCCCCGCCCCGACGGCTGGAGCGCCATCCTGCCCCTGCGCGCCGCCCGGGACGCCAGCGGCCTCAAGGACATCGACCCCGCCAACGTCCAGGCCGCCCTGGCGGCCGCGGGACAGCCCGGCGCCCTGTTCGTGGACCTGGCCGGCGAATCCAACCGCCTTTACGCCGCCTACCTGCACGAGGCGGTCTTACTGTCCCTGGCCGGCTTCGCCGCCATCGTCGCCCTCCTGGCCGTGGCCCTGCGTTCGCCCCGGCGCCTGCTGCGGGTGCTGGCGCCCCTGGCAGCCACCGTCGTCGTCGTCGCGGCGGGCCTGGTCCTGGCCGGCGAGCGTCTCACCCTGCTGCACCTCATCGGCCTGCTCCTCATCGTCGCCGTCGGCTCCAACTACGCCCTCTTTTTCGACGGCGCGCCGGAACCGCGTACCCTCGCTTCCCTCGTCCTGGCCAACAGCACCACCGTGGTGGGCTTCGGGGCGCTGGCCTTCTCCCAGGTGTCCGTGCTCCACGCCATGGGCGTCACCGTCGGCCCCGGCGCCGTGCTGGCCCTGCTCTTCGCCGCAATACTCGCCGGAGGGCGGCGGTGAACGGGCCCTTGCGCGTGGTGCGCCGCTCCGCCGGGCCGGCGGGCGCCCTCCTCGTCCTGCTCCCCGGCGCCTACATGACGCCGGAAGATTTCCTCGCCGGCGGCGTCGATGCCGCCCCCGACCGCTTCGACCTCGCCCTGCCGGCCCTGGATCTGGCGGTCATCAGCGGCGGCAAGGCCCTCGCCGCCGTCCATGCCGAAATCCTGACCCCCGCCCGGGTCGCCGGCTACCGGCAGCTCTGGCTGGGCGGCATTTCCCTGGGCGGCCTGCTGGCGCTGGCCTACGTCGCCGACGGCCTGGGGCCGGTGGACGGCCTCTGCCTCCTGGCCCCCTACCCGGGCAGTCGCATCACCCAGGCCGCCATCGCCGCCGGCGGCGGCCCCCGGGTCTGGCAGCCGACTTCAGAACAGCTCGCCGATCCGGAATTCCGCGTCTGGGCCTGGCTGACCCAGCGCCCGGCTCATCTGCCCATTTTCTGCGGCTACGGCGGCGAGGATCGCTTCGCCGACGGCATGGCGACGCTGGCGGCCACCCTCGGCGTGGCGCCCGCCGTCCGCCCGGGCGGCCACGACTGGCCGGCCTGGACCGCCCTGTGGCGGGACTTCCTGGCCGGCGGCTGGCTTCCCGGCGCCGAGGATCGCTGACGTGCCCCGCTGGCGCCCTGCCCCCTTCATCCAGGCCAGCGCCGCCCTGCACGCCGGCGCCGCCGCCGGCCTTGTTTTCGCCCCCGGCCACTGGCCCCAGTGGCTCGGCCTGGTCGCCGCCAACCACGCCGTCCTCACCGCCGCCGGCCTGTGGCCCCGCAGCACCCTGCTCGGCCCCAACCTCACCCGCCTGCCGCCCGCTGCCGCCGCCCGCCGGGAAATCGCCCTCACCATCGACGACGGCCCCGACCCCGCGGTCACCCCCCGCGTCCTCGACCTGCTCGACGCCGCCGGCGCCCGGGCCACCTTCTTCTGCATCGGCGAGCGGGCAGCCCGGCACGCGGCCCTGGTGCGGGACATCATCGCCCGCGGCCACGCCGTGGAAAACCACAGCCAGCACCACGCCAAACTCTTCGCCGCCCACGGCCCCCGGCGCATGCGGGACGAGGTGGCGGCGGCCCAGGCCACCCTGGCCGACCTCACCGGCCAACCCCCGGCCTTCTTCCGCGCCCCGGCCGGTTTGCGCAGCCCCTTCCTCGACCCCATCCTGGCCGACCTGGACCTGCGCCTTGCCGCCTGGACCCGCCGCGCCTACGACACCCGCCGCGGCAACGCTGCTTACGTCCTCGCCCGTTTGACTGCCGGCCTCGCCCCCGGCGACATCCTGCTCCTCCACGACGGCAACGCCGCTCGCACCGCCGCCGGCGAAGCGGTCATCCTGGCCGTACTGCCGGGGCTGTTGGCCGCCATCCGGGCCGCGGGGCTGGCGACGGTGACCCTGGAGGCTGGCTGCGCTGGTAATCACCTCGGCAAACAGTGAACCGTTCGCCCTGAGCCTGTCGAAGGGTGGTTCGCCACGGGCTTCGACAGCCTCAGCCCGAACGGGGTCAGGAATTTGATTGCAGCGCCAATATGTTGCACGCTTGTCCGCCAAGGCGGATGCGGGTAACTTCCCTGCCTTTACGCACCAAGGAGACACCCATGCGCAATTGGCAAACGACCCTGCTGGCGGGAGCTCTCGCCCTCACCGCCTTCGGCGCCCAGGCCGCCCCGGAAAAGACTCCCTCCGGCCTCATCTACGAATCCCTCAAGGACGGCAGCGGCCAGCAGGCCAGCCCGGAGGCCACGGTGCAGGTCCATTACCGCGGCACCCTCACCGACGGCAAGGAGTTCGACAGCTCCTACAAGCGCGGGCAGCCGGCCACCTTCCCCCTGAACCGCGTCATCCCCTGCTGGACCGAGGGCGTCTCCAAGATGAAGGAAGGCGGCAAGGCCCGCCTCACCTGCCCCCCGGAAATCGCCTACGGCGCCCGCGGCGCCGGCGCGGCGGTGCCGCCCAACGCCACCCTGCTTTTCGAGGTCGAACTGCTCAAGGTGGCGCGCTGAGCGCCCGGCCGGGGAGTCCATGCTGCCGGTCTGGTAAAATCGGCGCCTTCCCCGGCTGAATCCCCATGCGTCCTCTGCTCGTCTCCCATTGCACCGCCACCACCTGCCTGGGTTCCGGCCTGGTGGCGACGCGGGCGGCCCTGGCGGGGGGGACGAGCGGCCTGAAGCCCTGCGCCTTCGAGACGGTTAACCTGCCCACCTGGGTCGGCGAAGTGGCCGGCGTGGACGCGTTGGCGTTGCCGCCGGCCCTGGCCGCCCACGATTGCCGCAACAACCGCCTCGCCCTCCTCGGCCTGCAGGCGGACGGTTTCGCCGATGCGGTGCGCGCCGCCATCGGCCGCCACGGGCCGCGGCGGGTCGGCCTCTTCCTTGGCACCAGCACCGCCGGCATCCTGCAGACCGAGCTGGCCTACCGCCGCCGGGACCCAGTGAGCGGCGCCCTGCCGGCCGACTTCAATTACCGTACCAGCCACAACACCTATTCGGTGGGCGGCTTCGTGCGGGACTATTTCGGCCTGGAAGGGCCGGCGGCGGTCGTTTCCACCGCCTGCTCCTCCTCCGCCAAGGTCTTCGCCGCGGCGGCGCGGTTGATGGCCTGCGGCGTCATCGACGCCGCCCTGGTGGGGGGCGTCGATTCCCTCTGCCTGACCACCCTCTACGGCTTCTCCTCCCTCGAACTGACCTCGCCCGCGCCCTGCCGGCCCTACGATGCCGGGCGCCGGGGCATTTCCATCGGCGAGGGCGCCGCCTTCGCCCTGCTGGAAGCGGCACCGGCCAGCCTTGACGGTGACGCCGTGCTGCTTCTGGGCTGCGGCGAGTCGAGCGACGCCTACCACATGTCCTCGCCCCACCCCGAAGGCCTGGGGGCACGGCTGGCCATGGAAGCCGCCCTGGCCGACGCCGGACTGACAACCGGCGACATCGGCTACATCAACCTGCACGGCACCGCCACGCCTTCCAACGACGCCGCCGAGGGCAAGGCGGTGGCCGGCCTCTTCGCCGACCGGGTGCCCTGCAGCTCCACCAAGGGCGCCACCGGCCACACCCTGGGCGCGGCCGGCGCCGTGGAGGCGGTGATCTGCGCCCTGGCCCTCAGCGACGGCCTGCTGCCCGGCAGCCCGGGCACCGAGAGCCTCGACCCCGCCCTGCCCCTGGATTACCTGCTGGCGCCACGGCCGGCCCGGGTGGCGCGGGTGCTGTCCAATTCCTTCGGCTTCGGCGGCAGCAACTGCAGCCTCGTCTTCGGGAGGGCCGGCTGATGGCGGCACTCACCGCCTGGATCGACGGCATCGGCCTCCTCGCCCCCGGCCTCCCCGACTGGGCGGCCGGGCAGGCAGTGCTGGCCGGCCAGGTCAACTACGCCGCCGCGCCCACCCTGCTTCCGGCGCCGGAATTGCTGCCCCCGGCGGAGCGCCGCCGGGCCAGCCGGGTGGTCAAGCTGGCCTTGGCCACGGGCCTGGAAGCGGTGCGCCAAGCCGGGGCCGATGCTTCCACCCTGGCCACGATCTTCGCCGCCTCCGGCGGCGACGGCCACAATTGCCACGCCCTGTGCGAGGCGCTGGCTTCCGACGATCGCCAGGTGTCCCCCACCCGCTTCCACAATTCGGTGCACAACACGGCAGCTGGCTACTGGGGCATCGCCACCGGTGCCATGGCCCCCTGCCAGGTGCTGTGCGCCTACGACGCCAGCTTCGCCGCCGGCGTGCTGGATGCCCTGGCCCAGGTGACGGCGAGCGGCCGGCCCGTGCTGCTGGTGGCCTACGACGCCGAATATCCGGAGCCCATCCGCAGCCTGCGTAAGGTTCCCGACGCCGCCGGCATCGCCCTGCTGCTCTCGCCCGCACAGAGTTCGGCTAACCGGGCGCGGCTGACGGTGCGTCTCGACGACGGCGCCGCGACCACCCTTGCCGACCCGGTCTTGGAAGCCCTGCGCCTTTCCAACCCGGCCCTGCGCGGGCTGCCCCTGCTGGACTGCCTGGCCCGCCGCGCCGCCGGGGAGGTGCGGCTCGAATACCTGGCGCCCCTGACTTTGGCCGTCGAGGTGGCGCCATGCTGACCCGCGCCGACATCGCCGCCCGCATTCCCCACCAGGGGGCCATGTGCCTGCTCGATGGCGTCAGCGCCTGGTCGCCGGCCGGCATCCGTTGCACCGCCGGCAGCCATCGCCGGCCCGACAACCCGCTGCGGGCCGAAGGACGCCTCGGCGCCGCCTGCGGCATCGAGTACGCGGCCCAGGCCATGGCCCTGCACGGGGCGCTGCTGGCGGAAGCCGGCGGGCGCCCCCGGCAAGGCTTCCTGGCCAGCGTGCGGGGCGTCGACCTGGCCGTCGAGCGCCTGGACGACGTGGCCAGCGACCTGGACATCCGTGCCGAGCGCCTTTCCGGCGACGGCAGCAACGTGCTCTACGAATTTTCCGTCCGCGATGGCGAGCGTCTGCTCCTGAGCGGGCGGGCGGCGGTCATCCTCGACGCCGATGCCCTGGGGAGTTCCACGTGAAACGCGCCCTCGTCACCGGCGGCAGCGGCGGCATCGGCGCCGCCATCTGCCGCCGCCTCGCCGCCGATGGCCTGGCCGTCCTGGTCCATGCCAACCGCAATCTGGACAAGGCCGAGGCCCTGGCCGCCGACATTCGTGCCGCCGGCGGCGCGGCCCGCGCCCTGGCCTTCGACGTCTGCGACGGCCCCGCCGCCCGGGCGGCCCTGGAGGCGGAGGTGGAAGCCCACGGCCCCATCCAGGTGCTGGTGAACAATGCCGGCATCCACGACGACGCGGTGTTTCCCGGCATGGCGCCGGAGCAGTGGTCCAGGGTCATCGACGTTTCCCTGAACGGCTTCTACAACGTCACCCAGCCGCTGACCATGCCCATGATCCGCACCCGCTGGGGGCGCATCATCACCATCACCTCGGTGGCGGGGCTGGCGGGCAACCGGGGGCAGGTCAATTACGCGGCGGCCAAGGGGGCGCTGCACGCCGCGAGCAAGTCCCTGGCCCTGGAACTGGCCAGCCGGGGGATCACGGTGAATGCGGTGGCGCCGGGCATCATCGCCACCGACATGAGCGCCGGGGCTTTCGACGGGGAAACGGTCGCGAAACTGGTGCCCATGAAGCGGGCCGGCCGGCCGGAGGAAGTGGCCGACCTCGTGGCCTTCCTCGCCGCCGATGCCGCAGCCTACATTTCGGGTCAGGTAATCTCGATCAACGGCGCGCTTTATTGAAGCGGCCGTCCGCCGCCCTCAGGCGGCGATGGTGAGGGCGACGGGCACCCTTTTCAAGCGTTTGATCTCGGCGCGCAGCGCCACCTGCTGGCCGGCGGTGATCATGCAGCTTCCCGGCCGCCATTCGTACTGGATTTCCTCTGCCCCCACACCGGCCCGGAAGAGGGCCTGCGCCATCGCCTTCAGGTCGGGCTGGGCAATGCGTTCGCCGTCGGGCAGTTCCGCCACGAATTCGTTGCGGAAGAAAAGCACCTTTGCCTGATTTCCCATGGTTTCACCTCCTTTTTACACGATACTGCCGGCCGGCAAGGATGCCTGTTATGCATTACACACTTGCGACAACTTTCCCGCCGGCCACCCACCCGGCATGGCCGGCGCCGGGGCGGTAGAATGGCGGACCCCGGCCTTTTCCCCGACCCCATGACCACGGAAATCCAGTTCGCCGCCTCGGCGGTGCACAAGAGCGAAGCCCTCCTTTTCTTCACCCTCCTGCAACTGACGGTCATCGTCCTCGCCGGCCGCCTGGGGGGCGCCCTGGCGATCCGTTCCGGCCAGTCGGCGGCGGTGGGGGAGATCATCGTCGGCATCCTGCTCGGCCCTTCCCTCTTCGGGCTGCTGGCGCCGGACACCTTCGCCTTCGTCTTCCGCTCGGCGCCGCCGGAACCCATGCAGATGCTGTCCCAGATCGGCTTGCTGCTGCTCATGTTCCAGATCGGCCTGGAGTTCGATTTCTCCCACCTGCGGGAGCGGCAGAACCGCAAGGTGGTGACCTGGGTGGCCGCCGCCGGGCTGGCGGCGCCCTTCGCCCTGGGGCTGGGCTTCGGCTATCTGGCGGCGCCGGTCCTGTCGCCGGGGGTGGATGCGGTGGCCTCCGGCCTCTTCATCGCCACCGCCTTTTCCATCACCGCCCTGCCCATCCTCGGGCGCATCATGATCGAGTTCGACCTCAACCGGCAGCCCCTGGGGGTCATCGGCATCAGCGCCGCCGCCATCAACGACGTCATCGGCTGGCTGCTGCTGGCCCTGGTCACCACCCTCACCGTCTCCCGCTTCGACGCCGGCGGTTTCGCCGGCAAGGTGGCCCTGGTGGGGGTCTTCGTCGCCGTTTCCTGGTTCCTCGTACGGCCCCTGCTCAAGCGCGTGGTGCGGGCCGGCCAGGCGAAGGGAGCGCTTACCAACAACCTCCTCGGGGTGATCCTGGCGGCCATCTTCCTGGGGGGCATGACCACCTACCACCTGGGCATCTTCGCCATCTTCGGCGGCTTCATGATGGGGGTGCTGCTGCACGACGAGCCGGCCCTCATCGCCGCCTGGAAGGACCGGGTCGGCCATTTCGTCACCGTCTTCTTCCTGCCCATCTTCTTTACCTACACCGGCCTGCGCACCAATATCGGCGGCCTGGATTCGCTGGAACTTTGGGGCTGGTGCACCCTGACCATCCTGCTCGCCACCCTGGGCAAGTTCGGCGGCACCTACCTGGCGGCCCGGGCCACCGGCCTCAACCACCACGAGGCCAACGTCCTGGGCATCATGATGAACACCCGGGCCCTCATGGAGCTGATCGTCATCAACGTGGGCTACGACCTGGGGGTCATTTCCCAGAACATGTTCACCATGCTGGTGCTGATGGCCATCTTCAGCACCGTCATCACCACGCCGGGGCTGCGCCGCTGGCTGCCGCGGCTCAATTTGCCGGTGCCCGGAAAACCTTAGCCGGCGCGCCGCCGTTGCAGCCGTACCGCCTGTTCCCCGTTGGCGGCGCGGGCCCGCAACTGGCCGCAGCCGCCGTCGATGTCCTGGCCGGCGGAATTGCGTAGCCGCGTGAGAATGCCCCGGCGATTGAGCCAGCGGGCCATTGCCACCACCCGGTCGCTGGCCGGCCGGGCGTAGCCCAGGCCTTCGTTGGTGTTGTAGGGGATGAAATTCATCATGGCGTACTTGCCGGGCAGCAGGCGGGCGATGCCTTCCAGCTCGGCGTCGGAGTCATTCACCCCGGCCAGCAGGGTCCATTGGTACTGGATGGGATAGCCGGTGGCGCGGGCGTAGGCCTCGCCCAGTTCCACCAGTTCCGCCGGGGCGATGGGCGGCGCCTTGGGCAGCAGCTGGGCGCGCAGGTCGGCGCGGGTGGTGTGCAGCGACAGGGCCAGGGCGGGCTTCACCGGCCCCTGGGGCAAACGTTCGAAGACGCGGCGGTCGCCGACGGTGGAAAAGACCAGGTTCTTGTGGGCGATGCCGCCGACGGTGCCGAGGAAGGTTATGGCTTCCATCACCGCCTCCAGGTTGTGGGCCGGTTCTCCCATGCCCATGAAGACCACCCGCTTCACCGGCCGCAGGGTCCGGGCCAGGGCCACCTGGGCGACGATCTCGGCGCTGCCCAGGTGGCGCAGGAGCCCTTCCCTGCCGGTCATGCAGAAACGGCAGCCGACGGCACAGCCCACCTGGGTGGAGACGCAGAGGCCGTCCCGGGGCAGCAGCACGCTTTCCACCGTCTGGCCGTCACCCAGTTCGACCAGGAGGCGGGCCGAGCCGTCGGCGCCGGGGTACTCGGAACGCAGCCGGGCGAGGTCTTCCAGCTCGGCCGTCAGCCCGGGCAAGGCCCGGCGCAGGGCCAGGGGCAGGAAGTCCTCGGCCTTGGACAGGCGATTGTCCAGGGAGCGGCGCTGGCTCCAGGCCCGCAGCACCCGGTCCTGGTGGCAGGGCTTGGCGCCCAGGGTGGCGAGGCGTTGGCGAAGCAGTTCGAGTTGCATGGTGTCGTCAGGGGGCCGGTGCGGCGAGTTCATGTTCCCGGCACAGGCGGGTGCTGTCGTCTTCGCTCAGGGCCTCGCCGGTGAGGCCGCAGCGGTGCTCGGCGCCGCCCGGCTGGAAGTGCCGGCAGGTGCGGCAGACGCCGAAGGTCCGCCCTTGGCGGGTCTGCTGCCAGCCGGTCAGGAGACGGCGCAGGGCGGTTTCGGCGGCGGCCTGGTCGGCCGCCGGCAGCGCGGCGATGGCTTCGGCCCACGCCCGGTCGGCCGCGGCGTCAAGGCGGGCGCGGCCGGCCTCGGTGAGGGCGAGGCGGACGATGCGACGGTCGGCGGCATCGCCCTGGCGGGCAATCCAGCCGTGGGATTCGAGCAGCTTGAGGCTCTGGGAAACCGTCCCCTTGGTCAGGGAGAGGTATTCGGCCAGGGCCTGGGGGGTGTTGCTGTAGCGGTTGGCGTCCCGGAGATAGCCCAGGATCGCCCATTGCACCGGCAACAGCCCGCCGCCGAGGGCCGCCTGCCGCTGTTCGTGCTGCAGGGCGCGGGAGAGACAGAGCAGGAGGGCGTGCAGGGCGGAATCGGTCATGGCCTAATGGTATCGATTCAAAACGATGTTGACAAATGGAATGATGATCGCCAATACTGGAATCGGTATCGAGTCGATACCATTTATGCCTCGATCACCCCCCAACCCATCAAGGAGCTCATCATGACCCGCACCCTTCTCGCCGCTTCCCTGCTGGCTGCCGCCAGCCTTCCCGTCCTCGCCGACGTTGCCTATCCGACGGGCTTCCGCCAGTGGGACCACGTCAAATCCATGGTCATCAACCCGGGCCATCCCCTCTACGATGCCGTGGGCGGCATGCACCACATCTACGGCAACCCCAAGGCCATGGCGGGATACAAGGCCGGCCGCTTCGCCGATGGCTCGGTGATCGTCTTCGACCTCTTCGAGGCGGTGGGCAAGGACAACGCGGTGAGCGAAGGCGCCCGCAAGGCCGTGGTGGTGATGGCCAAGGACAGCCGGAAATTCCGTGCCACCGATGGTTGGGGCTATCAGGTCTTCGATCCCAAGACCGGCAAGGGCGGCCTCGACGCCAAGGCCCAGGCCGACTGCCACGCTTGCCACAGGGCGCAGAAGGATAAGGACTTCGTCTTCAGCGCCCGGCGCGACTGAGCAGTCGCGCCAGCAGCAGCGGCAGGCGTAGCAGGAAGCCGAGGAACAGCCGGCTGTGCATCCAGGTGAGCAGGGTGTTGTCCCGCAGGTAGTTGAAGTGGGAGACGCCCCCCTCCTCGGCCCGGAAGTAGCGCACCGGGGCGGGCCGGTTCACCGGTCGCACCCCGGCCCAGCAGAGGCGGACCACGGCCTCGGGGTCGAAGTCGAAGCGGCGCATCCATTTCTGGCCGGCCATCACCTTCATCAGCGGGGCGATGGGATAGACGCGGAAGCCGTAGAGGGAGTCGCCGATGCCCATCCACAGGGTTTCCAGGTTGGCCCAGCCGTTGGACACCTTGCGCCCATTCACCCGCAGGCGGGGGGCGTCGGCGTCGAACACCGGCTTGCCGAGGATCATGGCCCCGGGGTCGCCTTGCGAGGCGGCCATGAAATCGGGGATCAGGTGCGCCGGGTGCTGGCCGTCGGAGTCCATGGTCAGGGCGTGGGTGAAGCCGGCCGCCGCCGCCTGGCTGATGCCCTCCAGCACCGCCCCGCCCTTGCCCCGGTTGGCGGGCAGGACGATGACCCTGAGCCCCGGATCGTCGGCGGCCATGGCCGTGAGGCCCTCGGCGCTGCCGTCGGTGCTGCCGTCCACCACCACCCAGACGGGCGTCCATTGGGCGCGGGCAGCCCGCACCGTGTCATAGACCTTGGGGCCGGGGTTGTAGCTGGGGATGAGGACGAGGTGCGTGGCGGAGGCGGGCATCATGGGCGGGCGGGAGGCAGCGCGACCCGGAAATAGTCTTCCAGTTCCCGGGTGAAGGCGGGGACGTCGCTGGGCGGGTCAAAGCGCCGGCCCAGGCGGATGGAGAAGGCCAGGGGCAGTTGCGGCCGGCGGAAGAGCGGCCAGGCCTTGCCCAGGTAGGGCGAGGAGAATTCGATGAGCAGGGTCTGCACCGGCGCCTTGCTGCGTTCGGCGATGAGGCCGCTGGCATTGGTGCAGGCGCTGATGGGGAAGTCCGTGCTGCGCGTGCCTTCGGGAAAGATCAGCAGGTGGGCGCCCCGGCGCAGTTCTTCGCGGGCGTCGAGGATCATGGCGAGGGGCGCATCGTTGCGGATGTAGCGGGCGAAGCGGGCGGCGGCGCCGAAGAGGATGTTGTCCATGAGGGCCGCCTTCATGACGCAGACCACGTTGGGCAGGCGGGAGATGATCAGCACCGCGTCCAGCAGGGAAGGATGGTTCGCCACCAGGATCAAGGGCCCCTCTCCCCGCAGGCGATCGAGTTCCGCCAGGTCGAAGCGGCAAACACAGGCCATTTCCAGGAAGGACAGGTAGAGGCGGAACCCGGCCATGATGGCCCGCCGCCCCAGGGGCTGCCCCCAGCGGCGGGGCAGCAGGGGGTGGAGGACCAGGGCGAAGGGCAGCCAGGCGAGGCAGATGGCGGCCAGGGCGCCGAGGCCGAGGACCATGGCGGGATAGGCGTAGAGACGGAGGAGAAGGCCCCCCGGCGGGGGCGGCGCACCGCGCACGGGGAGGTCAGCTCCGTTCCGGCGCCCGGCCGGCCTGGGCCTCGATTTCCACTAGCAGGTCGGCCCGGCAGACATCGGCCTGGAGGAAGACGGCGGCGGCCCCGCGGCCGGCGACAGCGGCGAAGGCCTGGCGCACGGCGTCGAAGTCGCCGGCATGGCGGATGTAGATCCGGTAGGCCAGGTCCTCCAGGCGGTTGGGCCGGGCGCGGGTGCGGGCGTTGGCCTCGGCCAGCACGGCGGCGATGTTGGCCAGGCTTTCCCGGGTCTGGCCGGCGGCATCGCCGGTGTGGACCGTGCGGTGGCCGACGATGCTGGCGGTGCCGGAGACGAACAGCCATTCCTGGCCGTCGAGCCGGGCCAGGGCGGCGCGGGAGAAGGTGGGGCTGCGCGGGCCGTAGTCGGCGGGGTAGCGGTAGGCGCTCACCTGGCGCGGATTCTCCAGCAGGAGCGCCGGGTCGCGGCCGGCCAGGAAGGCGATGGACAGGGGCCCGCCGGCGGTGCCCAGGGCGCAGGCCGCCGGGGCGTGGCCCGCCGCCAGCCGGCCGGCGGCGAGGAAGGCGTCCTCGCGGCCGATGTTGAACTGACGGTAGCGCTCCAGGCCGTCGGTCTCGCCGTTGATGTCGGCCAGGTAGTTCCACACCCGCCACAGGTGGGGCAGGCCCTCCCGGTCGAGGAGGGCGAAGATCCGCCGGTAGGCGGCCTCGGTCGCCTGTTGCAGCGCCGAGGCCGTGGCAGTGGGCAAGAAGTCGGCCTCGTCCACGGCGAGGACGCCGTAGAGCACCCGGCCGTCGCTGCGGTAGGCGATGGGGCCGGCGCGGCCGGCCCGGCAGGGGTTGGCCGCCCGCCAGACCTCGCCGGGCAGGGCGTCGGCCGGCCCCAGGCGGGGCATGGGCAGCGCCTGCACCGGCAGCGTCGGCGGCAGCGCCGGGGGCGTTGCTTCCAGCCAGGCACCGCCGAGCAGGGCCGCGTCGTCGGCGAAGGCGGCGACGGGTTCCCAGGCCAGGGGTTCGGCTGCCACCGCCAGGCTCACGCGCTCCCCTCCTCCACCGGCTGGATGTTGAAGCGCCGCCGCTTCCAGGCCTTGAGGGTGCGCCCCAGGTTGAACAGGGAAACCGTGTAGTAGATGGCCTTGAAGGCCAGGACCGAGCGCCAGATGGGGGTTTTGCCGAAAATGTCGCCGGCCAGCACGGAGAGGAGCGCCTCCTTGGTGCGGAAGAGGTTGCGCGGCCCCATGAAGAGGTCGCGCATGGCGGGGTTGGTCACCCGGTAGATGAACCAGGAGAACTCCTTGGGACCGTGCTTCATCTGGCGGTCGAATTCCTTGAGGGCGGCGGCCGCTTCGGCGGGCCGGGCCAGGCAGGTGTCGATGGCCTCGGCGGCCATGACGCCGCTGTTCATGGCCAGCCAGACGCCGGAGGAGAATACCGGGTCGATGAAGGCGTAGGCATCGCCGAGAAGCACGAAATTCTTGCCGTGGTTGCGCTCGGAAACGTAGGAGAAATTGCCGGTGGCCTCCACCTCGTTGACCAGGGTGGCGCCCTTGAGGCGCTCCGCCAGGGCCGGGCAGAGGGCGATGCCGTCCTGGAGGAACCGGGTCAGGCTGCGCCCACCCCGGGTCTTCATGAAATAGGGCCAGGTCACCATGCCGATGCTGGTGGTGTCGTTCTGCATGGGGATGAACCAGAACCAGCCGTGCTCGAACCAGAAGATGGTGATGTTGCCCTCGGCCTGGCCCGGGTGGCGGCGGGCGCCGGCGAAGTGGCCATACACCGCCGAGCTGTTGTGCTTGGGGTTGCGGTGCTTGATCTGGAAGCGGTTGGCGAGGAAGGTGTCGCGGCCCGAAGCGTCGACCACGAAGCGGGCCTTCCAGGTGGTTTCGCAGCCGTCGTCGTCCTGGGCGCGGACCAGGGCACCACCCTCATCGGGCAGGAAATCCACGGCTTTTGCTTTGCAGCCCTCACGGACTTCGACACCTTTCCTGCCGGCGTTGCGGATGAGGATTTCGTCGAATTTCGAGCGCATCACCTGGTAGGCGAAGGGCATGGATTTGTCCCAGGCCTCGGCGAAGTGGAAGACCTGGGTGTGGTCATGCCAGGGGGAGACGAACTCGGCGCCCCACTTTTCCATGCCGATGGCGCGGATCTCGTCGCCCACCCCCAGGCGGTCGAAGAGCGGCAGATTGGCCGGCAGCAGCGACTCGCCGATGTGGAAGCGCGGGTGGCGGGCCTTTTCCAGCACCACCACCTTGTAGCCCTTTTCCGCCAGGAGGGGGGCGACGGTGCACCCGGCGGGGCCGCCGCCGATGACAAGGACATCGCATTCGGCCATGGGGCCGGCGGGGGCGGGGTCGGTGGTCTGCATGGGGAGGAATCCTTCCTGGAGGGGGCGGCGGGCCGGAGGGAGATTATACCGCCTGGGTCGACCCGGCCTCCACGGCGGGAGCCCGTACCCGCCGGGAAAGCTTCACCGGCGACACGGCGGCCCGGGCGTCGGCCTGCAGTTCCGGGCTGAGAACGGGGCTCAGGCCCCGGGGTTGGCGGGGATGGGGGGCGAGGACCGGGATCGCCGCCTCCTGGCCCCGGCTGAAATAACGGGCGGCCTGGACGATGCGGGGCAGGTTTTTCACCACGTGCCACAGGCTCCAGCGATGCTGCCACAGGCGCTTCGCAAAGCGCCGCCGGTAGCCCCGGCTGTCGTAGAAGCGCCGCACATGCCAGTTGTAGAGGGCGTCCATCTCTTCCCGGGTGGCGAAGCCGGCGGGCTTGTAGACGAAATTGAGGCAGTTCATCAGGCGCCAGTCCTCGTCGAAATCGCCGCTGCTCCCGCCGACGCACTCGTCCCACAGGGGGGCGCCGTGCAGCGGGCTGAACTTGGTCATGTTCATCTCGTCCAGATCCAGGGAGAGGATGAAATCGCTGGTGGCGCGGACCGTCTCCGGCGTCTCGCCGGGCAGGCCGAAGATGAAGAGGCCCTTGGCCCGCAGGCCGGCGGCGTGGATCTGGCGCACGGTGTCGCGCACCGCCTCCAGGCCGACGCCTGCCTTGTGCCGTTCCATCATGGCCGGATCGGCGGATTCGATGCCCATGGACACCATCAGGGCGCCGGCCGCCTTGAGCTGGCGCAGCATGTCGTCGGAGGTGTGGCCGGTGCGGATGGCGCAGTTGAAATCCATGCCCAGGGGGCGGTCGATGAGCAGCCGGCAGAGGGCTTCCACCCGCCGCCGGTTGGCGGTGAACAGGTCGTCGTAGAAATTGATGTGATGGACGCCGAAACGGTCCCGCAGGTACTTCATGTGCTCATAGACGTACTCGGCCGAATTGACCTTGTACAGGCGCTCGAAGACGGTGCGGTCGCAGAAGGAGCAGGTGTAGGGGCAGCCCCGGGAAGTGACCATGGTGGCCCCCTGGCGCTTCTCGTAGGCGAAAAGGGGCAGGTGGTAGCCGGCGGGAAAGCCGGCCAGCTTCTCGTAGGCCGGGAAGGGCAGGCTGTCCAGGTCCAGGATGCGCTGGCGGCGGGGGTTGGCCACCACCGCGTCGCCGTCCCGCCACACCAGGTTGGGGATGTCCCGGGGGGCGCGGCCCTCGGCCAGGTCGAGGAGGGCGCCCTCCCCTTCGCCGATACAGAGGTAGTCGATTTCCGGGAAGTGCTCCAGCACCGGGGCGCCGAGGGAGGACACATGCACGTTGCCGAAGACGATGGGCAGCTCCGGCCGCCGGGCCTTGAGGAGGACGGCGAGGTCCGCGGCGTCGAGAAAGCCGGAGGTGGTGGCGGAAAAACCCACCAGGTCCGGGCGGCTGGCGAGGATGGCCTCGGCGTTGGCGGCAACGCCCTTCGGGGCGCGGGGGCCCAGGCAGTCGTGGACCGCCGTCGGGTGGCCATGCTTGTCCAGCCAGGCCGCCAATTGCAGGATGCCGATGGGCGCCAGGCGGTTGGCCAGCACCGAGAAATCCGGCTGGCCGGGCACGCAGTTGAAGCCGGCGGGGTGGACGAGGGTGATGCGCATGGCGGGAGCGGAAACGGTCCCGATTCTATTGGTGGCGTACGGCGAATTCCACGGCCCGCCCCTCGCCGTCCCGGCCGCTGCCGGTGAAGGAACGGCAGGAGGTGGCCTGCCAGTCGAAGGAAAAGACGCGGCCGTCGCTGCAGCGCAGTGTTCCGCGGCCGCCTTCGCCGCTGCACCGGCCATCCCGGCCGGGGGTCGTGGGCGCCTCGGCGACGCCGTCGCAGGCCAGTCCGCTGGCGCCCCGCAGGAAGAAATGGCCGCCCCCCGCCAGGTCGTGGCGGACGTTGCCCACCAGCAGTTCGCCGCCGTCGATGCGGCCCCGGGCCTGATAGCCGTAAGCGCAGGCCGCGGCCACCGCGACCGCCAGCAGGGGTGCCAGCCGCCGTGTCACGGGCGCCCCCTCTCCAGCAGGCGCCGGGCGCCCACCTGCCAGGCCCAGCCGAGGGCCAGGCCGGCGATGGCATCCACCGCCACGTGCTGCTTGGTGGCCAGGGTGGAATAGACGATGCCCAGGCACCACAGGGCGTTGCCCGCCTGCCAGCGGCGGCCGCCCCCCATTTCCTCCAGCAGCCGGTGCAGCCAGAGGCCGGAAAAGACGGCGGTGGCGACGTGCAGGGAGGGGCAGGCGTTGCCGTTGGTGTCCAGGCCCTTGAGGACGTCGAAACCGGGGTAGCGGTCCCAGTCGACGAGGGCGGCGGGGGTGGTCGTAGGCAGGAAATAGAAGATTGCCAACCCGGCGAGGCAGAGGCTGCCCACCGCCCAGCCGTAGCCGTAGAGCCGGCGGCGCTCGGCGAGGAAGGCCGGCGGCAGCGAAACGTAGAGCCAGAGCGAGGCATAGACCGGCAGCGCCACCGGCTGGAAGGGAATCCAGCGGTCGACGGCGGTGAGGGGCACCGGCCACACCGGGAACTGGGGATCCCGCAGGATGGCGAAATAGGCGATGAAGAAGACGGTCATGAAGACCGTCGTGCCGATCCCCTTGAGCCAGGTGTGGCAGCCGACGCGCCGCCAGGCCTCGGCGGCGAGGGAGCGGCGCTCAGCCGTCAATGCGGGCCTGGTCGAGGACGCGGCCGAAGGCGGCGGCGTCCTGGAAGCCGACGACGCGCAGGCCGGCCTTTTCCCGGCCCTTCGCGTCGAAGAAGACGATGCCCGGCGGCCCGAAGAGGCCGAAGCGGGCCAGCAGCGCCTTGTCGTCGTCGCTGTTGGCGGTGACGTCGGCCTGCAGCAGGGTGAAGCCGGCGAGCCTGGCCTTCACCGTGGCGTCGGCAAAGGTGAAGCGCTCCATCTCCTTGCAGGAGACGCACCAGTCGGCGTAGAAGTCGAGCATCACCGGCCGCTCCGCCGTCTTCAGGTGGGCCTCCAGTTCGGCGAGCGACGCCACCCGCTGGAAGGGCGTCCTGCCTTCCGTGGCGGCGACCGCCTGGCCCCGCAGGCCGGCCAGGGGCTGCAGCGGATCGCGGCCGCCGGCCAGCGCCCCGATGAGGAGCGCCGCCCCGGTGAGCAGCATGACGATACCGACGCCCTTCCAGAAGCGCTGCCAGCCCTTGGCGTGGGGCGGCAGCGGGTCGAGGGCATGCAGGTAGATGGCGGGGATGATGAGCAGGACGGCCCAGGCCAGCATCTGGGCCGCCACCGGCACCACCGGCGACACCAGCCAGACGGCGGTGGCCAGCAGCACCACGCCGAAGGCCTTCTTCACCGCTTCCATCCAGGGGCCGGCCCTGGGCAGCAGGGTGCCGGCGGAGAGGCCCACGGCGAGCAGCGGAACCCCCATGCCCAGGGCCATGACGAAGAGGGCGGTGCCACCCAGCACGGCGTCGCCGGTCTGGCCGATGTAGAGCAGCGCCCCGGCGAGCGGCGCGGCGACGCAGGGGCCGACGATCAGCGCCGACAGCGCCCCCATGAGGAAGACGCCGACGCCGCGGCCACCCTGGAGGTGGCCGGCCTCTTCCGACAGCTTGCTCTGCAGGCTGGTGGGCAGTTGCAGTTCGTAGAAGCCGAACATGGAGAAGGAGAGGATGACGAAGACCACGGCGAAGCTGCCCAGCACCCAGGGATTCTGCAGGGCGCTGGAAATGAGGGTGCCGGTGAGGCCGGCGGCGACCCCGGCGGCGGCGTAGGTCACCGCCATGCCCAGCACGTAGGCCAGCGACAGGGCAAAGCCCCGGGCGTGGCTGGCCTGGTGGCCCTGGCCGGCGATGATGCCGGAGAGGATGGGGATCATGGGGAAGACGCAGGGCGTCAGGGCCAGGCCGAGGCCGGCGACGAAGAAGAAGGCCAGGTTGGCCCAGAAGCCGGCGTTCCGCAGGGCCTGGGCGATGCGCCCGCTCTCGTCCCCCGTGGGGGGGGCGGCGGCGGCCGGGGTGCTGCCCGGGGCGGGCAGTTCCAGATTCACCACCTGGCTCTGGGGCGGGTAGCAGACGCCGGCGTCGGCGCAGCCCTGGGAGGTGACCTTCAGGGCCAGGGTCAGCGGGCCGGCGGCGTCGGCGGGCCGCTCGACGGGAAGGCGGATGGCGACGGCCTGGTAATAGACCTCCATCTTGCCGAAATTCTCGTCATCCTTCTCCTTGCCCTTGGGGAAGGTCGGCGTCCCGAGCCTGATCCCCTCCCCCTCCGTGGCGAAGCGGAACTTCTCCCGGTACAGGTAGTAGCCCTTGGCGATGGCGTAGGTGACTTCCACCGTCCGCTCGTCGAGGGCCCGGGCGCTGGGTTTGAAGGCCACGGCCGGGTCGAGGAATTCCTGGGCGGCGGCGGGGCCGGCGGCGAGGCAGAGGAGGAGGGAAAAGAGGCGCAGGATCATGGCTGTTGGAGCGTTTCGTCGGCCAGCCAGTTCAGGTAGGCGGGCAGGCCCCGGGCGATGGGCAGGGCGATGATTTCCGGTACTTCGTAGGGGTGGCGCTCGCGGATGGCGGCTTCCAGGGCCGGGTAGGCGGCGGCGCTGGTCTTGATCAGCAGGGGCACCTCGCTGGCCGTTTCGACGGCGCCCTGCCAGCGGTAGATGGACTGGCAGCGGGGCAGGATGTTGACGCAGGCCGCCAGCCGGCCCTCCACCGCGGCCAGGGCGATGGCGTTGGCAGTGTCTTCGTCGGGGCAGCTGGTGATGACGAGCAGGGGTTCCATCGGCCAATTCTACTTGAGGAGCCGGCGGCGGGTGAGCTTGAGGGCGATGGCGAAGGCGCAGGCCGCGGTGGCCAGCAGGGCCAGGACGTGGACCAGGGCGTCCGCCGGCACCTGCCCGGCCAGCAGCGGCCGCACCAGGGCGACGCCCTGGGCCAGGGGCAGCGCGGCGCCGACGGTGGCGAGCCAGCCGGGCAGTTGGTCGGTGGGGAAGAAGACGCCGGAAATGAGGGTCATCGGCGTGATGAAAAGGGTGAAGTAATACATGAAGAAGTCGTAGGACGGCGCCAGGGCGTTCCAGATCAGCCCCAGGGCGGCGAAGGCCAGCCCGGTGAGGACGATGGCCGGCAGCGCCCAGAGGGCGAGGGGCCCGTGGGCGAGCCCGAGGCCGGCGACGACGAGGAGGATGGCGGCGCCGGAGAAAAGCGACTTGGTCGCCGCCCAGAACAGCTCCCCCGCCACCACGTCGGCGAGGCCCAGGGGCGTGTTGAGGATGGCGTCCCAGGTCTTCTGGACGTGCATGCGGGAGAAGGCCGAATAGAGGGCCTCGAAGGTGGCGGCGTTCATGGTCGAGGCGCAGACCGTGCCGGCGGCGAGGAAGGCCACATAGGGGCGGCCATCGAGGCTGGGCAGCAGGGCGCCGAGGCCGTAGCCCAGGCCCAGCATGTAGATGAGGGGGTCGGCCAGGTTGCCGAGGACGGAAGGCAGCGCCAGCTTCCTCCAGACGAGGAAATTGCGCTGCCAGACGGGGAACCAGCGGAAACCGGAAAGGGCGGCGGGCATGGGGGGCGGCGGGGGTTCCGAAGAGGTCGATTCTACCGCGGGGCGAACCCGGGCGCGGCCGCCGGGGTCAAATTGCAGGGATGCGGATTCCGTACCCCTTCCTCCCCCACTTCTTCCGGAGGTTCCCATGAGCGCACAAGTGCAGATCAGCGTCGATGCCGACGTCTATAGCCGCCTGCAGCAACTGATGGTCCCCCCCATCGACGACGCCAACGCCGTCATCCGCGAATTGCTGTTCCACGACGGCCACGACAGCCGGGCCGCCATTGCCCTGGCTGCCGCCGAGCGCCACTTCACCACCGAGGAGGAGGTGCAGCGGGCGGTGGAGGGGGTCTATTACAGCCCCTGCAGCTGACGCCGGCGGCCCCGGGGGTCAGCGGGGCTGGAGGCTGAGGGTGAGCCAGACCTGGGGGGAGGTCGGGTTGACGGGCTCGCTGCCGTGCATGGCCTGCTCGGCCCGGTCGGCGATCTCCTGGTGGCGGCCGCCCAGGTTGGTGGCCACCAGGGCCACCGTCGCCGGCATGTTGCCCAGGTCGAAGCGGCGGGCCAGGCGGGCGTCCACGGTGGTGTAGGGACGGGAAACATACTGCAGGCTGGGCACGAAGCCGGTGCCGCCGGCCAGGGGCCCCATGCGCAGGACGCTCAGGGTCGTGCTCCAGGCGGCCGGCCAGTCCTGAATCCAGGTAAGGCTGGCGGTGTACGGCGCGGTGAGCTGGGCCAGGGCCGCCGTTGGCGCCTGGCGGCGGACGAGGGCATGGCTGAAGAGCAGCCGGGTTCCGGGGAAGGGGCGGCTGTCCACCTGGTATTCCAGGCCGCTCAGGGTCACCGGCTCGCCCAGGTTCTCGTAGCGGGCGGAGGGTAGCGTGCGCGAGAGCAGGGGCACCGTGTATTCCGGGTGGGACACGCGGTAGATGTAGTTGTCGATGCGTTCGTGGAAGAGGCGCAGGTCGAACTGGGTGTGCCAGGCCGGGGCGCGGGCCACGTAGCCGAGTTCCAGGCTGTCCATGCGCGAGGCCAGCAGGTCGGGATTGGGCAGGTAGGGGCGCACCAGCAGCAGGCCGAAGGCCATTGCCCGCACGTCGCCGTTCCTTTCGAAGAGGGTGGGCTCCCGCCAGGCGCGGGCGTAGCCGGCGCGCAGGGCGTGGTCGGCGTCGGCCTGCCAGTTGGCGAAGAGGCGGGGCGAGAAACGGGGGGCATTGTCGTCGGTCCGCTCCACCAGGGCGCTGGCGTTCACCAGCCAGCCCGGCCGCAACCGCCATTCCGCCTGGCCGAAGAGGCGGGCCAGGGATGACTGCTGGCGGGCGGCACCGAAGTAGAGGAAGGGCGATTCCACCCGGTCGTGGCGGGCTTCCAGCCCCCAGACCACGCGCCAGCCGGGGCCCGGGGACCAGCGGTGCTGCACCTCCACGTTGTCGCGCACGGCGTTGCGGTTGCGATCCAGGGGAACCTTGAAGCTGAAGGGCGGGGGCGCCGTCGCCAGCCAGGCTTCGGTGGTCCGGTCGTGGTTGCGGTAGAAATGGACCAGCAGTTCCTCGTCGGCCGAGGGCAGGTGCCGCCATTGCACGTGGAAGGTGCCGTTGAAGCTGTCGGCGCTGCGTTCGGCGTTGTTGCCGTAGATGGAATCGGGGTAGCCGAGCTGCCGCCGCCCCTCGCTCGCTGCCAGGCGGAACATGAGTTCGTTGCGGTCGTCCAGGCTCTTGTCGCCGCGCAGGGAAACGACGTTGAAGCGCTGGCTGTCGTGGAGCCGGTCGAAGCCGTCGTCTTGCCGGGCTTCGGCGTTCAGTCGCAGGCCGCCGCCGCCGGCCAGGGACTGGCTCCACGACAGGCTGCCGCCCTGGATGCCGGCGTTGCCCGCCGTGCCGGCGAGCCGCAGCCCCGGATTGTCGGCGCTATCGCGGGTGATGATGTTGATGACGCCGAGGAAGGCGTTGGCGCCGTAGGCCGCCGAGTTAGTGCCGCGCACCACCTCGATGCGCTCGATCTCGTCGATGGCGATGGGCAGGGCGGCCCAGTCTACGCCGTTGAAGCTGCCTGGGGAATAGACCGAGCGGCCGTCGATGAGCACCTGCATCCAGGAGGGAAAATCGTTGCCCATGCCGTGGTAGGTCACCCAGTGACTGTCGCCCCGCTCCTGGCCCACCTGCATGCCGGGCACCAGGCGCAGCAGGCGGGGGATGTCGCGATAGCCGGTGGCCTGGATGAGGTCGCGGTCGATGACCGTCACTGCCGCCGGCGCCTCGTTGAGGGGCTGGGGCAGCCGGGAGGGTGTCAGCACCAGGGGCAGGTCGGCGAGGAACAGTTTCTCGTCGGCGGCGCCGGCGCTTCCGGCCGCGGCCAGGCAGCCGGCGGAGAAGGCGAAAGGCAGGGCGTGGGCGGCCCTGGCGGCGCCCCGGAGGAGCTCGGTAAACATCGGGATTTATTACTTTTGTTGGGGGCGGAGGATGTGCCCGGGCGGACGATCTGTCAAGCCGGAAAGGGAACTACGCCTCCGCCGGCGGGCTAGCGCCGCTGCTGCCGGTCGGCGTCGAGGAAATGCTGCAGACCGGCTCGATCCAGGGCCCGGCTGAACAGGTAGCCCTGGGCCTGGCCGCAGCCGAGGCGCTGCAGGGCGGTGGCCTGGGCTTCCCGCTCGATGCCTTCCACCAGCACGTCCATGCCGAGGGAACGGGCGAGGGCGACGATGGCCTCGACCATGGCTACCCGCTGCGGGTTTTCCGGGATTTCCAGGATGAAGGAGCGGTCGATCTTGATCTGGTCGATGGGGAGATCCCGGAGCACGCTCAAGGAGGAGAAGCCGGTGCCGAAATCGTCGATGCTGACGGCGATGCCGAAGTCCTTGAGGGCGGCGATGATTTCGCGGCTGCGCTCGATGCTCTGCAGGGTGCTCTCGGTAATCTCCAGCTTCAGGGCGGCGGCTGGGAAGCCGGTGGCGAGCAGGATGTCGCGGACCGAGGCGGCGAAGCCCTCGCGCATGAACTGGCGGGCGGAGACGTTGACCGCCAGGGGCAAGGGGTTGCCCCGGGCGTCCTTGAGGCCGAGGATATCCTGGCAGGCCTGCTGCAGCACCCAGCGGCCGAGGCTCTCGATGACGCCGCTCTCCTCGGCCACGGGAATGAAGCGGCTGGGGGGAATGAAGCCCAGTTCCGGATGGGGCCAGCGCACCAGGGCCTCGACGCCGACGACGGCCCTGTCGGCCAGGGCGATCTGCGGCTGGTAGTGGACCTCCAGGCCGCCGGCGGCGAGGGCCCGGCGCAGTCCCTGTTCGAGGATCAGGCGCTCGCTCGATTCGACTGCCATGTCCTCGTGATAGAACTGGTAACGGTTGCGGCCCTGGGCCTTGGCGGCGTACATGGCGAGGTCGGCGGCGCGCATCAGGGTATGGCGGTCGCGGCCGTTGTCGGGGAAGATGGCGATGCCGATGCTGGCCTGCACGGTGATCTGGTCGCCGGCCAGATTCACCGGGACGCGCAGGGTATCGAGAATTTTGCGGGCGATGCCGGCGGCGTAGTCGGTGTGGCTGTTGCCGGCGAGGATGACGAATTCGTCCCCGCCGAAGCGGGCGATGGTGTCGGCGCTGCGCAGGACGCCCTTGAGCCGCCCGGCCACCACCCGCAGCAGTTCGTCGCCGAGGGCGTGGCCGAGGGTGTCGTTGACCACCTTGAAGCTGTCCAGGTCGAGGAAGAGCAGCAGGCAGTGCTGCTGTTGCCGGGTGGCCTGGCCGATGGCCTGATCCAGGCGGTCGTAGAAGAGCAGCCGGTTGGGCAGGCCGGTGAGGGGGTCGTGGTGGGCCAGATAGTCGAGGCGCTCCCGGGCCTCGTGCAGGCTGGTGACGTCGGAGAAGGCCACCACGTAGTTGGAAACTTCGCCACCGCCGTTACGCACCACGCTCAGGCTCTGCCAGGCGGGGAAGGCCTGGCCGCCCCGCTGCCGACAGAGCACCTCGCCCTGCCAGAACTCGTCTTCCCCGGCCGCCAGCCGGGCGAGGCAGGCCTCGTCCAGGCCCTTGACCTGCAGCAGGGTATGAATGTCCGCACTGAGCGCTTCCTCTTCCCCGTAGCCGGTGGTGCGGGTGAAGGCGCCGTTGACTGCGGTGATGCGCCAGTCGGGAGTGGTGACGACGATGGCCTCGGCGGCGGTCTGGAAGACCACGCTGGATTGGCGCAGGTGCTCCTCCGCCAGCCGCCGCTCGGTGATGTCCTGCAGGATGCCCACCACCCGGCTTTCGCTGCGGGGGCCGCCGTGGGCCTTGAGGCGGGCCTCGAGGATGTGGGGTCCGCCGTTGGTGCGTACCGTGCGGAAATTGACCCGGACCGGATCGCCGCTTTCCCGGGTGCGCTCCAGGGCAGCCAGCACCAGCTCCCGGTCCCGCGGGTCGAGGCGGTCGAGGAAGTGCTCGGTCGGTTCATCCACTGGCGTCGGCCGGTTGCCGAAGAGGAAGCCGAGATGCCCGTCGCCGTGCAGGCGGCCGGCAGCCGGCGACCATTCGACGACGCCCAGGGAGGCCGCGTCCACCGCCAGCTTGAAGCGGCGCTCGCTCTCTTCCACCGCCAGTTCCGCTTCCCGGCGGGCCAGGGCCATCTGGATGGTGGCGTGCAGCTCGCGCACGTTCCAGGGTTTCACCAGGTAGCCGAAGGGGCGGCTTTCCAGGGCCCGGTGCAGGGTGTCGTCCTCGGCGTAGGCGGTCAGGTAGATGACCGGCACCCGGTGCCGGGCCTGGATTTCCTTGGCCGCCTCGACGCCGTCCATGGCTCCCTCCAGGTTGATGTCCATCAGCACCAGGTCGGGGGCCACGTCGGAAACCCGGGCCACTGCCTGCTCGCCGCTGGCGAAGATGCCGCCGACCCGGTAGCCGTAGGACTGGAGCTGGTTCTTCAGGTCGAAGGCGACGACGCGCTCATCCTCGACCAGCATGAGATTGACCGGCAGGGGGGCGCTCACGTCGTGCTCCTTCGTCTGGGGGCGCTGGAAAAGTGGATCAGGAAGCGGGTGCCGCCGTCGCCCTCGACCGCCAGCCGGCCGCCCAACTGGTCCACCAGCAGGGGCACCAGTTGCAGCCCGAGGGACTTGACGGCATCCAGGTCGAAGCCTGCCGGCAGGCCGACGCCGTCGTCGGCCACGGCGAGGATGATTTCCTCCCCCTCGCCGGTGTCGAGCTCGATGGCGATCTTCCCGGACCGGCCGTCGGGGAAGGCGTGCTTGAAGGCGTTGGTGACCAGTTCGTTGACCACCAGGCCGCAGGGGATGGCCCGTTCCAGGTCGAGGTACACGGGTTCCGGCGGATGCCGGCAGCGCAGCGCCACCCGCTGGTTGCCGGCCCGGAAGCTGCCGATGAGGAGCTGCACCAGGCGCTCCAGGTATTCCCCCAGGTCGATGCGGGAATAGTCCTTGCGCTCGTAGAGCAACTGGTGGGTCAGGGCCATGGCCTTGACCCGGCTCTGGCTCTCGTGGAGGACGGCCTGCAGGCGCGGGTCGCCGGCGTGGCTGGCCTGCAGGTTGAGCAGGCTGGCGATGACCTGCAGGTTGTTCTTGACCCGGTGGTGCAGCTCATTCAAGAGGATGGTCTTCTCGGCCAGGGCCTTTTCCAGCTTTTCCTGGGCCCGGTGCCGCTCGGTGATGTCCACCACCGAGGCCAGCACCATCATCCCCTGCTCGGTGGCGATGGGGTTGAGGCCGATTTCCACCGGGAACTCGCTGCCGTCGCGGCGCCGGGCGAACAGCTCGCGGCCGGTGCCCATGGGCCGCGGCTGGGGCTCGGCCAGGTAGGCGCGGCGGTTGCCGGGGTGGGCGGCGGCGAACTGGGCCGGCACCAGCTCCTCGACGGAGCGCCCCACCAGCTCCTCCCGGCGGTAGCCGAAGACCCGCTCCGCCTGGGCGTTGATGAGGCGCACCACGCCGTCCCGATCTACCAGCACCATGGCGGTGGGTGCCCACTCCACCACCCGGCGGAAGGATTCCTCGCCGAGGAGATCGTCATTGGGAAATGGGGAATCGGCAGCCATGACCTCGGTCCTGTAAGCAATCCTGCCGGCTTACATCGGCCAGCATGCTTGTTCGTGGGACGCCGGCCGGCCCCGGGAGTTCCTGGGCCGGCAAGAAATTGCTTCAGGCGGCGCGGCGATCGGGGAAGGGGATGACGACGCGGCGCAGGCGGCGGTCGGGGATGGCTTCGCTCTCGCCGGCCAGGTCGAAGCAGTCGCGCAGGCCGGCGAGCAGGGCGTCCTGGGCGCGCAGGGTGGCCTCCCACCAGCCGCAGAGGATTTCGCTGCTGCGCAACGCCTGGCTGCGCGCCAGTTCGGGCCACTGCAGCGGCAGGGGATGGGCTTCGACGTGGTGCAGGAAGCTGCGGTGCAGCCGGGCCGCTTCCGTCAGCGCCAGGGTGCAGCCGTGGGCCTGGAAGGCGGTGAGGCGCTCCCCGCAGCGTACGGCCAGGTCGCCGATGCGGGCGAGATTGTCGGCATAGGGATCGGCGGTCGGGGCGGCGGGGCCCTCGGTGCGGGAAGCCTTGGTCCGGTTCATGGGGCTACCTCCAATTCGCTGGGCAAGGAATAGCTAGACAGCCATGCGGCCATCATGGTTCGCACCGCCGCCGCGACCGTATCAATGGCGGCATAAAGGCCGCTGATTTCCGCGATGCCGCCGGCCGCCTCAGTCCCGCAATTCCCGCCCGGTCAGCTTGATGAAGACATCCTCCAGGTTGGAGGCGCGGTGCACGTAGCGCAGGCCCGGGGCCGCCGCCAGGGCCGCCAGCAGGGGGAGCGGCTCGCGGCAGTAGAAGAAGGCCGTCTCGCCGCTCAACTCCACCCGCTCGGCGAGGGCGCGATGGGCGGCGACGAAGGCCGGCAGGTCGCCGCCGGCCTCGTCGTAGACCTCCACCACCTGCGGCTCGATGTGGGTTGCGATGAGCGCCCGCGGGCTGCCCTCGACGATCTTCCTGCCGTGGTCGATGACCACCAGGTTGTCGCACAGGCGCTCCGCCTCGTCCATGAAATGGGTGGTGAGGATGAGGGTCTTGCCGGCGGACTTGAGGTGCTTGAGGCGTTCCCAGATCAGGTGCCGGGCCTGGGGGTCGAGGCCGGTGGTGGGCTCGTCGAGGAAGACGATGTCGGGGTCGTTCACCAGGGCCCGGGCCAGGGTCAGGCGGCGCTTCATGCCGCCGGAGAGGGTGGCGATGCGGGCGTCGGCCTTGCCGGCCAGGCCGGAGAATTCCAGCAGTTCGGGTACCCGGGCGCGCACGGCGGCGGCCTGGAGCCCGAAGTAGCGACCGAAGACCAGCAGGTTTTCGGTGACGGTGAAGTCCGGGTCCAGGTTGTCGAACTGGGGCACCACCCCCACCCGCTCCCGGGCCGCCTGGGCCTCGGCCGGGATGGGTCGGCCGCCCAGGGCGACCGCGCCGCCTTCCGGGGCGGTGAGGCCCAGGCAGAGGCGCAGCGTCGTCGTCTTGCCGGCGCCGTTGGGGCCCAGCAGGCCGAAGCAGGTGCCCTTCTCCACCGTGAAGGACAGGCCGTCCACCACGGCTTTGCCGGCGTAGGACTTCTTCAGGGCGGTGGCGACGAGGGTGCTCACCCTCCCCTATCTCCAGGCGCGGGTGACGACGTCGCGGATGACGTGCAGGCGGCGGTGGAAGAAATGGTCGGCGCCGGGCACCACCACCACCGGCAGGTCCAGGGGCAGGGCCCAGTCCAGCACGTTCCTGAGGGGCACGGTTTCATCCTCGGAACCGTGGATGACGATGGTGTCGTGGGGCACGGCTTCGGTTTCGTAGCTGCGGGTGCCCTCGACGAAGCCGGCGGCGGTGCCCACCAGCACCAGGCGCTGGGCGGGGTGGCCGGCCTCGGCCAGGCGCCGGGCGACGCGGGTCTGGCAGTAGGCGCCGAAGGAGAAGCCGGCCAGGGCCACGGGCAGGTCGCCGCAGCGGCACTTGGCGTCGTGGAGTACGGCCAGCAGGTCGTCGGTTTCCCCGACGCCCTCGTCATGGACGCCCTCGGTGCCGCCGACGCCACGGAAATTGGGGCGGAAGGCCGCGTAGCCCAGGGCGACGAAGGTGCGGGCCAGGGTGTAGGCCACCTTGTTGGTGTTGGCGCCGCCGCCGATGGGGTGCGGGTGGGCCACCAGGGCGATGCCGCGGGGGGCGTCGGGCTTCTCCATGATGACCTCGATCTTGCCGACCGGGCCATCGACCAGAATCCTTTCCTCCACCGCCTTCATATTTTCAGGCGCTCCACCACGCGGCCGTGGATCAGGTGCTCCTGGATGATTTCCTCCACGTCCTCCTTGTCCACGTAGGTGTACCAGACCGCCTCCGGGTACACCACCATCACCGGCCCCTGGTCGCAGCGGTCCAGGCAGCCGGCCTTGTTGATGCGCACCTTGCCCGGGCCCTTCATCTTCAGCTTGGCGATGCGGTCCTTGGCGTAGGTCTGCATCTCGCTGGCGCCGTGATTGTTGCAGCAGGTTTCACCGGGTTCCCGCTGGTTGCAGCAGAAAAAGACGTGGTATTTGAAATGGCTCATGGCTCCTCCGTGGGTGGGACGATTATCGCAGGCTTGCCGCCGCCGATCCAAGGGGCGGCGTCCCGGCCGGGGCGGAGCGCGAACTTTTCCCGCCCCCGTCTTTCCAACTGCATATCGCGGGATGGGATGTGACCCGCCACGTGAGGGGGCAGGGGCGATGAGCAAATTGCAGATGTCCATGTATGCGCTTTTCTGCGGGTCCATGTTCGCCGTCACCGCGGCGGCTGCCGCGGAAGACGACGAAACCCGTCTCACCCCCGCCTGCCAGGTGGATCGCAAGGCGCAGGAGGCGGAGGCGCGGCCCCGCAGCGGATTCACCTTTTCCTTCGGCGGCGGCGTCCTCGGCGGAGGCGGCCGTCGCGCGCCGGCCGGTGGTTGTGACGGTCCCTGCCCCCGGGAGCGCGGTTCCCGCAGCAGCGCCGGCGCCGGCGTCGGCATCGACCTGGTCGAACTCTTCCGCAACGCGGCCCGGCCCGAGATGGCGGACCGCCTGTCGGACGGCGGGCCGCGCTTCCAGGAGGTCTTCAGCCTGGCCTGCGTCCCCGTCCATGGCTTTGTCCGGGGCGGCTGGCCGCTGGTGATCGACTACCAGGCCGAGGAGGGAACGGCCGTGTCGGTGGAAATCCACGTCGCCGACCGCGATCCGGTCGTCCTGCCGCTCCCCGGCGGCGGCGAGCGCCACCTGCAGAAGCTCGAACTGCCCCGCAGCCTGGGCGACAAGCTCTCCCCCGCCCTCTTCCTGGTGCGGGCGGTACGGGACCAGCCCGGCACCCCCGCCCTGGGGCGCCTCCGGACCTATGGCCTGGGGGCCGGGCCCCGGGCGGTGGGTTCGGTGGCCATCGACCAGGTCGAGTTCCACCCCGGCGAATTGCGCCTGGGCAGGAAAGACACCGCCAACTACAGCTTCCATTCCCGCTCGGACTTCAACCGGGCGGCCGCGGAAATCCTGCGCCTGGACGACCGCAACGGCGATCTCCAGGTGCGCCTGGCGCGCTCCATCCCCATTGCCGGCGGGCTGGCCGCCGGCACCTGGGTCGGCCGCGAGCAGCCGCAGACCTGGGACGGCACCGACGGCCACCGCCAGGTTTCCCTGGGACCCCATCTCATGCAGGTGCGCGCCTGGCTGAGCGCCCAGGACGGCGGGGACTGGGTCTCCGCGTGGTCGTCCGGCACGGTCCACGTCAAACCCTGAGGCCATGTTCGCCGCCGTCGCGCGCTACCGCTGGCTGCGGGAGTTGCGTGCCCGCTGGCGGTGGGCGGCGGCCCTCTTCCTCCTCGCCCTGGCCGGCCAGTATGCCCTCACCTCGCCGCGGCGGGCCGTCGATCTCGCCGACCTCGGGCCCCTGCCGGTGGCTGCCGGCCACGCCGTGGTGCTGCGCGGCGTCGATCCGGCGGGTACCCTGGCGGGCTATGCCGTCCGCCCCGGCGGGGGGCTGGACCTCCGGTTCGAGCAAGCCCGCCTGGCGCCCGAGACCCTTGCCCTGCTCGCCGCCGCCAGGGTGGCGGCGCCCACCGGCGAAGGCCCGGCCAGCTGGATCACCCAGGCCGCCCCTGGTGTCGGGGCCGAGGACGGCGCCCGCCTCGAGGCCGTCGCCGCCGACCCCGCCGCCTCGCCCCGGGAGCTTTCCCTGCGTCCCCTGCCCGGCGCCACCCCCCGCCAGGCGCGCCTGGAGCTGACGGCTTCCGGCGGCGCCCTGCTGGTCACCCTGGCGCTGCCGTGGACGGGGGAGCCCCGTGCGCCGCGCAAGATCCTGCGCCTGCAGGAGCGCGACCTGGCCCTTCCCGCCGGGGTGCCGGCCCGGCTTCTGGTCGCCGCCGGCCAGCCCTGGCGCATGGCCGTCGGCCTGCCGG